>NZ_JBIBSG010000001.1:453967-1011727 GCF_043077235.1 Streptomyces sp. NPDC016309 | reverse complement strand
CTGCCAAGGGCATGGCTGGTTGGCTACGTTCGGGAGGGATAACCGCTGAAAGCATCTAAGCGGGAAGCCTGCTTCGAGATGAGTATTCCCACCTCCTTGAGAGGGTAAGGCTCCCAGTAGACGACTGGGTTGATAGGCCGGATATGGAAGCCCAGTAATGGGTGGAGTTGACCGGTACTAATAGGCCGAGGGCTTGTCCTCAGTTGCTCGCGTCCACTGTGTTAGTTCTGAAGTAACGAACTCCCACACCCCTCTGGGGTGGCTGGTTGTAGTTCGACATCTTCATAGTGTTTCGGTGGTCATAGCGTTAGGGAAACGCCCGGTTACATTCCGAACCCGGAAGCTAAGCCTTTCAGCGCCGATGGTACTGCAGGGGGGACCCTGTGGGAGAGTAGGACGCCGCCGAACAATTATTGTGGGAAAGCCCCGCACCTTCTGGTGCGGGGCTTTTCTGCGTTTACAGTCAGGGCATGCGCTATGAACTGGTCATCTTCGACAACGACGGTGTACTCGTCGACAGCGAGCCGCTGTCCAACGCCATCCTGGCCGCGTACCTGACCGAGCTCGGGCATCCCACCTCGTACGAGGACTCCCTCCGGGACTACATGGGGGGTGCCGTGCACCGGGTGCACGACCTGGTGGCGGAGCGGACCGGGCAGCGGTTGCCGGACGACTTCGACGAGGTCTTCCACGCACGGGTGTTCGCCGCTTTCGCGCGGGAGCTGGACGTGGTGGCCGGCGTACCGGAGGTGCTGGAGAAGCTCACCGCCGACGGGGTGCCGTACTGCGTGGCGTCCTCGGGGAGCCATGAGCGGATCCGGGTGGGGCACCGGAAGACCGGGCTGGACCGCTGGTTCCCGGCGGGCGCGGTCTTCAGCGCGGAGGACGTGGGAAGGGGGAAGCCGGCGCCGGACCTCTTCCTGCACGCCGCCGAGAAGATGGGCGTGGCGCCCGAGCGGTGCGTGGTCGTCGAGGACAGCCCGCTCGGCGTACGGGCGGCCCGGGCGGCCGGGATGGACGTGTACGGGTTCACGGCGATGACGCCGGCCGGGAACCTGGCCGGGGTGAACGGCTCCTTCGACGACATGGGCGAGTTGCTCGGTCTGCTCGCGTGAGTGATCTGTCCAGGGGCGGGTGAGCGCCCCTACGCTGTGCCGCCATGACGGATGCGCGGTTGAGGCGTGGGCGGGGTTCGCTGGCGGTCTCCTTCTTCGTGCAGGGGGTGACCTTCGCGGTCCTGGTGACACGCATCCCGGCCGTCCAGGACCGGTACGGGATGTCCGACGCGCTGCTGCCGGTGTTCCTGGCGGCCGTTCCGGTGCTCGCCGGTGTGGGGAGCGTGCTCGCCGGGAAGCTGGTGCGGCGGCTGGCGCCGGGCGTGGTGCTCCGGTGGGCGCAGCCGGTGGTGCTGCTGGCCCTCCTGGGGGTGGGGGCGGGGGAGCGGCTGTGGCACGTGGCCGTGGCGCTGGGCGTGTTCGGTCTGGCCGTGGGGGCGCTCGATGCCTCGATGAACATGCTGGGGGTGAGCCTCCAGCGCGCGTACGGACGCAGCATCATGCTCGGGTTCCACGCCGCGTACAGCCTGGGCGGGATCGTCGGGGCGTCGCTCGCGTGGGCGGCGGTGCACTGGCGGGTGGGGCTGGGGTGGTCGTACCTGTCGGTGGTCGTGGTGGTGCTGCCGGCGGCGCTGCTGGCGAGCCGGTGGTACGTGGCGGGCCCCCAGGGCGTCGAAGGGGGCTCCAGGGGCCGTTCGACGGGGCTGTTGATGCCGCTGTGCCTGGTGATGACCTTCGCGTACATCGGCGACTCCACGGTGTCGAACTGGAGCGCGAAGTACCTGACGGATGTGCTGGGCGGGTCGGAGGAGCTGGCGACCGTTCCGTACAACGCCTATATGGTCACGACCCTGTTGGGGCGGACCGTGGGGGACCTCGGGGTGCGGCGGTTCGGGGCGGGGGCCGTGGTGCGGGGCGGGGCGGTGCTGGCGGCTGCCGGGTTCGGGGTGGTGGCCGGGGCGCCGGGGGCGTGGGCCGGGGTGGCGGGCTTCACCGTGCTGGGGCTCGGGCTGAGCGTGCTGGTGCCGCAGACGTTCGCGGCGGCGCGGGGTGACGCGGAGGTCGCGCGGCTGAACGTCTTCAACTACGTCGGGTTCCTGGTCGGCTCGCCACTGGTGGGCGCGCTCGGGGACGCGTGGAGCTACCGCGGGGCGATGCTGGTGCCGCTGGTCCTGGTGCTGGTGACGCTGCGGTACGCCCGGTCGTTCAGCGCTGAACCGGACCGATACGGTGGCGGGCATGAGCGGCCGCGCACTGTTGATGTGGGATGACGCACTGACCGGGTACGACTTCGGGGCCGGGCACCCGATGGACCCGGTGCGCCTGGCACTGACCATGGGGTTGGTGCGGGCGTACGGGCTGGATCGGTCCGTCGAGGTGACCGCCGCCAAGCCGGCCGGGGACTCGACGCTGCGGCTGGTGCATCGCGAGGACTACGTGGCGGCCGTGCGGGCGGCGTCGGCGGATCCGCGGGCGGCGGACCAGGCGTACGGGCTGGGCACGATGGACGACCCGGCGTTCGCGGGGATGCACGAGGCGTCGGCGCTGATCGCGGGGCAGTCGGTGGGCGCCGCGGAGGCGGTGTGGCGCGGCGAGGCCGCGCACGCGGTGAACTTCGCGGGCGGGCTGCACCACGCGATGCCCGGCTCGGCGGCGGGCTTCTGCATCTACAACGACGCCTCGCTGGCGATCGCCCGGCTGCTGGAGCTGGGCGCCGAGCGGGTGGCGTACGTGGACGTGGACGTGCACCACGGGGACGGTGTGCAGGCGGCGTTCTGGGAGGACCCGCGGGTGCTGACCGTCTCGCTGCACGAGCACCCGCGCACGCTGTTCCCGGGGACCGGGTGGCCGGAGGAGACGGGCGCGCCGGGGCCGGCCGAGGGCGGCGCGGTGAACGTGGCACTGCCGGCGGGTACCGGGGACGCGGGCTGGCTGCGGGCGTTCCACGCGGTGGTGCCCGAACTGCTGGCGGACTTCCGGCCCCAGGTGCTGGTGACGCAGCACGGGGCGGACACGCACTTCGAGGACCCGCTGGCCCATCTGGCGGTGTCGCTGGACGCCCAGCGGGCGGTCCAGGCTGCCTGTCACGACCTGGCGCACACGTACGCGGAGGGGCGGTGGGTGGCCCTGGGCGGCGGCGGTTACGCGGTGGTCGACGTCGTACCGCGGTCGTGGACGCACCTGGTGGGCATCGCGGCGGGTGCGCCGGTGGAGCCGGAGTCGGTGGTGCCGTCGTCGTGGCGGGACGAGGTGTACGCGCGGACGCGGCAGCTCGCGCCGGGGCGGATGACCGACGGGCGGTGGCCGGTGTCGTGGCGCGGCTGGGACGAGGGGTACGACCCGGCGGACCGGCTGGACCAGGCGGTGCTGGCGGCGCGCCGGGCGGCGTTCCCGCTGCGGGGGCTGCTGCCATAGGGGGTGTCTCGCCGATCAGGCGAGACACCCCCCAGCGAGCCGCCCGGCCGGCTCCGTGGGCGCGGTTACGCCAACTGTGGGGTGTCCGCCCCGTTCCGGCTCCCCGGGGGGCGGGCTGCGGCAGCATCGGCAGGGTGTTGAGTACCGGTGCGCTGCGCGCGCATTTGCTGGCGGCCGGGCTGGCCGGGCCGGTCGCCACGTCGCGCGAGGCCAGTCTGCGGAGCTATCGCCTGTTCGCGGTCCGGGACCCCCGGGTGACGCTCGGGCTCGATCCCCGGTGGGCGTGGGACGAGCGGGAGCTGTTACGGCTGATGGCGGCCAAGTGCGGGGTGTCCGGCGACCCCGCGTACCGCTCGGGACCGGACGCCATCGACCCGGAACGGACGCTGAGCGCGCTGGGCGCGTTCGCCGCGCGGCTGGGCGAGGCGGCCCGGCGGCGGGCCCCGGTGCTGCTCGGGACCGGGCATCCGCACCGGCTGCTCGGCTTCTACGCCGGGCTCGCAGACGCTTTGTCGGCGGCCGGATGTCTCGTTCTCACACCCGCGAAGGGGCGATGTGTCGACATAACGACCCGGTTCGGCGTACGTACGTACAGTCTCGACTACGTACGGGGAGTCGCGTTGGTGCGGGAACCAGGACGTGAAGGCGCCGGTTGTGAGACCGGCGCACACACCCATTCACCCCTCCCGGTGAGGGCCGCCCTGGAGGGTCTCGCGGAGGTCGGCGGGCCGCTCCCGGAGCTCGTCGTGGGGGACCACGGATGGGTCTGCGGAGCAGGTCAGCTCGGTATCGAGGCCGTCGGCCTCGCCGACACGGACGACCCCGCGCTGTTCGTCGGGGAGGCCGAGGGACGGGTGTCCGTGGCCGTCCCGATCGATGACGCTGTGCGGTCCGATTACTACCGACCGCTTACTCGCTATGTACTCAATCGGGCGTGTCTGTCACAGTAGGCGGCCGGTGGTAGCTCCTCTTCCCCACTCGTATCACCCGCCCCTAGTCTGGTGAGTGAGCGCACCGCGACGAAGAGTCACCGGAGGGGAAGCCGGTGGGCGTTGTGGGCGGAAGGTACAGGTGGGTCATGGCTGCTGCTGGCGAGAGGCCTCTCAACGAGGTCAAGTTCCTGACCGTGGCGGAAGTCGCCTCGGTGATGCGAGTGTCGAAGATGACCGTGTACCGCTTGGTGCACAGCGGTCATCTGCCGGCGATCCGGGTGGGCAGGTCGTTCCGGGTTCCGGAGCAAGCGGTTCACGAGTACCTCCGGGAGTCCTTCGTGGGGGTGGAGACCGCCTAGCGGTCCCCGACGGGGTCCCACGTACCCCTCGGATTACAAGCTCGGCGCTCCGGCCGGTAGGCTAGGCCGACGTAGGTCGTGTGGGCCCAGACGCCCCGCACCGAGATCCCCGCTCATAGCGGGGGTGTTCCGAGAAGTGAGCGAGGGTAGTCGTGGGCTCTGTTATCAAGAAGCGGCGCAAGCGGATGGCCAAGAAGAAGCACCGCAAGCTGCTCAAGCGCACCCGCGTGCAGCGTCGCAACAAGAAGTAAGCGGCGGCTGTACGTGCGCAGATCGTGGCCCTCCCACCGGTTTCCGGCGGGAGGGCCACGGTGTTTCCCGGGCACCCGTGCCGCCCCCAGGGGTGCGGCGGTCATTACAGCGCATCATTCACCCGCTACGGTGGCGCAGAGGCGAGGACCGAACGGAAGGCGCTGATCTTGGGGAAGGTCGTGCTCGTCACCGGCGTGGCCCGGCGGCTGGGCGGCAGGTTCGTCCGCCGTGTCCAGCGCGATCCCGGCGTGGAGCGGGTGATCGGCGTGGACGCCGTTCCGCCCCCGCACGGGCTGGGTGACGCGGAGTTCGTCCGTGCCGACATCCGGCAGCCCGCCATAGGGCGGGTCCTGGCGGAGTACGGGGTCGACACGGTCGTCCACATGGACGTCACCGGGACCCCGCTGGGCAGCGGCGGCCGGACGGCGGTCAAGGAGACCAACGTCATCGGCACCATGCAGCTCCTCGGGGCGTGCCAGAAGTCTCCGACGGTCAGCCGCCTGGTGGTGAAGTCCAGTACGAGCGTCTACGGCTCGGCGCCCCGCGACCCGGCCGTCTTCCTGGAGACCACCCCGCCCAAGTCCCTGCCGAGCGGAGGCTTCGCCAAGGACGCCGTCGAGGTGGAGGGGTACGTCCGTGGCTTCGCGCGCCGCAGGCCCGATGTGGCCGTGTGCGTGCTGCGGTTCGCCAACATCCTGGGACCCACCGCGGACTCGCCGCTCGCCGAGTACCTGTCGCTGCCCGTACTGCCGACGGTGTTCGGCTACGACCCGCGGCTCCAGTTCGTGCACGAGGACGACGTGGTCGAGGTGCTGCGGATCGCCGCGCGGGAGCCGCGGCGCGGCACCCTCAACAGCGGCACCTTCAACGTGGCCGGGGACGGGGTGCTGACGCTCTCCCAGTGCTCGCGGCGGCTGGGGCGGCCCACGGTGCCGGTACTGCTGCCGGCGGTCACCTGGGTCGGCACGGCCTTGCGTACGCTCGGTGTGACGGACTTCTCACCCGAGCAGATCCGGCTCCTGACGCACGGTCGGGTGGTCAGCACCGTGCAGATGCGCGAGACGCTCGGGTTCGAGCCGACGTACACGACCGCCGGGGCCTTCGCGGACTTCGCCCGGAGCCGCGGGCCCGGCCTGCTGCCGCCGGAGGTCCTCGCGGGGGCGGTCGACCGGGTCGCCGCGTCCCGGCTGCCGCTCGCGGCCCCCGGCGGCGGCGCGGCGAAGACGACTCACAGCGCCGGATGAGGGAGCGCGATTCAGCGATGGCGGACGCCAAGGTCATTCCGTTCGACGACGACCGGTCACGCGGTGGCGCGGCCACCCCCCGGCCGGGACGCCGGCGGCCCCTCCTGGGCGGCACGCGGCGGCGGAACGGCGAGGGGGCCGTGAGCCCGCTGCCGGGCCCCCAGGCGGCCGGGACGGCCTCCGCGGCGGCCCCGGACGGCCCGGAGGAGGCGCGCGGGGAGACGGCCGGCGGGAGGGGCGGGGAGAGCGGCGGCGCGGCACGCGGCGACTGGGAGCGGCGGATCGCGGGCGGGCTGGCGTTCCTGCGGCGGCGGGTCACCGGCGAGTACGAGGTCGACGAGTTCGGCTACGACGAGGAGCTGACCGACCAGGTCCTGATGTCACTGCTGCGGCCGCTGTACGAGAACTACTTCCGCGTCGAGGTGAAGGGCATCGAGAACATCCCGTCCGAGGGCGGGGCGCTGGTGGTGGCGAACCACTCGGGCGTGCTGCCGCTGGACGGGCTGATGATGCAGGTCGCCGTGCACGACAACCACCCGGCCGGGCGGCACCTGCGGCTGCTGGCCGCGGACCTCGTGTTCATGCTGCCGGTCGTCAACGAGCTGGCCCGCAAGGCGGGGCACACGCTGGCGTGCGCGGAGGACGCGGAGCGGCTGCTCCAGCGCGGCGAGGTCGTCGGAGTGATGCCGGAGGGCTTCAAGGGCATCGGGAAGCCGTTCAGCGAGCGCTACAAGCTCCAGCGGTTCGGCCGGGGCGGGTTCGTGTCGACCGCGCTGCGGGCCGGCGTGCCGATCGTGCCGTGCTCGATCGTGGGGGCCGAGGAGATCTACCCGATGATCGGCAACGTGAAGACCCTCGCGCGGGTGCTGGGCATCCCGTACTTCCCCGTCACTCCGACGTTCCCCTGGCTGGGGCCGCTCGGGGCGCTGCCGCTGCCGACGAAGTGGACCATCCAGTTCGGTGAGCCCATTCCGACGGACGGGTTCCCGCCGGAGGCGGCGGAGGATCCGATGCTGATGTTCAACCTGACGGACCAGGTGCGGGAGCAGATCCAGCACACGCTGTACAAGCTGCTGGTGCAGCGGCGGTCGGTCTTCTTCTGACGGTGCCGCGCCGGCGGCTGCCGTGGGGACGGGTGGGTGCCCTCCGGAGAGGGGCGCCCACCCGTCCCGCTGTCTAGCCGGCGTCTTCCTCGTCGATGCCCAGGCCCGGGATGATGCCCGGGAGGATCGGCGGGATGGTGACGTCCGGGGCCGGCGACTGCGTCGGCTGGCCGCCGCCACCGCTGCCGGTAGCCGACGGGGGCGTCGTCGGGTCCGGTTCGAGCAGGCCGCCGGTGTTGCCGCCGAGCAGGCCGTCGTCCTTCGCCGTGCCGCTCCCGGAGCCGGAGGGGCCGGGTTTGCCGCTGCTGCCGGAGGGCCGGCTCTCCGGGCTGGACGGGGCCTGGTGGGACGGCCCGGTGCCGGAGGAGTCCTTGGTGGCGCCGGGGCGGCCGGATCCCCGGCCGTCGCTCCGCTCCGGGGGCTGCGGTAGCTGGGAGCGGAGCGGTCCGACCTCTTCGTCTATGGCGTCGAAGACGTCGCTCACCTCGTCCCGTACGTCGGTGAGCTGGACGGGCAGCCGGTCGCGCAGCCCGTTCCAGGCCTCGCGGTGGCTGCGGGCGAACGAGTTGAGCGTGGCCATCGGGGCGATGGCGCCGTCCCGCTCGTACGCCAGGCGGAGCAGCCGGTGGCCCTCGGCGGCGTCGTGCTTCATACCGTTGAGCGCCCGCCGGATTTCGCCCAGGGACTCGTGGTCCAGTGCCCCGGATCTCCCGCGCTCCATGAGGCGGCGGGCCTCGCTGAGCCGGGTGGAGGCCTGGTCGAGGTAGATCCCGCCCCGGTCGGCGTCGTCGTCGGCCATACCGAGCTTGAGGTCTTCCATCCCGCGCTTCAGCCCGTACAGCGAGTCACCGGGGAGGGCGTCGGAACTGGCAGCGGCCACTCCGCTGAACGCGCCCGCCGCCACCCCGACCGTGAGCCCGCCGGCGGCGAGCCCCTTCGACCAGCGGGAGCGGGGCCGCAACTTCCGGAGCGCGGTGGCGCGGTGGGCGCCCCGCCCGGTCGCCGCCCGCTGCTCCGGCACCGTAGGGCCCGCGGACGCGCTCCCCTCGGCGAACATCGCCTCCATGGCGGCGACGAGCTGCGCTCGCTGCACCACCTTCACCTCGGGGTCCAACTCCGGCTTCGGCAGATCGGCGAGACCGTTCGCCAGGGCCAACAGCCGGCCCTGCTCGGTCGGTTCGACCGATGCCTCGGGCTGCTCGGCCGCCTGCTCTTCCAGGGCCTGGGCGAAGGCGTTCGCCCGCCGGTGCGCCGATACGTTCGCGATCACTGGCGGCACCTCCTCTCGTCATGACGGTCGACTCCCCGGGGGGTCCGGAAGGTTGCACACCTTGAGCACATCCACACGAATGAGTGAGTGGCTGGGGCCAGGGTGCGACCACAGGGAGCCTGCATCCCGCACAACGAGCGGCTCGGCACTTGGGTTACGCACGAAAGATGATCGGACCAGCGCGTCATCGAGGCGTCACCGACGGTGAGTTGAGGTGGACAGGGTCAGCGGGCGTCTTCGGGGAGCAGACGCGCCAGGGTGCGGACCGCCCGGTACTGGAGGGTCTTGATCGCACCTTCGTTCTTGCCCATGACGCGGGCGGTCTCCGCGACGGACAGGCCCTGGAGGAAGCGCAGGGTCACGCACTCCTGCTGCTGGGGGTTGAGCTTGCGGACCGCCTCCAGCAGGGCCGCGTTGGAGAGGGACTCCAGGACCGAGTCCTCCGGGCTGCGCTCCACCTCGTTGGCGTCGAGCATTTCGCCGGTGGTCACTTCCAGTCGGAACCGGCTCGATTTGAAGTGGTCGGCGACCAGGTTGCGAGCGATGGTGACCAGCCAGGCGCCGAAGTCGCGCCCCTGCCAGGTGAAGGTGGAGATGCGGCGCAGGGCGCGCAGGAACGTCTCACTGGTCAGGTCCTCGGCCGTCGCCTTCCCGCCGACGCGGTAGTAGATGTAGCGGTAGACGGTGTCGCTGTACTGGTCGTACAGACGGCCGAAGGCGTCGGCCTCGCCGGCCTGGGCCCGCTCGACCAGCTCCATCATGCGCGCGCTGTCGCTGTCGGCGGAGGGCCGGCGGGCGGTGGTCGAGGTACCCGAACCGCTCCGGCCGCCGCGTCTCCCGACGGCTGCACCGCCGTCGGCGAGGGCATAGCAAGGACCGGCGGGTGCCGGTGAGGCGAAGGCCGGGACGGCGTACGCGGTGGGGACGAAGCCGCGCAGATGGTCGATGACCGTCGCGCGGAGCGTAGCCAGGCCCGAGGCGTCAACCCCGACGTGTGGGTACACGGGACTCCCAGAGGCAGAGCTTCCATCACGTGCAGTACGGAACCTTTCACCCGTCGTAGCGACGGACGGGGGTCTCGTATGCGTCTGAGGAGAATAACGCTTAGTGCAGGGAGCGCTACGCCGAGTTGCTCAAATCATCGATTCAGTCGCTTCTCTTGCGTCTACGCGGCTGATCAAGTCGCACTTGGTGATCAGGTATTGATCGGATTACTTCGAGAAGTGTTTGGCTGCGAGATCTCTTGTGGCCGAGTGCGCGCGGGGCGACTGGCGCGCGCCGAAGGGGGGTAAGAGGCCCGGTTCGGGCGTGCCGGGGCGGCGGCCGGGCCGGGGGTGTGCCGTGGGTCAGCGGCGGCGGCGGTGGAGGGCCACCGCGGCGGCCGTGCCGCCGGCCAGGGCGCCGACGCCCGCGGCGGCCGGGATGCCGACCTTGGCGGCCTTGCGGCCGGTGCGGTAGTCGCGCAGCCGCCATTCCCGGTCGCGCGCGTACCTGCGGAGCTTGGCGTCCGGGTTGATGGCGTACGGGTGGCCCACCAGGGACAGCATGGGGATGTCGTTGTGGCTGTCGCTGTAGGCGGCGCAGCGCGACAGGTCCAGGCCCTCGGCGGCGGCCAGCGCGCGGACCGCCTCGGCCTTGGCCGGGCCGTGCAGGGGCTCGCCGACGAGCTTGCCGGTGTAGACGCCGTCCACCGACTCGGCCACCGTGCCGAGCGCCCCGGTCAGGCCCAGGCGGCGGGCGATGATGGTGGCCGTCTCGACGGGGGCGGCGGTGACGAGCCAGACCCGCTGTCCGGCGTCGAGGTGGGCCTGGGCGAGGGCGCGGGTGCCGGGCCAGATGCGGTCGGCCATGTACTCGTCGTAGATCTCCTCGCCGATGGTCATCAGCTCGGACACGCGGTGGCCCTTGACGATGGACAGGGCGCTGTCGCGGGCGTCCTGCATGTGCTCGGGGTCCTCGACGCCGGCGAGCCGGAACCAGGCCTGCTGCCAGGCGAACCGGGCGAGTTCGCGGCGCTGGAAGAACTTCCTCTTGTACAGCCCGCGGCCGAAGTGGAAGATCGCCGCGCCCTGCATCACGGTGTTGTCGAGGTCGAAAAACGCGGCGGCGTGCTCGTCGCCGTGGACGGGGAACTGGGGTTCGGGTGCCGGCTGCGAGGTCTTGCGGGCGGCCTCGGCCGACGCTTCGCCCGCCAGCACGCTGCGCGCGGTGGCGGAACGCCTGTGAGGAGTGAGCCATCCCGGTGCGGCCATGCCGTGAGCATAGCCACTGTGTTCGGTCCTCCCCGACCCGTGGGGGGACGCCATGGCGTGAACTTCATGGGGCGCTCGAGTGACGCGGGCGCAGAATGGGGTGCATGTTCGGACGTACGAAGAAGAAGGCCGGTCCGCGGACGGTGACCCTCATCGGGAAGCCCGGGTGCCACCTGTGCGACGACGCGCGGGCGGTGGTCGAGGAGGTCTGCGCGCAGACGGGCGCGCGGTGGGAGGAGAAGGACATCCTCCAGGACGAGGAACTGCACCGGGCGTACTGGGAGCAGGTCCCGGTGGTCCTGGTGGACGGGGAGCAGCACACGTTCTGGAAGGTGGACGCGGGGCGGCTGCGGCGGGCCCTGGAGGGCTGAGCCGGGTGGGGTGACCGGGAAAGGCGGTTACCATCGTGAGCGTTTTGTTGCGCTTCGGGGGCGTGGTCATGAGGAGTGTGTACCGCTTTGTCCCCTTCGGCACGTGAACGGACCGAGGCGCGCCCCGGTTCCGGGATGGCGCGATCGATTCGCGTGAGCCCGGTCACTTTGCCCGGACAAAATGGACACCATCTTTGTGCACGCGTTCACAAAGACATAGCCTGCTGTCGACGGGGCGGTCTTGGTACGTATGGCCGCCTACAGCCCCGCTCATCCCGCAGGAGCACCGTGGCAACTGGCCGAACACACCGACCGGCGACCCGTAGCCGAGGAATCCCCGAGGCCACCGTCGCCAGGCTTCCGCTGTACCTGCGGGCGCTCACCGCACTGTCGGAGCGCTCCGTACCCACGGTCTCCTCCGAGGAGCTCGCGGCGGCGGCGGGGGTCAACTCCGCGAAGCTGCGCAAGGACTTCTCGTACCTCGGCTCGTACGGGACCCGTGGCGTGGGCTACGACGTCGAGTACCTCGTCTACCAGATCTCCCGCGAGCTCGGGCTCACCCAGGACTGGCCGATCGTGATGGTCGGCATCGGTAACCTCGGCGCCGCCCTCGCCAACTACGGCGGGTTCGCCTCCCGGGGCTTCCGTGTCGCCGCGCTGATCGACGCCGACCCCTCGATGGTCGGCAGGCCGGTCGCCGGCATGCCCGTCCAGTTCATCGACGACCTCGAGAAGATCGTCGCCGAGAACGGCGTCTCCATCGGTGTCATCGCCACGCCCGCCGGCGCCGCCCAGCAGGTCTGCGACCGGCTCGTGGCCGCGGGCGTCACCTCCATCCTGAACTTCGCGCCCACCGTGCTCTCCGTCCCGGACGGCGTGGACGTGCGCAAGGTCGACCTCTCCATCGAGCTCCAGATCCTCGCCTTCCACGAGCAGCGCAAGGCCGGCGAGGAACCCGGCGCGGGCGCCGAGGCGGTCCTGCCGCCCGCCGTGCGCGACGCCGCCGCGGCGGCCGCCGCCGCCGAGGCCGAGAGCCGGAAGGGACCTGACGGGGACATGCCCGCCGTGATGCCGGCATGAGCCTCCTCGTCGTCGGTCTCAGCCACCGCAGCGCCCCCGTCAGCGTGCTGGAGCGGGCCTCCCTCGACGCCGACACGCGCGCCAAGCTGCTCCAGGACACCCTCGCCGCCGAACCGGCCACCGAGGCCGCCGTCCTGGCCACCTGCAACCGCATCGAGCTGTACGCCGACGTGGACAAGTTCCACGCGGGCGTCGCCGAGCTGTCCACCCTGCTCGCCCAGCACAGCGGGGTCGGGCTCGAGGAGCTCACCCCCTACCTGTACGTGCACTACGAGGACCGCGCCGTCCACCACCTGTTCTCGGTGGCCTGCGGGCTCGACTCCATGGTCGTCGGCGAGGGCCAGATCCTCGGGCAGATCAAGGACGCCCTCGCGCGCGGCCAGGAGCTCCACACCGCCGGGCGGCTGCTGAACGACCTCTTCCAGCAGGCGCTGCGGGTCGGCAAGCGGGCCCACACCGAGACCGGGATCGACCGGGCCGGCCAGTCGCTCGTCACCTTCGGGCTGGAGCAGCTCGCCGCCGGCGGCGACGTCGCCGCCTGGGCCGAGGGCAAGCGGGCGCTCGTCATCGGCGCCGGCTCGATGTCCTCGCTGGCGGCCGCCACGCTCGCGCGGGCCGGGGCCGGCGAGATCGTCGTCGCCAACCGGACCCCGGAGCGCGCCGAACGGCTCGTACAGATCCTCACCGAGCCCGGCGGCACCGGCGTGGCCGCGAGCGCGGTGTCCATGACCGCCGTCAGCGAAGAACTGACACGTGCGGACATGGTCGTGTCCTGCACCGGCGCCACCGGGCTGGTCCTGACGGGCGTCGCCGTCGAGAGCGCGATGGCCGGCCGCACCGCGCCGCTGGCGCTGCTCGACCTCGCCATGCCCCGCGACATCGACGCCGCCGCGCACCGGATCGCCGGCGTCCGGCTCGTCGACATCGAGTCGCTCGCCGACGCCTCGGCCGACGCGCCGATGGCCGCCGACGTGGACCAGGTGCGCGGCATCGTCGCCGACGAGGTCGCCGCCTTCGGCGCCGCCCAGCGCGCCGCGCACATCACCCCCACCGTCGTCGCGCTGCGCACCATGGCCGCCGACGTCGTCGCGGGGGAGATGACCCGGCTCGAAGGGCGGCTGCCCGGCCTCGACGACAAGCAGCGCGCCGAGATCACCCAGACCGTGCGCCGCGTCGTGGACAAGCTCCTCCACGCGCCGACCGTACGGGTCAAGCAGCTCGCCAGCGAGCCCGGCGGCGCCGGGTACGCGGACGCGCTGCGCACACTCTTCGACCTCGACCCGGAGACGGTCGCCTCCGTCAGCCGGGCCGACGTGAACGACGCCGATCACAAGAACCGAGGGCGAGTATGACCGAGAGGGCCCAGCAGACCGAGAGGGCTTTGCGGCTCGGGACCAGGCGCAGCAAGCTCGCCATGGCCCAGTCCGGGCACGTCGCCGACGCGGTCGGGCGGCTGACCGGGCGCCCCGTGGAGCTCGTGGAGATCACCACGTACGGTGACACCTCCCGCGAGAACCTCGCGCAGATCGGCGGCACCGGCGTCTTCGTCACGGCGCTGCGCGACGCGCTGCTCGCCGGCGAGGTCGACTTCGCGGTGCACTCGCTGAAGGACCTGCCCACCGCGCAGCCCGACGACCTCGTGCTCGCCGCCATCCCGCGGCGCGAGGACCCGCGCGACGTGCTCGTCGCCCGGGACGGCCTGCGGTTCGAAGAGCTTCCGGCCGGAGCCCGCGTGGGCACCGGCTCGCCGCGGCGCATGGCGCAGCTCAACGCGTACGCCCGCGCCCACGGCATGGAGATCGAGTGCGTCGCCATCCGGGGGAACGTCGACACGCGCATCGGCTACGTCCGCAACGGGGAGCTCGACGCGGTGGTACTCGCCGCCGCCGGGCTCAACCGCATCGGACGGGGTGACGAGGTCACCGACTTCCTGTCGGTCGACACCGTTCTGCCCGCTCCCGGCCAGGGAGCCCTGGCGGTCGAGTGCACGGCGGCCGACGCCGGCCTCGCCGCCGCGCTCGCCGAGCTCGACGACCCGTACACCCGGGCCGCCGTGACCGCCGAGCGGTCCCTGCTCGCCGCCCTGGAGGCCGGCTGCAGCGCACCCGTGGGTGCCCTGGCCGACCTTCTCCCACTCTCGGCTCCGCTCGAGTGGGGGGACCCCCAGGCCGATGGGCAGGTTGTTCATGAGATGCGCCTGCGGGGCGTCGTCGGCACGACCGACGGCTCCACGCTGGTGCAGTTGTCCACCACCGGTCCCGTACCCACGTCGCACGGCGACGCTGTCGCGCTCGGTCGCGAGCTCGCGTCCGAGATGCTCGCCAAGGGTGCGGCCGGTCTTATGGGGGAGCGAGCACTTTGAGCCCCATCACTGCATCCAAGGCTTCCTCCGCGTTCTCCGCGTGCGGGCACGTCACGTTCCTGGGCGCGGGGCCCGGAGATCCGGGGCTGCTGACACTGCGCGCCGTCGAGGCCCTGTCGGGCGCTGACGTCCTCATCGCCGAGCCGCATGTGCTCGACGTCGTACGCGGCCATGCCCGGGCGGGCGTGAGCACGCCGGAGCTGGCGGTCGTTGACGAGGCGTCAATGGCCGCCGGGGTCCCCGTGTTGAGGGATGCGACCAATCTTGTCATGGAGGCCGCGCGGGGCGGCAAGCGGGTCGTCCGTGCGGTCAGCGGCGACCCCGGGCTCGACGGCGACGCGGGCGCCGAGATGCTCGCCTGCGCCGCCGAGGGCATCCCCTTCGAGGTCGTCCCCGGTGTCGCCGCCGCCGTCGGCGTGCCCGCCTACGCGGGTGTGCCGCTGCGGGACGCGCAGGGCGCGGACGTGCGCTTCGTGGACGCGCGGACCGCGAGTGAGCGGTGCTGGGCGGAGGTGGGGGCGTCGGACGGCACGGTGGTCGTGTCGACGTCGCTGGACTCCGTGGCCGCCGCGGCCGGTGAGCTGGTGTCGGCGGGCCGTAAGCCCGACACCCCGCTGACCGTGACGGTGGCCGGCACGACGACCCGGCAGCGTACGTGGTCCGCGACGCTCGGCTCCATCGCGCAGGTGCTCAAGCAGGCGAAGGTGCTGCCGTCGCCGGACGGTCACCAGCCCGTCATAGCCGTGGTCGGTGAGCGCAGTGCCGCCGCCCAGCGCGACCAGCTCGCGTGGTTCGAGTCCAAGCCGCTGTTCGGCTGGAAGGTCCTCGTACCGCGCACCAAGGAGCAGGCGGCGTCGCTCTCCGACCAGCTCCGCTCCTACGGCGCCGTGCCGAGCGAGGTCCCCACCATCGCCGTCGAGCCGCCGCGCACGCCGCAGCAGATGGAGCGGGCCGTCAAGGGGCTCGTCACCGGGCGGTACGAGTGGATCGCCTTCACCTCGGTCAATGCGGTCAAGGCGGTGCGGGAGAAGTTCGAGGAGTACGGGCTCGACGCCCGCGCCTTCGCCGGGATCAAGGTCGCCGCGGTGGGCGAGCAGACCGCCGCCGCGCTGGTCGAGTTCGGTGTGAAGCCGGACCTCGTGCCGAGCGGCGAGCAGTCGGCGGCCGGACTGCTGGAGGACTGGCCCCCGTACGACCCCGTCTTCGACCCGATCGACCGGGTCTTCCTGCCGCGGGCCGACATCGCCACCGAGACGCTGGTGGCCGGTCTCATCGAGCTCGGGTGGGAGGTCGACGACGTCACCGCCTACCGGACCGTGCGCGCGTCGCCGCCGCCGGCCGAGACGCGGGAGGCCATCAAGGGCGGTGGCTTCGACGCCGTGCTGTTCACGTCGTCGTCGACCGTGCGGAACCTGGTGGGCATCGCCGGCAAGCCGCACAACGTGACCGTCATCGCCTGCATCGGGCCCGCCACCGCCAAGACGGCGGAGGAGCACGGGCTGCGGGTGGACGTGCTGTCGCCCGAACCGTCCGTGCACAAGCTCGCGGAGGCGCTCGCCGAGTTCGGGCTCCGGCGCCGGGCGGCCGCCCTGGAGGCCGGTGACCCGGTCACCCGGCCGAGCGAGCGGCGCCCGGGCGCGCGGCGGAGGCGTACGACCTGACCGGATCCTCGTCGGCTCCTGATCGGTTTCGGGGTGGAGGGCATCCAAATGGGTGCGCTCCACCCCGTCGGCGTGTGCCGGAGGTGGTCGGAGACCGCCCCCGTCACCGACTGAACGCGGACTCGGCCCGCACCCCGATCAGCCGGGGGCGGCCGCGGGCGTGCGGAGTGCGTCAGCGCCCGGACGCGTACGGCAGGAAGGCCGCCCAGGCGGTGGGCGCGAGGGTGAGGCGGGGGCCGGTGGGGTTCTTGCAGTCGCGGACGAGGATCCGGTCCGTCATGGCCGCGACCTCGACGCAGTCGGGGCCGTCGTCGGTGCTGTAGCTGCTCTTGATCCAGGCCACTTCGATGCAGTCGGGGCCATCAGCCGTGCTGTAGCTGCTCTTTATCCACTCCGCTGCGGCCCTGGCCTTGGACGGCTTGAGCGTCATGTCCTTGTCTCTCCCAGTACTTTCTCGATGAAGGCCAACGACTCCCGTGGGCTGAGAGCCTGCGCGCGGATGGCTCAGTAACGGATGTCGAGGGCTGTCGTTTCCGAAGTGGCGGTGCGCGCTCCGGCAGGGTGTCGGCAAGAGCACGGGCGGGCCGGGCGTAGCGTGGGCGTATGACTTCGTACGGATCCTTCCCCGGTTCGCGGCCGCGGCGGCTGCGGACGACGCCCGTGATGCGGCGGATGGTCGCGGAGACGCGGCTGCACCCGGCCGACCTGATCCTGCCCGCGTTCGTGCGGGAGGGCGTGAGCGAGCCGGTGCCGATCTCGGCGATGCCCGGCGTGGTGCAGCACACCCGGGACACCCTGCGGAAGGCCGCCGTGGAGGCGGTCGAGGCCGGGGTCTCCGGGATCATGCTCTTCGGGGTGCCGGAGGACGCGAAGAAGGACGCGGCCGGTACGGCCGGGACCGATCCGGACGGCATTCTCCAGGTGGCCATCCGGGACGTGCGGGCCGAAGTCGGCGATGAGCTCGTCGTCATGTCCGATCTGTGCCTCGACGAGTACACCGATCACGGGCACTGCGGTGTGCTGGACGCCGAGGGGCGCGTCGACAACGACGCCACCCTGGAGCGGTACGCCGAGATGGCGCAGGTCCAGGCCGACGCGGGCGTCCATGTGGTGGGCCCCAGCGGGATGATGGACGGCCAGGTCGGGGTGATCCGGGACGCCCTGGACACCATCGGCAAGGAGGACGTGGCGGTGCTCGCCTACACGGCGAAGTACGCCTCGGCGTTCTACGGCCCCTTCCGCGAGGCGGTCGGCTCGTCGCTGAAGGGCGACCGCAAGACGTACCAGCAGGACGCGGCCAACCAGCGGGAGTCGATGCGGGAGCTGGCGCTCGACCTGGAGGAGGGCGCCGACATGGTGATGGTCAAGCCGGCCGGGCCCTACCTGGACGTGCTGGCGAAGGTCGCGGACGCGGTGGACGTGCCGGTCGCGGCGTACCAGATCAGTGGTGAGTACGCGATGATCGAGGCCGCCGCGGAGAAGGGCTGGATCGAGCGGGACAAGGCGATCCTGGAGTCCCTGACCGGCATCAAGCGGGCGGGCGCGCAGATGATCCTCACCTACTGGGCGACCGAGGTCGCCCAGCGGCTCGGAAGGGTCTAGTACCTAGTCCCACCAGAAGGTCCAGTCCTGGCGGTCGAGCACCTCCTCGGCGGCGTAGGCGCGCAGGGTTTCGTAGCCGTCCCAGACGTTGTCGGGGCAGAGCGCGTAGTGCTCCGCGGCCACGGCCAGGGCGTCGGACAGGGTGCGGGGCGGGGCGGCGACCGAGACGGTGAGCAGGTCGTGGCCCAGGCCGACCAGCCGTATGCCGAACCGGTCCTCCCAGGAGCGCAGGACGGTGGAGAGCTGGACGGCGTCCGCGTGGTTGGAGGCGCCGCCCCAGCCGAGGACGGCCGGGACGTCCGCGCCGCGGCGGGCCGGGACCAGGGCGCCGCGCGGGCCCTCCAGCCAGTCGTCGGCGCCGGTGAGCTCGGCGGTGACGCGGGCGGCGGTGTCGTCCGGGTCGGTGCCGCCCTCGCCGGGCGGGGCCAGCCCGGGCCAGGTGGTGGAGAAGGGCGCGAGGGCGGCGAGGTCCTCGTCGTCCTCGGACAGCTCGTGCCACAGGTCGGTCAGGGTCGTGGCGGGGTCGTGGTCGTCGGGGTCGGCCACCTGGCTCGCGTGGAAGTACTGGGTGTCGGTGAGCAGCACCGGTTGCAGGCCGGCGGCTTCCCGGGCGGGCAGGAGACGGGCCCAGGTGTCGGGCGTGGCGGGCTCGTCCGCGTACCAGAGCGACGGCTGGACGCGCAGGGTGCCGGGCGGCAGGTCCAGGCCCAGCGCGTTCGGGTTGATGACCATGGAACGACCTTAGGCGCCGCCACTGACAATGCTCAGGGACGGGACTCGTACAGGACGGCGTGGTAACGGCCGTCCGTTTCCCGGCCGGTGGGGTCCGCACCCGCGAGGCGTACGGCGGAGACGGCGGCGCGCCGCTCCTGGGCGCCGGTGAAGAGACGCTGCGGATAGGTGCGTTCGGGGTCGGAGCGGGTGGTGAGGCCGAAGTCCGCCAGGCAGGACGCGATGGGGGCGTACGGCATCGTGCGGAGGATGAAGGCGCTCACCCACACCGGCTGTCCGGCGCATTCGAGCAGCGCGGTGAAGGTGCGGCGACTGAGGAAGGTCCCGCCGCCGGTGAGCGTGATGAGTCCGACGTCCGCCATCGCCGCCGCCAGGGCGGGGGAGGGGGCGTGCTCCTCCAGGTTGTCGGGGTGGACGGCGTCGAGGAGGCCGACCGACCGGGCGTAGTCGAGGGCGCCGCAGGCGATGTCGAGGCCGACCACGCGGACGGCGTCGGGGCGGCGCCTGGCGGCGTAGAACTCCTTGTCGTGTTCGATGAGTTCGGCGGTCGTCAGGTGCCTGACCCCGGCGCTCGTGTAGTGCGCGTAGAGGTCGGCCAGGGTCAGGTCGTGGTTGAGCAGCGCGGCGTTGATGCCGTACGAGCAGCACAGGTCGAGCACGGTGAGGCCGGGGTCGGCGCGTTCGGCGACGGTGCGGCGGAAGACGGCCTGGGCGTGGTGGGGGATCTCGTACGCCAGGGGCGCGAGGCGGGTGAAGTAGGCGCGCGGGTCGGGGCGGTCGTAGATGTCGTCGAAGCCGGTCATGTCCTGCATGCGGTCCTCCTGCCGGACGGGTGGGCGCAGGGCATCCTGTCCCGCCCGGCGCCCCCGGCGCTGGGTGCGAACGGGGGCGCATGGGGGCAGGGGGGTTACAGGTGGCTCATTGCGGTGGGGTGGTTCAGTACATGAGCGCGTCGTCCATGGAGTGCTGCCAGTAGGTGACGTTGGTGGAGCTGTCGGTGTACGTGCCGGAGGGCAGCGCGATCACGGCCGGGGCGGCGTCCGTGGAGCCTTCGCCGCTGCGCGGGGCGAAGTGCACTTTCAGCTCGTGGGCCGTTCGCCCCTCGGCGCCGCTCCCGTCGGCGGCGGCGAGCGTGATCGAGGCGTAGGCGGACTTGCCGGGGGCGAGGGTGACGACCGCCTGCGGCTTGCTGCCCTCGTTGACGGTGGTGACGGACTGCCCGTCGTCGAAGCGGAGCAGTGGCGCGTGGTACGCGTCGCACGGCCGGGAGCCGGTGTTGGTCAGCGTGAGCAGCGCGTGGTTCAGGGGACGGCTCACGGGGGTGTACGTGACCTTGACGGCGGTCCCGCACGGCTCGGTGACCGGGGCGTCGCCGGACGGGCCCGTGGTGCCCGCACCCTGCTGTCCGCCGGTGGAGGAGCCCTTCCCGGGGCTCTTGGCGGGCGACCGGGCCGGGTCCGGCGCGGTGCCGGTGGGGTGGGCGGTGGGCGTGCCGGCGGTGCCGCCACCGGCCGGCCGGTCGGGGGTCGCGGTCGCCGGTGCGGCGGAGGACGCGGGGGCGGGGGTGGCGGTGGGGCCGTCGTTCTGGCAGGCGGTGAGCGACAGCGCGGCCAGGAGGGCGGTCGCGGCGGCGGCGGTGGTGCGGGTGCGGAAGGTGCGCATGGTGGTTCGGTCTCCCCCGTAGGCGTGGGTCAGTGACGGTCGATCAGGACGATGACGACGGCCGTGCAGGCGATGAGTACGCCGAGGGCACAGGCGTCGACGAGGTGGAGGCGGCGGTGGGGCCGCATCGGCGCTCCCCTCTCCGGTGGTGCCGGACACACCGTGCCGGGCGGCGTGATCCAGGGGCAATCGGCACGGGACAATGAGGGAAGCTGGAATGCTGAAACGGCTCTGACCAGTGGGTATGTGAGGCGCCTGGAACGCGGTTCCGGGACGGGGTGCGGTGGAGGGACGGCTGGGTGGGGACCGAGACGGAAGGCTTCGCGGAGGTGTTGCGCGGGCTGAAGGAGCGCTCCGGGCTCAGTTACGGCGCGCTCGCCAAGCGGGCGCACCTGAGCACCTCGACGCTGCACCGCTACTGCAAGGGGGACGCCGTGCCCACCGAGTTCGCCCCCGTGGAGCGGCTCGCCCGGCTGTGCGGGGCGACCCGGGACGAGACGGTGGCGCTGCACCGGCGCTGGATCGTCGCCGATGACGCCCGCCGCCGGGGGCGGGCCCCGGCGGCGGGCGAGTCGGCGGCCGGGGCCGCGGCGGTGCCGGGGGACGGGCCGGGGGAGAAGAAGGCGGGGGACGGTACGGAGGAGGGGCCCGGTGAGGGTCGGGGCGCCGAGCCGGAGGCCGTGCTCCCGCCCCCGGCCGCCGAGGAGGTACGCAGCCGCCGCTCCCGGCGACGGGTCCGGCTGGTGGGCGCGGCGGCGGCGGTCGTCGTGCTGGCCGCGTCCACCGCGCTCGCCATCGGCCGCGACCCCGAGGCCCCGAAGGACGGCGACGCCGCGGCGGGCCCGGCCGGCCGTCCCGCGGCGACCGTGCCCGCCCGCCACCCGTCCGGCTCCGCGAGCCCATCCGTGAGCCAGGGCACCGGTCCGCGCCCGGGCGCCTCCGCGGTGCCGTCGCCCTCCGCCCCGGCCGCCGGCACGGCCGCGCCGCCGGTGGCCGCGTCCCCGGGGGCGGCCGCGCCCGCACGGCGGTCCGGTGCCGTACCGCTGAGCGTCGACGTACGCCCGTACACCTGGCTCGACCCGTGCGGTCAGGTGTACGTGGTGGACCGCCCGCCCACGCAGGTCCCGCCGCCGCCCTCGGAGCAGGACGCCCGGGGCTGGGTGACCGCCCTGGGCGGCGCGCCCGGCGGCGACATGCTGATGGAACTGGCCTTCCAGGGGACCGGAGAGGAGGCGGTGGTGCTCCACGACCTGCACGTCCGGGTGGTCGGGAAGGAGGAGCCGCTGCCCTGGAACGCGTACACCATGGGCGTCGGGTGCGGCGGCGACATGACCCCGCAGAGCTTCGACGTCAACCTGGACGTGGCCCGCCCGCGGGCCGTGCCCGTCGCGGGGCGGCAGGGCGACCGGGAGATCCCGGCGGGGGACTTCCCGTACAAGGTGAGCGCGAGCGATCCCCAACTGCTGCGGGTCACCGCGCACACGGCGGCGCACGCCGTGCGCTGGTACCTGGAGCTGGAGTGGAGCAGCGGGGGCCGACGGGGCACGCTGCGGATCGACGACAACGGCCGGCCGTTCGCCACGAGCGCCGTCACCGGGCGGCCGGTCTACGACTACCCGCTGGGCGGCAGCGGGTGGCTCCCGCACGTCCCCGACGAGGGCTGAGGGGCCGGGCCGTCGCGGTCGCCGCGCCGTGGGGCGCGGCGACCGGTCACGGGCCGGTCAGAGGCGCTCGGGGGTGCGGATGCCGAGCAGCGCCATGCCCTGGTGGAGCGTGCGGGCCGTGAGGTCGCACAGGAACAGACGGTTCTCGACCTGCTCGGCGGTGTCCGCCTTCAGGACCGGGCACTCCGAGTAGAAGGCCGTGTAGTGCGAGGCGAGCTGGTACAGGTACGCGGCCAGCTTGTGCGGCTCGTAGGAGGCGGCCACCTCGGCCAGCGTCTCGGCGAACTGGTCCAGGTGCAGGCCCAGCGCGCGCTCGGCCGGGGCCAGGGCGACCTCCGGGTGGGCGGCCGGCCGGGCGTCGCCGGCCTTGCGCAGGATCGACCTGATCCGGGCGTACGCGTACTGGAGGTACACCGAGGTGTCGCCGTTGAGGGACACCATCTGGTCCAGGTCGAACTTGTAGTCGCGGGACGCGGACGTGGACAGGTCCGCGTACTTGATGGCGCCGATGCCGACCTGGGCCGCGCGCTCGGCGATCTCGTCCTCGGTCAGGTCCTGGGCCTTCTCGCGCACCACGGTCGCCGCCCGGTCGATCGCCTCGTCCAGCAGGTCGACCAGCCGGACCGTCTCGCCCTCACGGGTCTTGAACGGCTTGCCGTCCTTGCCGAGGACCGTGCCGAAGGCGAGCTGCACGGCGTGCACCCGGTCGTTCAGCCAGCCGGCCCGGCGGGCGGTCTCGAAGACCATCTTGAAGTGCAGCGACTGGCGGGCGTCCACGACGTACACCAGGGTGTCGGCGCCCAGCTTCTGGACGCGGTCGCGGATCGCGGACAGGTCGGTGGCCGCGTAGCCGTAACCGCCGTTGGACTTCTTGACGATCAGCGGGACCGGGTTGCCGTCCGGGCCCTTGACGTCGTCGAAGAAGACGCACAGGGCGCCCTCCGAGCGCACCGCGACGCCGGACTCCTCCAGCAGGCGGCACGTCTCGTCGAGCATGTCGTTGTACCCGGACTCGCCGACCACGTCCGGGTCGTCGATGTCCATGTCCAGCTTGTTGAAGACCGAGTAGAAGTAGATCTTCGACTCGTCGACGAACCGCTGCCACAGCGCGAGGGTCTCCTCGTCGCCGGACTGGAGGGCCACCACGCGGTCGCGGGAGCGGGCCTTGAACTCCTCGTCGGAGTCGAAGAGCGCGCGGGCCGCCTTGTAGAGGCGGTTGAGGTTGCTCATCGCCTCCTCGCCGGAGACGTCGGCGTCCTTGTGGTCCAGCTCGTGCGGGTGCTCCATCAGGTACTGGATGAGCATGCCGAACTGGGTGCCCCAGTCGCCGATGTGGTGGCGGCGGATCACCTTCTCGCCCGCGAACTCCAAGATCTTCACCATGGCGTCGCCGATGACGGCGGACCGGAGGTGGCCGACGTGCATCTCCTTCGCCACGTTCGGCTGGGCGTAGTCGATGACCGTCGTGCCGGCGCTCGCGGCGAACGGGACGCCCAGGCGGTCGTCCGCGGCGCGGGCGGCGAGGGTCTCGGTGATCGCCCGGTCGGTGACGGTGATGTTGAGGAAGCCGGGGCCGGAGACCTCGATGTCCTGGAGGAGGTCCTCGGTGGGGAGGGCCTCGACGACCTTGGCGGCCAGCTCGCGCGGGTTGCCCTTGAGCTTCTTGGCCAGCGCCAGGATGCCGTTGGCCTGGAAGTCGGCCCGGTCGCTTCGTCGCAGCAGCGGGTCGGCGGAGCCGGCCTCCGGCAGGGCTGCCGAGAGGGCGTCCGCGAGGCGCTGCTGCACGGTCGAAGCGAGGGAAGGGACCGAGGCCATGAGCTTCCGTTCCTGTCGTGGTGGTGAATGCCTATTCCGGTTGTCAAGTGTCCCACGGGTCCGCAAGCTCTTTGTCGGGGCTTTGCCCGGCCTGTGGACAACCTCGGGGGACGTTGTTCCGTCTGGGAGAATGTCTTACGCCAGCCTTCGAGAATCCCAAGCAATCAAGGACGTGCCGATCGTGGCTCAGAGCAGCACCGAGACCGACTGGGTCTCCCGTTTCGCGGACGAGGTCATCGCCGAATCGGAGCGACGTGCGCCTGGGAAACCGGTCGTGGTCGCCTCCGGCCTGTCGCCCTCCGGCCCCATCCACCTGGGCAACCTCCGTGAGGTCATGACCCCGCACCTGGTCGCCGACGAGATCCGGCGCCGGGGGCACGAGTGCCGTCACCTGATCTCCTGGGACGACTACGACCGCTACCGCAAGGTGCCGGCCGGTATCCCGGGCGTGGACGAGTCCTGGGGCGAGCACATCGGCAAGCCGCTGACCTCCGTCCCCGCCCCGGCCGGTTCCGCGCACCCGAACTGGGCGGAGCACTTCAAGGCCGGGATGATCGAGTCGCTGGCCGAGCTGGGCGTCGAGTACGACGGCATCAGCCAGACCGAGCAGTACACCTCCGGCGCGTACCGCGAGCAGATCCTGCACGCGATGCGGCACCGGGGGGCGATCGACGCGGTCCTCGACCGGTACCGGACCAAGGACAAGGCGACCGGCAAGCCGAAGAAGCAGCAGCAGAAGCCGGTCGACGAGGCCGAGCTGGAGGCCGCCGAGGGCTCCGGCGCGGCGAGCGAGGACGACGGCTCCGGCGGCGCCGGGGGCTACTTCCCGTACAAGCCCTACTGCGGGCAGTGCGGCAAGGACCTGACCACGGTCACCTCGTACGACGACGAGACGACCGAGATGGCCTACGGCTGCGCCTGCGGCTTCGCCGAGACGGTGAAGCTGAGCGAGTTCAACCGCGGCAAGCTGGTCTGGAAGGTCGACTGGCCGATGCGCTGGGCGTACGAGGGCGTGATCTTCGAGCCCAGCGGTGTGGACCACTCCTCGCCCGGCTCGTCGTTCGTCGTGGGTGGGCAGATCGTGCGCGAGGTGTTCGACGGCGTCCAGCCGATCGGCCCGATGTACGCGTTCGTCGGCATCTCCGGCATGGCGAAGATGTCGTCCTCCAAGGGCGGCGTGCCGACCCCGGCCGACGCGCTCCAGATCATGGAGGCGCCGCTGCTGCGCTGGCTGTACGCGCGCCGCAAGCCCAACCAGGCCTTCAAGATCGCCTTCGACCAGGAGATCCAGCGGCTGTACGACGAGTGGGACAAGCTGGAGGCCAAGGTCGCCGACGGCAGCGTGCTGCCGGCCGACGCCGCCGCGCACTCCCGCGCGGTGCGCACCGCCGCCGGTGAGCTGCCGCGCACGCCGCGCCCGCTGCCGTACCGGACGCTCGCCTCGGTCGTCGACATCACCGCGGGGCACGACGAGCAGACGCTGCGCATCCTCAGCGAGCTGGACCCGGCGAACCCGCTGTCCTCCCTCGACGAGGCCCGGCCGCGGCTGGACCGCGCCGAGAACTGGATCTCCACCCAGGTCCCGGCCGAGCAGCGCACCATCGTCCGCTCCGAGCCCGACACCGAGCTGCTGGGCTCGCTGGACGACGAGGGGCGCGAGTCGCTGCGCCTGCTGCTGGAGGGCCTGGACAGCCACTGGTCGCTGGACGGGCTGACCACGCTGGTCTACGGCGTGCCGAAGGTGATGGCCGGGCTCGCCCCGGAGGCGAAGCCGACGCCGGAGCTGAAGGTCGCCCAGCGCACCTTCTTCGCCCTGCTCTACCGGCTGCTGGTGGGCCGGGACACCGGCCCGCGACTGCCCACGCTGCTGCTGGCGGTGGGCGCCGACCGGGTGCGCAAGCTGCTCGGCGCGTAACCGCGCCGCGGAACCGACGGAGGGCTCCCACCCGCGGGTGGGAGCCCTCCGGGCGTTTCTGCACCCTTCGGACGACCCCCGTCTCCACCGGACGCAGGACGATTCCGGGCGGCGGGCGCGGGACCGTGGAGCCATGAGGGAGATCGTGGCAATCATCGGTTGGGTGGCCGGCATCCAGGGCGTGCTCGGGTTCGCGGGAGGGACCTTCGGGGACGAGCCGTGGGGACTGCTCCACCAGTGGTGGGAGATCCCCACGGCCGGGTACGCGGTGATCGCCGTCCTCGGCGCGGTCCTCGCGGTGTACGGGGAGACGGCGAAGGGCGGCGCCGGGCGCTGAGCCCGGCGCCGACGGGTGGGCGCGGGCCGCGGCGCAGGCCCCGGCGCGGGCCGCCGGGGCGGGTGCGGGCGGCCGGGCCGGGTGGGTCAGGCGATGTGGTCGGCGGCGAGCTCCGCCTGGTAGTGGTCCTTGAAGTCGGGCAGCAGACGGCGCAGCAGGACCGCGCTGAGCGGGTGGCGGATGCCGTAGGCGTCGGCGAGGTGGATGTCGAGGGCCTCCACGCTCGGCCAGTCGCTGTTCTCGTCGACGTACTGCTTGAACACCGGGTACGCGAGGCGGCTGAACTCCTCGGCCTCCGGGTCGGCGAACGGGGCGGGCGGTGCCTGCTCGGCGGCCCCGGGACCGTACCCGGCCGGAAGGGGGGCCGGCGCGGGCCGCCCGCCGTGGCCGTCGGTGTCCCCGTGACCGCCGTCGCTGCCGTTGCCGTCGGCGGCACCGCTGCCGGCGGGTTCGTCCCGGCCCTCGGCGAAGGCGGGAGCGGGGGCGGGAGCGGGGCCGTAGGCGCGTCCGTGGGCGTCCTGCGGGAGCTGCGGCGCGGCGAACCAGGGGCTCTCGTGGTTGCCGGGGAGCGGGGGCTCCGGCTCCGGAGCCGGTTCCGGGGACGGCTGGGGCCCGGGCTGCGGCTGGGGTACGGGCGCCGGTGCGGGCCCGGGCCGGGGCTCGGGGTCCGGGGCCGGCGTCCCGGCGCCGGGGCGGGGGCCGGGCTCGGGCCGGGTGTCCACGGCGGGCCCCGGGTGGTCGTGGGCGGGCGGCTGGTCCCGCTCGTCGGCCGCGCCGTGCTGGGGCAGCTCCAGCTCGGGCGTGCCCTTCGCCTGCTCGACGACCGGGCGGGGCGGCAGCAGGACCGGCTCGATGCCCGCCGCCGCCAGGCCCGCCGGGGCCGTCTCGGCGAGCGGCACGCCGTACCGGGCCAGCCGCAGCGGCATCAGCGCCTCCACCGGGGCCTTGCGGCGCCAGGCGCGGCCGAAGCGGGCCTGGAGGCGCGCCTGGTAGATCAGCCGGTCCTGCTCCAGCTTGATGACCTGCTCGTAGGAGCGCAGCTCCCACAGCTTCATCCGGCGCCAGAGCCGGAAGGTGGGCACCGGGGACAGCAGCCACCGGGTGAGGCGTACGCCCTCCATGTGCTTGTCGGCCGTGATGTCGGCGATCCGGCCGATCGCGTGCCGCGCGGCCTCCACCGCCACCACGAACAGCACCGGGATCACGGCGTGCATGCCGACGCCGAGCGGATCCGGCCAGGAGGCCGCGCCGTTGAAGGCGATCGTCGCGGCGGTCAGCAGCCACGCCGTCTGGCGCAGCAGGGGGAACGGGATGCGCAGCCACGTCAGCAGCAGGTCCAGGGCGAGCAGGACGCAGATGCCGGCGTCGATGCCGATGGGGAACACGAGCGAGAAGTCGCCGAAGCCCTTCTTGACGGCGAGCTCGCGCACCGCCGCGTACGAACCGGCGAAACCGATACCGGCGATGATCACCGCACCGGTGATGACGACGCCGATGAGTATGCGGTGGGTGCGTGTCAGTTGCATCGCGGCCACCCGCGATCCCCTCCCCTTGATGTGTTCGAGCGGGGAAAGCCTGGCACACGCGTTCGGAGCCCGGACCTCGGGGGAGGTCCGGGCTCCGTGAGCCGCGCGGGGACGAGGGCTACTTGTTGGCCGCCGCGACCGCGGCCACCGCCTCCTTGGAGGCCTTGACCGCGTCCTCCATCAGGTCCGACGGGGTGGGGGTCGTGGCGCCCGCGTAACCGGCGCCGTTGTAGGAGACGGTGATGAGGACGTTCTCCGTACGGGTCACGATCGCCGCGTACTTGAAGTCCTCCCCCGTCTTCTTCAGGCCGTAGCTGACGGCCGTCGACTCGTTGCCGACGCCCGCGGCCGGGGAGGTCTTGACGGCGGTGGCGCCCTGGGTCGCCTTCACCTTGGCGACCTCCTTGGTGTAGTTCGCCTGGGCGCGCTGCTCACCGCTGCCGAGCGTCGGGTCGGACTCGTACCGCAGCAGCGAGATGTCCAGCCAGCGGTACTGCGAGCCCTTGACGCCCTTGTCGTCCAGGCCGTTCCACGCGCAGCTCCCCCGGCTGTCGGTGTCGCTGGACTTGCCGGGCGTGCCCTTCTCGTTCTTCACCTCCGGCACGAGGTCCTCGACGGTCTTCCCGGTGATCGCCTTGCAGGCGTCGGGCAGCGTCGTGTACTTCGGCGGCGCGACGCTCGGCTTGGGCTTCGCGGCGGCCTGCGGCGAGGAGGCGGCGGACGGCGACTGCGCGGTCGTGCCGCCCGTGCCGCCCTTGCTGTCGGAGTCCGACGAGCAACCGGCGACGACGAGCATCACCGGTACGGCTGCGCAGGCGAGTATGCGGGTGAGTCGCGGGGCTGATCGGTGCATGGTTCCTTCAGTCGCTTGTCGTACGGTCCGGCGGTGCTGCGGTCTGCGGTGCTGCGGTCCCGACACGGTAGCCCGATTCGGTGCGTGCGCGGGGGTGTCCGGCCGCGGCGGAGGGCCGGCCGACGGGTGGCCCGGGGACCCGCCGCGGGCCGGCTACTCCTCGAAGCTCTCGGCGAGGTTCCGGGCCAGACCCTGGGCTTTCTCCTGGAGTTCCTTGCTGTCCGGCACCTCGGTGACGCGAGCGGGCTGCTCGCCGTACCGGATGGTCACGATGACGTTCGATGTGCGGAACACCACGCTCACGGTGCGGTGCTGGGCAGTCGAACCGGCGCGGGTGAGCACGTCGTCGAGGAACGCCGCGTCGGCCAGGTCGGCCAGCACGCGCGGTTCCAGGCCCTCGGCCGCGGGGCTCCCGGTGGCCGTGGGCGCGGCGGCGGACGGGCGGGCCGTCGTCTTCGGGGCCGGGACGGCGGTGGCGCCGGGGGCGGCGGTGGCGGGCGGGGTCCGCCGGGCCGTGCCGGCGGCGGGCGCGGCGGAGAGCGTGGCGGAGGGCGCGGCGAGACCGGCGGCGGCCTCCTTGCCCACGTACACCTGCTGGGCGCGGTCGTCGTCGCTGACGGTCGGGTCGTAGGAGACGACGCGCTCGAAGTCGACGGTGAGCTGGTGGGAGGCGTCCGGGCCGTCGGTCTTCCAACTGCACCCGGCGCGGCGGTCGGTGTCGTACGTGACGGCGGCGGTGCCGCGGTAGGCCCGCTCGCGCTGCTCCTCGGGCAACTGGGCGGCGCCGGGCAGCAGGTCCTTGAGCGTGGCGCGCTGGACGGAGCCGCACGGTTCGAGGAGGGTGCGGTACTTGCCCGGCCGGACGGGGCCGCCGGAGGAGCCGCCCGCCTTGGAGTCGGGGGTGGAGCCGTCCGGCCCGGAGCCGGCGCTGCATCCGGTCAGGCCGGTGACGCCGGCGGTGAGCGCCGCGAGGAGTGCGGCCACACCGGGTACGTACGCCCTTCGCTGCACGGTCCCGGGCTCCTTTCGCTCTGCTGCCCTGTCCTGCGCGTCCCCGTACGTCCCCGCACGTCAGCGCGGGTCCGTACCGGCCCGAGCGGGGAAAACGGGTTGCCGCTCGCCGCCGGTCGATGGACACAATGTGTATCGCACGCGCCGCCGTCGATGCCGGTCCGCTGTCTCTTTCGCGGACCTTGGAGCCGGTTTTTGCGCTTTCGGAGTTTTCGGGGGAATTGAGGAATCATGTCGTACGTAGAGGTGCCCGGGGCGCAGGTCCCGATCCGGATGTGGACCGATCCTTCGACGGTGGAGGACGGGGCCATGCGCCAGCTGCACAACGTCGCCACCCTGCCGTGGATCAAGGGCCTGGCCGTGATGCCGGACGTGCACTACGGCAAGGGCGCGACGGTCGGCTCGGTGATCGCGATGCACGGGGCGGTCTGCCCGGCGGCGGTCGGGGTGGACATCGGCTGCGGCATGTCGGCGGTGAAGACGTCGCTGACGGCCAACGACCTGCCCGGTGACCTCTCGCGGCTGCGCTCGAAGATCGAGCAGGCCATCCCCGTCGGGCGCGGCATGCACGACGACATGGTCGACCCCGGCCGGCTGCACGGCTTCCCGACGGCGGGCTGGGACGACTTCTGGTCGCGGTTCGACAACGTGGCGGACGCGGTGCGGTTCCGCCGGGACCGGGCGGCGAAGCAGATGGGTTCGCTGGGCTCGGGGAACCACTTCATCGAGGTCTGTGTCGACGAGTCAGGAGCCGTCTGGCTGATGCTGCACTCGGGGTCCCGGAACATCGGCAAGGAGCTGGCCGAGTACCACATCGGCGAGGCGCGGAAGCTGCCGCACAACCAGGGGCTGGTCGATCGTGACCTCGCGGTCTTCGTCGCCGACACCCCGCAGATGGCGGCGTACCGCAACGACCTGTTCTGGGCGCAGGAGTACGCGAAGTACAACCGCGCCATCATGATGGCGCTCTTCCAGGACGTCATCCGCAAGGAGTTCAAGAAGGCGAGGGTGACCTTCGACCGGGTCATCTCCTGCCACCACAACTACGTGGCGGAGGAGCGGTACGACGGGATGGACCTGCTGGTCACACGCAAGGGCGCGATCCGGGCGGGCTCCGGTGACTTCGGGATCATCCCGGGCTCGATGGGCACCGGCTCGTACATCGTCAAGGGCCTCGGCAACGCGGCGTCGTTCAACTCGGCCTCGCACGGCGCGGGCCGGAAGATGAGCCGCAGCGCGGCGAAGCGGCGGTTCTCGACGCGGGACCTGGAGGACCAGACACGGGGCGTGGAGTGCCGGAAGGACTCCGGCGTGGTGGACGAGATCCCGGGCGCGTACAAGCCGATCGAGAAGGTCATCGAGCAGCAGCGCGACCTGGTGGAGGTCGTGGCGAAGCTCAAGCAGGTGGTGTGCGTGAAGGGCTGACGCGCGCCCGGACGCGGAGGGCCCCGGCGGGTTGGCGCCGGGGCCCTCCGTCGTGCCGGCGGTGCTCAGGCCTCGCGGTGGACCTTGGTGTTGGAGGCCTGGGCGCGGGGGCGGACGACCAGGAGGTCGATGTTGACGTGCGGGGGGCGGGTGACCGCCCAGGTGATGGTGTCGGCGACGTCGTCGGCGGACAGCGGGTCGGGGACGCCGGCGTAGACCTTGGCGGCCTTCTCGGTGTCGCCGCGGAAGCGGGTGGTGGCGAACTCGTCGGTCTTGACCATGCCGGGCGCGACCTCGATGACGCGGACCGGGGTGCCGACGATTTCGAGGCGGAGGGTCTCGGCGAGGACGCGGGCGCCGTTCTTGGCGGCCACGTAGCCGGCGCCGCCCTCGTAGGTGCCGTGGCCGGCGGTGGAGGAGACGACGACCACCGTGCCGGCGCCGCTCGCGGTGAGGGCGGGGAGCAGGGCCTGCGTCATGTGCAGGGTGCCGATCACGTTGACCTCGTACATCCGGCGCCAGTCGGCGGGGTCGCCGGTGGCCACCGGGTCGGCGCCGAGGGCGCCGCCCGCGTTGTTGACGAGGACGCCGACGGAGGGGAAGCGGCCGAGGGCCGCCGCGAAGGCGTCCACGGCCGGGCGGTCGGTGACGTCGAGGGCGTACGCCGTGGCCCGGTGGCCGGCCGCGGTGAGCTCGGCGGCGAGGGCCTGGACCCGGTCCTCGCGACGGGCGGTCAGCACCACGTGGTGACCGGCCTCGGCGAGCCGGCGTGCCGTGGCGGCGCCGATCCCGCTGCTCGCCCCGGTGACGACGGCGACGGGGAGGGCGCCCTCGGGGTCGGCGGGGCCGGGTGCGGCGGGCGTGTCGGCGGCGGTCATGTGCGGTGCTCCTCGCGCGGGTGATCGAACGGCCGGTACGCGGTCAGCATAGGCGGGCGCGAAGATGCCGCCCCGGCGGCGGGGGAGGCGAAGGTAATCCGGTCATATAGGTATGTTCAGGGCATGTTGGTGATGCGCAGGGGTCTGCTGGTGATGTCCGTCGCCCTGGCGGCGGCCGTGGGCACGGTCGGCGGTGCGGCGGGGACGACGGCCCCGGAGGCGGACGTGGCGCACCACGGCCACGTCTCGCTCTGGGAGGGGCGGCTCGACGTGGTGCTGCTGAGCGAGAACCGCGGGCCGTCCGTGCTGGAGGACTCGACCGTGCGGCTGGTCTTCTCCGCGCCGCTGGCCGCGGGGCACCCGCTGCCGTCCGGGTGCGTATGGGGCGGTGAGCGGGAGGTGCTGTGCGCCACCGGGCCGCTGCGGGCGGACGGCACCCGGCGCGAGACGGCGCTGAGCCTGCGGACGGCCGGTACGCCGGAGGAGCTGACCGCACGGGTGGCGACCGCGTGGAACGGTGGCGCCACCGACCGGAACCCCGCCGACAACGACCACCGGGTGCTGGTCCTGGCGACCGGGGACCCGTACGTGTTCTGAGGCCGGGCGTAGGCGTTCCGAGGCCGGGCGTACGCGCGGGGCGTACGCGTTCCGGCGTGCGGCGACCGGGAGCCGGTCCCTGTTTCGTACACTCTCTGCATGGTGCAGAGGAACCGGCTGATGGCCGAGATGTCGGGCGAGGCCCGCCGCTACATGGCCGCGTACGCGCTGTTCAACCAGGCCCTCGCCGACCATCTGGGGCTGCACCCCACGGACGTGCAGTGCCTGAGCCTGCTCGGACTGGAGACCGGGCCCGTCACCACCGGGCGGGTCGCCGAGCTGACCGGGCTCACCACGGGGTCCGCGACCCGGCTGGTCGACCGGCTGGAGCGGGCCGGGTACCTCACCCGCGAGCGGGACGTCCACGACCGGCGGCGGGTGCTGGTGACCACCGTGCCCGAGCGGATGGCCGAGCTGGGCGCGGTGTGGGAGCGGCTGAACGCACCCTGGGCGGCGATGTTCGACGACTACACCGACGAGCAACTGGCCTTTCTGGCCGCGTACATGCGGCGCACCACCGAGTTCAGTGTCGCCCAGATCCGGCGTCTGCGCGCGGAGACGGACTGACCCGGGCGTCCGCGTCGCCGAACTCGCGGAGGGCGTCCTCGACGATCGCCTCCAGCCGGGCGTGGTGCGCGCCGCGCCAGTACACCCGCTCGCACTCGGTGCACTGCGCGAAGACGTCGTACGTACGCTGCGTGCCCTGCTCCAGCCGGCCGCGCACCGCGTCCTTGTCGGCCTCCGTCAGCGGCCCGTTGCAGGCGGTGCACCGCGTCCAGGGCGCCAGCGGCGGCGCGAACCGCTCCAGCACGTCCCGCACCTGCTCGTCCGGGCGGTCGCTATAGACGTACGCCCCGGCCCACAGCTCCCGGCGCCGCAGCAGGCCCCGGTCGCGGGACAGCAGCACGCGCCGCTCCCGCGCCGACCACGCGGCCAGCGCCGGGTCGCCGATGTCCTCGCTCTCGTACGCCGCGTCCACGCCGAGCAGCCGCAACCGGCGCGCCAGCGTGCCCAGGTGTACGTCGAGGAGGAACCGCAGTGGCGCGCCCGGTACCGGCTGCGGGCGTTCGACGCCCAGCACCCGGACGTCCTCGCCGGCCGCCGGGACGTGCGCGGGCGTGACCGGCCGGCCGTCGACCAGCAGCCCGCCCGCCTCGGTGAGCGGCACGCCGAGCGACTCGACGACGTGGCCGAGCGTCGAGGCGCCGTCGGTGACGACGGCGGAGCGGCCGTCACGGCGCGCCGGGGCGACGAACAGGCCCAGGCCGGGCGCGAAACTGATGTGGATCTCCGGTCCGTTCACGTCGTCAGCATGCCACCGGGCGCGCCGGACCAGCCAGGCCATTTCCGCCGGGCCGTCCCCGCCGCGCCGCCGCCGGGTCCGCGCCGCCGTCGGGTCCGCGCCCCCGGCCGTACGCGCCCCCCGTGACGCGCCCCCGGCCATGTCGCGCCCCCCGTGACGCGCCCCCGGCCGTGACGTGCCCCGCGCTCAGCCGGTGAACGCGTCGGCGTGGTCGGCCGCCCAGCGGGCGAAGGTGCGGGCCGGCCGCCCGGTCACCTCCTCGACCGTCCGGGTCAGCGCCACGGGCCCGGTCGTGCACGCGCTCCAGTGGTCCAGCAGCGCGTCGGCGAACTCCGCCGGGACGTACTGGGCGACCGACGCCTTCCACTCCTCCGGCGGCACGGGACGGACGGTGATCCCGCGTCCCGTGACCCGCCCGAGGACCTCCAACTGCTCGGTGAACGTGAGCGCCTCGGGCCCGGTCAGGACGAGGGTGGAGCCGCGCAGCCGGTCGTCCGTGAGGGCGGCGTACGCCACCTCGGCCACGTCCTCCTCGTGGATCGGGTCGCCCACGGCCTCCGGGTGGGGCAGGTCCACGACGCCGGTCGACGTGATCGCCGGGGCCCACTGGAGGGCGTTGGTCGCGAACGCGCCCGGCCGGAGGAACGTCACGTCGAACGCGCCGCCGGCGGCTGCGGCTGCCAGGGCGCGCTCGGCCGCGAGGTGCGAGGCGCCGATGGGGTTCGCCTCGGCGTCGGGGGACAGGACCGCGCTGGAGGAGAGCAGGACGACGTGCCGGACGCCGGCGGCGCGGGCCTCGGCTGCGAAGGCCTCCGCATGGCTCGGTTCGGCGTACAGGAAGACGGAGTCGACCCCGTCGAGCGCGGCGGGGAACGTCGCCGGGTCGCGGAGGTCGCACCGCACGGCCGCCACGCCGGCGGGGAGGACGAGGCCGGCCGGGCCGGCCGAGGCGGCCCGCACCGGGACGCCCCGGTCGTGCAGCAGCGTGAGGAGGGTGGAGCCGACGCGGCCGCGGCTTCCGGTGACGAGGACGGTCATGGGGGAGGTGCCTTCCAAAGGGGCGCGGTGCCGTGGGCACGGCGCACGAGGGGCTGGACAAAGGAACTGTGTAGCGCAACATCTGCGTCACGCAGCTAAATATGCGCAGGGAGGCGCCGCTCCGTCAAACCCTTTGCCCGGCCGCGGCCCCGCAGCCGCTCGCGGTCAGGCGGCTTCGAGGTCGAACCGCCAGTCGCAGGTGCGCAGCGGACGACCGGGCGGGTACTCGAAGTCGCGCTCGCCCAGCAGCTCGAACCCGGCCTTCCGGCACACGGCGTTCGACGCGCCGTTGTCCACGGACGGGAAGGCGTGGAGGTACCGGTGCTTGCGCGCCGCGCGGGCCCGCTCCACCACGGCCGACGTCGCCGCCGTCGCGACGCCCCGCCCCTGGAAGCCCCCCAGCACGGTCCAGCCGGTCTCGTACACCCGCGTCCCGTCCCAGGTCTGCTCCCAGAAGCCGATCACGCCGACCGGGATGCCCTCCGGCTCCAGCACGATCCGGAACATCCGGCCCGCCCCGGTCCGGTCCGCGCTCAGGTCCACGTACCGCTGGTGCCGGGTGACCAGCTTCTCCTCGGACTCGGGCCCGCCGAGGTGGTCCATCAGCTCCGGCGCGTTGACGGCCCGCAGCAGGTCGAGGTCCCGCTCCGTCCACGCCTCGATCCGCACCGGCGATCCGTGACCGGTCATACCGCGGCTCCCGGCCGGGGCTCCGGCGGTGCGTCCCGGTCGCCCGGCGGGATCCGGGTCAGGGCCACACCAGGCAGTACGGCTGGTGCCCGGCCTCGTGCAGCCGTACCGAGAAGTCCTGCCACTCGTGCAGCAACTGGTACACGTTGAAGGCGTCCCGGGGGCCGCCGCGGTCGGGGACGGTCGACCAGATGAAGGCCGCCGCGCCCACGGACTCCTCACCGACGCCGCGCAGCGGGTCGACGACCGTCATGGGCAGCTTGACCACCGCGTAGTCGGGATGCAGCACCACCAGCTCCAGCGGCGGCACCTTGTGCAGCGGCATCCCCTGGATGCCGGTGAGCACCATGGCGGCTATGGTCTCCGGCTTGATCTTGGTGAACATGCCGCCCATGCCCAGTTCGTCGCCGCCGAGCTCCTCGGGCCGCATCGAGATCGGGACGCGGGCGGCGGTGGCGCCGTTGGGCGCGCCGAAGTACTTGTAGGTCACCCCCATGCCCCGGCCACCCCCGCTTCCGCTCCCGACCGGGCCGACCGGGCCCAGGGCGGCTCTGTCCTGCTCGCGCCGGTGCTTCCCCCGCCGGGCACGCTCAGGACCCAGGTCGTCGGTCCCCTCGCCCAGTCCGCCACCGCGATGCATATCTCCACCCGACTGCTTTTTCGGTAGCACAGCCCCCGCCGCGCAACCCGATCATCGTGACAGTGACCTCCCCCACGAACGTGTGGTGAAACACCTGTCCGCAAGAACGTCGGGGCCTCTGACACCATGGATTCCGTGAGCATTCCCTATGACGCCCCAGTTTCGCAGACACGGAGGTCCGGCGCCTCGTCGTAAACAACGTCGCGGACAGGCGGGCCGTTCAAGGAGGGCCCACTCCCTCGCCCGGCCGCCATGCCCGAGCATTGCTGCCGTCAACTCGTTCTCGCAGGTCAGGACCAACGTGCCGTATTCATACGAAGCCCCAGTCTCACAGACGCTGTTCGACCGCGCGTCCCTCGTGACGCCCGGCGGCGTGAACTCTCCCGTGCGTGCCTTCCGGGCCGTGGGCGGTACGCCCCGGTTCATGGTGTCCGGTACGGGTCCGTACCTCAAGGACGCGGACGGGCGCGAGTACGTCGACCTCGTCTGCTCGTGGGGGCCGATGATCCTCGGCCACGCCCACCCCGAGGTGATCGCCGCCGTCCAGGAGGCGGTCTCCCGCGGCACCTCCTTCGGTACGCCCGGTGAGGGCGAGGTGGCGCTCGCCGAGGAGATCGTGGCCCGGATCGCCCCGGTGGAGCAGGTCCGGCTGGTGTCGTCCGGCACCGAGGCGACGATGTCCGCGATCCGCCTGGCCCGCGGCTTCACCGGCCGCGCCAAGGTGGTCAAGTTCGCCGGCTGCTACCACGGGCACGTGGACGCGCTGCTCGCCGCCGCCGGCTCCGGTGTCGCCACCTTCGGGCTGCCCGACACGCCGGGCGTCACCGGCGCCCAGGCCGGCGACACGATCGTCCTGCCGTACAACGACCTCGACGCCGTGCGCCGGGCCTTCGCCGCGCACCCCGGCGAGATCGCCTGCGTGATCACCGAGGCGTCGCCCGGCAACATGGGCGTGGTCCCCCCGCGCGACGGGTTCAACCAGGGGCTGAAGGACCTGTGCGCCGAGAACGGCGCGCTGTACGTCTCCGACGAGGTGATGACCGGCTTCCGCACGTCGAAGGCCGGCTGGTACGGCGTCGACGGCGTCGCGCCCGACCTGATGACCTTCGGCAAGGTCATGGGCGGCGGCTTCCCGGCCGCCGCGTTCGGCGGCCGCGCCGACGTCATGGCGCACCTGGCCCCGGCCGGCCCCGTCTACCAGGCGGGCACCCTCTCCGGCAATCCCGTCGCCACCGCCGCCGGCCTCGCGCAGCTCCGGCTGCTGGACGACGCCGCGTACGAGAAGGTGGACGCCGTCTCGCGCGAGATCCAGGGGCTGGTGACCACCGCGCTGGCCAAGGAGGGCGTGGCGCACCGCCTCCAGACGGCGAGCAACATGTTCTCCGTCTTCTTCACCGACGCCGAGGTCCTGGACTACGACGACGCGAAGAAGCAGGAGGCGTTCCGCTTCACCGCGTTCTTCCACTCCATGCTGGCGCAGGGCGTCTACCTGCCGCCGTCCGCCTTCGAGTCCTGGTTCGTGTCGACCGCGCACGACGAGCGGGCCCTGGAGCGGATCGCCGCCGCGCTGCCGGCCGCCGCCCGTGCCGCCGCGGAGGCGACCGCATGAGCGCCGGGAACGAGATCACCGTCGTCCACCTGATGCGCCACGGCGAGGTGCACAACCCCGACGGCGTCCTCTACGGACGCCGGGCCGGCTACCACCTGTCCGAGCTGGGCCGGCAGATGGCCGACCGGGTCGCCGAGCACCTGGCGGGCCGGGACGTCACGCACGTGGTGGCGTCGCCGCTGGAGCGCGCGCAGGAGACCGCCGAGCCCATCGCCGCGGCGCACGGGCTGGACCTCGGCACCGACGAGCGGCTGATCGAGGCGGGCAACGTCTTCGAGGGCAAGACCTTCGGGGTCGGCGACGGGGCGCTGCGCCGGCCGTCCAACTGGCGGCACCTGACCAACCCGTTCCGGCCGTCCTGGGGCGAGCCGTACATCGACCAGGTCGTCCGGATGATGGGCGCGCTGAACGCGGCCCGGGACGCGGCCCGCGGGCACGAGGCGGTCTGCGTCAGCCACCAGCTCCCGATCTGGATCGTCCGCAGCTTCGTCGAGCGGCGGCGGCTGTGGCACGACCCGCGGCGCCGGCAGTGCACGCTGGCGTCCCTGACGACGTTCACCTACCGGGGCGACAAGATCGTCTCGGTCGGCTACAGCGAGCCCGCCCGCGACCTCGTCCCGGCGCACCTGCTCGCCGGGGCCAAGCCGGTGAAGGGCGGGTCCAAGGCCTTCGGCGCCTGAACGCGCCCGGGGCCGGCCCGCGCCGGCCCCCGCGCCGCCTCGTCCCCGCCGTGACGCCGGACCGCCGTCCCGCCGGACCCGCGCCCGCCGGGAGCCCCAGGGCCCCCGGCGGGCGCGCGGTCCGCGCGCGGCCGCCCGAAGGGGCCTTGTAGCGGTCCGGTGTAGCGGTCTTGTCACGGAGGGGATTATCCGGTGACCCCGGGAACCGCCCCCTTGCTCCGTCCCTCTCACCCATTGCCGGTTTTGACCGTGTGTCCGGCAACGAACGAGCGCGGATGGGGACGATATGCGCGGGATCAGTCGAAGGGGCCTGCTGGGAGCCGGAGTCGGGGCCGCGGCCGCGATCGGGGTCGCCGGCTGCGGGCCGGCCGGGGGGACCGACGACACCGGGAGCCGGCCCGGTAAGGGCGGCGGGAACGGCAAGGGCGATCCGGGCCCCGGAAAGGTGGAGGGGCGCCTCATAGGCGACGGTTCCACGTCCGACACCGGAAAGCAGCCCAACCAGCCCGACAAGCCCGTTCCCCTGGAGCCGGGACAGACCCCGCCGCAGTTCGTGATCTTTTCGTGGGACGGCGCCGGCGAGGTCGGCAACGGCCTCTTCCCGCGCTTTCTGGAACTCGCCAAGAACCATGACGCGGGGATGACCTTCTTCCTCTCCGGGCTCTATCTGCTGCCCGAATCGAAGAAGACGCTCTACCGCCCGCCGAACAACCGCACCGGCGCCTCCGACATCGGTTACCTCACCGACGACCACATCAAGCAGACGCTGAAGTACGTCCGGCAGGCGTGGCTCGACGGGCACGAGATAGGCACCCACTTCAACGGCCACTTCTGCGCCGGCTCCGGATCGGTCGAGAAGTGGACCCCGGCCGACTGGCAGAACGAAATCGACCAGGCGGTGAAATTCGTCACCGAATGGAAGACCATCACCGGCTGGACCGACCTCGACCCGCTGCCCTTCGACTACCGCAAGGAACTCGTCGGCGCCCGCACCCCCTGCCTGCTCGGCCAGGACAATCTGCTGCCCACCGCCAAGAAGCTCGGCTGGCGCTACGACGCCAGCTCGCCCGGCGGACACCAGAAGTGGCCCGTCAAGCGCCGCGGTATCTGGGACCTGCCGCTCCAGCAGATGCCTTTCCCGGGGCACTCCTTCGAAGTCCTGTCCATGGACTACAACATCCTCGCCAATCAGTCGCAGAACACAACCAAGGGCATGCCGTCGCGCTATCCCGGCTGGAAGAAGCAGGCGACCGAGGCCTACCTCGCCGGCTTCAAGCGCGCCTACGAAACGAATCGCGCGCCCTTCTTCATCGGCAACCACTTCGAGCAGTGGAACGGCGGCATCTACATGGACGCCGTCGAAGAGGCGCTCAAGGGCATGGCCGGCAAGAAGGACGTACGGCTGGTGTCGTTCCGGCAGTTCACCGACTGGCTGGACGTCCAGGACCCGCGGATCCTCGACAAGCTCCGTACGCTCGAGGTCGGCCAATCGCCCGCGGGCGGCTGGAACGCCTTCCTTAAGCCCGCCTGACATCGGGCTTTACGGGCACGCAGGGGGGCGCGCAAGATCCCCGAAACGTACATGCGAAACTTTTCACATGAGCCTTAGCCGCGCCCCCCGAGGCATCCTGCTCACCGCCGGCGCCCTGGCGGCCGCGCTCACGCTGACCGCGTGCAGCGGCGACTCCAACGGCACGTCCGGCGGTGGCGGCAACACCAACTTCGTCACCAACACCGGCGGTGTCGACACCGTCGCCAAGGGCGAGCGCAAGGCACCCGGCAAGCTCGCCGGCGAGACCCTGGACGGCGAGCGGCTCGACGTCGCCGACCTCAAGGGCAAGGTCGTCGTGCTGAACGTCTGGGGTTCCTGGTGCGGCCCCTGCCGCGCCGAGGCCAAGCACTTCGCCAAGGCCGCCGGCGACCTCGACGGCAAGGGCGTGGAGTTCGTCGGGATCAACACCCGGGACCACAACAAGCAGCCCGCCCTCGCCTTCGAGAAGGACTACAAGGTCCCCTACCCGAGCCTGTACGACCCGGACGGCGAGCTGGTGCTCTACGGCTTCCCGAAGGGCACCCTCAACCCCCAGGGCATCCCCTCCACCGTCGTCCTCGACCGCGACGGGAAGATCGCCGCGCGCTCGCTCACCGCGCTGGACGAGACCCGGCTGCGCAAGATGATCGACCCCCTGGTGGCCGAGAAGGCTTCGGGGAACTAGCCGATGTACAACGAGACGGTCTCCAGCGGGGCCCTTCTGCTAGCCCTGCCCCTCGCTGTACTGGGCGGGCTGGTCTCCTTCTTCTCCCCCTGCGTCCTGCCGCTGGTGCCGGGCTACCTCTCCTACGTGACCGGCGTCACCGGTACCGACCTGGCCGAGGCCCGGCGGGGCAGGATGACGGCCGGGGCCGCCCTCTTCGTCCTCGGCTTCTCCGCCGTCTTCGTCTCCGGCGGCGCCCTGTTCGGCTACTTCGGCTGGACCCTCCAGGCCCACCGCGAGACGCTCACCACCGTCCTCGGCGTCCTGATGGTCCTGATGGGCGTCTTCTTCCTGGGCCTCATGCCCTGGTTCACCCAGCGCGAGTTCCGCCTCCACAAGCGTCCGGTGTCCGGGCTGGCCGGGGCGCCGCTGCTGGGCGCGCTCTTCGGCATCGGCTGGACGCCGTGCATCGGACCGACGCTCGCGTCCGTGCAGGCCCTCGCCGCCAACGAGGCCAGCGCGGGCCGCGGGGCGCTGCTGACCGTCGCGTACTGCCTCGGACTCGGCGTACCGTTCGTGCTCGCCGCGGTCGCGTTCCGCAAGGCGCTCGGCGCGTTCTCCTGGGTCAAGCGGCACTACGCCTGGGTGATGCGGATCGGCGGCGGCATGATGATCCTGACCGGCCTGCTCCTCCTCACGGGGGCGTGGGACACCCTGGTGCAGGAGATGCAAGGGTGGTCCGCAGGCTTCCAGGTGGGGATCTAGATCCATGAGCAAGACCGAAACGACCGAGCAGGACCTGGCGGAGGCGGGCGAGCAGCTCTCCACCGCCCCCAGGGAGGAGTCCGCCCACGGCGGCGGCCCCACGCTCGGGCCCATCGGCTGGATCCGCTGGTTCTGGCGGCAGCTCACGTCCATGCGGGTCGCGCTGATCCTGCTCTTCCTGCTCTCGCTGGGCGCGATCCCCGGCTCGCTGATCCCGCAGAACAGCGTGGACGACCTGAAGGTCCGCTCCTTCAAGGAGCAGCACGACGTCCTGGCCCCGATCTACGACCGGCTCCAGCTCTTCGACGTCTACAGCTCGGTGTGGTTCTCCGCGATCTACATCCTGCTGTTCGTCTCCCTCATCGGCTGCATCGTGCCGCGCACCTGGCAGTTCGCCGGCCAGCTCCGCGGCCGCCCGCCGGCCGCGCCCAAGCGGCTGACCCGGCTGCCCGCGTACGCCACCTGGCGCACCGAGGCCACGCCCGAGGAAGTGCGCGAGGCGGCGCTCGGCATGCTCAGGAAGCGGCGCTTCCGGGCCCATGGGACGGGCGACGCCGTCGCCGCCGAGAAGGGGTACCTGCGCGAGGTCGGCAACCTGCTCTTCCACGTCTCGCTGATCGTGATGCTGGTGGCGTTCGCCGCGGGCCAGTTGTTCAAGTCCGAGGGCGGCAAGCTGATCATCGAGGGCGGGGGCTTCGCCAACACGCTCACCCAGTACGACGACTTCTCGTCCGGGTCGCTGTTCTCCACCGACGAGCTGGCGCCCTTCAGCTTCCGGATGAACCAGTTCACCGGCACGTACGAGACCGGCGGGCCGCAGCGCGGCACGCCCCGCACCTTCGAGGCGGACGTCACGTACTCCGAGAACGGCGGCGACCGGAAGCGGAGCGTCATCCGGGTCAACGAGCCGCTGGAGGTCGGCGGCTCCAAGGTCTACCTGATCTCCCACGGGTACGCGCCCGTCGTCACCGTCAAGGACGGCAAGGGCGCCGTCGTCTTCAAGGGCGCCGTGCCGCTGCTGCCGATCGACAACAACATCACCTCCACCGGTGTGATCAAGGTGATGGACGGCTACCGCGACAGCACCGGCAAGAAGGTGCAGCTCGGCTTCCCGGCCTTCTTCGTGCCGACCTACGCGGGCAAGGGCAGCGGGATGATGTTCAGCAAGTTCCCCGGGCTGGCCTTCCCCGCGCTGAACCTCAGCGCCTACCACGGCGACCTGCGCGTGGACGGCGGGCTGCCGCAGAACGTGTACCAGCTCGACACCAGCAAGATGAAGCCCTTCAAGGGACCGAACGGCGACATCCTCAAGCAGACGCTGCTGCCGGGCGAAACGATGAAGATGCCGGACGGGGCGGGCTCGATCACCTTCGAGAAGGAGATCAAGGAGTGGGCCAGCTTCAAGATCTCCCAGCAGCCGGGCAACGGCCTCGCCCTCGGTGGTGCCGTCGCCGCGATCGCCGGACTCGCCGGGTCGCTGTTCATCCAGCGCCGCCGGGTCTGGGTGCGTGCCGTACGAGGGGACGCCTCCACCGGGGGGCTGACCGTCGTCGAGATGGCGGGGCTGGGGCGGAGCGAGTCCGCGAAGCTCCCCGAGGAACTGGCCGACCTCGCGGCCGTGCTCCACTCCGTGGCGCCGACCGCGCCCGAGGCCGACGAAGCCGATGAAAGGGCTGAGAAGTGAATCTCGCCGCCGCGACCAACGAGAGCCTGGCGCAGACGAGCAACGTGCTCGTCTACTCGTCCATGGCCGTCTACACGCTGGCCTTCCTCGCGCATATCGCCGAGTGGGTCCTCGGCAGCCGCAGCAAGGTCGGCCGGACGGCGGCGGCCCTGACCACCCCGGCGGCACCGGGGGTCCGGGTGCGGACGGCGGGGCAGGCCGGGGGCACCGCCGTGCTGGACCGGCCGCGGGTCGTCACCCGCTCCGCGTCCGGCGCGCGGGACGTGCCGGACGGGCCCGGCGCGGCCGGCGGGGACGAGAAGGGCGACCTGTACGGGCGCATCGCCGTCTCGCTGACCACCCTGGCCTTCCTGGTGGAGGCCGCGGGCGTGGTCGCCCGGGCGCTGTCCGTGCAGCGGGCCCCCTGGGGCAACATGTACGAGTTCTCCCTGACCTTCTCCACGGTGGCGGTCGGCGCGTACCTGGCCTTCCTGGCGGCCGGCCGCAGCGTCCGCTGGATGGGCCTGCTCCTGGTCACCACCGTCCTGCTGGACCTGGGCGTCGCCACCACCTGGCTGTACACCGAGAGCGACCAGCTCGTGCCGGCCCTGCACTCGTACTGGCTGTGGATCCACGTCTCCACCGCGATCTTCTGCGGCGCCGTGTTCTACCTGGGCGCGGTCGCCACGCTGCTGTACCTCTTCCGGGACGCGTACGAGAACAAGGTCGCGTCCGGCGGCACGCCGAGCGGCTTCGCCCGCTCGGTGCTGGAGCGGCTGCCGGCCGCGGCGACCCTGGACAAGTTCGCCTACCGGGTGAACGCGGCGGTCTTCCCGCTGTGGACCTTCACGATCATCGCCGGTGCCATCTGGGCCGGTGACGCGTGGGGCCGCTACTGGGGCTGGGACGCCAAGGAGGTCTGGTCGTTCATCACCTGGGTCGCCTACGCGGCGTACCTGCACGCCCGGGCGACGGCCGGCTGGAAGGGCCGCAAGGCGGCGTACGTGGCGCTGATCGCCTTCGCCTGCTGGCTCTTCAACTACTACGGGGTCAACATCTTCGTGAACAGCCTGCACTCCTACGCGGGAGTCTGAGGCGCGCTCGCCGGTGCCCGGCGCCTGAGGTAGCGCCGGGCAGGGGACCGCGCGACGCTGGATGCATGGCCGATCAGATCCCTCCCGGCATCAGCGACAGCCACGGCGACACCCACACCCTGCGGTTCGTGGTCCCCCTGCCCCACCCCGCCGAACGGGTCTGGCTCGCCCTGACCACCCCCGGCGGCCTGCGGGGCTGGCTCGCCGAGGCCGAGATCCTCCAGTGCCGGCTCGGCGGCGACGTCACGCTGCGCTGGCTCACCACGGAGCCGGCGACCGAGGTGTCGGGGACGGTCACCGCCTGGGACCCGGAGCGGATCGTCGAGTACACCGTGGAGGTCCACGGGCGGATGCGGTTCCACCTGGATCCGGGCGGCGGACGCGGCGGGACCGCGCTGCGGTTCACCGGCGAGCTGCGCGGGACGGACGACTTCCGGCTGGACCGCCTGGCCGGCTGGCACGACCACTTCCTGTACCTCGCCGACTCCCTGGACGGCCACCCGGCCTCCTGGCCCGCCTGGTCCCGCGACCGCTGGCAGGAGCTGCGGGACCAGTACGAGGCCCGCGACTTCGACGCCACGTAGGGCGTGCACCGGGGCCGAGGGGCCCGGACGCTACGGGGTGCGCGGGGGCATGCAGTCGGCGGCCGGCGGCCGGCCGTCCGGCCAGGCGATGGCGACGAACCGGGGCTTGTCGCGGGTGAGCTCCACCACCGGGACCGCCTTGTTGTACGGGTTGCCGTGGTTGTCCAGGCAGATCCAGCCGCTCGCGCCCCGTACCCCCAGGTCCCCGGTCATCTGGGGCCACTGGAGCCCCACGTCCTTCAGGGCCGGCAGCCGCTTGCCCTGCACCGTGGCCCGCCGGACGGCCTGCACGGCGACCGTCATCGCGTCGTACGCGATGATCGCCTGCCCGTCCGAGAGCTCGACCTGCCCGACGGGGCCCGCCTCCGGACCCGACACCGCCTCCGTCATCGCGCGGAACCGCGCGTACGCCTCCGCCGAGCCGCCCGGCGTGGGGGCCTTCCCGCCACGGGGCGGAAGCCATGCGTCGGGGTGGGCCAGGGCCGCGTAGCGGACGGTCAGGCCGGCGCCCAGCGCGCCGCGGTCGAGCTCCCCGTCGGCGCCCAGGTACGAGCCCTCGTCACCGGTCAGCACCGTGAACTTCCGGTGCGTGCAGCCGCGTGACCCCAGCGCGTTGATGAACTGCCGTAGCTGGGTGTGGCGCCCGGCGAAGAACACGGTGTCGGCGCGGGTGGTGCACAGCAGATGGGCGATCTGCTGGAAGGTGTTGGCGGTGGTGCCCTCGTCGTTCGGGTCCTCGGGCGAGGTGAAGAGCTGCGGCTGGTACGGCGACTTCGCCAGCAGCTTCGAGAAGGCGCCCTTCAGGGTGTCCGTGTAGTGGTCGCCGTCCCGGGCGTCGTGCACCAGGATCGCCTTCGCCGCCTCCACCCGGCCGAAGTGGGCGAGGGCGTCCGCCTCGTCGCTGTTGGTGGGGGACACCCGCGCGAGCCCGGGGAACGGCTTCCGGCGGGGGCCGTTGGTCAGGTCGTCGGCGGTGATGGTGGTGCCCACCACCGCGATGTCCGCGGCGGTCAGCTCGGCCACCGCCTGCCGGACGGGGGTGCTGCTGGTCGCTATGCCGGACACCGCCCGCAGGTGGTGGGGCGCGCCGGTCATGCCCTTCAGGGCGGCGACGGTGGTGCGCCAGTGGGCGTTGCCGTTGCCGGTGTTGGCCAGGACCAGCCGGATCTTGGGGACCTGGTTGTTGGACTCGTTGTTGGCCTCGTACTGCTGGGCGAAGGCGCCCTGCACCTCGTGCAGGACCTTGATCCTCATCCCCGGGCTGGTGGAGGTCAGCGGCAGCAGCAGCGCCACCGTGGCGTACTCGCCCGCCTTCAGGCCCGCGTTCTCCCGGGCGATGGCCCGGGAGACGTCCCGCAGGGACGCCACCCCGAAGTCGAAGCCGTCGCCGGAGACGCCGACGCACTCGTCACTGCCCGCCGGGCGGGCGACCCCCGGGGCGCAGGAGCGGTCCTCCGGGGTGGTCAGCCGGCCGACGGCCCAGACGGTGCCCCAGGTGAGCAGCGCGAGCACCAGCGCACTGGTGACGATCTTCTGCCGGGTGGTGTAGAAGACCCGGTAGCGCAGTGGATGGGGCACGTCAGACTCCGTCCTCCCGCCCCGGCGGAACCGCGGGGCTCCGCCAGGCACGGATGTCCTTCGGCCAGTGGGTGGCCGCGTCCCACAGCGTGCTGGTGCCGGTCAGGTGCCGGCCGGACAACTGGCGCAGCTCGTGCACCAGCTTGTCGATCACGTCGTCGTCGGGCAGCGCCAGCGGGTCGGTCAGCAGCCACACCGCGTGCAGCAGCCGCCGCAGCCCCAGGTGCAGTGCCGTCCCGTCGGCGTCCAGGCCCTCCGGCAGCGGGCCGCCCGGGTCCTCGCCCAGCGCCGTCGCCCGGCGCGGGTCGGGCCCGGTGCGCCCCTTCTCCCGGGGGTACGGGGCGGAGGCGATCAGCCGCAGCCGGGCCAGCCAGCCCAGCACGTCCGGGCCGGGGAACTCCAGCCGCAGCGTGGTGACCGCCTCCTCGGTCCGGCCGAGCGCCAGCTCCTGGCGGAGCCGGTACGGGGTGGGCCCGGGGCCGTGGTGGCGGTGCAGCGTCTCGTGGACGGCGCGCCAGGCGGCGTACGCGGGCGCGTCGTCGTGGAAGCGCAGCCGGTGCAGCAGCAGGGCCCGCAGCAGCGGGTCGGCGACGAAGTGCCCGCCGCCCTCGGGCCAGCCGTCCGCCCGCAGCGCGTCGCGCACCAGCAGCGCCATGTCGCCCTCCACCGACGCCCCGCGCAGCCGGGTGCGGGCCAGCACGCGGGCCGACTCCTCGTCGTGGGCGGCGGCCAGCACGGCGGCGGCGTCCGGGCGCAGCCCGGGCGGCAGCAGCTCGCCCAGCAGGGTGTCGGCGACCGGGACGGCGGGGGCGTCCTCGCGCAGCTCCACCGTCAGGTCCAGCAGCGCGCCCGGCGTGAGCGCCCCGCGCCCGGCCGCCGGCACCTCGCCCGCCGCCCGCCCGAGCAGCGCCACGCCCAGCGGCCGTCCGGCCGTCAGCCGGTGGACCGCCCGCGACAGGTCGGCCGGCGCGCGGCCCGCCGGGTCGTACCGGTCGAACACCGCCCGCGCGTGCGCGGCGCTCAGCGGGGTGAGCTCCACGGCGAGGATGCCCGAGGTGATGTCCGGGCCCCGGGGGCAGGGCGCCCGGTGCGCGACCTCCGGCAACCGGGCGCGGGTCGCCCGCCGCAGCCCCTCGTGGTCGCGCTCCCGGGACGAGGCGACGAGCACGAGCTGGTCGCGGCGCCCCGCGCTGCGGTCCCGCAGGATCGGCTCGATCAGCCGCCGGCCCAGCGGCAGGTGGGCGTTGTCCAGCAGGACGAGCGGCCGGCCGCGCCGGGTCCCGCGCCGGGTGAGGCCCGTGTAGGCGCGGCGCACGTCCTCCACGAGCGCGCCGACCAGGAACCCCTCGGCCTCCTCCCGGCGCCGTCCGCCCAGCTCGAAGTCGACGGCGAGCTGGTGCAGGCCCAGTTCACCGCGCCCGCCCGCGTTGCGGTACATGCCGTACCAGGCCTTGGACTTGCGCTGGTAGCGGCCGAACACCTCCTCCAGGACGGTCTCCACCGTGGCCTCGGCGAGCAGTCCGGCCACCGGCGCGGTCGTCTCGGCGGCCGTCGCGGCCAGTTTGGCCAGCACCTTGGAGACCCACGTACCGGCCGCGCCCTTGGCCTCGTCGACGGTGGCGAGGACCGGCCCGAGGCGCTGGAGGTCGCGCCGGGCCCGGTCGTCGTCGTCCTGTGACCAGCCGGTGACCGCGACGGCGGCCAGGCCCAGGGCGAGGCGCGGGAACTCCACCGGGCGCGCCGAGTGGATCCTCGGCGACAGTTGCACGGCCAGCTCGGCGAGGGCGCCGGTCAGCGGGTTCCAGCCGGGCCCGTGGTCGAGCGGCGGCTCGATGTGCGCGCAGTCCAGCAGCGCGAGCGGGGTGCCGCCCCGGTAGGCGTTGCGGACCTGTTTGAGCAGGGCGGTCTTGCCCATGCCCCGGCCGCCGGTGAAGACGGTCACGGGCGGGTCGTCGCCGTGCTCGTACCCGGCGGAGGCGAAGCCGTACGGCGTGAGTCCGGTCAGCCGCGCGGCGAGGCCCGACTCGTCCAGGACCGCCTCGCGGCCGTACAGCTCTCTGTCCACCGCCACCCCCCGTGACTCAGCGTCAAGTCAAGGTTACTTTCGAACCGTTGGCTGCGTGCGGGGTCGGGCGAACCGTCATTCAGTCGTGATCGCGTCAAGCTGCGCGCGCAGGTACGCGTGCGAGTCGACGCCCCGGACGTCGGTGCCGGGATCGCACTCGTAGAAGTACACCAGCGACATCAGTTCCTCGGAGGGGACGTCAGCGGGCGGCGGCAGCACCCGGTGTCGGCCCGAGCGCCAGCGCCCGTCCGTCCAGAAGGCCATCAGGTCCCCGATGTTGATGGTGAGGGCGTCCGGGTCGTACGGGGCGTCCTCCCAGCCGCGCCGGTCGGTGAACACCTGGAGCCCGCCCTTCCCGGCCTGCCGGTCGAGCACCGTCACCGTCCCGAAGTCGGTGTGCGCCCCGATGCGGAACTGGCCCGGCTCCGGATCGCCCAGCACGTCCCGCCCCGGGTACCAGTTGATGTTGAAACCCCAGGTCGGCCGGGCGGTGTGCCGCGTGAAGAAGTCCTCGTCCTCGCCCAGGGCCGTGCCCAGCAGCTCCAGCAGCCGGTCCGACAGCTCCCGCATCCGCGCCAGGTACTCCTCGGCCGCCGGCCGCAGTCCCGGCACCTCGGCCGGCCAGGTGTTGGGCAGGAACCACTCCGCGTCCACCGCCGGGTCGCCGGACGGCTCGTCGGCGGCGAACGACAGCGACTCCTTCAGGTCCGGCGGGCCGGCCGCCCCCTCCGCGGACGCGTTGGCCTCCGCGCCCGGGCCGAGCCACCCGCGTCCGCCGACCTTCACGGCGTACCGCCGCTTCAGCCGCGCGTCCAGGTGGAAGAACCGCCGCGCCTCGCGCCGGACCGCCGCCCGCAGTTCCGGCTCCACCCCGTGTCCGGTCACCAGCAGGAACCCGGCGGCGCGCAGCGCCCGGTCCACGGTGCGCGCGGTCGCGGCGCGGGCGGCGCGGTCACCCGACAGCCAGGACGCCAGGTCGACGACGGGGATCGTGGGGTCGGGCGGGGTGGCCCGCCGGTCGAGGTCCATGGCGGTACTCTTCCCCGCCCGGGACCCGCCGGAGCGGAGGCGGGGTCAGGACTTCTCGGGACCCTTGTCCCCGCCGTCCTGCTGCTCGTCCCGCTCGCCGTCCTTGAGGTCCTCGCGGTCCTTGAGCTCCTCCTCGCGGCGGCGCAGGTCGGCCTCCCAGTCCTTGAGCAGCGCCTCGTCCTTCTCGTTCTCCGCGCGCAGCGACTTCAGGAACTCGGGGTTGTCGTCGGGCGCGACCCACTCGGTGCGCGGTGCGCGGCCCGTCGAGAAGGGCGAGGGACGGCCACCGTCCGGGGCGTGGCGCAGCTTGCCGGCGGCCAGCCAGACGATCGGGCCGACGATCCAGAAGAGCAGGATGATGAAGATCCAGGCGACCTTCGGCAGGTGCCGGGTCTCGTCCTCGGGGGTGTTCAGGCAGTCGATGAAGGCGAAGATCGTCAGCGCCAGCGGCAGGATGTACAGCAGTGCCCTGAGCATGTGGGACAGCCCCCTGGAAGCAGCGGCGGAGCGCGTTTCGCCCGCCCCGGTGACAGCTCCAGCCTAGCCGGTGGCCGATACTGGGCCCCATGGCTCACGACGATCTCCGCTCGCTGCTCAGGGCGCTGGAGCGCGAAGGCGACCTCAAGCGCATCAAGGCCGAAGTCGACCCGTATCTGGAGGTCGGGGAGATCGTCGACCGGGTCCAGAAGTCCGGCGGACCGGCGCTCCTCTTCGAGAACGTGCGCGGGTCGTCGATGCCGCTGGCGATGAACGTCTTCGGTACGGACCGGCGGCTGCTGAAGGCCCTGGGGCTGCGGTCGTACGACGAGATCGGCGCCAAGGTGGGCGGGCTGCTGAAGCCCGAGCTGCCGCACGGCTTCGTGGGGGTGCGGGAGGCGTTCGGCAAGCTGGGCGCGATGACCCACGTACCGCCGAAGAAGGTGAAGGACGCCCCGGTGCAGGAGGTCGTCCTCACCGGCGACGACGTGGACCTGGAGCAGCTCCCGGCCCTCTTCACCTGGCCCAAGGACGGCGGCTCGTTCTTCAACCTGGGGCTCACCCACACCCGGCACCCCGAGAACGGCATCCGCAACCTCGGTCTGTACCGGCTCCAGCGCCACGACCGGCGCACCATCGGCATGCACTGGCAGATCCACAAGGACAGCCGCAACCACTACCAGGTCGCCGCCCGGCGCGGGGAGCGGCTGCCGGTCGCGATCGCCTTCGGAGCGCCGCCGGCCGTGACGTACGCCTCCACGGCACCGCTGCCGGAGGACATCGACGAGTACCTGTTCGCGGGCTTCCTCCAGGGCAAGCGGATCGAGATGGTCGACTGCAAGACCGTGCCGCTCCAGGTTCCGGCGCAGGCCGAGGTGGTGCTGGAGGGCTGGCTGGAGCCGGGCGAGATGCTGCCCGAGGGGCCGTTCGGCGACCACACGGGCTTCTACACCCCGCAGGAGCCGTTCCCGGCGCTGACCATCGACTGCGTGACGATGCGGCGGCGGCCGCTGCTCCAGTCGATCGTGGTGGGCCGCCCGCCGACCGAGGACGGTCCGCTGGGCCGGGCGACGGAACGCTTCTTCCTGCCCCTGCTCAAGATCATCGTGCCGGACATCGTGGACTACCACCTGCCGGAGTCGGGCGGTTTCCACAACTGCGCGATCGTCTCGATCGACAAGAAGTACCCCAAGCACGCCCAGAAGGTCATGCACGCCATCTGGGGCGCGCACATGATGTCGCTGACCAAGCTGATCGTGATCGTCGACGCCGACTGCGACGTCCGCAACCTGCACGAGGTGTCCTGGCGGGCGCTGGGCAACACCGACTACGCCCGCGACCTGACGGTCGTCGAGGGCCCGGTCGACCACCTGGACCACGCGTCGTACCAGCAGTTCTGGGGCGGCAAGGCGGGCATCGACGCCACCCGCAAGTGGCCCGAGGAGGGCTACACCCGCGACGGCGGCTGGCCGGACATGGTCGAGTCCGACCCCGCGACGGCGGCCCTGGTAGACCGCCGCTGGAAGGAGTACGGCCTGTGAGCCCCATCGCCGTGGGCGGCCCGGCCCTCTTCATCGGCACCGACACCGACTACGTCGCGCTGGTGCGCCCGGAGCTCGACCCGGACCAGCCGGGGGTGCGGGCGGCCGCCGCCGAGGCGGGCGTGACCCCGGAGGAGTTCGCCGGCCCCGGGGACCTCTGGGCGGTCATGACCGAGACCGGCGGTGAGGGCGACGGCTTCGAGCTGCCTGGTGTGCGCGACGTGGAGCCCGCCCATTTCGCCGAGCGGCTGCGCGACGGGCTGGCGGCGGCGTCCGGGCCGTTCACCGTCGACGGCGGCGCCGTGCTGGTCCTGGACGCCCGCCCGGCGGGCGCGGACGCGTACGCCTTCACGGCCCGTGTCACCCCGCCGGACGACCCCGGCACGACCTGGACGGTGGAGACGGGCCCGGTGCCCGTCGCCGGCCTGCTGGCCGACATCGACGCGTTCCTCGGGAGCCTCGCATGATGACGACCGCCGACGGGGTGGTGGATTCCGGCCCGGCGCCGCGGCCGGGCGGGAAGGTGAAGGCCTTCCTGCGGCTGGTGCTCATCGAGCACTCGGTCTTCGCGCTGCCCTTCGCGTACATCGCCTCGCTCACCGCGATGTACCAGGAGGACCGGACCGTCCACTGGGTGGAGCTGCTGCTGGTCACGGTCGCGATGGTGGGGCTGCGCACCTTCGCGATGGCGTGCAACCGGATCATCGACCGGGAGATCGACGCCCGGAACCCGCGCACGGCCGGCCGGGAGCTGGTCACCGGGGCGGTGTCGGTCCGCTCGGCCTGGACCGGGGCGCTGGTGGCGCTGGCGGCCTTCCTTGGCGCGGCCGCGCTGCTGAACCCGCTGTGCCTGGCGCTCGCGCCGGTCGCCGTCGTCCCGATGGTGGTCTATCCGTACGGGAAGCGGTTCACGAACTTCCCGCACGCGATCCTGGGGCTGGCGCAGGCGATGGGCCCGGTCGGCGCGTGGATCGCGGTCACCGGCGCCTGGTCGTGGGACGCGGTGGTGCTGGGCCTGGCGGTGGGCGTCTGGATCGGCGGCTTCGACCTGATCTTCGCCTGCCAGGACGTCCGGGCCGACCGCGCGCACGGGGTGAAGTCCGTGCCGGCCCGCTTCGGCATCCCGGCGGCGCTGCACGGGGCCCGCGCCGCGCACGTCGTCACCACCGGCCTCCTCGTCTGGTACGCGCTCGCCACCGGCGCCGGGCTGTTCTTCTGGGCCGGCCTGGTGGTCGTCGCCGCCGCGTTCGTCTACGAGCACACGATCGTGCGCCCGCACGACCTGTCGCGCCTGAACCGGGCGTTCTTCACCACCAACGGCTTCATCGGCGTGGCGTTGTTCGTGTGCGCGCTGGCCGACCTGGTGGTGCGCGGCCTCACCCCGTGATGGCGGCCGCCCCGTCCGCGGACGGACGGCGGCGGCGGAAGACGAAGGCCGCGGCCACGCCGGCGAGCAGCCCGAACAGGTGGCCCTGCCAGCTCACGCCCGACTGCGCGGGGGACACGCCCAGCAGGACCGTGCCGCCCCAGACGGTGCCGACCAGCAGGCCGACGGCGACGTCCAGCGGCCTGCGGTCCACGAAGCCGCGTGCCGCCAGGTAGCCGAAGAGGCCGAAGACCAGGCCGGACGCGCCCGCCGTGACGCTGTGCGCGGGCGACACCAGCCACACCCCCAGGCCGTCGAGGACCACGATCAGCGCCGCGACGGCCAGGAAGCGCCGGATGCCGCCGAGCGCGGCGAGGAAGCCGAGGACCAGCAGGGGCACGGTGTTGGCCGCCAGATGCCCGGCGCCGAAGTGCAGGAACGCCGCCGGGACGAGGTCGCGCAGCTCACCGGCCTCCCGGGGGGAGATGCCGTAGGTGTCGAGGGCGTGGCCGCTCAGCAGGTCGACGGCCTCCAGCAGCCACAGCAGCGCCACCCAGGCGCCCATCAGCGCGGCGGCCGCCGTCATCCGGCCGGCCGCGGTCCCGCCGGCTCCGGTGCGGGCGGTGGCGCCGCCCCTCGTCGTCCTCGCCATGGCGGCCCCCTGTGTGTCGCGCGTCCCGGTCCGCGCGCCCGTGCGCGCGTCCGTCCCGGAAACGTCCGGGGCGCCCGGCCCGGTTCCGTACCGGCCGGTTCGGTACGGGAGTGGCCGGATAGGCTCAGCGCGTGGAGCCGGTACAAGCGCAGCGTCGTCCGTGGGTCGTCGGGGTGTCGGGGGCGTCAGGGACCCCGTACGCCGCCGCCGTGCTGCGAGGTCTGCTCGCCGCCGGGGAGAGCGTCGATCTGGTGGTGTCCCGGGCGTCGCGGCTGACGCTGCTCGACGAGACCGGGATCGGTTTCCGGGACGCCCACTGGCGCGAGGACCTCGCCGAGTGGCTGTCGCGGGGCGCGGACGGGAAGCCCGGGACGTACCGGGTGGACGTGTCGGACGTGCGGCACTGGGCGGCGGGCGACCTCGCGGCCGGGCCGTCGTCGGGGTCGTACCCCGTCAAGGGGATGCTGATCGTGCCCGCGTCCACCGCGTGCGTGGCGGGGGTGGCGCTGGGGCTGTCGAAGGACCTGTTGCAGCGGGCGGCGAGCGTGACGCTGAAGGAGCGGCGGCCGCTGGTGGTGGCCGTCCGGGAGACCCCGCTGAACGGCCAGACCCTCCGGCACCTGGTGGCGCTGGACGAGGCGGGCGCGGTGGTGCTGCCCGCCTCTCCGGCGTTCTACGCGGGTGCGACGCACATCCAGGACCTGGTCGACTTCGTCGCCGGCCGGGTGCTGGACGCCGCGGGCGTGCCCCACGGGCTGTACCGCCGCTGGAAGGGGGAGCTCGGCGGGGGCGCCCCCGGCAGGGCCGAGGGGGAGCTCGGTTGAGGACCCGCGGCCGGCAGGGGCGGTCTTGTCGATCGGGCCGGGTCGGGGGCCGGGCGTCGTGAGCCGGACCCGATCGGCGAGAGGCTTCTCAGCGCTTCCCGGTACGGCGCGGACGAGGCGGCGACACGCGGTCGACCCGGCGCGCGGCGGCCGGCTGGTGGGCACGCGAGCGGTTGGCCAGCTCCTGCAGCGCGCGCATGTGGGCGTAGGCCATCTCGATCGTGTACACGATGAGTGTCATCTCCTGACGGATCGTCTTTGATCTTCTGAAAGATTCACAGGGCGTTGGCTCTGTGTGCCTTTGATTCTACAATCAAAAACGCTGTGTTGCTGAACAATGGAAGGCTTCAGGTATATGGACGCCGTGGATAGGCAGCTCATCCAGGCCCTTCGCGAGAACGGCAGGGCCTCGTACGCCGAGCTCGGCCGGCTCGTCGGGCTCTCCGGGCCCTCCGTGACCGACCGCATCAACCGGCTGGAAGCGGCGGGCGTCATCACCGGCTACCGCGCCACGGTGGACGCCGCCTCCCTCGGCCTCGGCGTCACGGCGCTGATCGGCATCTCCCTCTCCGACGCCGCCGACCACGAGGACGTGGCGCGCCGGCTGAAGGACCTGGCCGAGATCGAGGACTGCTGGTTCATCGCCGGTGACGACTCCTTCATGCTCAAGGTGCGCGCCAGCGACGTCGACGGCCTGGAGAAGACGATCCGCCGGCTGTCCGGGACCAAGGGCGTCTCCCGCACCCGCACCACCATCGTGCTGTCGACGAAGTGGGAGAACCGGGTCGGCGACCTGCCGGAGGAGGGCTGACGACACCGCGTGTTTCCGGGGGAGTACGGTGGTGGAGCCCGATTGACGCACGTATGGGAGGCGGCCTGCTATGGACGCGGGGCTCAAGCGCGAGCTCGAGGAGAAGGTCCGTTCCGGGGAGCGGCTGACCCGCGAGGACGGCATCGCCCTCTACGAGTCGGACGACCTGGCCTGGCTCGGCGGTCTCGCCCACGAGGTGCGCACGCGCAAGAACGGTGACGTCGTCCACTTCAACGTCAACCGGCACCTGAACATGACGAACGTGTGCACCGCGTCGTGCGCCTACTGCTCGTTCCAGCGCAAGCCGGGCGAGAAGGACGCGTACACCATGCGCATCGAGGAGGCCGTCCGCCTCGCCAAGGCGATGGAGAACGACAACCTCACCGAGCTGCACATCGTCAACGGGCTCCACCCCAACCTGCCGTGGCGCTACTACCCCCGCTCGCTGAGCGAGCTGAAGAAGGCGCTGCCGCACGTCTCCCTGAAGGCCTTCACGGCCACGGAGATCCACCACTTCGAGACGATCTCCGGACTGTCCGCCTCCGAGATCCTCGACGAGCTGATCGAGGCCGGTCTGGAGTCGCTCACCGGTGGCGGCGCGGAGATCTTCGACTGGGAGGTCCGGCAGCACATCGTGGACCACCGCACCCACTGGGAGGACTGGTCCCGCATCCACCGCCTCGCGCACGAGAAGGGTCTGCGGACCCCGTGCACGATGCTGTACGGGCACATCGAGGAGCCCCGCCACCGCGTCGACCACGTGCTGCGGCTGCGTGAGCTCCAGGACGAGACCGGCGGCTTCCAGGTCTTCATCCCGCTGCGCTACCAGCACGACTTCGTGGACATGCGGGACGGCAAGGTCCGCAACCGGCTCCAGGCGCGCACCACGATGGCCACCGGCGCCGAGGCCCTGAAGACCTTCGCGGTCTCCCGGCTGCTCTTCGACAACATCCAGCACGTCAAGGTCTTCTGGGTCATGCACGGCGTCCAGACCGCCCAGCTCGCCCTCCAGCACGGCGCGGACGACATGGACGGCTCGGTCGTCGAGTACAAGATCACGCACGACGCGGACAACTACGGCACGCCCAGCAAGCTGGGCCGCGAGGACCTGCTGGAGCTGATCCGGGACGCCGGCTTCCGCCCCGTGGAGCGCAACACGCGGTACGAGATCATCCGCGAGTACCCGGGCCCCGACGCGGACCGCCGCGAATCGCCCCAGCCCATGCGGGTCTGACCCGCCGGGCCCGGGCGCGTTCGGCCCCGCCCCCGCCGGGTACCCGGGGCGCGTGACCGGCCACGCCGCCGCCCGGGGCGCCGCCCCCGAGGACGCCTACGACGCCGCGCCCTTCGTACCGGAGGGCGCCGGCATCGAGGCGCTGCGCGAGGCGGCCGCCGGGTGCCGGGGCTGCCCGCTGCACCGGGACGCCACACGGACCGTCTTCGGCGCCGGGAACGCCCACGGGCGGGTCCTGCTGGTGGGCGAGCAGCCCGGCGACCAGGAGGACCGGCAGGGCGCGCCGTTCGTCGGGCCGGCCGGCCAGGTGCTCACCCGGGCGCTGGACGAGGCCGGGATCGAGCCGGACGACACGTACGTCACCAACGCCGTCAAGCACTTCAAGTTCACGGTCGTGCCCGAGCGGGGCAAGCGCCGCATCCACAAGTCGCCGAGCCTCCGCGAGGCGGCCGCCTGCCGGCCGTGGCTGGAGGCGGAACTGCGGCTGGTCGCCCCCGAGGTGGTCGTCGCCCTGGGTGCCACCGCCGGGAAGGCCCTGCTCGGTCCGTCGTTCCGGGTCACCGAGCAGCGGGGCACCCTGCTGCCGCTGCCCGGCCACGAGGAACTCGGCGCGTGCCTGGTCGCGACCGTCCACCCCTCCGCCGTGCTGCGCTCCCGCGACCGCGAGGCCCTCTACGCGGGCCTGGTGTCCGACCTGCGGATGGCGGCGCGGGCCCTCGGCTGAGCCGTTTATCGTCGCTCGCATGCCGTTGACCTTCGCACTGGACCCGCCGGTCGGTCCCGCTCTGCGCGACGGCGTCCTCACCCTGTGGGCGGACGTCTCCAACGCGGGCGGCTCCGTCGGCTTCGTCCCGCCCGTCACCCCCGACGACATCCGCCCCGAGTGGGTCAAGCACCTCGCCGCCATGACCGAGGGCCGCACCCGGCTGCTGGTCGGCCACGACGAGGACGGCGCCGTCGCCGCCACCGCCTTCATCACGCACAACACCCACCGCCTGATGCGGCACTGGGTGTGGCTCTACACCGTGATGGTCCACCCCCGTCACCAGGGCAAGGGGTACGGGCGCGACCTGATGGCCGCCACGGAGCGGGCGGTGCGCGGCCTCGACGGCATCGAGGCCGTCCGGCTCACCTGCCGCGGCGGCACCGGCGTCGACCGGTTCTACGCCTCGTGCGGCTACAAGGAGGTCGGCCGGGTCCCGGACGCCATCCGGGTGGCCGACGGCGACGACCGGGACGACATCATCATGCATCTGCCGCTCCACCCCCTGAACTGATCGAATCGGCACGTGCTTCACTGGACGGGCAGGAACGCCGTACCAAGGAATACGAAGGAAGAAGGCCCCGCCGTGTCCGCTGCCCGCACGAGCGCCACGATCCGGTACTCCCTCATGCGCCTGGGCGTCTTCGCCGGCTGCTTCCTCGCCCTGTGGGGGCTGGTGTACGTCGGCGCGCTGCCGCGCGGCCTCGGGGACTCCAACCTGCTGTGGGTGCTCCTCCTGTCCATCGTGATCTCGGCGCCCCTGAGCTTCGTCCTGCTGCGCAAGCAGCGCGACGCGATGTCCGCGCAGATCGTCGAGAAGGTCGACACCGCCAAGGCCCGCCTTGAGGCCAACCGGTCCCGGGAGGACCGGGCCGCCCGGTGAGCTGAGTCACGTACCCCCGCGCACCCCCGTGCCGAAGCAGCGCTTCGCACGGGGGTGTTGGCGTTCTTGGCCCGGCGGACCCAAAGAAGTGCTTTGAGGTCCTCAAAGTTCAAGTGTTAACGTGTTCGACGTGACGACAGCAGTGCGCCCCGAAGCCGACGCCATGAGCATCCCGCTCGTGGCGCGCCTGCACGTCGACCTCTGCCGCTGTATGTCCGCGGTCTGTTGCCGCGAAGTCTGACCCGGCATCATGCAGCGGCGCCGCCGTAAGGCGCGTGCGCCGCACCCCTCGTCCCGTATTCCCCGATACGCCTCACTGGAGTGTGTCCGTGTCCGCGTCCGCGAGCACCGCGAACCCCGATACCCCGCCCGTCCGCCGCATACCGAAGGTGCCCTTCTGGGCCCAGATCGTCGCCGGTCTCGTCCTCGGCGTGGTCCTCGGCTGGGTCACCCGCACCTATGACGTGCAGTGGCTGCACACCACCCTGGACAAGGTCGGCCACATCTTCGTCCAACTGCTGAAGCTGGCCGTCGCGCCGCTCGTCTTCTTCGCGATCCTGGTGTCCATCACCAACCTGCGCAAGGTCAACAACGCCGCCCGGCTGGCCACCCGCACCCTGCTCTGGTTCATGATCACGTCGCTGATCGCCGTCGCCATCGGCCTCGCGATCGGCCTGGTCACCAACCCGGGCGCCGGCACCGGCCTCACGCCCAAGGACGGCGAGAAGCCCGAGAACGCCGGTAGCTGGCTGGACTTCCTCACCGGCATCGTCCCCACGGACGTCATCACGCCGTTCACCGAGCTGAACGTCCTCCAGATCGTCTTCATGGCCGCCGTCGCCGGCATCGCCGCGCTGAAGCTCGGCGAGAAGGCCCAGCCGATCCTCACCCTCAGCGAGTCGGTGCTGGAACTGCTCCAGAAGGCGCTGTGGTGGGTCATCCGCCTGGCCCCGCTCGGCACCGTCGGCCTCATCGGCTACGCCATCGCCGACTACGGCTGGGACCTCATCGGCAAGTACGCCACCTTCACCGCCGACGTCTACATCGGCTGCGCGCTGGTCCTGTTCGGCGTGTACCCGCTGCTGCTGGCGGTCGTCGCCAAGGTCAACCCGGTCCAGTTCTTCAAGGGTGCCTGGCCCGCCATCCAGCTTGCCTTCGTCTCCCGCTCCTCCGTCGGCACCATGCCGGTCACCGTCAAGGTCACCGAGCGCCTCGGCGTGCCGAAGGAGTACACCTCCTTCGCCGTCCCGTTCGGCGCGACCACCAAGATGGACGGCTGCGCCGCGATCTACCCGGCGCTCGCCGCGATCTTCATCGCCCAGATCTTCGACGTCCAGTTGGGTATCGGCGACTACCTGCTGATCGCCTTCGTCTCGGTGATCGGCTCCGCCGCCACGGCCGGCCTGACCGGCGCGACGGTCATGCTGACGCTGACCCTTTCCACGCTGGGCCTGCCGCTGGAGGGCGTCGGCCTGCTGATGGCCATCGACCCGATCCTGGACATGATGCGCACGGCGACCAACGTCGCCGGCCAGGCGCTGGTCCCGGTCGTCGTCGCCGCCCGCGAGAAGATCCTGGACCACGACGCGTACAACGCCGCCTCGGCGTCCCCGATCGACGGCGACGGCGACGCGTACGGCGTGCGCGAGGCCGAGCGGAAGGTGACCGTCCCGGCCACCGCCTGACACCCCCGCACGAACGCGCCCCCACCGGCCGACGGCCGGCGGGGGCGCCTTCGCGCGGGCGGTCAGAGTCCGGCGGTCTGGAGCAGCCGGTTGGGCGAGGACTTCGTCACCGTGAGGATGTCCTTCACCGACTGCTCGACGAGCCAGGTGTACACCTGTGCGGGTGTCGCCGCGGGGTAGCGCGCCTTGAGCAGGGCGGCCACACCCGCGACGTGCGGGCCGGCCATGGAGGTGCCGTTCAGCGCCACGCTCCCGCCGCCGAGCCGGGCGGAGAGGATGGCCGCCCCGGGGGCGTAGAGGTCCAGGCACGTGCCGAAGTTGGAGAAGTCGGTCTCCCGGTCCAGGTAATCGGTGGCCCCGACGGTCAGGACCCGCGCCGCGCTCGCCGGCGAGACGGTGCAGGCGTCGACCGAGTCGTTCCCGGCGGCGACCACCGGCAGGACGCCCTTGTCGGACAGCGCGGTGGCGGCCTGGTTGAGGGCGTCGCTCCGCGGGCCGCCGAGCGAGCCGTTGAGCACCGCGGGCTGCTTGGCGTTCCTCGCCACCCAGTCCATGCCGGCGATCATCCCGGCGTACGAGCCCCTGCCGTCGCAGCCGAGGACCCGCACGCTCACCAGGGTCGCCTGCCGGGCGACACCGAAGGTCGCCCCGCCGACGGTCCCCGCGACGTGCGTGCCGTGGCCGTTGCAGTCCTGGCCGTTGCGGCCGTCGCCCATGGCGTCGAAGCCCGGCACGGCACGGCCGCCGAACTCCGGGTGGTGGTAGTCGATGCCGGTGTCCAGGACGTAGGCCGTCGCGCCGGCCCCGGAGCTGTTGACGTTGAACTGCTGGTTGAGCGGGAGGTAGGGCTGGTCGATGCGGTCCAGGCCCCAACTGGCGGCGTACGCGAGCGGGTTCGGTCCGGCGGGCACGGGGTCGGCGGTGACCACCGCGTCCTGCTCGACGGCCGCCACGTCCGGCAGGCCGCGCACGGTCGTGAGTTGCGAGGCGCTCAGTCCGGCCGTGAAGCCGCGCAGCACGTGCGTGTACTCGTACAGCGGGGTGACGCCGAGCTGCTGGGTGATCCGGACGGCGGACGCCGTGCCGGGCTTCAGGGTGACGATGTACCGGCCGGGCACCGGATCGGCCGTGGTCCGCAGCGGTGCGGGGGTCTCGGCGGCCACCGCGGTGACGGTGGCGGCGACGGGTGCGGCGGTGGCGGTGGCGGCGGTGGCCGGGGTCGCGGCGAGGGGGAGCAGGAGGAGCATCGCGATACGCGAACGGCGGGCGAACAGCCTCATGCAGAACTCCGATCGGGAGTGTCCGAGAAAGGGCGACGTCTGTAGGGAAGCAGTCGCCGGGCTCCAGGTGGCATCACTCACTGGAGTGATGCGGATACTTTGCGTGGCGAACGGCGCACATGACAACGGGCTATGTGCGCGGCACGCGCCCTGCCGACGGGTCGTAGGCTTACCGACTACCCAGGAGTAGGAGGACGGTTGACGTGAAGAGCACGGGCGCGAAGGCCAAGCGCATGCCCCGGGCCGTGCGCGAACAGCAGATGCTGGACGCGGCCGTGCACACCTTCGGACAGCGGGGCTACCGGGCCGCGTCGATGGACGAGATCGCCGAACTGGCCGGTGTGTCCAAGCCGTTGGTGTACCTGTACCTCAACTCCAAGGAAGAGCTGTTCACCGCCTGCATCCGGCGCGAGGCCGCCGCGCTGATCGCCGCCGTCCGCGGCGCGGTGGAGCGGGACGCCACCGAGCCCGGGCCGCCGGCCGACCGGCAGCTCTGGGCGGGCCTCACCGCGTTCTTCGCGCACACCGCCGAGCACCCGGACGGATGGGCGGTGCTGCACCAGCAGGCCCGTACGCACGGCGAGCCGTTCGCCGCCGAAGTGGCGGCCATGCGCGACGAGATGGCGGCCTTCGTGACCGTCCTGATAGGCGCGGCGGCCCGGGACGCGCACCAGGACCCCGCGTTCGCCGACCGGGACGTGTCCGGGCTCGCCCGGGCCCTGGTGGGCGCGGCCGAGTCACTGGCGCAGTGGGCCAACGAGACGCCGGGGGTGTCCGCCAAGGAGGCGGCCGCGACCCTGATGAACTTCGCCTGGACGGGCCTGGGCGGCCTCATGGACGGCCGGCGCTGGTCGCCCTCCCGGTGAGCCCCGCCCGCTCACCCGAACGCCGGGGCCGCCTTGCCGCCGGGTGGCGGGGCGCGTCGTATGGACAGGGACATCCGGTCCGGCGCGAGAGGTAGCCATGTTCGTACGTACGACCTATGCCACGGGTGAACCCGCGAAGCTCGACGGGGCCGTGGGCGCCCTCACCACCGAGGGCAGGCAGCAGCTCGCACAGGAGCCGGGGTATCGCGGTGTGGGCGTGTTCGTGGACCGCGAGGTCGGCAAGCTGGTGATCGGCACCTGGTGGGAGGACGAGGAGGCCCTGCGGGCCAGCGCCGACCGCATGAGCGAGGTGCGCGCCCGGATGCTGGCGGGGTTCGCGGCCACGGTGACGGTCGACTCCTGGGAGGCGGCGGTGGTCACCCGGCCGGAGTCGGCCGGTGAGGGCGCCCGGTTCCGGATGGTCCGGATGGAGGTGGCCCCGTCCGACGCCGACTCCCTGGTCGACTCCTACGAGCACGGCGCCCTGCCCAGGCTCCGGGCGATGCCGGGCTTCCTCGGCGGATCGCTGCTGCTCGACCGCGTCGGCGGGCGGGCCACGGTCGGCGCGCTCTACGCGGACCAGGAGAGCCTGGCGGCGTCCCGCGGCCCGGTCGCCGCCGTGCGCGGCGAAGCGACGGCCCGGGCGCGGACGACCGTGCGGTCGCTGGAGGAGTTCGAGGTCGTCATGGTGGAGGCCCGGCCCCCGTCCTGACCCGGCGCCGGTCCTGCCCTCGTCCTGACCCGGCCCCTGTCCCTCACCCGTCCTGACCCGGCGCCGGTCCTGACCCCGGCGCGGTGTGACGCGGGCGCGCGGGGGTCAGAACGGCACCCGGGCCGCGTCCACGGCCGCGGTGGCGGCGGGGTCCCCCTCGCACTCGATGCTGCCGACCGGCGGGCGGCCCGACAGGTGCCGCATCAGCGTCACGGCGTCCGTCTGCACCACCACGGCCGGTGCGCCGCGCCCCAGCGTCCAGCGGCCCCCGGCCGGTCCCGACAGGTCCAGGAACACCGGCGGTCCGCTCCAGCCCAGCGCGAGGTCCAGCAGCACCTGTCCGACGACCTCCTTGTCGTGCTCGCGCAGGACGAGGTCGCGCTCGGCGGCGTCGCAGATGTCCACCCGGTGCATCCAGGTGTCACGGGAGACCAGCACCCTGGCCAGGAAGTCCATGGAGTCCTCGGCCAGCTCCCTGGACTCCGGGAACAGCGGGCTCAGCGGGATCCTGCGCCGCATCCCGGCCGGCACCCGCTCCACCGCCCGCACCCCGCGCGGGCCGAGCCGGGTCAGCAGCCCGATCAGCTCCTGGGGCGGCGCGGAACGCCGGGCCTCGACCTGGCACTGGTTGTGCGCGTGCAGCGGCGACAGTCCCGGGTGGCGCCGGCGGCCCAGCACCGCCCGGCCGACCAGCAGCCAGGGCCGGGCGAGCTCCTCGTACTGCGCCACCACATGGGCCGTCATGTCCCGCACGGTCCAGCTCTCGCACGCCGTGCCGCGCGACCAGTCGCCGGGCGCCAGCCCGTGCAGCAGGGCGAGCATCGCCCGCACCTCGGCGGCGTTCACCGCCCGGGCCCGGAGCGGGTGCGTACGGGGGATGTCGCCGGCGGAGGGCGGGGTGGTGGTGACCATGGCGTCTCCCTGGGCGAGGACGTACTCCCCGAGACACGATTCACGCTACGCCGGTCGCGACGGATTTTCCCGCCGCCGCGTGCCCCCACCCCGGCGCCAAAACGTTTGTGCGAAGGAGGGGTGGGCCGTGATCATGGGGCGGTGCCGACCCGAACCGAGCTCAGCCGCCCGATGGTGCTGCTCCTGGCCGTCGCCTGCGGCGTGGCGGTCGGCAACATCTACTTCCCCCAGGCCGTCAGCCCGCTCGTCGCCACCGGTCTGCGCGTCTCCCCCGACGCGGCCGCCCTGATCGTCACCGCCGCTCAGTTCGGGTACGCGGCCGGGGTCTTCCTCCTCGTACCGCTCGGGGACCGCTTCGCGCACCGCCCGCTCATCGTCACCCTGCTGTCCGTCACCGGCGCCGTCCTGGTCGCGGCGAGCGCCGCGCCCGGTCTGCCGCCGCTCGTCGCGGCCGGCGCGCTGACCGGCCTGACCACGGTGATCGCCCCCCTGGTGGCCCCCATGGCGGCCGGTCTGGTGGCCGACGACCGGCGCGGGGCCGTCACCGGCACCCTGCTGGCCGGGTCCCTCGGCGGCATGCTGCTGTCCCGGGCCGCCGGCGGCACGCTCGGCGAGTGGCTCGGCTGGCGGGCGCCGTACCTGCTGGCGGCGTCGGCCTCCCTGCTGACGGCGGCCGTACTGGCCCGGACGCTGCCGGAGACCACCCCGCCGGCGGCCCAGCCGTACCGGGCGCTGCTCGCCGCCCCGCTGCGGTTGCTGCGCACCGAGCCCGAACTGCGCCGCTCGTGCTTCTACCAGGCGACGGTGTTCGGCGCCTTCACCGCCGTGTGGACCGGCGCCGCCCTCCTGCTGACCGGTCCGGCGTACGGGCTCGGTGCCCAGGCGGTGGGGGCGCTGGCGCTGGTGAACGCCGGCACCATGCTCGCCACCCCGGCCGCCGGCCGGCTCGTCGACCGCCGGGGCCCGGACGCGGTCAACCTCGTCTGTTTTCTCGTGGTCATCGCCTCGGCCATGGTCCTCGCGCTCGGCGGCAGCGGCGGCGTGGCGGGCCTGACCGCCCTGGTGCTGGGCACGCTGCTGCTCGACGTCGCGATGCAGACCGGCATGATCGCCAACCAGGTACGGATCTGGGCGCTGTCCGCCGACGCGCGAAGCCGCCTCAACACCGCGTACATGACCTGTGCGTTCATCGGCGGAGGCATCGGGTCGTGGGCCGCCACGGCCGCGTACGGCCGCTTCGGCTGGCCGGGCGTGTGCGGGCTGATCGCCGCCCTCGCCGCCCTGGCCCTGACCCGCCACGCGGCACGCCCGCGCGGGGTCTGAGGGGCCGGGCCGAGTAGGCGCACAGCGCGGCGCACCACGCGGTGGCCGGGCCGCCGGGCCGCTCGCCGTCGCTCAGCCGCCGTCCACGCCGCGCCGCGACCGCCACCGCCGCACCAGCTCGTCCGCGTCCAGCGGCGCGAGGCGCAGCGGCGGGCCGGCCGGCGGACGGCGCAGCGCTTCGGTGATCTTCTCGTTGACCGCGGCGACGATCCGGCGGACCTCCGCCTCGCTCGCCGCCCGCTCCACCGCCTCGAGCGCGTCCTCCGCCTCCTTGCGGAGGGCGAGCGCCGGAGGCAGGACGGGGGCGATGCCCTCGCGGTGCATCTTGCCCTTGACCCACCACGTTTCGTCGTACGGGGCCGAGTCGTCCGCCAGCGGCTTGCCGAACCCCGGCAGGTCCCGGAAGTCACCGCGTTCCGTCGCCTCGCGGATCTGCTTGTCGACGAACGATTCGAAGTCCACGCCGGGCGGTTTGCGTTCGGTCATGCCTTCGAGCGTACGGCCGGCCGCCCTTCGGTGAAGGGAAAAGGCAGGAGCCCTTTCCGTACGGCCGTGCGACCGGACGGAAAAGGCTCCTTGGGTACTGCTCAATCGGGTACTGAAAGTCGTGCGCGATCGCCGACCCGGGCAACTAGGCCGGGGTGACGTTCTCCGCCTGCGGGCCCTTCGGGCCCTGGGTGACGTCGAAGTTCACGACCTGGTTCTCCTCGAGGGAGCGGAAACCAGACGCGTTGATCGCGGAGTAGTGGACGAAGACATCCGGGCCGCCGCCGTCCTGGGCGATGAAGCCGAAGCCCTTTTCAGCGTTGAACCACTTGACGGTTCCGGTAGCCATAAGCCCTCCTATGGGCCAAAGGGTTGCCCTGCTCCAGAACCTGCCAAACAAGTCTGAAAACTACAAAAGCCTGCGGGTCACATGCTCCGCAGGCTCTGTACTGCAAGGGAAACCAAACTGCAACTTGCGTTGAGCCTAGCACGCTGTGTGTGCGCATGGGTAGAGGGAAAGATCACGTCACCCGGATGTTTGACGGAGTTCATCCGCGCTGACGGCGGACCCGGCGATGCCCGCCTTCCAGGACGGGGCTAGCCTCGCGATGTGGACAATTCAACCGACGACCCCCACCCGCTGCGGAGCCGGCCCCGCGTCGGACACATCCAGTTCCTGAACTGCCTCCCCCTTTACTGGGGCCTCGCCCGCACCGGCACGCTCCTCGACCTCGAGCTCACCAAGGACACCCCCGACAAGCTCAGTGAGCAGCTCGTCCGCGGTGATCTCGACATCGCTCCCGTCACCCTCGTCGAGTACCTCCGCAACGCCGACCGGCTCGTCGCCTTCCCCGACCTCGCGGTCGGCTGCGACGGCCCCGTCATGTCCTGCGTGATCGTCTCCCAGCAGCCGCTGGAGCGGCTGGACGGGCAGCGCGTCGCCCTCGGCTCCACCTCCCGCACCTCCGTGCGCCTGGCGCAGCTCCTGCTCGCCGAGCGGTACGGGGTGGCTCCCGACTACTACACCTGCCCGCCCGACCTCGGCGTGATGATGCAGGAGGCCCAGGCGGCGGTCCTGATCGGCGACGCCGCGCTGCGCGCCTCGCTGCACGACGCGCCCCGGCTGGGCCTGGAGGTCCACGACCTGGGCCAGATGTGGAAGGAGTGGACCGGGCTGCCGTTCGTCTTCGCGGTGTGGGCGGTCCGCAAGGACTACCTGGCGCGCGAGCCGCGTGTCGTGCGCCAGGTGCACGAGGCGTTCCTGGCCTCCCGCGACGTGTCGCTGGAGGAGGTCGCCAAGGTCGCCGAGCAGGCGGCGCGCTGGGAGGCGTTCGACGCGGTGGTCCTGGAGAAGTACTTCACCACGCTGGACTTCCGCTTCGGCGCGGACCAGCTCGCCGGGGTACGCGAGTTCGCCCGGCGCACCGGGCCGACGACCGGCTTCCCGGAGGACGTGACGGTCGAACTGCTCGCCTGACGCCCGCCGGCGTCCGGCCGCCGCCCTCCGGGACACCGGTCCGGTCTCCGTCCGGCGGAGCGCGTGGCGCTCGCGGGTCTTCTACGCTGCGGACACGACCTAGGGGGGAAGGCGCATGCAGCCGCTGGAGGGTGACGATCCGCGGGCCGTCGGGCCGTACCGGTTGCTCGGCCGGCTCGGGGCGGGCGGCATGGGCCGGGTCTACCTCGCCCGCAGCGAGGGCGGCCGGACCGTCGCGGTGAAGGTGGTGCACCCGCACTTCGCGCGGGACGAGGAGTTCCGGGCCCGGTTCCGGCGGGAGGTCGAGTCGGCGCGGCGGGTCGGCGGGCGGTGGACGGCCCCGGTGCTCGACGCCGACCCGGGCGCACCGGTCCCATGGGTCGCGACCGGATACGTCACGGGGCCGCCGCTCGCCGCCGCCGTCACCGAGCACGGTCCGCTGCCGGAGCACACGGTACGGGCGCTGGGCGCCGGACTGGCCGAGTCGCTGGCCGCCGTCCACGGGCTCGGACTCGTCCACCGGGACGTCAAGCCGTCGAACGTCCTGCTGGCCCTGGACGGGCCCCGGCTCATCGACTTCGGGATCGCCCGCGCCACGGACGGCACCGCCTCGCTGACGTCCACCGGTGTGTCGGTCGGTTCGCCCGGCTACATGGCGCCCGAGCAGATCCTCGGCACGGGCGTGACCGGCGCCGCCGACGTCTTCTCGCTGGGCGCCGTCCTCGTGTACGCGGCGACCGGCGCGGCGCCCTTCCCCGGTGACTCCTCGGCGGCGCTCCTATACAAGGTGGTCCACGAGGAGCCGGAGCTGGGCGGTGCCCTGACCGGCGAGCTGCGGGACCTGGTCGCCGCGTGCCTGGCCAAGGACCCGGCCGCCCGCCCCGAACCCGCCGGGGTGGCCGGGCGGCTGGCCCCGGACGGCACGGCCGCGCTGGTGTCGGGCGGCTGGCTGCCGGGCCCCCTGGTGCAGCGGGTCGGCCGGGAGGCGGTCCGGCTCCTGGACCTGGAGCCGGCGTCGGCGACCCCGCCCACCAGCGGCCCGGTCCCGTTCACCACCCCCGCGGTCGTCCCGCCCGCCCCGCCCGGGGGCTTCGGGGCGCCGGGGGTGTTCGGGCCGCCCGTCGAGCCGGGCGGGAGCGACGGGCCGCCCGTCGGAACCGCCGGGACCGGGCCGGGCGGCGCCGCCGCTAGCCCGCCGCGGACGCCCCTGTCGCTGTCCCTCACCACGTCCGCCGAGCCCAGCGGCGCCCGGGGCCGCCGCCTGAGCTGCACCGTCGCCCTCGCCGTGGCGGGCGCCCTGGCCGCGGTGACCGTGGGCGGCGGGCCCCTGCTCGGCCTGTTCGACCGCGGAGGCCACGACGACACGGCCGGACACCGGCCGCCGACGGGGACCGGCAGCAGCTCCCCAAGCCCGGCGGCGCCGGGCACGGGCGGCCCGGACGCCGGGGCGCCCGTCACCTCCGTACCGAAGGAGTTCCTCGGCACCTGGCGAGGCCCGGTCCAGGAGGCGAGCGGCCTGCCGCACGGCGACCTGACGGCCGTCTTCACCCGGGGCACGACGGGCCAGGACGTGGTCAGGATGACGACGACCCTCTCCGCGCTCGGCACCACCGTCGAGTGCCACAGCGTCGGCAGGCTCACCGGGGCCGGGCCGCGCGTGCTGCGGGTCACCGACCGCACCGACCCCACCAAACCCGGCTCGCCCGGCCTGTGCACCGGCGGGTCCGCCGCCCTCACGTTCACCCTGGCCGGGGACGGCACCCTGCGCTACGAGTCCCGGGAGGCCGCGGCGGGCACCCCGAGCGGAACGCTGCGGAGGACCGGGTGAGCCGGGTGCGGCGGCCGGTGCGGAGGGTGCGCCCGAGGGCGGCCGGAACGCTGGCGTAGGCTGGTTCGGTCCGTCCACAACCCTGCCGAAAGGGACACCCGGTGACCGAGAAGGCCGACCTCGTTCCTGATGTCACAGCCGTGCTCGACCGCGCAGCCGAGGGTGGGCGGATCAGCCCCGAGGAGGCGCTGACCCTGTACCGGTCGGCCCCCCTGCACGCGCTGGGCGCGGCGGCGGACGCGGCGCGCCGACGGCGTTACGCCGGTACCGAGCACATCGCGACGTACATCATCGAGCGCAACATCAACTACACCAACGTCTGCGTCACGGCCTGCAAGTTCTGCGCCTTCTACGCCCCGCCCAAGGACACCGCCAAGGGCTGGACCCGGGACCTGGACGACATCCTGCGCCGCTGCGCCGAGACCGTCGAGCTGGGCGGCACGCAGATCATGTTCCAGGGCGGCCACCACCCGGACTTCGGCGTGGAGTACTACGAGAAGCACTTCGCCGCCATCAAGAAGGAGTTCCCCCAGCTCGTCATCCACTCCCTCGGCGCCTCCGAGGTCGAGCACATGGCCCGCATCTCGGGCGTCTCCGTCGAGGAGGCGATCTCCCGCATCCACGCCGCCGGTCTGGACTCCTTCGCGGGCGCCGGTGCCGAGCTGCTCCCCGAGCGGCCGCGCAAGGCCATCGCCCCGCTCAAGGAGTCCGGCGAGCGCTGGCTGGAGATCATGGAGACCGCGCACCGGATGGGCGTCGAGTCGACGTCCACCATGCTGATGGGCACCGGCGAGACCAACGCCGAGCGCATCGAGCACATGCGCATGATCCGTGACGTCCAGGACCGCACGGGCGGCTTCCGCGCCTTCATCCCGTACACGTACCAGCCGGAGAACAACCATCTGAAGGGCCGCACCCAGGCCACCATCTTCGAGTATCTGCGCGTGATCGCCGTCGCGCGGCTGTTCTTCGACAACATCGCCCACATCCAGGGCTCCTGGCTCACCACGGGCAAGGAGATCGGGCAGCTCACCCTGCACTACGGCGCCGACGACCTCGGCTCGATCATGCTGGAGGAGAACGTCGTCTCCTCGGCGGGCGCGAAGCACCGCTCCAACCTGCGCGAGATGATCGACATGATCCGCACCGCCGACCGCGTCCCGGCGCAGCGCACCACGACCTACGAGCACATCGTCGTCCACGACGACCCGGCGAACGACCCGGTCGACGAGCGCGTCGCCTCCCACATCTCCTCCACGGCCATCGAGGGCGGCACCGCCCACCCCGAACTCAAGCTGCTCCCCACCACCTGAGCCGGCCGTGCTGACGATCCACACCGCCGAGGCCTCGCCCGAGGCCGCGGTCCTCGTCGACGGCGCCTCGCTCGCCGCGATCGGCCCGTACGACGACCTGGCCGCCGCGCACCCCACCGCCCGGGTGCGCCGGTGGCCCGGCATCCTCACCCCCGGGCTGCTCAACCCGTACGGACCCGAGCTGCTGGAGCAGGCCTACCACCCCGATCCGCGCGAGGCCGACCGGTTCGGCACCGAGCCGATCACCGGGGAGCGGGCGCGGGCCCTCTTCCGCGCCGACCCCGCGCGGCAGGGCGCGAGTGCCCGGCGCGGTGTGCAGCGCATGCTGGCGCACGGCACGGTCGCCGTCGCCGGTGAACTGCGCGGCCGGGCCGCCCTGGACGCGGTCCGCCGGGCCGGGCTCGCCGTCGGGCAGCGCCCGCCGAACCTGCCGGGACCGGCGTCGTTCTCCCCGCGGCCGCTCGTCCTGCTGCCGGGCCTCACGGTCGGCGGGCCGGCCCGGTTCGCGGTGTTCGACGTGCCCGACCGGGCGGCCCTCGTGCGGCTCGGCGCGTCGACGTGCGTGGCCACCGTGCTGGGCGGACGCCTGGTGCACAGGCGGGCGTAGGCGGCCGGGGTCCGCCTGCCACAATGGGCGCGTGACGCGAGCAAACCTGGACAAGCAGCCGCATGAAGTCGCCTCGATGTTCGACGACGTCGCCGCGAACTACGACCTCACCAACGACGTGCTCTCGCTCGGCCAGGACCGGCGGTGGCGCAAGGAGGTCGCCCGGGCGGTCGGCGCGCGGCCGGGGGAGAAGGTCCTCGACCTGGCCGCCGGTACCGGCACCTCGTCGCTGCCGTTCGCGCGGGCCGGGGCGTACGTCGTGCCGTGCGACTTCTCGCTCGGCATGCTCCGCGAGGGCAAGAAGCGTCACCCCTGGCTGCCGCTGACGGCGGGCGACGCGACCCGGCTGCCCTTCCGGGACGGGGCCTTCGACGCGGTGACGATCTCCTTCGGACTGCGCAACGTCCACGACACGGACGCCGCGCTGCGCGAGCTGTACCGGGTGACCCGGCCCGGTGGACGCGTCGTGATCTGCGAGTTCTCGCACCCCACCTGGGCGCCGTTCCGCACCGTGTACGAGGAGTACCTGATGCGCGCGCTGCCGCCGGTCGCGCGCGCCGTGTCGTCCAACCCCGACGCGTACGTGTACCTCGCCGAGTCGATCCAGAGCTGGCCCGACCAGCCGGCGCTCGCCGGGCTGCTCCAGAAGGCCGGCTGGTCCGCGGTGGCGTGGCGGAACCTGACCGGCGGCGTGGTGGCCCTGCACCGGGGGACGAAAGCGGCATAACGCCATTCGGGTTGACGGGGAACGACCACCCGGCAGGATGTGACCGTCCCTCACTTCCCGTCATCCGGAGCATCCATGGCGTCGAACTGCCCGCACTGCGCGACCTCGGCCCCCGAGGGAGCGCGCTTCTGCATGACGTGCGGGCGGGAGATCGACCCGGTGGCACCGCCCGCCTGGGCCACTCCCGCGCCCCCGGCGCCCGCCGTCCCCTCCCCGCCCCCGCCCCCGGCGCCGTACGTGCTCGGGCCCCCGCCGCCCGCGGGACCCGAGTCGCCCGCCGACGCCGCCGACGCCCGGCAGGGGACGCGGGGCGCACTCTTCTGGGGACTCGTCATGGTGGCCGCCGCCGTCCTCGGGGGCGGCGGAACCGCCGGGGTGCTCCTGCTCACGGACCGCGACGAGGCGCCCGCCCCGTCCGCCGGCGGCAGGCCGGCCGTCGTCGTCGCGCCGAGCACCCCCTCCGGCGGCGCCGCCCCGTCGCCGTCCACCGGCTCCGCCCGCAAACCGCCGTCCACCGGGCCGGCCGCGGACGCCACCCCGGGGCCGAGCGCCGCGCCGGACGCCGGCCCGGGCGCGTCCGCCCCGGCGGAACCGGCCGTGCCCGAGGGGTACCGGATGGTCGCCGACCCGGCCGGGTTCTCCTTCGCCGTCCCGTCGGTCTGGCGGCGGGTCGGGGAGGAACCGGCGGGACAGATCACCTACGCCGGGTCCACCGGCATGTCCCACCTGCTCGTCGGCGTCGTCCACGACGCCCCGTACACCTCCCTGGGCAACCTCACCGCCCTGGAGGCCAACTCCCGCGAGAAGAACCCGGACTACCGGCGCGTCCGGCTGGAGGCCAACACCTTCCAGGGCCGGCCCGGAGCCGTCTGGGAGTACACCTACACCGACCGGGCGGGCCGGCTGATCCACGCGATCGACCAGTCGTACGTCGCCCGGGACGGCACCGAGTACGCCGTCTACTTCACCGTGCAGGACGACAGCTGGGACGTCGCCCGCGAGACCTTCGACGTGGCCCTGTCCACGTGGAGGCCGCACGACGCCGGCTAGGACGCAGGAGGCCGGGCGGATCCGGCCGGGCGGATCAGGGCGTCAGGTCCAGGCGGAAGCAGTGCCCTTCCTGCCCGCCGCTGCCGGGGATGGCGTACGTCTCCGCCCGGGTCATCCCGAGCCGCCGCGTCACCGCCACCGACCGCTCGTTGCGGGTGTTCACCATGGCGACCACCCGCTCCACCCCCGCCGCCCGCAGCCGCTCCAGCGTGACCCGGGCGGCGGCCGTGGCGTACCCCTTGCCCCACGCGGACCGGGCCAGCCGCCAGCCGATCTCCACCTCGCCGGCCGGCCCCCAGGCGTGCGGCCACGGCTGCGCGCCCGTGAAGCCGATGACCTCGCCGTCCTCGTCCAGCAGTGTCCACAGACAGAAGCCCAGCTCGGCGTCGTGCCGGCGCTGACGGGCGGTGAACTCGTGGTAGACGGACAGTTCGGCCGGGCCGCCCTGGAAGAACTCCATGACCTCCGGGTCGGCGAAGACCCGGTGCCAGGCGTACGCGTCCTCGTGCGTCGGGACACGCAGCCGGACGACGGGCTGGACGACGGGCCCGACGACGGGCTGGACGGCGGCGGGGAGCAGCTCGGTCATCGGGGTGGCCCTTCCGGTCGGTGATCGGTACGTCCCCATAGACTGCACACGTCCTGTGCCGTCCGGTACGCAGTTTCGAGTATTCGGGAGACCCCGCCGTGACCGAGCAGCAGCCCCTCTCCGAACACACCGCGGATGTGATCGTCGTCGGGGCCGGTCCGGCCGGTTCGACGACCGCGTACTACCTCGCCAAGGCCGGCCTGGACGTCCTGCTCCTGGAGAAGACCGCGTTCCCGCGCGAGAAGGTCTGCGGCGACGGTCTGACCCCGCGCGCCACCAAGCAGCTCGTGGCGATGGGTATCGACGTCTCCGAGGAGGCGGGCTGGCTGCGCAACAAGGGGCTGCGCATCATCGGCGGCGGGGTGCGCCTCCAGCTCGACTGGCCGGACCTGGCCAGCTACCCGGACTACGGTCTGGTGCGCAAGCGCGACGACTTCGACGAGCAGCTCGCCCGGCAGGCCCAGAAGGCCGGGGCGCGGCTGTACGAGCGGTGCAACGTGGGCGCCCCGGTCGTCGACGACCGCACCGGCCGCATCACCGGCGTGCACGCCAGGCTGGGCGAGGACAAGACGCCCGTCACCTTCCGCGCCCCGCTCGTCGTCGCCGCCGACGGCAACTCCACGCGCCTGTCCCTCGCGATGGGCCTGCACCGGCGCGAGGACCGGCCGATGGGCGTGGCCGTGCGGACGTACTTCACCAGCCCCCGGCACGACGACGACTACCTGGAGTCCTGGCTGGAGCTGTGGGACCGGCGCGGGCCGGGCGAGGACCGGCTGCTGCCCGGCTACGGCTGGATCTTCGGCATGGGCGACGGCACGTCCAACGTCGGTCTCGGCGTCCTCAACACCTCCGGCTCCTTCAAGGAGCTGGACTGGCGCGAGGTGCTCAAGGCCTGGTGCGCCTCGATGCCGGAGGACTGGGGGTACGTCCCCGAGAACATGACCGGCCCGATCCGCGGCGCCGCCCTGCCCATGGCGTTCAACCGCCAGCCGCACTACACGCGCGGGCTGCTGCTGGTCGGCGACGCGGGCGGCCTGGTCAACCCGTTCAACGGCGAGGGCATCGCGTACGCCATGGAGTCCGGGCAGCTCGCCGCCGACGTCATCGTCCAGGCGCACGCCCGCGCGACCCCCGCACAGCGGGAACTGGCCCTGCACAACTACCCGAAGGTCCTCAAGGACACCTACGGCGGCTACTACACGCTGGGCCGCGCCTTCGTGAAACTGATCGGCAACCCGAAGGTCATGAAGATCGCGACCCAGCGCGGTCTGACCCACCCGCTGCTGATGAAGTTCACGCTGAAGATGCTGGCCAACCTGACCGACCCCACGGGCGGGGACGCGATGGACCGCATCATCAACGGCCTGTCGAAGGTGGCCCCGAAGGCCTGAACGCCTTCCGGTAGGCGGTCGGCGGGACGCCGACCGTCCGGGTGAAGTGGCGGCGCAGGTTCGCCGCCGTGCCGAGCCCGCTGCTCTCGCCGATCCGCTCGACGGACAGGCCGGTGGTCTCCAGCAGGAGCTGGGCGTGCGCGATGCGCTGCTGGAGCAGCCACTTCAAGGGCGTGGTCCCGGTGGCCTCCAGCAGGCGCCGGTGAAAGCTGCGCGGGCTCATCCGGGCGCGGCGCGCCAGGTCGTCGACGGTCAGCGGGTCGGCGAGGTGCTCGACGGCCCACTGGAGCACCGGCCCGAGGCCGTCGCCGCCGTCGGCGGGCGGCACCGGCGCGTCGATGAACTGGGCCTGGCCGCCCGCCCGGTGGGCGTGCACCACCAGACGGCGGGCGAGCTGGTTCGCCACCCGCGCGCCGAGGTCGCGCCGGACCAGGTGCAGGCACAGGTCGAGGGCCGCCGTGGCGCCCGCGCTGGTCAGGACGGTGCCCTCGTCGGTGTAGAGGACGGAGTCGTCGACGATGACGGCCGGGTGGCGCTTGGCCAGCGCGGCGGTGTGCTGCCAGTGCGCGGTGGCGCGGCGGCCGTCGAGCAGCCCGGCCGCGGCGAGGGCGAAGGAGCCGGTGCACAGCGACACCATGCGCGCCCCGGCTGCGCCCGCCGCCCGCAGCGCCTCCACCAGGTCGGCGGGAACGTCCTCGCCGTCGTCCACGACCCGTTCGGGGACGGACGGCACGATGACGGTGTCCGCGCCGGCGAGGGCGTCGAGGCCGTGGTCGGTGCGCAGCGCCCAGGGGCCCGCCGTGGTGTCGCCGGTGCCGCACAGGCGCAGCTCGTACCAGGGGGCGGCCAGGTCGTCGTGCGGGATCCCGAAGACCGCCAGGGCGATCGACAGTTCGTACATCTCCCAGGGTGAGATGCCCAGTCGCGTGTCCGGTACGACGGCGATGGCGACGGTCCCGGGGCTCATGGGACCGAGCGTAACCGCGCCCCGCCGGGCGCGCGGCAGGAATTTTGCGGAGCCCGGCAGCCCTGCCGCTGTCGGCGGCGCCGGCGCCCTGCGAGATTGACGATCATGAGCAACGCATTTGTCACCCACACCGAAGCACCGCACGTCACCGTCCTGGGCCTGGGCCGGATGGGCTCGGCCCTGGCCGCCGCCTTCCTCGCCGCGGGCCACCCCACCACTGTCTGGAACCGCACCCCCGCCAAGGCCGACGCCCTCGTCGCGGAGGGCGCGGTCCGCGCGGACACCGTCGCCGACGCCGTCACCGCGAGCGGCCTCGTCGTGGTCTGCGTCCTGGACTACGCGTCCGTGACCGCCCTGCTGGAGCCGGTCGCCGGGTCGCTCGCCGGGCGCACCCTGGTCAACCTGACCTCCGGATCCCCCGAGCAGGCCCGTGAGATGGCCGCCTGGGCCGCCGGCCACGGCGCCGGCTACCTGGACGGCGGGATCATGACGACGCCGGAGGGCGTGGGCCACCGGACCAGCATGATCCTCTACAGCGGTGCGCCCGAGGTGTTCGCCGCCCACCGCGACACCCTCGCCGTCCTCGGCGACCCGATCGACCTGGGCGCCGACGCCGGGCTGGCCTCGCTGTACGACGCGGGGCTGCTGGGGCTGATGTGGTCGGTGTTCGGCGGCTGGCTGCACGCCACCGCGCTGGTCGGCGCGGACGGGGTGGCGGCGGGCGCCTTCACCCCGGTCGCGATCCGCTGGCTGACCACGGTGGGCGTCTTCATGGACCGGTACGCCGGCCAGATCGACGCCGGCCACTACCCGGGCGACGACGCCACCATCGACGTCCAACTGGCCGCCGTCGAGCACCTGCTGCACGCCGGCCGGGAGCGCGGCATCGACGGCCGGCTGCCCGAACTGCACCGCGAGCTGATGGCGAAGGCCGTCGCCGAGGGCCACGGCGGCGACAGCTACGCCCGCCTGGTGGACGCCTTCCGCCGGCCCTGAACCGGTACGGCACGATGAGCGCATGACCGATGGATCGCGTGGACCGATACGCACCGGCGGGGCGTTGCCCCTGACCGCGGTGACCGCCGGGACGGTCGCCATGGTCGTCTCCTACGCCGGGCCGCTCGCCCTCGTCCTGGCCGCCGCCTCGGCGGCCGGGCTGTCGGAGGCGGAGGCGTCGTCGTGGGTGTGGGCCGTCTCCGTCGGCGCGGGCGTCACCTGCGTCGGGCTGAGCTGGTGGAGCCGGGCCCCGGTCATCACCGCGTTCTCCACGCCCGGTGCGGCGATCCTGGTCACCGCCCTGCCCCAGCACGGTTACGCCGAGGCCGTCGGCGCGTTCCTCGCGGCGGGCGTGGCGGCCACGGCGCTGACGGCGACCGGGGTCTTCGCGCGGGTGATGGCCCGCATCCCGGCGGGCGTGGTCGCGGCGATGCTCGCCGGGACGCTGTTCTCCTTCGGTACGGCCGTCTTCACCTCGGTGCGGTCCGCCCCGCTGCTCGCCGGCGCCATGCTGCTGGGGTACCTCGTGGCGCGGCGCCTGGTGCCGACGTACGCCGTGGTGTGCGCGCTGGCGGCCGGGCTGGCGGTGGCGGGGGCGACCGGCGGCCTGGCGGTGGACCTGCCGGGGCTGGGCCTGGCCGTCCCGCACCTGACGGTGCCGCGCTTCTCGGTGGGGGCGCTCGTCGGGATCGGTGTGCCGCTGCTGGTGGCGACGCTGGCGGGGCAGTACGCGCCCGGCATGGCGGTGCTGAACGCGGCCGGGTACCGGCCGGACAGCCGGGTGGTGTGCGGGACGACGGGCCTGGTGTCGGTGCTGCTGGCGCCCTTCGGGTCGCACGCCGTCAACCCGGCGGCCATCACGGCGGCGATCTGCACCGGGCCCGACGCGCACCGGGACCCGGCCAAGCGCTGGATCGCCGGGGTGACGTGCGGGGTGGGGTACCTGGTGGTCGGGTGCTTCGGCTCCACGCTGGTCGCCCTGTTCACCGGGCTGCCGAAGGCACTGGTCGCCACGCTGGCCGGGGTGGCGCTGCTCGGCTCGATCGCGGGCAGCCTGGCCCGTACCGTCGCCGACGAACGCGACCGGGAGGCCTCCGTCATCACGTTCCTGGCGACCGCGTCGGGCGTCACGATCGCCGGGATCGGCTCACCGTTCTGGGGCCTGATCGCCGGTGTGGCCGCCCACGTCCTGCTGGGCGGGGGCACGCCGAAGGGCCGTCGCTCCCACCCCGAGCGGGGGAGCGACGGCCCCACGGGCGTCGTGCGGACGCCTCAGAGCACGCGGACCGCGCCGGACGGCGGGTCGTAGTCGAGCGACCGCTCGACGACACCGGTGCCGGGGTTCTGCGCGCCGACGAACATGCCACCGCCCACGTAGATCGCGACGTGGTACGAGTTGCTCCTGCTGCCCCAGTAGAGGATGTCGCCCGGCTGGAGGTTGTCCAGCGAGACGGAGGTGCCGCGGCTCGACTGGTCGCCGGAGACGCGCGGCAGATCGATGCCGGCCTGGCGGTAGGCGGCCTGGACCAGTCCGGAGCAGTCCCAGGAGTTGGGGCCGGTGCTGCCCATGACGTACGCGTCACCGACCTGGGCACGGGCGAAGGCCACGACCGCGGCGGCGGAACCGGTCGCCTGGCCGGCGTCGACGGAGGAGCCGCCGTCGTCGGAGGAGTCGGCGGACGCGGAGAGCGTGGTGCGCTCGGAGGAGCGGGAGGCGCGCTCGGCGGCCTCGGCCTGGGCCTTCGCCTCGGCCTTGCGCTGGGCCTCCTCGGCCTCGGCCTTGCGCTCCGCCTCGGCCTTGGCCTTCTTGGCGTCCTTGGAGGCCTTGAGGGCCGCCGCGTCCTCCTGGGCCTGGAGTTCCTGGTCGAGCGCGATCCGCTGGGTCGTCTCGGCGGAGGCCGCGACGGCGCTCGACAGGTCCGCGGAGAGGTCCGCGTTGAGGGTGGGCATCTCGATGGTCTCGGTCACCGGCTCGGCGTTCGCCGGCCCGGCAGCACCGGCCACCGCGATGGTGCTGAGGACGCCACCGGCAACTCCGGCCCGCAGCGCGAGCTTCGAGGCGCTCCGGCGGGGCTTCCGGTGGCTGGGTATGTGAGCGGTGTGGGACATGAGTACAACCGCTATCAGGGCCACACGGTTCCCTTCAAGAAACGTGTGTTGCGCCACAGTTGCGCGCGGATCGGTTGAATCCGCTTCCGTGTGCTCCTTATTGACGCCGTAACGGACAATGCGGACTCGGGTGATCACGGCCGTGATCATGGGTTTTCCGTGAAACGTCCGAATTGCCGTGCGCTTACCACTCCTTCACGCCGGTGGCCAAGCCCGCTTTTCCCGGTCCCCTCCCGGAGTGACGCACGTCACGAAGAGGTCGCCGACGGGGATGCCCGGAAGATCGTGAAAGCGCGCACGTGTCCACTTCCGTACCTCCGGGCCCCTCGCGTGAGTGAAGCGAGGTCCTTTATCACTCGTGCGAGTCCAGGGCGAATTTGCCCGCAGCGGCCGTCGCTTGATAGGGCGCACCCCTCTTGACCAGCTCCGACCGCAGGAAATGTCACGTCTTGTGAGTGTCTGGACACGGGCGGTATGAAGATCACCTCTGCCGGTGATTCATGATCCTTCGTCGGGTGGTGGAGATCACAAAGGCGTTGCTGTACCCCGTGTCGCAGATCACAGATCGACGGGCATAGGATGCGAAGCAGTCGGGCTTGTGAACTGCCTCACATATGCACGATCTTCGCGAGGCGGCGAGGCGGTGCCCGGTGCGGTCCATCGGTCAAGGACGACTGGAAGGAGCGAGGAGCGTGAATGCCTACGCGCCCATCCTCGTGCTCGGCGCCCTCGGGGCAGGGTTTGCGATCTTTTCCGTGGTCATGGCCACGCTTATCGGCCCAAAGAGGTACAACCGGGCGAAGCTTCAGGCATACGAGTGCGGCATCGAGCCGACCCCCACTCCGGCCGGAGGGGGCCGCTTCCCCATCAAGTACTACCTGACGGCGATGCTCTTCATCGTCTTCGACATCGAGATCGTCTTCCTCTACCCCTGGGCCGTCACCTTCGACGCCCTGGGGCTTTTCGGGCTCGTGGAGATGTTGCTCTTCGTGCTCACCGTCTTCGTCGCCTACGCGTACGTGTGGCGGCGCGGCGGCCTGGAATGGGACTGAGGGGCTGAGGGGCACCACATGGGACTCGAAGAGAAGCTGCCGAGCGGTTTTCTGCTGACGACCGTCGAACAGGCCGCGGGCTGGGTGCGCAAGGCGTCCGTCTTCCCCGCGACCTTCGGCCTCGCCTGCTGCGCCATCGAGATGATGACGACCGGGGCCGGGCGGTACGACCTGGCCCGCTTCGGCATGGAGGTCTTCCGCGGCTCGCCGCGCCAGGCCGACCTGATGATCGTGGCCGGCCGGGTGAGCCAGAAGATGGCACCCGTCCTGCGCCAGGTCTACGACCAGATGCCGAACCCCAAGTGGGTCATCTCCATGGGGGTTTGTGCCTCGTCGGGCGGAATGTTCAACAATTACGCGATCGTCCAGGGCGTGGACCACATCGTCCCCGTCGACATCTACCTGCCGGGCTGCCCGCCGCGTCCGGAGATGCTCATGGACGCGATCCTCAAGCTCCACCAGAAGATCCAGAGCTCCAAGCTCGGCGTCAACGCCCGGGAAGCGGCCCGCGAGGCGGAGGAGGCCGCGCTCAAGGCGCTGCCCACGATCGAGATGAAGGGGCTGCTGCGATGACCGACCGGCCGAACCCCGACCAGGACCCCGGCGCGCAGAACCTGCCCGGGCAGCGCGGGGACAGCGGCGAGGAGGTCCGCGTCCAGCGCGGCATGTTCGGCGCGAACAACGGCGGCGACACCTCCGGCTACGGCGGCCTCGTCCGCTCCGTACGCCTCCCCGGCCCGGCCACCCGCCCCTACGGCGGATGGTTCGACGAGGTGGCGGACGAGCTGGAGGGCGCCCTGGAGGAGCAGGGCCTCCTGCCTTCGAGCGCCATCGAGAAGACGGTCGTGGACCGCGGCGAGCTGACCTTCCACATCGCCCGCGAGCACCTGGTGCGCGTCGCCCGCACCCTGCGCGACGACCCCGCCCTGCGCTTCGAGCTCTGCACGGGGGTCAGCGGCGTCCACTACCTCGGGGACAAGGGCCGCGAGCTGCACGCCGTGTACCACCTGCGCTCGCTCACCCACGGCCGGCTGATCCGGCTGGAGGTCTCCGCCCCGGACACCGATCCGCACGTCCCCTCGCTCGTCGCGGTCTACCCCACCAACGACTGGCACGAGCGCGAGACGTACGACTTCTTCGGCCTGGTCTTCGACGGCCACCCCGCCCTCACCCGGATCATGATGCCGGACGACTGGCAGGGCTTCCCGCAGCGCAAGGACTACCCCCTCGGCGGCATCCCCGTCGAGTACAAGGGCGCCCAGATCCCGGCTCCGGACCAGCGGAGGTCGTACTCGTGACCACTCCACCTGCCAGCCCCCGCGAGACCACCGAGGGCACCGTCTACACGGTCACCGGCGGCGACTGGGACGAGGTCGCCCGGTCCGCGGCCAAGGCCGACGACGAGCGGATCGTCGTCAACATGGGGCCGCAGCACCCGTCCACCCATGGAGTGCTCCGGCTCATCCTGGAGATCGACGGCGAGACGGTCACCGAGGCCCGCTGCGGCATCGGCTACCTCCACACCGGCATCGAGAAGAACCTCGAGTACCGCACCTGGACGCAGGGCACCACCTTCGTCACGCGCATGGACTACCTGACGCCGTTCTTCAACGAGGCGGCGTACTGCCTGGGGGTGGAGAAGCTCCTCGGCATCGAGGAACAGATCCCCGACCGGGCGACGATCATCCGTGTCCTGCTCATGGAGCTCAACCGGCTCTCCTCCCACCTGGTGTGCATCGCCACCGGCGGGATGGAGCTGGGCGCCACCACGATCATGATCTACGGGTTCCGGGACCGCGAGATGATCCTGGACCTGTACGAACTGATCACCGGACTCCGGATGAACCACGCGTTCATCCGCCCCGGCGGCCTCGCCCAGGACCTGCCGCCCGGCGCCGTCGACCAGCTCCGCGAGTTCGTGAAGACGATGAAGAAGAACATGCCGGAGTACGACAAGCTAGCCACCGGCAACCCCATCTTCAAGGCCCGCATGCAGGACATCGGCTACCTGGACCTGTCCGGCTGCATGGCCCTCGGCGCCACCGGCCCGATCCTCCGCTCCGCCGGCCTGCCGCACGACCTGCGCAAGACCGACCCGTACTGCGGCTACGAGACGTACGACTTCGACGTCCCCACCGCCGACACCTGCGACGCCTACGGCCGCTTCCTCATCCGCCTGGAGGAGATGCGCCAGTCGCTGCGGATCATCGAGCAGTGCCTGGAGCGGCTGGAACCCGGCCCGGTCATGGTCGCCGACAAGAAGATCGCCTGGCCCGCGCAGCTCGCCCTCGGCCCGGACGGGCTCGGCAACTCCCTGGACCACATCAAGAAGATCATGGGCACCTCCATGGAGGCCCTGATCCACCACTTCAAGCTGGTCACCGAGGGCTTCCGGGTCCCGCCCGGCCAGACCTACACGGCGGTCGAGTCGCCCAAGGGCGAACTGGGCGTCCACGTCGTCAGCGACGGCGGCACCCGCCCCTACCGGGTCCACTTCCGCGACCCCTCGTTCACCAACCTTCAGGCCATGGCGGCGATGTGCGAGGGCGGCCAGGTCGCCGACGTCATCGTCGCCGTCGCGTCCATCGACCCCGTGATGGGAGGCGTCGACCGGTAATGACAGACGTCAGCTTGGGGATGCCGCAGCTCCCCGCCCCCGACTATCCGGCCGATGTACGCGCCCGGCTCGAAGCGGACGCCCGACAGGTCGTCGCCCGCTACCCGGACAGCCGGTCCGCGCTGCTCCCGCTGCTGCACCTGGTGCAGTCGGAGGAGGGGTACGTGACCCGCACCGGCATGCGGTTCTGCGCCGAGATGCTCGGCCTGACCACCGCCGAGGTCACCGCCGTCGCGACCTTCTACACCATGTACCGGCGCGAGCCGTCCGGCGACTACCAGGTCGGGGTGTGCACCAACACCCTGTGCGCGGTGATGGGCGGCGACGCGATTTTCGAGGAGCTCCAGGAGCACCTCGGCGTCGGCAACAACGGGACCACGCCCGACGGCAAGGTCACCCTCGAACACATCGAGTGCAACGCCGCCTGCGACTTCGCCCCCGTGGTGATGGTCAACTGGGAGTTCTTCGACAACCAGACGCCCGACTCCGCCAAGCGGCTCGTCGACGACCTCCGCGCCGGGCGCCCCGTCGCACCCACCCGCGGCGCGCCCCTGTGCACGTACAAGGAGACCGCCCGCATCCTGGCCGGCTTTCCCGACGAGCGCCCCGGCGCGGTCGAGGCGACCGGCGGCGCCGGACCCGCCTCCCTGATCGGCCTGAAGCTCGCCAAGGGCGAGGCCGCGCCCGGCGCCCGCGTGGTCCACCCGCGCGGCGAGGCGAAGCGGGACGAGCCCACGCCCGGCTCCGGGCACCTCAGCTCGCACGACGCCCCGCAGCCGACGTCGGCCTCGGACCCCGACCACCCGTCCGGCCCGGTTGCCGAGGAGGGGGAGTGATGACGTTGGCACCCGAGACCACCAGCCCCGAGAAGCTGCTCTCGCCGGTCCTGTCCGCGTTCTGGGACCAGCCGGACTCCTGGACGCTGGACACCTACAAGCGGCACGACGGGTACGAGGGGCTCAAGAAGGCCCTCGCCATGACGCCCGACGACCTCATCGCCTACGTCAAGGACTCCGGCCTGCGCGGCCGCGGCGGCGCCGGCTTCCCCACCGGGATGAAGTGGCAGTTCATCCCCCAGGGCGACGGCAAGCCGCACTACCTCGTCGTCAACGCCGACGAATCGGAACCCGGCACCTGCAAGGACATCCCGCTCCTGTTCGCCAACCCGCACTCCCTCATCGAGGGGATCGTGATCGCCTGCTACGCGATCCGGTCCAGCCACGCCTTCATCTACCTGCGCGGCGAGGTCGTGCCCGTGCTGCGCAGGCTCCACGAGGCCGTCCGCGAGGCCTACGCGGCGGGCTACCTCGGCAAGGACATCCTCGGCAGCGGACTCGACCTCGAACTCACCGTGCACGCCGGCGCCGGCGCGTACATCTGCGGTGAGGAGACCGCGCTGCTCGACTCCCTCGAAGGCCGCCGCGGCCAGCCCCGGCTGCGTCCCCCCTTCCCCGCGGTCGCCGGTCTGTACGCGTGCCCCACCGTGGTGAACAACGTCGAGTCGATCGCCTCGGTTCCCGCGATCCTGCACCGGGGCAAGGACTGGTTCCGGTCGATGGGCAGCGAGAAGTCCCCCGGCTTCACGCTCTACTCGCTCAGCGGCCACGTCGCCTCCCCCGGCCAGTACGAGGCGCCGCTCGGCATCACGCTGCGCCAGCTCCTCGACATGAGCGGCGGGATGCGGCCCGGCCACCGGCTGAAGTTCTGGACCCCCGGCGGCTCGTCCACCCCGATGTTCACCGACGAGCACCTCGACGTCCCCCTCGACTACGAGGGCGTCGGCGCGGCCGGCTCGATGCTCGGCACCAAGGCCCTCCAGTGCTTCGACGAGACGACGTGCGTGGTGCGGGCGGTCACCCGGTGGACCGAGTTCTACGCCCACGAGTCCTGCGGCAAGTGCACGCCCTGCCGGGAGGGCACCTACTGGCTCGTCCAGCTACTGCGCGACATCGAGAGCGGGTCCGGCACCCTCGGCGACCTCGACAAGCTGAACGACATCGCCGACAACATCAACGGCAAGTCGTTCTGCGCCCTCGGCGACGGCGCCGCCTCGCCGATCTTCTCGTCGCTGAAGTACTTCCGCGGCGAGTACGAGCAGCACATCACGGGCAAGGGCTGCCCCTTCGACCCGGCCAGGTCGACCGCCTGGGCGGACAACCACGTGGAGGTGACGGCGTGACCGTCATGGCATCCGGCCCCGCCCAGGGCGGCGGCGCGGCCGTCCCACCCGAAGACCTGGTCACCCTGACCATCGACGGGATCGAGATCTCCGTCCCCAAGGGGACGCTGGTGATCCGCGCCGCCGAACAGCTCGGCATCGAGATCCCCCGGTTCTGCGACCACCCCCTCCTCGACCCGGCCGGCGCCTGCCGGCAGTGCATCGTCGAGGTCGAGGGCCAGCGCAAGCCGATGGCGTCCTGCACCATCACCTGCACCGACGGCATGGTCGTCAAGTCGCAGCTCACCTCGCCCGTCGCCGAGAAGGCCCAGGTGGGGGTGATGGAGCTGCTGCTCATCAACCACCCGCTGGACTGCCCGGTCTGCGACAAGGGCGGGGAGTGCCCGCTCCAGAACCAGGCCGTGTCCCACGGGCAGGCCGAGTCCCGCTTCGACGGGCGCAAGCGGACCTACGAGAAGCCCGTGCCGATCTCCACCCAGGTGCTCCTGGACCGCGAGCGGTGCGTGCTGTGCGCCCGCTGCACCCGCTTCTCCAACCAGGTCGCGGGCGACCCGATGATCGAGCTGATCGAGCGCGGCGCCCTCCAGCAGGTCGGCACCGGCGAGGGCGACCCGTTCGCGTCGTACTTCTCCGGCAACACCATCCAGATCTGCCCGGTCGGCGCGCTGACCTCGGCGGCGTACCGGTTTCGCTCCCGCCCCTTCGACCTGGTCTCCAGCCCGTCGGTCTGCGAGCACTGCGCGGGCGGCTGCGCCACCCGCACCGACCACCGGCGCGGCAAGGTCATGCGCCGGCTCGCCGCCAACGACCCGGAGGTCAACGAGGAGTGGCTGTGCGACAAGGGACGCTTCGCGTTCCGGTACGCGCAAGCGCGCGACCGGCTCACCACGCCGCTGGTGCGGAACGCCGCGACCGGTGAGCTGGAGCCCGCGTCCTGGCCGGAGGCCCTGGAGGCGGCGGCCCGCGGCCTGGTGCGGGGCCGCACCGGTGTCCTCACCGGCGGGCGGCTGACGGTGGAGGACGCCTACGCGTACGCCAAGTTCGCCCGGGTCGCCCTCGACACCAACGACATCGACTTCCGGGCGCGCGTGCACAGCGGGGAGGAGGCCGACTTCCTGGCCGCCCGGGTCGCCGGCCGCGGCAAGGACCTGGACGGACAGGGGGTCACGTACACCTCCCTGGAGCAGGCGCCGGCCGTGCTGCTGGTCGGCCTGGAGGCGGAGGAGGAGGCGCCGGGCGTCTTCCTGCGGCTGCGCAAGGCGTGGCGCAAGAAGGGGCAGCGGACCTACGCGCTGGCGCCGTACGCGACCCGGGGCCTGGAGAAGGCGGGCGGCACCCTGCTGCCGGCCGCGCCCGGCACGGAGCCCGAGTGGCTGGACGCGCTGACCTCCGGGACGGGCCTGGACGCGGACGGCTCCGCCGCCTCCCGGGCGCTGCGGGAGCCCGGCGCGGTCATCCTGGCCGGTGAGCGGCTGGCGGGAGTGCCGGGCGCGCTGACCGCGGCCGTGCGCGCCGCGGCGGCGACCGGGGCGGAGCTGGTGTGGATCCCGCGCCGGGCCGGTGAGCGGGGCGCGGTGTGGGCGGGCGCGATCCCGTCGCTGCTGCCGGGCGGACGGCCCGCGACCGATCCGCGCGCGCGGGACGAGGTCGCCGCCGCGTGGGGCGTGCGCGAGCTGCCGCACCGGTACGGGCGGGACACCGGCCAGATCCTGGAGGCCGCGGCCACCGGCGAGCTGGGCGCCCTGCTGGTCGCCGGTGTCGAGGTCGCCGACCTGCCGGACGCGGCGCGGGCGCGGGAAGCGCTGGACGCGGCGTTCGTGGTGTCGCTGGAGCTACGGCCGGGCGAGGTCACCGAGCGGGCTGACGTGGTCCTCCCGGTGGCCGCTGTCGCCGAGAAGTCCGGCACCTTCCTCGATTGGGAGGGCAGGGCCCGGATGTTCGAGGCCGCGCTGAAGCCGGAGCACATGACCCGGACGCTCGCCCCGACGGACGCGCGGGTGCTGCACATGCTGGCCGACACCATGGACACGCACTTCGCCCTGCCGGACGTCAACGCCGTGCGGCGCGAGCTGGACCGGCTCGGCGCCTGGGACGGCACCCGGGCGGGCGACCCCGTGGAGTCCGCCGCGCCGCTGCCCCGCGCGGGCGAGGGCGAGGCGGTGCTGGCCGGCCACCGGATGCTGCTGGACCTGGGCCTCCTCCAGGAGGGCGACGAGGCCCTGGCCGGCACCCGGCACGCCTCGGTGGCCCGGCTGTCGGCGGCCACGGCGGCGGAGACGGGCGTCAAGGACGGCGACCCGCTGACGGTGACGGGCCCGGCCGGGTCCGTCGAACTGCCCCTGGAAGTGACCGTGATGCCCGACCGGGTGGTCTGGCTGCCGCTGCACTCGACCCCCGGCGGCGCCCTGTCCGCCCTGGGTACCGTGCCCGGCCGGCTGGTCCGCCTCGCCCCGACGACCCCGCGCTCCGCGGCCCGCACGGAGGTGGAGGCATGATCCCCTACACCCTGGCGGCGGAGGACCTGTCCCTGTTCGGCCGCGACCCCTGGTGGCTCGTGGCGGTCAAGGCGGTCTTCTGCTTCGCCTTCCTGATGATCACCGTGCTCTTCTCCATCGTGTGGGAGCGCAAGGTCGTCGCCTGGATGCAGTTGCGCATCGGCCCCAACCGGCACGGCCCCTGGGGCCTCCTCCAGTCCCTCGCGGACGGCGTCAAGCTGATGCTGAAGGAGGACGTGATCGTCAAGCGGGCCGACAAGGTCGTCTACGTCCTCGCCCCGGTGATCGCCGCCATCCCCGCCTTCATGGCGATCGCGGTGATCCCCTTCGGCCCGGCCGGCAACGAGGTCTCGATCTTCGGCCAGCGCACCACGATGCAGCTCACCGACCTGCCGATCGCGATGCTCTACGTCCTCGCGGTCGCCTCGGTCGGCATCTACGGCATCGTGCTGGCCGGCTGGTCCTCCGGCTCCACGTACCCGCTGCTGGGCGGTCTGCGCTCGTGCGCGCAGATGATCTCCTACGAGATCGCGATGGGTGCCGCGTTCGCCTCCGTCTTCCTCTACTCCGGGTCGATGTCGACGTCGGCGATCGTCGAGGCGCAGGCGGACCGCTGGTACATCATCCTGCTGCCGGTCTCCTTCATCATCTACATCGTCACGATGGTCGGCGAGACCAACCGCGCCCCGTTCGACATGCCCGAGTCCGAGGGCGACCTGGTCGGCGGCTTCAACACCGAGTACAGCTCCATCAAGTTCGCGATGTTCATGCTCGCCGAGTACGTGAACATGGTGACCGTATCGGCGGTGTCGGTGACGCTCTTCCTGGGCGGCTGGCGGGCCCCGTACCCGGTCTCCACCTTCTGGGAGGGCGCGAACCACGGCTGGTGGCCGATGCTCTGGTTCGTCATCAAGGTGCAGCTACTGCTGTTCTTCTTCATCTGGCTGCGCGGCACCCTGCCCCGCGTCCGCTACGACCAGCTCATGAAGCTCGGCTGGAAGGTCCTCATCCCCGTCTCGGTCGTCTGGCTGATGCTCGTGGCGACGGTGCGGGCGCTGCGCAACGAGAACTACGACTTCCAGGAGATCGTGCTGTACGTGGCGGGCGGGGTCATCGCGGTCCTGCTGCTCTCCTTCGTGGCCGACGTCTTCCGCGGCAGGAAGGCCGGTGACGAGACGGGGACGGGCGCGCCGCCCGCCGAGTTCGACCCGATGGCCGGCGGGTTCCCCGTGCCCCCGCTGCCCGGCCAGACCCTGCCGCCGGTGCCCCGCAGGCGGCCGCGTTCCCAGCGCGAGCTGATCGTCAGTGGCGGCGCCGAAACCGAACGTGACGGAAAGGAGGCCGACGGTGTCTGAGGGCAACTTCCAGAATCCGGTCGCCGGCTTCGGCGTGACCTTCAAGGCCATGTTCAAGAAGCGGCTGACCGAGCAGTACCCGGAGCAGCCGAAGACCACGGCACCCCGCTTCCACGGCCGGCACCAGCTCAACCGGCACCCGGACGGCCTGGAGAAGTGCGTCGGCTGCGAACTGTGCGCGTGGGCCTGCCCGGCCGACGCCATCTACGTGGAGGGCGCGGACAACACCGACGAGGAGCGGTACTCGCCGGGCGAGCGGTACGGCCGCGTCTACCAGATCAACTACGCCCGCTGCATCCTGTGCGGACTGTGCATCGAGGCCTGCCCCACCCGGGCGCTGACGATGACGAACGAGTTCGAACTGGCCGACAGCTCCCGCGAGAACCTGATCTACACCAAGGAGCAGCTCCTCGCGGGTCTGGAGGAGGGCATGGTCGACGCGCCGCACGCGATCTTCCCCGGCATGACCGAACAGGACTACTACCGGGGCCTGGTCACCGAGGCCGCCCCCGGCACGGTTCCGCAGGCGGCCGTGAGCAAGGGCGAGGGCGGGGACGGGAAGCCGCAGGAGGGCGCGTCGGACTTCGGTGACGACGAGCCCGCGTCGAAGAAGGTGATCGGCGCATGAGCGCGCTCGCCGCCGCGGCCTCCACCGGTGAGGCCGTGCAGTTCTGGGTGCTCGGCACCGTCGCCGTCGTCGGCGCGCTGGGCACGATCCTGATGAAGAAGGCCGTCCACAGCGCGCTGAGCCTGGCCGCCACCATGATCATCCTGGCGGTCTTCTACCTCGCCAACGGGGCGTACTTCCTGGGCGTCGTGCAGATCATCGTCTACACCGGCGCGATCATGATGCTGTTCCTCTTCGTCGTCATGCTCGTCGGCGTCACCGCCGCCGACTCGCTGAAGGAGACCCTCAAGGGCCAGCGCTGGCTGGCCGCCGGCTGCGGACTCGGCTTCGGCATCCTGCTGGTCACCGGCATCGGCCGGGCCTCGCTGGACACCTTCGAGGGCCTCGGCACGGCGAACGCCGGCGGCAACGTCGAGGGCCTCGCCGCCCTGATCTTCACCACGTACGTCTTCGCCTTCGAGATCACCGGCGCGCTCCTGATCACCGCCACCGTCGGCGCGATGCTGCTGACGCACCGGGAGCGCACGGAGCCGGCCCGCACCCAGCGGGAGCTCTCCGAGCAGCGGGTGCGGGAGGGCAAGCACCTGCCGCCGCTCCCGGCGCCCGGGGTCTACGCCCGGCACAACGCCGTGGACATCGCCGGCCTGCTCCCCGACGGCACCCCGTCCGACCTCACCGTCAGCAGGACGCTGCGGGATCGCGGCCAGATCCGCGACGTCTCCCGGCAGGCGCTGGAGGACCTCAAGGCGCTGGAGCAGCGCGCGGAGGAGCGCCTGGGCCGCGGCCCGTCGGAGCCCCAGGCGTCGAGGCCGCAGGACCGTAAGGAGGAGAACGCGCAGTGAATCCGGTCAACTACCTGTACCTGGCCGCCCTGTTGTTCACCATCGGCGCGGCCGGGGTGCTGATCCGGCGGAACGCGATCGTCGTGTTCATGTGCGTGGAGCTGATGCTCAACGCCTGCAACCTGGCGTTCGTCGCCTTCTCCCGTATGCACGGCAATCTCGACGGCCAGATCATCGCCTTCTTCACGATGGTCGTCGCCGCCGCGGAGGTCGTGGTCGGCCTCGCGATCATCGTGTCGCTGTTCCGTTCCCGCCACTCGGCCTCGGTCGACGACGCCAGCCTGATGAAGCTGTGAGGGGCTGAATCGTGGAGAATCTGATCGCGCTGCTCGTCGCGGCGCCCCTGCTGGGAGCGGCCGTCCTGTTGTGCGGCGGCCGCCGGCTCGACCGGGCCGGGCACTGGCTCGGCACCCTGCTCGCCGCCGCCTCCTTCGTCATCGGGGCGGTGCTCTTCTTCGACATGCTGGGCAGGGGCGCCGAGGACCGGGCACTGCACCAGTACCTGTTCAGCTGGGTGCCGGTGGAGAGCTTCCGCGCGGACATCGCCTTCCAGCTCGACCAGTTGTCGATGACGTTCGTCCTGCTCATCACCGGCGTCGGCACGCTCATCCATGTGTACTCGATCGGGTACATGGCCCATGACGAGCGCCGGCGCCGCTTCTTCGGCTACCTGAACCTGTTCCTGGCGGCGATGCTGCTGCTGGTCCTCGCCGACAACTACCTGCTGCTGTACTTCGGCTGGGAGGGCGTCGGCCTCGCCTCGTACCTCCTGATCGGCTTCTGGCAGCACAAGCCCAGCGCGGCCACCGCCGCGAAGAAGGCCTTCCTGGTCAACCGGGTCGGCGACATCGGGCTGTCCATCGCCATCATGCTGATGTTCACCACCTTCGGGACGTTCGCCTTCGGCCCGGTGCTGTCGGCGGCGGACGGGGCGGGCGAGGGCGTGCTGACGGCCATCGGGCTGATGCTGCTGCTCGCCGCGTGCGGCAAGTCCGCGCAGGTGCCGCTCCAGTCCTGGCTCGGGGACGCGATGGAGGGCCCGACCCCCGTCTCGGCCCTCATCCACGCGGCCACGATGGTGACCGCCGGCGTCTACCTGATCACCAGGTCGGGCGCCATCTTCAACGCCGCCCCGGACGCGCAAGCGGCGGTCGTGGTGGTCGGCGCGGTCACGCTTCTCTTCGGTGCGATCGTCGGTTGTGCCAAGGACGACATCAAGAAGGCGCTCGCCGGTTCGACGATGTCGCAGATCGGCTACATGATCCTGGCGGCCGGACTCGGCCCGATCGGGTACGCCTTCGCGATCATGCACCTGGTGACGCACGGCTTCTTCAAGGCCGGGCTGTTCCTCGGCGCCGGTTCGGTCATGCACGGCATGAACGACGAGGTCGACATGCGGAAGTACGGCGGCCTCAGGAAGTACATGCCGGTCACCTTCGTCACTTTCGGACTCGGCTACCTGGCGATCATCGGCTTCCCGGGGCTGTCCGGCTTCTGGTCCAAGGACAAGATCATCGAGGCGGCCTTCGCCAAGGGGGGCACCGAGGGCTGGATCCTCGGCGCGGTCACCCTGCTGGGCGCCGGCATCACCGCGTACTACATGACCCGGGTGATGCTCATGACCTTCTTCGGCGAGAAGCGCTGGCAGCCCGCCCCCGACGCCGACGCGGTGCCCAGCGCCGAACCGGCCGCCGAGGGCCACGCCGGCCGGATGCCGCACCCGCACGAGTCCCCGAAGTCCATGACCGTCCCGATGATCGTGCTGGCCTTCGGTTCGGTCTTCGCGGGCGGTCTCTTCTCCCTCAACAGCGCCTTCGTCGACTGGCTGAAGCCGGTGACCGAGTTCGAGCACGGACACCCGCCGATCGGCGCGGGCGCGGTGACCGCCTCCACGGTCGTCGTCCTGCTGATCGGCGTCGGCATCGCGTACGCGCAGTACGGCCGCCGGCCCGTCCCGGTCGTCGCCCCGCGCGGCTCGCTGCTCACCCGCGCCGCCCGGCGCGACCTGCTCCAGGACGACTTCAACCACATCGTCCTGGTGCGCGGCGGCGAGCACCTCACCCGCTCGCTGGTCTACCTGGACCACACCGTGGTCGACGGGGTGGTCAACGGCACCGCCGCGTCGGTCGGCGGACTGTCCGGCCGGCTGCGCAGGATGCAGAACGGCTTCGCCCGCTCCTACGCGGTCTCGATGTTCGGAGGTACGGCGGTGCTGATCGCCGCGACCCTGCTGATGAGGGGGGTGTGACGCCATGTCGTTCCCGCTCCTGACGCTGACGGCGGCCGTCCCGGCCGCCGGCGCGATCCTCACCGCCGCCGTCCCGGCCGAGCGCCGCACGGCCGCCAAGTGGCTGGCCCTGCTGGTCTCGCTGGCCACGCTGGGCCTGGCCGCGGCCGTGGCCGTCCGGTTCGAACCGGGCGGCGCGCGCTACCAGCTCACCGAGTCCCACTCCTGGATCGCGGACTTCGGCGTCCGGTACGAACTGGGTGTGGACGGCATCGGGGTGGCGCTGATCGCGCTCACCGCGCTGCTGATCCCGTTCATCATCCTGGCGGGCTGGCACGACGCCGACCCTTCCCCGAGCTCTCGGCTCCGCTCGAGCGGGGGAGGCCCCGAGGAGACCCGGTCCCCTCTTCACTGGCGTCCGACCCAGGGCTTCTTCGCCCTGATCCTCATGGTCGAGGCGATGGTGATCCTCTCCTTCGAGGCCACCGACGTCTTCCTCTTCTACATCCTCTTCGAAGCCATGCTCATCCCGATGTACTTCCTCATCGGCGGCTTCGGGGACCGCGCCCACACGGGCACGGACGAGAACGCGGCGGCCCAGCGGTCCTACGCCGCCGTCAAGTTCCTGCTCTACAACCTGGTCGGCGGACTGATCATGCTGGCCGCCGTCATCGGGCTGTACGTGGTCGCCGGGAGCTTCTCCCTCACGGAGATCGCCGAGGCCCGGGCGAGCGGGTCGCTGGAGATGGCCACCACCACCGAGCGGCTGCTCTTCCTCGGGTTCTTCTTCGCCTTCGCGGTGAAGGCCCCGCTGTGGCCGCTGCACACCTGGCTGCCCAACGCGATGGGCGAGGCGACCGCGCCGGTGGCGGTGCTCATCACCGCCGTCGTCGACAAGGTCGGCACCTTCGCGATGCTCCGCTTCTGCCTCCAGCTCTTCCCCGAGGCGTCGAAGTGGGCCACCCCGGCGATCATCGTGCTGGCGCTGATCAGCATCGTCTACGGGGCGCTGCTCGCGGTCGGCCAGCGGGACATCAAGCGGCTGGTCGCCTACGCGTCGATCTCCCACTTCGGCTTCATCATCATGGGCATCTTCGCGATGACCAGCCAGGGCCAGTCCGGGGCGACGCTGTACATGGTCAACCACGGGATCTCGACGGCCGCGCTGATGCTGGTGGCCGGCTTCCTGATCACCCGGCGCGGGTCGCGGCTCATCGCGGACTACGGCGGGGTGCAGAAGGTGGCGCCGGTCCTGGCCGGGACGTTCCTCATCGGCGGCCTGGCCACGCTCTCGCTCCCCGGCCTCGCCCCCTTTGTCTCCGAATTCCTGGTGCTGGTCGGCACGTTCGCCCGGTACCCGGTGGCGGGCGTCATCGCCACCACCGGCATCGTGCTCGCCGCGCTCTACACGCTGGTGCTCTACCAGCGCACGATGACGGGCCCGGTGAAGGAGGAGGTGCGGGCGATGCCCGACCTCAAGGTGCGGGAACTGGTGGTGGTCGCCCCGCTGATCGCCCTGCTGCTGCTCCTGGGCGTGTACCCGAAGCCGCTGACCGAGATCGTCGACCCGGCCGTCCGGCACACCATGTCCGACGTGCACCAGAAGGACCCGGAACCGACCGTACCTGCTGAAGATGTGGAGGCGGCCAAGTGAGCGCAACAGCCGCAGCCGCTGTCCACAGCCTGTGGACAGCGGCGGCCGAACCGGCCGCCGCCGACAAGATCGGCGCACCGGCCATCGAGTACGCCCAGCTCGCACCCACGCTGATCGTGGTGGGCGCCGCCGTGGTGGGCGTGCTGCTGGAGGCCTTCGTGCCGCGCCGGGTCCGCTACCACGCCCAGGTGTTCCTCACCGTCGTGGCGCTCGCCGCCTCCTTCGCGGCGGTCGTCGCCCTGGCGGCCGGCGGGCACGCCACCACCAAGGCCGGCATCGTCGCGATGGGCGCCATCGCGGTCGACGGGCCCGCGCTGTTCCTCCAGGGCACCATCCTGCTGGCCTCGCTGGTCGCCGTCTTCACCTTCGCCGAGCGGCGGCTCGACCCCGCCCACCACGGGCACCGGGTCGACTCGTTCGCCGCCGAGGCGGCCGCCGTGCCCGGCAGCGACCACGAGAAGGCCGCCGTCAAGGCCGGGTTCACCACCAGCGAGGTCTTCCCGCTGGTGCTGTTCGCCGTGGGCGGGATGCTCGTCTTCCCGGCGGCCAACGACCTGCTGACGCTGTTCATCGCGCTGGAGGTCTTCTCCCTGCCGCTGTACCTGCTGTGCGCCGTCGCCCGCCGCAAGCGGCTGATGTCGCAGGAGGCCGCGGTCAAGTACTTCCTGCTGGGCGCCTTCTCCTCGGCCTTCCTGCTGTTCGGCATCGCCCTGCTGTACGGCTACGCGGGCTCCGTGTCGTACGCCCGCATCGCCGATGTGGTGGACGGCTCGGTCGGCGACATCACCCCGGCGCTCGCCCAGACCATGGGCAATGACGTCCTGCTGCTCATCGGCTTCGCCATGGTGCTGATGGGGCTGCTGTTCAAGGTCGGCGCGGTGCCGTTCCACATGTGGACCCCGGACGTCTACCAGGGCGCCCCCACACCGGTCACCGGCTTCATGGCGGCCGCGACGAAGGTCGCCGCGTTCGGCGCGATGCTGCGCCTGCTGTACGTGGTCCTCCCCGGGCTCCGCTGGGACTGGCGGCCCGTCATGTGGGGCGTCGCCATCGTCACCATGCTGGGCGGCGCGGTCGTCGCCATCACCCAGACCGACATCAAGCGGCTGCTCGCCTACTCGTCCATCGCCCACGCCGGGTTCATCCTCGCCGGTGTCATCGCGGCCACGCCCGACGGGGTGTCGTCCGTGCTGTTCTACCTGGGCGCCTACTCCTTCGTGACGGTCGGCGCCTTCGCCGTCGTCACCCTGGTGCGGGACGCGGGCGGCGAGGCCACACACCTGTCCAAGTGGGCCGGGCTCGGGCGGCGTTCGCCACTCGTCGCGGCCGTGTTCGCGGTGTTCCTGCTCGCCTTCGCCGGCATCCCGCTCACCTCCGGGTTCTCCGGCAAGTTCGCCGTCTTCAAGGCGGCGGCCGAGGGCGGCGCGGGGACGCTGGTGGTGGTCGGCGTCATCTCGTCGGCGATCGCCGCGTTCTTCTACATCAGGGTCATCGTGCTGATGTTCTTCAGTGAGCCCAAGCCGGAGGGGCCGACGGTCGCCGTGCCGTCGCCGCTGACCATGACGACCATCGCCGTCGGCGTCGCCGTCACGCTGGTGCTGGGCGTCGCACCGCAGTACTTCCTCGATCTGGCCGGCCAGGCGGGCGTCTTCGTCCGCTGAGGTCCGGCCGGCAGGCCGTCGCGCAGGGCCCGGTACCCGAGTGGGGGTGCCGGGCCCTGCGTACGCGTGCCATCGTGACACCACCGGATTGGTCTGGACCATGTGAAGGGGAGCGAACGATGCGCGGCACCACCGTGTTACCCGGCACGCCCTGCACCGCACCCGAGGAGGGCGTCCTGCCCATGCACCGCCTCGAAGTGCCCATGCCCAACGCCCTGCCGTTCGCGATCGGCACCTTCGACACCATCGGGCCGATGTCGAGGGCCGACTTCCCGCACCGGCACACCTTCTACGAGATCGTCCACATCACCGCCGGAACCGGCGCGCACGTGCTGGACCTCGCCCGGTTCGAACTGGACCCGCCCCACCTGTGCGTGATCGCACCGGGGCAGGTCCACCACTGGGAGGACGCGAGGGGGCTCGACGGAACCGTGGTGCTCTTCACCGAGGACTTCCTGCTCGATCACCCCGGCGACCGGGACGTGCTGCGGGGCTTCGCCGAACGCCCCTGGCTGACGCTCGACGACCACGAGCACGACCGGATCGCCCGTCTGACGGCCGACCTCCACGACGAGTACCGGCGCGGGGCCGAGGGGTTCCCCAGCGTCCTGCGGGCCCTGCTGCACGTCCTGGTCGTCCGGGCCGCCCGGCTGCCCGGCCCCGCCGTCGGCACCGCCCCCGGCACCACCCGCCCCGGGGCGGTCGCCGACGCCTTCGCCCGGCTCCTCGCCCGCACCGATCCCGGGCTGTGGTCGGTACGCGCCTGCGCCGACCGCATCGGCGTCACGACCGGCTACCTCACCGAGACGGTCAAGGCCGCCACCGGCCGGACCCCCGGGCAACTGGTCCGGGAGGCCCGCACCCACGAGGCCAAACGACTGCTGGCGCACACCGGGCTGACGGTGCGGCAGGTCGCGGCCCGCGTCGGCTTCGCCGATCCGGCGTACTTCTGCCGCTTCTTCCGGCGCGAGACCGGCCTGAGCCCCGGCGCGTTCCGGCGCGGCGGCGATATTCACCACGACCACCGGATCGAGTCCATCGCCCGCCCGGGACCGGCTGCGTAGGTTCGGTGCCGATCCCCGACGCCCCCCTTCACGAGGAGCTGGCATGGACGGACACCCCAGCCGCAAGACCGTGCTGCGCGCCGCGCTCGCCGCCGGAGTCACCGCGCCCGCCGCGCTGATGGGCGTACCGGCGCTGGCCCGTACGGCCCTGGCCGGCACCACCGCGACCGGCACCGCGCCCGCGCCCACCCCGGCCTGCGACGACGGCGACGACCCCACCCCGCCGCAGATGGAAGGCCCCTACTTCAAGCCCCACTCGCCCCGGCGGACCTCCCTGCTGGAGCCCGGCGCACCGGGCACCCGCCTCACCGTCAGCGGCTACGTCTTCGGACTCGCCTGCCGCCCGCTGAGCGGGGTGCTGCTGGACTTCTGGCAGGCCGACGCCAACGGGGCGTACGACAACACGGGCTTCCGCTTCCGTGGCCACCAGTTCACCGGCGAGGGCGGGGCGTTCACCCTGACCACCATCGTGCCGGGGCTGTACCCGGGCCGGACCAGGCACCTGCACGTCAAGCTCCAGGCGCCCGGCCGCCCGGTGCTGACGACCCAGCTTTACTTCCCCGGGGAGCCCCGCAACAACACCGACGCGCTGTTCGACCCCCGGCTGCTGATGACCGTGCGGGACGCGGGGGGCGGCCGGGAAGCGGCGTTCGACTTCGTCCTGGAGGTGCCGCAGACCCCCGGGCCCGGCCCGGGCCCGACCCCGCCGCCCGGTGGCTCCACCTGGGCGGCGGGCACCACGTACCGGCCGGGTGACCGCGTCACGTACGGGGGCCTGGCCTACGGGTGCCTCCAGGGCCACACCGCGCAGCCGGGCTGGGAGCCGCCGAAGGCGCCGGCCCTGTGGCGGGCCGGCTGACCGGCCGGCCACGAGCGGGCGGGGGAACGGGCGGGGGACCCGTGCCGCCGCTCCGGTGGTGCGGGCCGCGGCGGGCTCCCCCCACGGCCCGCCCGCCGGCCCGCACCGCCGTCCTCCGGCGGCGCCGCCGGGCGGGCCGTCCGGCCGGCGCCCGGCGGCGGGTGGCCGGTGCGGGTCAGCGCGCGGCGGTGATCCGGCCGGCGACCTCGCCGAGACCCACCTTCGTGCCGTCCGGGCCCGGGGCCCAGGCGGTCAGCACGACCTCGTCGCCGTCCTCCAGGAACGTCCGCTTGCCGGTGGACAGTTCGACCGGCTCCTGGCCGTTCCAGGTCAGCTCCAGGAGCGAGCCGCGCTGGTGCACCTCCGGGCCGCTGACCGTGCCGGAGCCGAACAGGTCGCCGGTACGGAGCGAGGCGCCGTTGACCGTCATGTGCGCGAGCTGCTGCGCGGCCGTCCAGTACATGGTCGAGAAGGGCGGCTCGGAGACCGTCTCGCCGTTGATACGCACGGTGATGTGCAGGTCGAAGCCGCCCGGCTCGTCGTCGGTGGCGTCGTCCAGGTAGGGGAGCAGCGGGAAGTCCCGGGCGGGCGGCGCCACCCGGGCGGCGTCCAGCGCCTCCAGGGGGGTCACCCAGGCGGACACGGAGGTCGCGAAGGACTTGCCCAGGAAGGGGCCGAGGGGGACGTACTCCCACGCCTGGATGTCGCGGGCCGACCAGTCGTTGAGGAGCGTCAGGCCGAAGACGTGGTCCCGGAAGGACGCGAGGGGCACGGGCCGGCCGAGCTCGGAGGGGGTGCCGACCAGGAAGCCGACCTCCGCCTCGATGTCCAGCTTGACGGACGGGCCGAAGACCGGCGCCGGGTCCGCGGGCGCCTTGCGCTGCCCGGCAGGGCGGACGATGTCCGTACCGGAGACGACGACCGTGCCGGACCGGCCGTGGTAGCCGATCGGCAGGTGCTTCCAGTTCGGGGTGAGGGGCTCCCCGTCCGGGCGGAAGATCCTGCCGACGTTGGTGGCGTGGTGCTCGGAGGCGTAGAAGTCGACGTAGTCGGCGACCTCGTACGGCAGGTGGAGCGTCACGCCGGCGAGGGGGTGCAGCAGCGGCTCTATGTCGGGGCGGTGCGCCGGGACCGTCAGCCAGGCGGTGAGCGCGCGGCGGACGTCGCGCCAGGCCGTACGGCCGGCGGCGAGCAGCGGGTTGAGACTCGGCTGGGCCAGCAGGGCCGCGTACGGCGAGCCCAGCGCGTGCGCGGCCGCCCCCGCGTCCAGGACGTGGTCGCCGATGCGGACGCCGAGCCGGCGGCGGCCGGGCTCGTCGGCGGTGGTGAAGACGCCGTACGGAAGGTTGTGCGGGCCGAAGGGGTCGCCTTCGGTCAGGTCGAGCGGGCTCTGCTCGGGCATCGGTGCTTGCCTCGCTTTCCACGTGTGTGGGGGACACGTTAGATCAGCCGGGCGTACGGGCAACGCGCTTCTCCCAGGTGTGGTGGAACACCACCTCGGAGCCTTCCGTGCAGATCACCTCGTCGGAGGTGAGGAAATGGGTGGCGTCGCAGCGCACCTCGGAGCGGGTGTCGACGGTGACGTTCCAGGGCAGGTCGGGGCGATGCAGACGGATCTTCCACTCCGAGCGGGTCCGCGCGGACAGGGGGTCCCGCTCGGTGATCGTCCACGTCTCCAGGGCGCTCTCGGTGATCTCCAGCCCGTCGGGGTAGGCGCGGGTTCCGCCGGGGCGGGGCGCGTCCTCCAGACGCCACAGGCCCTCGTCGACGTCCCGGACGATCCGGCGCGCGGGCGGCCGGGTCCGCGTCTCGTCGAGGGTGGCCGGGACGGTGACGCCGAGGGGCGGGGCCTGTTCGGGTCCGCCGAAGGCGGGGGCGGCTGCCGGGCCGTCGGCGCCGGGGGCGCGGACCGGCAGCCGGAGGGCGCCGGCGCCGGGGTCGACGGTGAAACCGGCGGTGTGCGGGCCGGGCCAGAGGCAGGGCCAGTACGCGGAGGAGACCGCGAGCCGGACACGGTGGCCGGGCGCGAAGGCGTACCCCGTGCCGTCCAGGTCGACGACCACCTCCACCGGGCCGGCGGGCCGGCCGGAGAAGCCCAGGGAGCCCCGGGTGACGAGGGTGGACGAGCCGTCGGGCGCGACGTCGCAGAGGCGCACGGTGACCTGCCCGGTGGGGGCGTCGGTGCGCAGCGCCAGGGTGACGCGGGGGCGGCCGAGGATCTCGACGGGCGCCCCGCCCGGCGGGACGGGGAAGTCGAAGCACGCCGAGTGGGCGTCCTCGGCCCGCTGGTCGGGCGGTGGGCCGGAGTCGTCGCCGGACGGGACGGGGCGGCCGGCGTCCAGGCCCGTCTGCTGCGGGGAGCGCACCAGCACGGGCGGTCCCAGGAGGGCGTACGTGACCGGCGTGACGTCCGGCGAGGGCCAGGCGCCGTCGGCCACCCAGCGGCCGGGCCGCCCGGCCCCGGAGATCCAGGAGCGGAGGAGGGGCTCGGCCATGACGCCGGTGGGCCGGTCCTTCAGGTGGTGGTCCCACCAGCGGAGCGTCTCCTGGAGGAAGCCGATCGCCGGCCCGGGCTCCCCCTCCCGGTCCGGGTACCGGTGCCCCCAGGGCCCGATGATCCCCCGCACCCGCCCGGCCGGCAGCCGCTCGACGAGCCGGAGGACGGTGTCGCGGTACGGGTCGCTCCACCCGCCCACGGCCAGGACGGCCACGCCCCCGGGGCCGGGTTCGGCGGGGGCCGGGGCGGGGCCGGCATCCACGCCCCCGGGGCCGGGTTCGGCGGGGGCCGGGGCGGGCTCGTCCGGGGCCTCCGGCTCCGCCGGCCGGGCGGGGACGGGTGGCTCCAGCGCTTCCAGGCGCGTCAGCCACATGTCGCGCCAGGCGTCCCCCACGTACCGCGGGTCAGGCGGACGGGCGGCGTAGGCGAGCAGCGTGGCCGCCCGTGCGGGTGACCCGTCGGCGACGGCCGCGCCGCCCAGGTGGCGGTCCCCGGAGCCCTCCTCCCGCCCGTCGGGGCAGCAAACCGCGACGACCGCCCGGAGCGGCCCCGGGGCCCCGGCGGCCAGCCGCAGCGCGAGGGAGCCGCCCCGGCCGATGCCGAACATCCCCACCCGGCCCGCGCACCACGGCCGGGCGGCCAGCCAGGCGACCACCTCCGCGCCGTCGGCGAGCGCGGCCCCGGACCACGGGTCGTGCGGCAGGCCCTCGCTGTTGCCGTGCCCGCGCGCGTCGACCCGTACCGAGGCGTAGCCGTGGCCCGCGTACCAGGGATGGCGCTGCGCGTCGCGGGGCGCGGTCCAGTCGGTCAGCCGGTCCGGCTGGTACTCGAGGAGGGCCGGGACGGGCTCGTCGGTGAGCGGGCGCCAGACCCGGGCGTACAGCAGGGTGCCGTCCGCGAGCGGCACGCGGACGTCCTCGTGGAACGTTTCGTACGGGAAGGTGGTGCGGATCTTCATGGGGCCTCGGGACCCGTCTCGTCGGTGTTCCTGGCGGCTGCCCCGCCGGTGCCTCGGCGGCCTCCTCCCGGTGGCCTCGGCGGTACGGGACAAAGCGGTCTCTTTTGATCATATGAGCTGTTCTTGAACATACCGGGGGAGGGTGGAAGGCGCCCACGGTGATCAGAAGGGGACCGGATACGCTGACTTGAGTGAATCCAGCGACACATCGACAATCCGTGTGATCGTCAGCAGACAGGAGACCCCCTCGTGACCGCAGTCGGGCCGTTCGGGCTGAGCGTGCGGGACCAGGCTCTTGAGGCCGATGTCCAGACCGGATTGGCGGCCGTCGAGGCAGGGCTCCTCGATGCCACCAAGAGCGAGGTGCCGTTCATCACGGAGGCGGCACAGCACCTGGTACGGGCGGGCGGCAAGCGCTTCCGTCCGCTGCTGGTGATGCTCTCCGCCCAGTTCGGCGATCCGCACGCGCCGGGCGTCGTGCCCTCCGCCGTCGTCGTCGAGCTCACCCACCTGGCGACCCTGTACCACGACGACGTCATGGACGAGGCCGACGTACGCCGTGGGGTGGACAGCGCCAACGCCCGCTGGGGCAACTCGGTGGCCGTCCTGACGGGTGACTTTCTCTTCGCGCGCGCCTCGCACATCCTGGCGGACCTCGGCCCGGAGGCGGTACGCGTCCAGGCCGAGGCGTTCGAACGCCTGGTCACCGGGCAGATCCTGGAGACGGCCGGTCCGCGCGACGGACGCGACCCGGTCGACCACTACCTCGACGTGATCGCCGGCAAGACCGGCTCGCTGATCGCCGTCTCGGGCCGTTTCGGCGCGATGATGTCGGGCGCGGACGAGCGGGTCGTGGACATCCTCACGCAGTACGGCGAGCGGCTCGGCGTCGCCTTCCAGCTCGCCGACGACGTCCTGGACATCGCCTCCGACTCCCACGAGTCGGGCAAGACCCCGGGCACCGACCTGCGGGAGGGCATCCCCACCCTGCCCGTGCTGCTCCTGCGCGCCCGTGCGGCCGCGGGTGGCGCGGCGGAGGACCGGGAGCTGGTCGCGCTGCTGGACGGCGACCTCACGGACGACGCCCGGCACGCGGAGGCGCTGCGCCGGCTGCGCGTCCACCCGGCGCTGGAGCAGGCGCGGCGGGACACCGTCCGGTACGCCCAGGAGGCGCGGGCGACGCTGGCCCCGCTGCCGGACTGCTACGCGAAGTCCGCGCTGGAGGAGCTGTGCGACCTGGTGGTGCACCGCGCGGGCTAACCCGGTTTCCTCGGGGTCGTTGTCATCCCTGAGCAGTACGGAAGTCCAGCCCGGGGTCTGACGCCCCGGGGGGTGCCCGCTTGGTCAGATGGATCCAGGATGGATCGCTGACCTGTGGAGGTAGGCACACATGGCACCGAACGACAGCGCCGGACGCCGGAGGACGGCACGGTACGCGGTCCCGGTCGCGGTGGCGGGGGTGGCGGCGGCGACGATCGGGCTGGTCCCGGCGCTCGCGGCGTCCGGCGACCCCGATCTGCCGGGGATCACGGCACAGCAACTGGTGGAGAAAATCGCCGCGTCGGACGTGCAGCAGTTGTCCGGCACGGTGAAGGTGACGACCGACCTGGGGCTCCCGTCGCTGGCCGGGCTGGGCGGCGCGGGAGGCCCGGGCGGCGCCGAGACGGGCAAGCTGATGGAGCTGGCGTCCGGCACGCACACCCTGCGGGTGGCGGCGGACGGCCCCGACAAGCAGCGGCTGGACTTCGTGGACGGAGCGTCCGCCCAGTACAGCCTGGTGCACGACGGGAAGGACGCCTGGATCTACGACGGCGCGTCGAAGGAGGCCGTGCACTCGTCCGACGCCGGTCCGGCGGGCGGCGCGGAGGACCGTGAGCCGCGGCTCCCGGCCACCCCCAAGGACTTGGTGAACGAGGCGCTGAAGGCCGTCGACGCCACGACGTCGGTGACGGTGGACGGCACGGCGCGGATCGCCGGGCGGGACGCGTACCAGCTGGTGATCAAGCCCAAGCAGAGCGGCTCGACGATCGGGTCGATCAAGGTCGCGGTCGACGCGGCCAACGGCGTACCGCTGAAGTTCACGCTCACCCCGAGCGGGGGCGGCAAGGCCGCGATCGACGCGGGCTTCACCACGGTGGACTTCGCCCGCCCGGACGCCTCGGCGTTCACCTTCACGCCTCCGAAGGGCACGAAGGTGACGGAGGAGCCCGAGGGCCCCGCGCCGGCCCCCGGCAAGGGCCCCGAGGGCGGCAAGGAGCCCGGGGACGGCAAGGGGCTGCCGGCCGTCCCGGAGGAGTTCGCGGGCGGGGAGGGCTTCGACGTCATCGGCCGGGGCTGGACGTCGGTCGCCCGGCTCGCCGGCCCGGGCGGCGGCCTTCCCGCCGGTGCCCCGTCGGACGCCCCGTCGGACGTGCCGGCGGAGGCGCAGGGGTTCCTGGACGCGCTGGGGGACAAGGTGACCGGCAAGTTCGGCTCCGGCACGGTCTTCAAGACCCGTCTGGTCAACGCCCTGATGACCGACGACGGCAGGGTCTACGTGGGCGCGGTGAGCCCCGGGACGCTGGTCGCCGCGGCGAACGGCGACGCCACGAAGTAGCGGTGTCGTGGTGGTGCCCCGCCCGGGTGGACTCCCGGGCGGGGCACTGCCGCTTCAGGTCCGGAACGGCTGGGTTCAGAACGTGAGGCGGAAGGCGTTGATGTAGCCGGTGTCCTGCGCGGCCACGTCCTGGACGCGCAGCTTCCACGCCCCGTTGGCCGCCTCGCCCGACGCGTCGACCGTGTAGGTGGTCTGGACGTTGTCGGCCGAGTCGCTGCTGCTGGAGTTCTTCAGGCGGTACGCCGTCCCGTCGGGCGCCAGCAGGTCGACGACCAGGTCGCCGCGCCACGTGTGGACGATGTCGACGCCCGCCTTGAGCGCCGCCGGGGCGTTGCCGGTCCGGCCCGAGACGGTGACCGTCGAGGTCACGGCCGTGCCGTTGTCCGGGATGGCGACGTCGGCGGTGTTCTCGTAGGTGTCGCCCGTCGGCGGTTCGGTCGTCCCGGCCGACAGGGTCCAGATGGCGTGGGCGACCGCGTCGCTGTTCCGGTCGAGCGCGGTGTCGTTGATGTTGGACGTGCTGTCGCACGAGGAGTGGTAGCAGCGGTCGAAGGCCTGCCCGGCCGTGCCGCCCCACTTCTGCGCCTGGGCGCTGGTCTTCGTACGGCTCGCGCCGGTGAACAGGCCGCCGACCGGGATGCCCACGTTCTTGAACGAGGCGTGGTCGGAGCGGCCGTCGCCCTCGGTCTCGATCTCGGTCGGGACGCCGAGGCCGGCGAAGTAGTCCTTGAAGGTCTTCTCGATGGTGGGGTCGTCGTCGTAGACGAAGTAGCCGGGGTTGGGCGACCCGATCATGTCGAAGTTGAGGTAGCCGGAGACCTTGGCGCGCTCGGTGGCGGGCAGGTTGTTGACGTAGTGCTTCGAGCCGACCAGGCCGAGCTCCTCGGCGCCCCACCAGCCGAAGCGGAGGTGCTTGGCGGGCTGGAGCTGGGCGCGGGAGACGGCGAGCGCGGTCTCCAGCACGGCGGCGGAACCGGAGCCGTTGTCGTTGATGCCGGCTCCGGAGGAGACCGAGTCGAGGTGGGCGCCGGCCATGACGACCTGGTTGGCGTCGCCGCCGGGCCAGTCGGCGATGAGGTTGTAGCCGGTGGTGCCGTTGTACGTGAACTGCTGGACGGTGGTGGTGAATCCGGCGGCGTCCAGCTTGCCCTTCACGTAGTCGATCGAGGCCTTGTAGCCGGTGCGGCCGTGGGCGCGGTTGCCGCCGTTGGCGCCGGCTATGGACTGGAGCTGGGCGAGGTGCGCCTTGACGTTGGCGACGGGGATGTCGGGCGCGGCCACCGCGGCGGTGGCGGTGGCGGCGGCCGTGGTGGCCGCCGGGGCCGAGGGCGCGGTGGTGCGTGCCGAGGTGGCCGCCGTGGCCGCCGGTGCGGCGGTGGACAGGAGGCCGGCGACCGCGAGCGCGGCGATGGCGGCGGTGCGTCTGGGTATGTGGTGGTGGGCGGAGAGGCTCATGTGGGGGCTCCGGATTCCGTACGGGGATGGGACGGAACGTGCGAGACGCCCCGGGCCGGGATCGGCGCGGGGCGTTGGAGCTGGTGAAGCTGATGGAGCTACTGGTGCGATGTGCGTGCTGAATGTTCAGCGAGAGTTTGACCTACCGTCAAGGGCGTAATCCGGTCACGGGCGTTCGCATATCGGACCGTTCTTGCTCCCGAACGGTCGCGGAACGCACACCACCACAGGCCCCCCGCGCCGGCGGCTACTGGACGCAGAACTCGTTGCCCTCCGGGTCCGCCATCACGGTCCACTCGCCGCCCGGCTCCTTGACGTGGCGCAGCACGGACGCGCCCAGCGCCTCCAGCCGGGACACCTCCGCGTCCCGCCGGCCAGGAGCGGCGTGCACATCGAGGTGCAGGCGGTTCTTCCCGGTCTTCGGTTCCGGTACGCGCTGGAAGAGCAGCCGCCTGCCCAGTCCGGTGCCGGTCGTCTCGTCGTACGGATCGTCCGGATGCCGGACGGCGGCCAGATCCCGGAACGCCCGGCGGTCGCCGACGAGGACGGTGTCCGTCTCCGTCACGTACCCCAGCCCCATCAGCCGGTCGATGTGGGCGCTGTTGTCCTCGGCCAGGTACCCGAGGGCCCCGGCCCAGAAGGCGGTCTGCGCGTGCGGGTCGGTGGCATCGATCACGAGCTTCCAGTGGAGCGGTGTCATGTAACTACTTATAGTGGTTACGTGAGTGAGTCCGCAACGGGTCTGACCCTGTACACGCCGGAGGGCCGCCCCTTCCGCTTCGACCCGGGTGCCCTGTGCCTGGAGCTGCTGCCCACGGGCGGCCCCGGGCCCCTCGCCCGGTACGAGGTCCTCGACACGCCGGCCGGGCTGGCGGAGTGGGTGGCGGCGAGCCGCCTCGACCCGCCGGGCCTGCCCCTGCCGCCCGTCGGGGAACCGGACCTGGCGGCGGTCCGGGAGCTGCGCGACGCGCTGCACGTGCTCACCGCCGCCCGGGCGCACGGCCGCCCGCTCGACGCCGCCGCGCTGGCGGTGGTGAACGGCGCGGCCGCCGCCCCGCCGCCGGCCGTGCGGATGACGGCGGACGGCCGGCGGGAGTGGGTGCCCGGCGCGGGCGTGGCCGGGCTGCTGTCGATGGTCGCCCGGGACGCGATCGACCTGTTCACCGGAGCCTGGGCGGCGGCGGGCCGGATCCGCGAGTGCGGCGCCCACGACTGCTCGCTGCTCTTCGTCGACACCTCCCGGCCCGGCCGCCGCCGCTGGTGCGCGATGGAGCGGTGCGGCAACCGCCAGAAGGTGCGGGCCCACCGGGCCCGCGGCCATCCGGAAGGAGAAGCGTGATGCCCACCGGACCGACCCGCGACGCGGGCTGGGAGATCGGCGTGTTCTCCGCGGGCCGGGCCAGGCAAGGCCGTGCTCCTTAGGGCGTGCGCTCCGCGGACGCGGCCCCCGGCCGGGAGGCGCCGGCGCGGCCCCGGGTCGCCGGGGCGTCCTCGGCGAGCCGGTCCGCCCGGCGGCCCGGCTCGCTGTCGTCCGGGCGGGCGGCGGGAACGGTCACCGGCCGGTCCGCCGGACGGGCCGCCTCCCCGTCCGCCTCGGCCCCGGCCGCCGCCGCTGCCGCGCGCCGCAGGGCCGCCGCCTCCGCCCTCGTACGCCGCGAGGTCCGCAGCGCGTCCCAGGTCAGGATCGTCAGGGCCAGCCAGACCAGCGAGAAGCCCGCCCACCGCTCCGGCGGCATCTCCTCGTGGAAGTACACGACGCCGAGCAGGAACTGGAACACCGGCGCCAGGTACTGCAGGAGCCCCAGCGTGGACAGCGGCACCCGGATCGCCGCCGCGCCGAAACAGACCAGCGGCACGGCGGTGACCACGCCGGTCGCGGCGAGCAGGGCCGCGTGGCCGGCGCCCTCGGTGCCGAAGTGCGCCGAGCCCCGGGAGCCCAGCCACAGCAGGAAGGCCAGCGCGGGCAGGAACTGGATCGCGGTCTCCGCCGCCAGTGACTCCAGGCCCCCGATGTTGACCTTCTTCTTCACCAGCCCGTAGATGGCGAAGGAGAACGCCAGGATGAGGGAGATCCACGGCGGCCGCCCGTAACCCACCGCCAGCACCACCACCGCCGCGAAGCCCGTGCCGACCGCCGCCCACTGCGCCGGTCGGAGCCGCTCCTTGAGCAGCAGGACGCCCATCGCGATGGTGACCAGCGGGTTGATGAAGTAGCCGAGCGAGGCCTCGACGACCTGCCCGGCGTTCACGGCCCAGATGTACAGGCCCCAGTTGACGGTGATCACCGAGGCGGCTATCGCGATGAGTCCGAGCTTGCGGGGCCGGCGCAGCAGCTCGCGCACCCAGCCCCAGCGGCGCAGGGCAAGGAGGGCCACGCCGACGACGGCCAGGGACCAGACCATGCGGTGGGCCAGGATCTCGATGGCCCCGGCAGGCTTCAGCAGCGGCCAGAAGAGCGGCACGAGCCCCCACATGCCGTAGGCGCTGATGCCGTAGAGGAGTCCTGCCCGCTGCTCGCCGCCGTTCTTCGCCACCACTGGCCGCCCCGTCCTTCCCGCCGTGCCCCGCGCTACGCCCTGCCGTCGACGGTAGCGCCGGGCGAGGGCGGCTGTCATGCCCGTACCGGCATACGGTCATGACAGCTCCGTCACAGTGCGCGTCACGGCCGGCGGAGGGGACCGCCGGCCGGCACCCGGCGGCGTCCGGCGGGCGTACGGTGCCGACGACGAGGCCCGGGCCTCCTGAGGAGGACCCGGGCCTTCGAGCGGTGGCGGCGACGCCCGCCGCGGAACGTCAGCCGACGACCGTCCAGGTGTCCTTGCCCGCGAGCAGCGCGGCGAGGTCGCCCTTGCCGTTCAGCTCGACGGCCGCGTCGAGCTGGTCGGCCATCTGCGTGTCGTACACGGGACGTTCGACGGACCGGAACACCCCGACGGGCGTGTGGTGCAGAGTGTCCGGGTCCGCGAGCCGGGACAGCGCGAACGCCGTGGTGGGGCTCGCGCTGTGGGCGTCGTGGATCAGGATCCGGTCCTCGTTCTCCGGAGTCACCACGACGACCTTCAGATCACCGGTGGCCGGGTCCCGCACGACACCCTTGGCGCCGTCCGGGCCGAAGCGGATCGGCTGCCCGTGCTCCAGGCGGATCACCGCCTCCTCCGCCTGCTCCTTGTCCTTCAGTGCCTCGAAGGCGCCGTCGTTGAAGATGTTGCAGTTCTGGTAGATCTCCACCAGCGCCGTGCCGGGGTGGTCGGCGGCCTGCCGCAGCACCTCGGTGAGGTGCTTGCGGTCCGAGTCGACGGTCCGCGCCACGAACGACGCCTCCGCGCCGATCGCCAGCGACACCGGGTTGAACGGCGCGTCGAGCGAGCCCATCGGCGTCGACTTGGTGACCTTGCCGACCTCGGACGTCGGGGAGTACTGCCCCTTGGTGAGCCCGTAGATCCGGTTGTTGAACAGCAGGATCTTGAGGTTGACGTTGCGCCGCAGGGCGTGGATCAGGTGGTTGCCGCCGATGGACAGCGCGTCGCCGTCGCCCGTGACGACCCATACGGACAGATCGGTGCGGGAGGAGGCCAGACCGGTCGCGATCGCGGGCGCACGGCCGTGGATCGAGTGCATCCCGTAGGTGTTCATGTAGTACGGGAAACGGGAGGAGCAGCCGATCCCGGAGACGAAGACGATGTTCTCCTTCGCCAGGCCGAGCTCGGGCATGAAGCCCTGCACGGCGGCGAGGATCGCGTAGTCACCGCAACCGGGGCACCAGCGCACTTCCTGGTCGGACTTGAAGTCCTTCATGGACTGCTTGGCCTCGGCCTTGGGCACCAGCTTCAGCGCCTCAGTCATGGATGGCCTCCTTGAGAGCCGTGGCGAGCTGCTCGGCCTTGAACGGCATGCCGTTCACCTGGTTGTAGCTGTGTGCGTCGACCAGATATTTCGCCCTGATGAGAGTGGCGAGCTGGCCCAGGTTCATCTCCGGCACGACGACCTTGTCGTACCGCCGGAGCACGACCCCGAGGTTCTTCGGGAAGGGGTTGAGGTGGCGCAGGTGGGCCTGGGCGATGGACTCGCCGGCCGACCGCAGCCGCCGCACCGCCGCCGTGATCGGCCCGTACGTCGAGCCCCAGCCCAGCACCAGGGTGCGGGCGGCGGAACCCGGGTCGTCGACCTCCAGCTCCGGCACGTCGATGCCGTCGATCTTGGCCTGCCGGGTGCGGACCATGAAGTCGTGGTTGGCCGGGTCGTAGGAGATGTTGCCCGTGCCGTCCTGCTTCTCGATGCCGCCGATGCGGTGCTCCAGCCCGGGCGTGCCGGGCAGCGCCCACGGGCGGGCCAGCGTCTCGGGGTCGCGCTTGTACGGCCAGAAGACCTCGGTGCCGTCGGGCAGGGTGTGGTTGGGCCCGGTGGCGAACCGGACGCCCAGGTCGGGCAGCTCCTCCAGGTCCGGGATGCGCCACGGCTCCGAGCCGTTGGCCAGGTAACCGTCGGAGAGCAGGAACACCGGGGTCCGGTAGGTCAGCGCGATACGCGCCGCCTCCAGGGCCGCGTCGAAGCAGTCCGCCGGGGTCCTCGGTGCCACGACCGGTACCGGGGCCTCGCCGTTGCGCCCGTACATCGCCTGGAGCAGGTCGGCCTGCTCGGTCTTGGTCGGCAGACCGGTGGACGGGCCGCCGCGCTGGATGTCCACGATCAGCAGCGGCAGCTCCAGCGAGACCGCGAGCCCGATGGTCTCCGACTTCAGCGCCACACCGGGGCCCGACGTGGTGGTGACCGCCAGCGACCCGCCGAAGGCCGCGCCCAGGGCGGCACCGATGCCGGCGATCTCGTCCTCCGCCTGGAAGGTGCGGACGCCGAAGTTCTTGTGCTTGGACAGCTCGTGCAGGATGTCCGAGGCCGGGGTGATCGGGTACGACCCCAGGTACAGCGGCAGGTCGGCCTGCCGGGACGCGGCGATCAGGCCGTAGGACAGCGCCAGGTTCCCGGAGATGTTGCGGTAGGTGCCGGTGGGGAACGCCTTGGTGGCCGGGCCCACCTCGTAGGAGACGGCGAAGTCCTCGGTCGTCTCGCCGAAGTTCCAGCCCGCCCGGAACGCGGCCACATTGGCCTCGGCGATCTCCGGCTTCCTGGCGAACTTCTGCCGCAGGAACTTCTCGGTGCCCTCGGTCGGCCGGTGGTACATCCAGCTGAGCAGCCCGAGCGCGAACATGTTCTTGGAACGCTCGGCCTCCTTGCGGGACAGGCCGAACTCCTTGAGCGCCTCGATCGTCAGGGTCGTCAGCGGTACCGGGTGGACCCGGTACCCGTCCAGGGACCCGTCCTCCAGGGGCGAGGTCTCGTAACCGACCTTCGCCATGGCGCGCTTGGCGAACTCGTCGGTGTTGACGATGATCTCGCCGCCGCGCGGCACGTCGCCGATGTTCGCCTTCAGCGCGGCGGGGTTCATCGCGACCAGGACGTTCGGCGCGTCACCCGGGGTGAGGATGTCGTGGTCGGCGAAGTGCAGCTGGAAGGACGAGACGCCCGGCAGGGTGCCGGCGGGGGCGCGGATCTCGGCCGGGAAGTTCGGCAGGGTCGACAGGTCGTTGCCGAACGACGCCGTCTCCGACGTGAACCGGTCACCCGTGAGCTGCATACCGTCGCCCGAGTCACCCGCGAAGCGGATGATCACCCGGTCCAGACGGCGTACTTCCTTCTCCGCACCGTTGCGGCCGGGGCCGCCACGCTGTTCCCCGACGACGGCCTCGCCGGCCGCCTCGCCGGCTCCGCCGGACCCGTCGGCCTGCTCGGCTGGGCTACTGACCTGGCTGGTCACTGAACTGGACCTCCCTCGAGACAAGGGGCCACCCCGCCGTCGGCGGGGGAACGCTCGGGAGACAGCCGGCCCACCGGCCGTCCCAAGGCCCACCCTACGTCCGTAAGGGTCGCCTTCCCTGGACCGCTCACATGATGGACGTCTCTCTGAGACATCCTTACGCCCTGGATCATCATGCTTCGTCTCCCCCCGCGCCGTTCGGTAACGACGCTCCCGACTCATCCTTCGGTACCGGGCCCTGCGGCAGGCTCAGTGGCCGGTGGAGCCGGCTGCGCGGGCGCCGCACGTCAGCCGTTCAGATAGGTCAGCACCGCGAGCACCCGCCGGTGGTCACCGTCGCTCGGCGACAGCCCGAGCTTCAGGAAGATGCTGCTCACGTGCTTCTCCACCGCGCCCTCGCTCACCCGCATCTCACGGGCGATCGCGGAGTTCGTCCTGCCCTCCGCCATCAGACCGAGGACCTCCCGCTCGCGCGGCGTCAGCGCCGCCAGCACGTCCTGCTTGCGGCTGCGGCCCAGCAACTGGGCCACCACCTCCGGATCCAGCGCGGTGCCGCCCCGGGCCACCCGCACCACCGCGTCCACGAACTCCCGGACGTCGGCGACCCGGTCCTTCAGCAGATAGCCCACGCCCCGGCTGCTCCCGGCCAGCAGCTCCGTGGCGTACCGCTCCTCCACGTACTGCGACAGCACCAGCACGCCGATGCCCGGGTGCTCCTTCCGGAGCCGCACCGCCGCCCGCACCCCCTCGTCGGTGTGGGTCGGCGGCATCCGCACGTCGGCGACCACCACGTCCGGCAGCGCGTCCTCGACCGCCAGCGCGTCCACCGTCTTGACCAGCGCCTCGCCGTCCCCGACACCGGCGACGACATCGTGCCCCCGGTCGGTCAGCAGCCGGGTCAGTCCCTCCCGGAGCAGTACGGAATCCTCCGCGATGACCACCCGAACCCTGTCCTCCACCACGAGCCGCATCCCCCATGAATCGATGTCCACGACGCGGTTCCCGCGTCTGGGACCCAGCATCCCAGCCGCCGGTCGCCGACGGGCCGGCCTGTGGACAACTGGCCGGCCGACGGCGGGGAAGCGGCCACCGGGACGGGGGAGGGGACGCGCCGGGAAGCGGTCACCGGGGCGGGGGAGGGGACGCGCCGGGAGGCGGACACCGCGGGGACGCCGCGGTCGCCGCCCCCGCCCGGGAGGGCGGGGGCACGGCAGCCGGACCGGCGCAGCGGCCGGGGGTGTCAGCCCCTCCAGGGCAGCTCGGCGGTGACCGTCGTCGGCCCCCCGGCCGGCGACTGCACGGCGAGGATGCCGTCCACCGCGTCCAGCCGCTCCGTCAGCCCCGCGAGGCCCCTGCCCCCGGTCACGTCCGCGCCGCCACAGCCGTCGTCCGTCACCTGGAGCATCAGCCTGTCGTTCACTCGCCATACGTCGACCGTGGCACGCGTGGCTCGTGAGTGCTTCGAGACGTTCTGGAGGAGCTCCGAGACGGTGAAGTAGGCGATCCCCTCGATCGCCGCCGCCGGCCGCGTCGGCAGATCCACCTCCACCCGCACCGGCACGGTGCAGCGGGAGGCCACCGCGGACAGGGCGGCGTCCAGTCCGCGGTCGGTGAGGACGGCGGGGTGGATGCCCCGGGCCAGGTCGCGCAGCTCCTGGAGGGCGAGCTTCACCTCGCCGTGCGCCTCGTCGACCATGGCGGCCGCCGTCCGCGGGTCCTCCAGCAGCTTCTCCTTCGCCAGACCCAGATCCATGGCGAGGGCCACCAGCCGGGCCTGGGCGCCATCGTGCAGGTCCCGCTCGATACGGCGCAGGTCGGCGGCGGCCGTGTCGACGACCACCCCCCGGTCCGACTCCAGCTCCACCACGCGGGTCGCCAGCCGCGACGGACTCAGCAGCCCGGTCACCATCAGCCGGTCCACCGTCGCCAGCGCCCGGATCACCCACGGTGCGACCAGCACGAACAGCAGCCCCACCAGGCTGGTCGCCGCTATCTCCAGCGGGGAGTCCAGGTAGAAGTCGTGCGTCCCGTCGCCGTACAGCTGAAGACCGCCCACCCCCGCGTACACCGGGAAGACCCACCGCCACAGCGGGTACGTCAGGAAGCCCCAGCCGTATGTCCAGAAGACCACCGCGACCGTGAAGGCGAAGATCGCCCACGGCATGTGCACCACCGAGTAGAGGAAGTGGCGCCAGGACTCGCCGCTCTTGAGGACGCCGCCCACCCAGCCCATCAGCCCGCCCCCGGACCGGCCCCGCACGGGCGACGGAGCGGCGATCTTCAACCCCAGCAGGCGCCGCGCCCGCGCCCGCTCCACCGCGCCGAAACCACGGCACATGACCAGGGCGGCGGCGAGCAGCGGAATGCCGAGGAAGGTGACGACCAGGCCGGCGCCGAGCGACACCATGGCTATGGACGAGGCGAAGAAGAAGATGCTCAGCGGCAGTCCGGTCAGCAGATACCCGAACTCGCGCCACGTCCGGGCCTCGAAGGGTGCCCGCAACGCCGCGGGAAGGCGGTGCTGCCCGGTCTCCGGTCCATAAGCCAGGGCCATCGGAAAGTCCGTCCGTTTCTCGTCGTCGCCCACGGGCGCGATGCGCGTCAGAGGGGGTGCGGCGGGGTGCGCCGCGTTCCGTACGTCAAGCCTGCTGGTTCGGGCCGGTCGGCACCATGAGGCCCGTATCCGTCTTCGACCGGGGGTTATCCCCCCTAGGTCGTGTCCGCTAGCGGGTGGTGGTGGTGGTGGTGGCGGCGGCGGTGGAGGCGGGGGGCACCTCACGGCGGCGCCAGGGCAGCTCGGCGGTGACCGCCGTCGGCCCGCCGGCCGGGGACTCCAGGAGGAACAGGCCGTCCACCGCCCCGAGCCGCTCCGCCAGGCCCGCCAGGCCCGTGCCCCCGTCGAGCCGGGCGCCCCCGTGCCCGTCGTCGCTGACCTGGATCAGCATCCGGTCGTCCGCCCGCCATATGTCGACCGCGGCCGAGCGCGCCCGGGAGTGCTTCGAGACGTTCTGGAGGAGCTCCGAGACGGTGAAGTAGGCGATCCCCTCGATCGCCTCGGCCGGCCGCTCCGCCAGGTCGACGGTCACCGTGACCGGCACGGTGCAGCGGGACGCGATCGCGGACAGGGCGGCGTCCAGTCCGCGGTCGGTGAGGACGGCGGGGTGGATGCCCCGGGCCAGGTCGCGCAGCTCCTGGAGGGCGAGCTTCACCTCGCCGTGCGCCTCGTCGACCATGGCGGCCGCGGCCTCGGGGTCCTCCAGCAGCTTCTCCTTCGCCAGGCCGAGCCCCATGGCGAGGGCCACCAGCCGGGCCTGGGCGCCGTCGTGCAGGTCCCGCTCGATACGGCGCAGGTCGGCGGCGGCCGTGTCGACGACCACCCCCCGGTCCGACTCCAGCTCCGCCACGCGCCGCTCCAGCTCGTCGGACGGCGCCAGCAGCCCGCGCACCATCGCCCGGTCGGCGTTGGCCAGCCCCCGGACGACGTACGGCAGCACCGGCCACAGCACGATCAGCCCCACCAGGGTCACGGCGAACGTCAGCACGCCCCAGGGCAGCCGGACGAAGTGGTACAGCACCGTCCGCCACGCCACCGGATCCTTGAGCGCCGTCCACAGCCAGCGGCCCAGATCACCGCGCGGCCAGTACGGCAGCGTGCTCGGCTCGTCGATCCGCAGGCCGAGGAGCAGCCTCGCCCGCACCCGCTCCGCCCGGCCCAGCAGCCGCGCTCCCGCCAGACCGGCGGCCAGCAGCGGCAGGCCGACCACGGTCACCGACAGCCCGGCCCCGACGGCCACCATGGTCACCACGTAGACGAACCCGGTCAGGGCCATCGGGAAGTTGGCCAGGAGGTGGGCGACCTCCTTCCAGACGTGCCGGTCGAATGCGATGCGTGCGGTCATGCGGCCCAGCCTGCCGGGCCGCACCGGCGCACGCCATGGGGTTCGTGGGGGGACGTGACGTAGGGGTAGCCCCACCTGAAGTGCGGCACGGCTGATTACCGGCGCTTTGCCAGGGCCTAGACTCCCGTGCGTACAGATCGCATAAGCATCGCCGCGAGGGCAGGGAGCGAGGGACACGGACGTGCCGGAACCGACCGTGCGGACCGTACCGACCGTACTCGCCGCCGACTATTTCCAGAGCTATTCGGTCGTCGGCCTGCTCGCCGTGATCGGCGTGCTGTTCGTGGCGGTCGCCTTCGCGGCCGGCCGGCTGCTGCGGCCCGTGGTGCCGACGCCGGAGAAGCTGCTGACGTACGAATGCGGCGTCGACCCGGTGGGGGAGGGCTGGGCCCACACCCAGGTCCGCTACTACGTCTACGCTTTTCTGTACGTCGTCTTCGCGGTGGACTCGATCTTCCTCTTCCCCTGGGCGACCGTCTTCGCCGCACCCGGTTACGGCGCCACCACGCTGGTCGAGATGTTCATCTTCCTCGGCTTCCTGGCCGTGGGACTGCTCTACGCGTACAAGAAGGGCGTCCTGACATGGACGTGACCCCTGTCGATCTTCCCGAGCCGAAGAGGCTCGGAGCCCTCGCCCGGCTCGCGCCCGAGCCGATGAAGGTGGTCCTGAACTGGGGCCGCCGGTACAGCCTGTGGGTCTTCAACTTCGGGCTCGCCTGCTGCGCGATCGAATTCATCGCCGCGTCGATGGCACGCCACGACTTCATCCGGCTCGGCGTGATCCCCTTCGCCCCCGGACCGCGCCAGGCCGACCTGATGGTCGTGTCCGGCACCGTCACGGACAAGATGGCACCCGCCGTGCGCCGGCTGTACGAGCAGATGCCCGAGCCCAAGTACGTGATCTCCTTCGGGGCCTGCTCCAACTGCGGCGGGCCGTACTGGGACTCGTACTCCGTCACCAAGGGCGTCGACCAGATCATCCCGGTCGACGTGTACGTGCCCGGCTGCCCGCCCCGGCCCGAAGCGCTGCTCCAGGGCATCCTCAAGCTCCAGGAGAAGATCGCCCGGGAGTCGCTGGCCGAGCGCTACGGCCACGGACGCCCGTCGTCGGTCGGCCAGCTCCGCAGCGGCCTGGTGCCCCCGCCGGGAGGTACGGCGTGAACGCGTACGACCGGCTCCCGGAAGCGGTGACCGAGGTCTTCGGCGACGAGGCCACGGCCGAGCGCGCGTACGAGCTGCTCACGGTCGACGTCCCCGCCGGTGCCTGGACCGCCGCCCTGGAGACCGCCCGGGACGAGCTGGGCTGCACCTACTTCGACTGGCTGAGCGCGGTCGACGAGCCGGCCACCGGCTTCCGCGTCTGCGCCCATGTCGTCGCCCTGGAGGGCGGCCGGGTGCGGCGGCTCCTGCTGCGCACGACCGTGCCGCACGACGCCCCCGCCCTTCCCAGCGCCGTGGACGTCTACGCGGGCGCCGCCTGGCACGAGCGCGAGACGCACGAGATGTTCGGCGTCACCTTCACCGGCCACCCGCACCTGGTGCCGCTGCTGCTGCCGGAGGGCTTCGAGGGCCACCCGCTGCGCAAGGACTTCGTGCTGGCCGCGCGCGTGGCCAAGGCGTGGCCGGGCGCCAAGGAGCCGGGCGAGCCCGCGGCGGGCGCGGCGCACGGCGGACCCAAGCGGCGCCAGATGCTGCCGCCGGGCGTTCCCGACCCGAACGACTGGGGCCCCCTCAAGGGCCAGCTCCCGCCCGCCCCGGCGCGCCCCGCCCGTGCCGCCCGCCCGGCCGGTGACCGCCCGGTCCGCCGTACCCGCACCGCGGGCGAGGGCTCCGTCGGCCAGACGGCCCCCGAAGCGACGGCCCCTGAAGCGACGGCTCCCGGGGCGACGGCTCCCGGGGCGACCGCCCCGGAGGCGCCCGCCACGACGCGCCCGCGCCGTACGCGCAGCGCCTCGGACGGCTCGGCGAGCCAGTCCGCCGCCCCGGCGACCCCCGGGGGGCGGACGGAGCCGGCACCGGGAACCGCCCCGGCGCCCCCGCCCCGTACCCGCAGCGCGGACGCCCCCTGGAACAACCCGCGCCCCGCCTTCGACGACACCCCGCCGGCCCCGGAGCCCGCGCCCGCCCCGGAGGCCCCGGCACCCGAGCCGGACGCCCCCGCCCCGGAGCCCGCGCCCGCCCCGGAGGCCCCGGCACCCGAGCCGGACGCCCCCGCCCCGGACGCACCACAGCGGCCCCGGCAGACCGAGCGACCCGAGCGGCCCGAGCGGCCCGAGCGACCCGAGCGGCCCGAAGAGCCCGGCCGGCCCGGGCAACGAGAAGACCCCGCGCAGCCCGCGCAGTCCGAGCAACGAGAAGCCCCCGAACCGCCCGAAGACCCCGAACAGCCCGCACAGTCCGGTGAGCCCGGCCGGCCCGAGCGGCAGGACACGTCCGCCGCTCCGGGCCCCGACGACACCGCACCACGACGCACGACCGGAGGAGACGCGTGAACGACGTACTCGACGTCGCCGTCCGGCTGCTCGTCGTCTTCGCCGTGTTCCTGGTCCTGCCCCTGGTCATCGGCCAGACGGAGCACAAGGTCATGGCCCACATGCAGGGCCGTCTCGGCCCCATGTACGCCGGCGGCTTCCACGGCTGGGCCCAGCTCGTCGCGGACGGGGTGAAGTTCGCGCAGAAGGAGGACGTGGTCCCGGCCGACGCCGACCGCCGCGTCTTCCAGCTCGCCCCCGCCGTCGCGCTCCTCCCGTACCTCCTCGTCCTGGTCGCCATCCCGATCGGCCCCGGGGCCGGGGCCGTCGGTGAGGTCGTCGACGCGGGTGTCTTCTTCGTGCTCGCCGTCATGGGTGTCGGCGTGCTCGGCTCCCTGATGGCGGGCTGGGCGTCCGCCAACAAGTTCTCCCTCCTCGGCGGACTGCGCACCGCCGCCCAGCTCCTCGCGTACGAGCTGCCCATGCTCCTCGCCGCCGCCTCCGTCGCCATGGCGGCCGGCACGGTGTCGCTGCCCGGCATCCTCGACGCCTTCGAGTGGTGGTGGCTGCCCTGGCAGATCGTCGGCGCGCTCGTCTTCTTCGTCGCCGGTCTCGCCGAACTCCAGCGCCCGCCGTTCGACATGCCGGTCGCCGACTCCGAGATCATCTTCGGCGCGTACACCGAGTACACCGGTCTGCGCTTCGCGCTGTTCCTGCTGGCCGAGTACGCCGGCATCGTCGTGCTGTGCGGTCTGACCACCGTCCTGTTCCTCGGCGGCTGGCACGGGCCCTTCGGCGCCGAGGGCCTCGGCTGGGTGTGGACCCTGCTCAAGACGGCCGTGCTCGCCTTCATCGTGATCTGGCTGCGCGTGAGCTACCCGCGGCTGCGCGAGGACCAGCTCCAGAAGCTCGCCTGGACCACGCTGATCCCGCTCGCCCTCGCCCAGATCGCCCTCACCGGCGTCATCAAGGTGGTGATCCAGTAATGGCTCCGATCCCCGGGTCCGGCCTAGCCAAGGGCCTGGCCGTCACCCTCCGCACGATGACGCGGAAGAGCCACACCGCGCAGTACCCCGACGCCCAGCCCGAGCTGCCGCCCCGCACCCGCGGGGTCATCGGACTGTTCGAGGAGAACTGCACGGTCTGCATGCTCTGCGCCCGTGAGTGCCCGGACTGGTGCATCTACATCGACTCCCACAAGGAGACGGTCCCCGCCGCCGCCCCCGGCGGCCGCGAGCGCAGCCGCAACGTCCTCGACCGGTTCGCCATCGACTTCGCGCTCTGCATGTACTGCGGGATCTGCATCGAGGTCTGTCCCTTCGACGCGCTGTTCTGGTCGCCGGAGTTCGAGTACGCGGAAACCGACATCCACGAGCTCACCCACGAACGGGACAAGCTGCGCGAGTGGATGTGGACGGTCCCGGAACCGCCCGCCCTGGACCCCGGCGCGGAGGAGCCCAAGGAGATCGCCGCCGCCCGCAAGGCCGCGGAGAAGCTGGCCGCCGCCCAAGCCGCCGCCGCAGCCGAAGCCGCCCAAGCCGCCGAAACTCCCGCAGCCGAAGCCGCCCCAGCCGCCGAAGCCCCCGAGGCCGGCTCGGGCCGGGCGGCCACCGGAACCCCCGACACACCCCCCGCCGAAGGAGGCACCGCGTGACGCTCGCCGCCGCGAACGCCCCCGGCTTCCTCTCCCCGACCGGCGTCGAGATCGCCTTCCTGCTCGTCGGCGTCGTCACCCTCGGCGCGGCCGTCGTCACGGTCACCACCAGGCAGCTGGTGCACGCCGCCCTCTGGCTGGTCGTGACCCTCGGCGGCCTCGCCGTCGAGTACCTGCTCCTCACGGCCGAGTTCATCGCCTGGGTCCAGGTCCTGATCTACGTCGGTTCCGTCGTCGTCCTCCTCCTCTTCGGGCTGATGCTCACCCGGGCACCCATCGGCCGCTCCCCGGACGCCGACTCCGGCAACCGCCCGGCCGCCCTGGCCGTGGCCGTCGCCGCCGCGGCGGCCCTCCTCTGGGTCGTCGTCGACGCCTTCCGGACCACCTGGATCGACCTCGACGGGCCCGCCCAGGGCTCCACCGCGGTCTCCGGGTCCATCCTCTTCCGGCACTGGGTGCTGCCCTTCGAGGCGCTCTCCGTCCTCCTGCTGGCCGCCCTCGTCGGTGCCATCGTCCTGTCCCGCAAGGACCCCGAGCCGGTCCGGACCCGGAAGGGCGGGAACTGATGCACCTCGCCTACCCGGCGGTCCTCGCCGTCCTGCTGTTCTGCACCGGCCTCTACGGGGTGCTCGCCCGGCGCAACGCGATCCTGGTCCTGATGTCCGTCGAGCTGATGCTCAACGCCGTCAACCTCAACCTGGTCGCCTTCGACGTCTGGCTGCGCGACGCCCTGCACGCCGGACAGGCGCTGACCCTGTTCACCATCGCCATCGCCGCCGCCGAGATCGGCATCGGCCTGGCGATCGTCCTCATGGTCCACCGCAACCGCGGCACCTCGGACATCGACCGGCTCCGCGACAACGCCGAGACCGCCGGCGCGGACGACGCCGGAGCGGACGACACCACGGGCCCCGACGAGAAGGCTGAGGCCGCCGCGTGACCACCACGACCCTCGCCGTCCTCGTCCCCCTCCTCCCCTTCCTCGGCGCCGCCGCCGGACTCCTCCTCGGCCGCACCGCTCCCGGCTTCGTGCGCCCGCTGGCCGTCCTGCCGACGCTCGCCGCCCTCGTGCTCGCCGTCCTCGTCGCCGTACGCCAGGGCGGCGGCGAGGCGATCGACGCGGCGACCCGGCTCACCCCGACCGGTTCGGTGCCGATCGACCTCGCCCTGCACGTGGACGGCTTCGCGGCCCTGACCGCCGTCCTCGTCGGCCTGGTCGCCTCCTGCGTGCAGCTCTACTCGACGGGCTACCTCCGCGACGACCCGCGCTACCCCTCCTACGCGGCGCTCGTCTCCCTGTTCACCTCCGCCATGCTGCTCGTCGTCTACTCCGGCGACCTGATGGTGCTGCTGGTCGGCTGGGAGATCATGGGCATCTGCTCGTACTTCCTCGTCGGCCACTACTGGGAGACGTCCGAGGCCCGGGCCGCCTCCCTCAAGGCCTTCCTCGTCACCAAACTCGGTGACGTCCCCTTCCTGATCGGCCTGTTCGCGCTGGCCACCGACGCCGGCACGTTCCGGATCACCGGGATCCTCGGGACCGTCGCCTCGGGCGGCCTCGACCACCCCACCCTGGTGGCCCTGCTCCTGCTCGCCGGCGTGGCCGGCAAGTCCGCGCAGTTCCCGCTGCACACCTGGCTCCCGGACGCCATGGCCGGTCCGACGCCGGTCTCCGCGCTCATCCACGCGGCGACGATGGTCGCCGCCGGCGTGTACTTCGTGGCGCGGCTCCTGCCCGTCTTCGCCGCCTCCGCGGCCGCCATGACCGTGCTCGCCGTGATGGCGGCGGTCACCATGGTCGGGTCCGGGCTCGCCGCCCTCGCCCAGGACGACATCAAGCGGGTCCTCGCCTACTCGACCATCGGCCAGCTCGGCTACATGGCGGGCGCCCTGGCCGTCGGCGACCGCGGCGCGGCCGTCTTCCACCTCCTGTCGCACGGTGCCTTCAAGGCGCTGCTGTTCCTCGCCGCCGGTGTGGTCATCCACGCCGCCGGAACGAACTCGCTGGCCGCGATGTCCCGCATGCGGGGGCTCGCCGCCCGCGTCCCCGACGCGTACTGGACGATGACCGTCGCCCTGCTCGCGCTGGCCGCGATCCCGCCCTTCGCCGGCTTCTTCTCCAAGGAGGCCGTCCTCGTGGCCGCCGAGCACACCGCCCTCGGCGACCGGACCGTCGCCCCGGCCGGGGCCGGCTGGATCGTCCTCGTCTCCGGTCTGATCACCGCCCTCCTCACCGCCGCGTACGCCACCCGCCTGTGGCTGCTGGCCTTCCGCGGGCGGGGCACCGAGGCCCCCGACCACGGGCGGCAGCCGGCCGTCATGAACGCCGTCCTGTGGGTGCTCGCCGTGCCCTCCCTCGCCTTCGGCCTGACCGTGGGCGTCCTCGACGACTGGTTCGACGGCCACGCCCTGACCCCGACCGTCACCACGGCCGTGCTGGGCACCGGCATCGCCCTCGTCGGCGGACTCGTCACCTACGCCACCTGGCGGCACACCACCGCCCTCGCCGCCCGCCGGCCGATCGGCGCCGTCGCCGCCCACCCCGAGGCCGACCCCGCCGTCTCCGAGGCCGAGGCGATCGCCACGCACACCCCCGCCTACGGGGACATCGCCTCGGCGCCCGACCCCGCCGACCCCGGACGCCTGCTGCTCGGCCCGCTGCACGCCTCCGCCGCGGCCGGGTTCCGGCTGGACGCCGTCTACTCCGCCCTCTTCGTACGCCCGGTCAGGGCGGCCGCCTCCCTGGTCGCCTTCCTCGACCGCGAGGTCGTCGAGACCTACGTACGCGGGGCGGGCGGCGGCACCAACCTGCTGGGACGGGCCGTCCGCCGCGCCCAGACGGGCAACGTGCAGACCTACCTCGGCGCCCTGATCGCCGGTTCCGTCGTCCTGGCGATCGCCGCCGTCGCCCTTGCCAACGTCAACGCCGGATCGTGAGCCGTGATCGATATCAGCGCATCCGTGATGCAGTTCCTCCTCGCGTTCATCGTCGTCGGCCCGCTCGTCGGCGCGGTGGCGGCCCTCCTGCCCGCCCCGCCCGGGCTGAAGGGGAAGTCCCCCGACCAGGCCGTGCTCCGCCACGGCGTGACCGTCACCGGCGTCGTCCTCGCCGCCGCGATCGTCCTCGCGCTGGGCTTCGACCACGACCAGCCGTCGAGGATGCAGGCCACGACGGACATCAGCTGGATCCCGGCCCTGGACGTACGGATCCACCTCGGCACCGACGGCATCTCCCTCCCCCTCCTGGTCCTGACCGCGCTGCTGACCTTCCTCTGCGCGCTGTACGGCTACTTCTCGATGCCCGCGGGCCCGTCCCCCCGGGCCTTCGTCGCCCTGCTGCTCGTCCTGGAGTCCGGCACGCTGGCCACCTTCGCCGTCCTCGACCTGCTGCTGTTCTTCCTGGCCTTCGAGATGGTGCTCATCCCGATGTACTTCCTCATCGCCCGCTGGGGCGGCGAGGGACGCCGGGCGGCCGCCTGGCGCTTCATCCTCTACACCCTGCTCGGTTCCGTCGTCATGCTGCTCGGCCTGCTCCTCATCGGGCTCAAGGCCGGCACCTTCGACATGGTGGCACTCGCCACTGACAACGGCCGCGACATCACCACGTCCGTGCAGGTCATCGCCGTCCTCGCGATCGGCCTCGGCCTCGCCGTCAAGACCCCGATGTGGCCGCTGCACAGCTGGCTGCCGGACGCCCACACCGCGGCCCCCACCGTCGGCTCCGTCCTCCTCGCCGGCGTCCTGCTGAAGATGGGCACGTACGGCTTCGTCCGGATCGCCCTGCCGATCACCCCCGACGGCATGCACGTCCTCGCGCCCTACCTCGCCGCGTTCGCCGCCGCGGGCATCGTCTACGGATCCCTCGCCTGCCTGTCCCTCGCGCGCACCGGCGCCAAGGGCGACCTCAAACGCCTGATCGCCTACTCCTCGGTGGGCCACATGGGCTTCGTGCTGCTGGGCATCGCCACCATGACGCCCACCGGCGTCAACGGCGCGCTCTTCGCCAACGTCGCCCACGGGCTCATCACCGGCCTGCTGTTCTTCCTGGTCGGCGCGATCAAGGACCGGTTCGGCACCGCCGACCTCGACACCCTGGCCGGAGCCACCGGCGCGGCGCTCTACGGCCGCGCGCCCCGCCTCGGCGGCCTCCTGGCCTTCGCCGCCGTCGCCTCCCTCGGCCTGCCCGGCCTGGCCGGGTTCTGGGGCGAGATGCTCGCGCTGTTCGGCGCGTTCCGGCCGGCCGAGGGCCTCAGCCGTCCCGCGTTCCTCACCTTCATGGCCGTCGGCGCGTTCGGCACGCTGCTCACCGCCGCGTACCTCCTCGTCGTCGTCCGGCGCGTCTGCATGGGCGCCGCGCCCAGCGCCGACCGGCCGGCGCTCCCCGACATCCGGCGGTACGAGCTCGCCGCGTGGTCGCCGCTGGCCGTGCTCACCGTCGTCGCCGGCCTCTGGCCCGCGGTCCTCCTCGGTCTGACCGACCCGGCCGTGCAGAAGCTCCTCGCAGGAGGCAAGTCGTGACCCTCGCCGCCCCGAGCGCTCCGGGCGCGGGCGACCTCGTCCAGTCCGTCGACTGGGCCGCCGTCGCGCCGCCCACCATCGCCGCCGCGGTCGCCCTGGCCGTCCTCGTCGCCGACCTCTTCGTCCCGGGGGACCGCAAGCAGCTCCTCGGCTGGGGAGCCGTCACCGGCCTCGTCGCCGCACTCCTGGCCCTGGTACCGCTGCGGGCGGGCGACCGCAGCACCTTCTGCCTGACCACCGACGCCGGCGCGTGCAGCTACACCGCCGACCACTTCGCCCTGGTCATCCAGTTCCTCGTGCTGGGCGGGGCGCTCCTGACGGCCCTGCTGTCGCTGCACGACACCAGGGAGAAGCTGCCGGCGGGCGAGTTCTGGTTCCTGCTGCTGTCCTCGGCGGCCGGGGCCGCGCTGCTGCCCGCCTCCCGGGACCTGGCCACCCTGGTCGTCGCCCTGGAGGTGGCGTCGCTGCCCGCGTTCGCGCTCGTCGGCCTCAAGCGCGGTGACCGCATGTCCGGCGAGGCGGCGCTGAAGTTCTTCCTGTCGTCCGTCACGGCCACCGCCGTGATGCTCCTGGGCGTCAGCTTCGTGTACGCCGCGACCGGCACCCTGCACCTCACCGAGATCGCCCACCTGCTGGACGACGTGCCGGCGGGGCTGGAAACCCTCGCCAAGGCGGGCGTCGCGCTCACCCTGGTCGGCTTCGCCTTCAAGACGGCCGCCGTGCCCTTCCACTTCTGGGTCCCCGACACCTACGTGGGGGCGCCGCTGCCCATCGCCGCCTACCTCTCCGTCGTGGGCAAGGCGGTCGGCTTCACCGGCCTCATCCTGGTGACCGTCGTCGCCTTCCCGACGTACGCGGACGTCTGGGGGCCCGCCCTCGCCGTGCTGGCCGCCCTCACCATGACCGCCGGGAACGTCGCCGCCCTCCGGCAGGTCCCCACGCGCGCGTGGAGCGCGGTACGGCTGCTGGCCTGGTCGTCGGTGGCCCAGGCCGGGTACCTGCTGGTGCCGATCGCGGCCGCCGCGTACTCCGGTGACGACCAGATCGGCGCCACCGTCGCGTACGCCCTGATGTACGCGGTCGTGAACCTCGGCGCCTTCGCCGTCGCGGCCCTGGTCGCCCGTACGCACCCGCTGAACCGGATCTCCGACTACCGGGGCCTGTACGCCACCCGGCCCGCCGCCGCGCTCGTCCTGGCGTTCTTCCTGCTCTGCCTGGCGGGCCTGCCCCCGGGCATCATCGGCCTCTTCGCGAAGGTCACCGTCTTCTCGGCGGCGGTCGACGCGGGCCTGGGCTGGCTGGCGGTCGTGATGGGCGTCAACGTCGTCATCGCCCTCTACTACTACCTCCAGTGGACGGCGGTCCTGTTCCGCGCGCCCGAGGGCGCCCCCGCCGAGCCGGCCGCCGCGCGGCAGGCCGTTCCGGCGCCGCTCACCCTGGCGATCGTCGTGACGGCCGTTGCTGGCGTGGTGCTGTCCGGCTACCCCCAGCTCGTCCTGCGCTTCGCCGCGACCACCCTCTTCTGACCCCGTCGACCCACGCACCATCGAGGAGCACGGCCGTGCTGAACGGTTTCAAGGACTTCATCCTTCGTGGAAACATCATTTCCATGGCGATCGGCCTGGCCGTCGGCGCGGCCTTCACGGCGGTCGTCACCGCCTTCAGCAACGCCTTCATCACCCCGCTCATCGGCATGGCGACCGGCACCGTCGGCGACTTCAGCCACTCCTACTTCACGATCCGGGACGCCAAGTTCCCCTACGGCCTGTTCATCAGCGCCGCCCTGGCGTTCCTGATCACCGCGGCGGTGCTCTACTTCTGCGTCGTCGTCCCGATGATGAAGATCCAGACCCGCTTCAAGCGCGACGAGCCCGTCGACATCAAGGCGGCGGTCCGCGACTGCCCGCGCTGCTTCTCCGCCATCCCGGCCGTCGCCAGCCGCTGCGCCCACTGCACCAGCGAGGTCGAGCCCGTCCGCGAGGCGTTGGAGAAGGCCGGGCTGCCCGCCCAGCGCTGAGTCACCCGAACGGCCCGCCCCCCGCCCCCGGCGCGCCAGGGAACCCGCCATGCCCGCCTGGCGTTGACCAGTACGGGAGGTTCCACTGAACAGTGGACCAGCACCAGGCAAAGGGTCCCCCTGCCGCACCACTTGGAGGGCGTACCGTGCACCGCCGGCACAACGGGCTGAAGACCGCCGTACTCCTCGGGGGGCTGTCCGCACTCATCATCCTGATCGGCAGCCTCTTCGGCCGTACGGGGCTGGTCGTCGCGCTCCTCGTGGCCGTCGGCACCAACGCGTACGCGTACTGGAACAGCGACAAGCTCGCGCTGCGCGCCATGCGCGCCCGCCCGGTGAGCGAGTTCCAGGCACCCGAGCTGTACCGGATGGTCCGGGAGCTCTCCACCCAGGCCCGCCAGCCGATGCCCCGCCTCTACATCTCGCCGACCCAGGCCCCCAACGCCTTCGCCACCGGCCGCAACCCCCGCAACGCCGCCGTGTGCTGCACCGAGGGCATCCTCCAGATCCTGGACGAACGCGAGCTGCGCGGAGTCATCGGCCATGAGCTGAGCCACGTCTACAACCGGGACATCCTGATCTCCTCGGTGGCCGGAGCGCTCGCCTCCGTGATCATGTTCCTGGTCAACTTCGCCTGGCTCGTACCGGTCGGCCGCTCCGACGACGACGACGGCCCCGGACTGCTCGGCATGCTGCTGATCATGATTCTGGGGCCGCTCGCGGCATCGGTGATCCAGCTCGCCATCAGCCGCTCCCGGGAGTACGAGGCGGACGCCTCCGGCGCCCAGCTCACCGGCGACCCGCTCGCCCTGGCCGGCGCGCTGCGCAAGCTGGAGGCCGGCACCAAGCAACTGCCGCTGCCCCCGGAGCCGAGGATCGAGACCGCGAGCCACATGATGATCGCGAACCCGTTCCGTCCCGGCCAGGGATTCGCCAGGATGTTCTCGACACACCCGCCGATGGCGGAACGCATCGCCCGACTCGAACAGATGGCAGGTCACCGCCCGTGAAAGCAATCCTGAACGTCATATGGCTCATCCTGGGCGGCTTCTGGATGTTCCTCGGCTACATGCTCGCGGGCCTGCTGCTCTGCGTCACCGTCATCGGCATCCCCTTCGGCCTGGCGGCCTTCCGCATCGGCCTCTACGCGCTGTGGCCGTTCGGCCAGACCGTCGTCGACCGCCGGGACGCGGGAGCCCCGTCCTGCGTCGGCAACGTCCTGTGGCTGGTCCTCGCCGGCTGGTGGCTGGCGCTCGGCCACGTCGCCACGGGCCTCGCCCTGTGCCTCACCGTCATCGGGATCCCGCTGGGCATCGCGAACTTCAAGCTGATCCCCGTCTCCCTGCTGCCGCTGGGCAAGGAGATCGTCCCCAGCGACCGGCCCTTCGCCACCCGGTGACGCCGGGTCGGTGACGACGAATCCGGGCTTGCCGTCATGGCGCACCAGCGGCGCCAGCGCGGAGGCGGGGACACGGTCCGGACGGTCGGCGAGCAGCGCGCCGCCGTCCTCCGCGCCGGCACCCCCGGCGAACGCGCGCACGCCGGCGGCGGACAGGCCACGTTCCGCCTGCCGCGCCCCGGATCAGTCGCGCCGGACGGCGTACAGCACCGCGCCCGCCGCCAGGACCGCCAGCCCCGCCAGAACCGAGGTGATGGGCAGCGCGAAGGCGAGCGCCAGGCAGCCCGCCAGGCCGGCCGCCGCCAGGACACGCCCCGAACCGAGCGTCCACGACGAGGCGTTGGCGATCGCGTAGTACACCAGCACCCCGAACGACGAGAAGCCGATCGCGCCCCGCACGTCCGCCGTCGCCGCCACCACCGCCACGACCAGCCCCACCGCGAGCTCCGCGTGGTGCGGCACCTGGAAGCGCGGGTGCACGGCCGCCAGCGTGCGCGGCAGATGACCGTCGCGCGCCATCGCCAGCGTCGTACGGGACACCCCCAGGATCAGCGCCAGCAGCGCACCCAGGGCGGCCACCGCCGCGCCCACCCGGACCACCGGGACCAGCCAGGCCGCCCCCGCCGCCCGCGCCGCGTCCGCGAGCGGGGCCGCCGACCCGGCCAGCTCGCGGGCGCCCAGCACCGACAGGACGGCCACCGCGACCGCCGCGTACACCACCAGCGCGATGCCCAGCGCCAGCGGGACCGCCCGCGGGATGGTCCGCGCCGGATCCCGCACCTCCTCGCCGAGCGTGGCGATCCGGGCGTACCCGGCGAACGCGAAGAACAGCAGCCCCGCCGCCTGGAGCACCCCGCCCGCGGACGCGTCCCCGGCCGGTTCCAGCCGCGCGGGGTCCACCGCGTCCGACGCGAGGCAGGAGACGACCACCGCCACCAGGACCGCCAGCACCGCCGCCACGACCACCCGGGTGACGAGCGCCGACTTCCGGACGCCCGCGTAGTTCACGGCGGTCAGCGCCACCACCGCCGCGACCGCCACCGCGTGCGCCTGCCCCGGCCACACGTACGCCCCGACCGTCAGCGCCATCGCCGCGCACGACGCCGTCTTGCCGACCACGAACCCCCAGCCGGCGAGATAGCCCCAGAAGGGACCCAGCCGTTCGCGCCCGTACACGTACGTCCCGCCGGAGGCCGGGTAGCGGGCGGCCAGCCGGGCCGAGGCCGTCGCGTTGCAGTAGGCCACCGCCCCGGCCAGCGCCAGTCCCGGGAGCAGGCCGCTCCCGGCGGCGCCGGCCGCCGGGCCGAGGGCCACGAAGATCCCGGCCCCCACCATCGCCCCCAGCCCGATGACGACCGCGTCGAGGACGCCCAGTGACCGCCGCAGCTCCTGTGCCATGTGCCGCACCCTACTGACCGTCGCAACCACGGGCCGCCCCCGGGCGTCCTCGGGGACAACACCGCACGAAAGGCAGGTTCACGGCATGGACATCCTGAGCTGGATCATCCTGGGGCTGCTCGCCGGCGTCATCGCCAAGGTGCTGCTCCCCGGCCGTGACCCCGGCGGGCTGATCGGCACGACGCTCATCGGCATCGCGGGCGCGTTCGTCGGCGGCTGGCTCTCGGCCCGCTACCTGGACCGGCCCATCAGCAACGAGTTCTACGACGGCCCCACCTGGCTGGCCGCCATCGGCGGCTCACTGGTCCTGCTGATCGCCTACCGCATCCTGTTCGGCCATTCCCGCTCGCGCTGACCGCCGTTGACGTCCGGTCACTCCCGCCCGCGCCCGGGGACGGCGGTCAGTCCGCGAGCCCCGTCTCCCGCAGCGTGATGTTCAGCCGGCCCGACCGCAGCCCGCTCGCCGGGTCGGCCGTACCGGGCAGGACCCGCGGCACCCCGTGGAACGCGAACCGCGACGGCCCGCCGAAGACGAACAGGTCGCCCGACACCAACTCCACGTCCCGGTACGGGCGGTTCCGCGACCCGGTGTTCCCGAACCGGAAGACGCAGGTGTCCCCGATGCTCAGCGACACCACCGGCGCGCCGGACCGTTCCTCCTTGTCCTGGTGCATGCCCATCCGGGCCGCCCCGTCGTAGAAGTTGACCAGCGCCGCGTCCGGGGCGTAGCCGTCCGCCGCCCCGTCCCCGTACGCCGCCACCAGCGCCGCCCGCCCCAGCTCCGCCAGCAGGCCGGGGAACGGGGCCACCCGGGCGCCGTTCACGTCACCGGCCGTCCGCGTGTACCGGTACGGCTGCCAGTGCCACCCCAGGCACACCGTCCGCACCGACATCACGCCCCCGCCCGGCAGCACCGTGCGGCGCATCGGCACCGGCCCCCGCGCCCACTCCCGGCACGCCCCGACCAGTTCCCGCCGGCGCTCCACCGGCAGCCAGCCCGGCACGTGCACCGCGCCGGGGGCGATCTCCGCCCGCTCGCGCTCCCGGGGGTGCCCCGCCGGCCCCGCCGGGCTCTCGACGTCTCCCAGGGCGAACAGTCCGTCCGTCACGGTACGAGCGCGCCTTCCAGCCCCAGCAGCCGCTCCTTGCGCTCCAGACCGCCCGCGTACCCGCGCAGCGCCCCGTCCGCGCCGATCACCCGGTGGCAGGGCCGCACCACCAGCAGCGGGTTGCGCCCGATCGCGGTCCCCACCGCCCGCACGCCCACGCCCGGCGACCCGACGCGCGCCGCGATCTCGCCGTACGTCACGGTCGTGCCGTACGGGACCTCCTCCAGCGCCCGCCACACCCGCCGCTGGAACGGGGTGCCGGCGTCGGCGTACACCAGGTCGAAGCGGGTCAGCCCGCCCGCGAAATAGGCCCGTAGCTGCTCCGCCACGTCCTCGAACGCCCCGGGCGCGTGCCGCCAGCCCTCGCGCACGACGGCCCCGCCCTTCTGACCGGGCAGGGAGAGCGAGGCGAGCGCGGTCCGGCCGCCGTCCGCGGACTCCTCGCCGGTCAGCAGCATCTCGCCCAGCGGGCCGTCGACGTACGCGTACAGCGTCATGATCCGTTCCCTTCCCTCGCGTCCCCGCCACCAGTCTGGGTCCGCCCCGCCCCCGGGGCTGGCGGGATTCGGACACGACGGTGCGCCGGCCCGCCGGCCCCGCACAGGGGCGGGGGCGGACCGGCCGCAGCCGCGTCCGCCCCCGATCCGCCCGCTGTCCGGGCCGCCGGCGCCCCGGTCCTACCGGTAGTTCACGAACTGGAGGGCGAAGTCGAAGTCCTGCCCCTTCAGCAGCGCGATCACGGCCTGGAGGTCGTCCCGGCTCTTGGAGCTGACCCGCAGCTCGTCGCCCTGCACCTGCGCCTTGACGCCCTTGGGGCCCTCGTCGCGGATGATCTTCGCCACCTTCTTGGCGTTCTCCTGGGAGATGCCCTCCTCGATCGAGGCGAAGATCTTGTACTCCTTGCCGGAGAGCTGCGGCTCACCGGCGTCCAGCGACTTCAGCGAGATACCGCGCTTGATCAGCTTGGACTCGAACACGTCGAGGATGGCCTTCACCCGCTCCTCGGAGTTCGCCTGCATCAGGATCTTCTCGCCGGACCAGGCGATGGAGGCCCCGACGTTCTTGAAGTCGTAGCGCTGCGAGATCTCCTTCGCCGCCTGGTTGAGGGCGTTGTCGACCTCCTGCCGCTCGACCTTCGAGACGATGTCGAAACTGGAGTCGGCCATGTCCTGTGGCTCCTTGGGTCGCGTGCGTAGGGGTGCGTAGAGGTACGTCCGGGCTCGCCGGACCGCCACCGCAAAGCCTAGCCATGCCACCCGCCACGAGTGCTGATCAATCCGGTGGCGGAGCACCCCCGGGCATCAGGTATCGTTTACGTCGTTGCCGAGGAGCACCGCCGAAAAGCGGTCACGCCCCTCGCGACATCCCATGGCGGTGTGCCCGAGTGGCCAATGGGAGCGGACTGTAAATCCGTCGGCTTAGCCTACCCAGGTTCGAATCCTGGCGCCGCCACGCGATGAACGGCCCCTGATCTGCGGAAACGCGATCAGGGGCCGTTCTCGTACGCGCGGAACGCCTCCGACGTCCGGCGGTTCAGTCGGCCAGCCGGAAGGCCAGCTCGATCTCCCACTTCGACGGGTCCGGCTCCACGCGCGGGTCCGTGCGGTAGGACTCGGTCCGGCAGCCCCAGCGCTCGACGCCGTCCACCACCCGCATGTCCCACTCCAGCCCCCGCTCGCCGGCCCACTGGCGCAGCGCGGCCGCCGCGGCGGGCAGCCCGTCGGGATGGCCGGTGCGGGTGAGCGTGGCGTAGCGGCCGGCCGGGAGCAGCGCCACACCGATGTCGCCCTCCGGATCGGGCACCGGCGGCACGACCGGAACGCCGGCCTCGACGACGGTCTCGCCCGCCGGGTCCACCGTCGTGAAGCGGAAGAAGGGCGCGCCCGCGCGCTCGATGCCCCGGGCCGCCAGCCACCCCACCAGCTCCGGCAGCCGGTCGGCGATCTCCGCGAACCCCTCCGCCGTCACGGACCGGCGCATGAAGACGTACGGCCGCTCGGGCCGTTCCACCACGACCGGCTCGGGGAACATCATTCGCCCGCGACGGCCTTCACCGCGACCGAGACCGGCACCGACCCGCTGACCAGCTCCAGCGTCAGCCCCGCCGTCGCCGGCGTCTCCACCAGCTCGGCCAGCACCGCCGCCACGTCGTCGCGCGGCACCGGCCCGCGCCCGGTCGACGCCTCCAGCCGGACCAGCCCGGTGCCCGCGTCGTTCGTCAGCATGCCGGGCCTGAGGATCGTCCAGTCCAGACCCCGCTTGGCCCGTACGTGGTCGTCCGCCGCGCCCTTCGCCCGCAGGTACGCGTCGAAGACCTCGTCCCCGGCGCGGTCCGCGTCGGCGCCCATCGACGACACCACCACGTAGCGCCGCGCTCCCGCCCGCTCCGCCGCGTCCGCGCACAGGACCGCCGCGCCCCGGTCCACGGTGGCCTTGCGCTCGACGCCGCTGCCCGGGCCGGCGCCCGCCGCGAAGACCACCGCGTCGGCGCCCGACAGGGCCCCCGCGACCGCCTCCACGGTCACGGACTCCAGGTCCATCACGACCGGTTCCGCCCCCGCATCGCGCAGGGCGTCCGCCTGTTCCGGGTTGCGGATGATGCCCGCGACCTCGTGCCCGCCCGCCGAGAGCAGCCGCTCCAGCCGCAGGGCGATCTGACCGTGTCCTCCAGCGATGACAATGCGCATGCTCCCGACCGTACGACGCCGGGCCGCAAAGCGCTCACGGACGGGCGTCCGGCCGTCCCTGGCGCGGCAGTTCGAGTGCCGCCGCCGAGTCGCAGTACTCCCGCACCGCGCTGGTCCGCGCCACCACCCGGCCGCGGTGCACCACGATCCGGCTGTACGCCAGCGACAGCACGCCCGACAGCCGCTCCCCGCGCACCGCCAGCAGCTCCGCCGGGAACCCCGCCTCCACCCGCACCGCGGGCAGCCCCATCGCCTCCCGCGCGGCCCCGCTCACCGCCCGGTACGCCTCCGTCGGGCCCAACCCGCCCTGGGAGGCCAGCAGGTACGCCGCCTCCAGCGGATCGCCCCGCCCCACCGGGTTGGCCACGTCCCGCAGCGCCCCGCTCCCGGCCGCCACCCGCACCCCGGCCGCCCGCAGCAGCCGCACCGGCGCCACGCCCCTGACCTCCGTACCGCCGCAGCCGCCCTGCGGCAGGCACACCACCGCCACCCCGGCCGCCGCGAGCTGGTCGGCCGCCCGCCCCGCGGCGTCCCCCGGGAGGCGCCCCAGCGCCCCGCACGGGCCGATGGTGACCCCCGGCCGCAGCCCGCCCGCCATGGCCGCCAGCCGCGCGAGGCGCGCCGGGTCGTCCCCGTCGGTGTGCAGGTCGACCGCGCAGCCGTGCTCGGCCGCCACCTCCAGCACGGCCTCCGCGTACCCGGCCGGGTCCGGGTCCAGGTCCGGCCGGCCGCCCACCACGCCGGCGCCCATCTTCACCGCGTCGCGCAGCATCGCCAGCCCGTCCGCCCCCGCGACCCCGGTCAGCAGCCGCGGCACGGCCACCGCCGTCAGGTCCGCCAGTCCGCGCAGCGACCGCCGTGCCTGGAGGACCGCCTCCAGCGGGCCGAGCCCCTGGACGTCGCCGATGCGCACATGGGCGCGCAGCGCGGTGGCGCCGTGCCCGACCTGGAGCAGCGCGGCCTCGGTGGCGCGCCGCTGGACGTCCTCGGTGGCGTACGACACGGGGCCGGGGCCGTCGGCGCTGAGCGCGGTGTCGGCGTGTCCGTGCGGCTCGGCGGGGGCGGGCAGCAGCAGGTAGCCGGCCAGGTCGACGCGGGCTCCGTGGGCGGGCAGGCTGCCCGCGGTGCCCACGGCTTCGATGCGCCCGCCGGCGAGCCGTACGTCGACGGTCCGGCCGTCGGTGAGACGGGCGCCGCACAGCAGCAGGGCGGTGGTGTCGGCGGTGGCGCCCTCGGGCGGCTGCGGCTGCTGGCTGTCGGAGGACATCGGGCTCCTGACGGGCTCGGGGGCTCGGTGGCTCGGGCGCGGTCCGTGGCGGGGCTGCCGGGCCTGGGGGTGTGCGGATGTACTGGTGCGATCACACAGCGTGAGGCGAGCCTAGGGGCGGTCCGACCGGGCATCGAGGAGGAGCCGAATAGTCGTACCGGCGCGGGGCACGCGTGGCGCGTGTGACGTGGGTGCCGGTGTGGACGGCGAGACGTCCGGACCCCCTTCCCGGAAGGCCTCCCGGCCCCCCGGGAAGGGGGTCCGGGGTGGGTCCGGGGTGGGTCCGGGGCGGGGCCGGGCAGCCGCCGGGAATCGGATTTGGGCGAACGGCGGCCGACCGTGTAATGTCTTCATCGCTCGCCCCAATAGCTCAGTCGGCAGAGCGTCTCCATGGTAAGGAGAAGGTCTACGGTTCGATTCCGTATTGGGGCTCTGGTGCGGTAGCCCTCACCTTCGGGTGAGGGACTCCGTATCAAAGCGGTGTAGCTCAGTCGGTAGAGCAAGCGGCTCATAATCGCTGTGTCACCGGTTCAAGTCCGGTCACCGCTACACACAGTAGCCGATTGTGGGGTCGGTCCTTCGATCGGCTACTCTTTTATGCGTTCATCCGTCCAACGTCCGTCCAAGGAGCACTCACGTGGCTGCCACCGACGTCCGCCCGAAGATCACGCTGGCCTGCGTGGAGTGCAAGGAGCGGAACTACATCACCAAGAAGAACCGGCGTAACAACCCGGACCGTCTTGAGATGAAGAAGCACTGCCCGCGCTGCAACGCGCACACCGCGCACCGCGAAACGCGCTGAATCAGGCTCGTACACGAGGCCGTCCCCGTCAGGGGGCGGCCTCGTGTCGTTTGTTCGAAGACCCATCCAGGGAGGTAGCGAGTTCATGGCGCTCGATCAGTCCTTCGTGGGGCGGACCTATCCGCCCACCGCGCCGTACGAGGTCGGCCGGGAGAAGATCCGCGAATTCGCCGAGGCGGTCGGGGACGCGAATCCGGCGTACACCGACACCGAGGCCGCCAAGGCGCTCGGCCACCCGGACGTGATCGCGCCGCCGACCTTCGTGTTCGCCATCACGTTCAAGGCCGCGGGCGAGGTGATCGCCGACCCGCAGCTCGGGCTGGACTACAGCCGGGTGGTGCACGGCGACCAAAAGTTCGCCTACACCCGGCCGGTACGGGCGGGGGACCGGCTGACGGTCACCTCGACCATCGAGGCGATCAAGTCCCTCGCCGGCAACGACATCCTGGACGTCCGCGGCGAGGTCCACGACGAGGCCGGCGAGCACGTGGTGACCGCCTGGACCAAGCTCGTCGCCCGCGCCGTCGCAGAGGAGGCCTGAGACCATGACCGCGAAGATCGCGTACGACGAGGTCGAGGTCGGCACCGAGCTGCCGGCGCAGAGCTTCCCCGTGACGCGCGCCACGCTGGTGCGCTACGCGGGCGCCTCCGGGGACTTCAACCCGATCCACTGGAACGAGAAGTTCGCCAAGGAGGTCGGGCTGCCGGACGTCATCGCGCATGGCATGTTCACCATGGCCGAGGCGATCCGCGTGGTGACCGACTGGACCGGCGACCCGGCGGCCGTCGTCGAGTACGGGGTCCGGTTCACCAAGCCGGTCGTCGTGCCCAACGACGACACGGGCGCGCTGATCGAGGTCAGCGGCAAGGTCGCCGCCAAGCTGGACGACAACCGGGTGCGCGTCGACCTGACCGCCATGAGCGCCGGCCAGAAGGTGCTGGGCATGTCCCGCGCGGTCGTACGGCTCGCCTGACCGGACACCCGGGGTGCCGCGGCGGCCCCGCCGCCGCGGCCCCCGGCGCACCGCGCCCCCCGCACCCGCTGCCGCCGGGGGCGGCGGCACCGCACCGTAGGCTTGGGCGCGTGCAGGAACTTCATGACGCCCCCCTCGCCCCGTTGACCACCTTCCGGCTCGGCGGCCCCGCCGTGCGGCTCGTCACGGCCACGACCGACGACGAGGTCGTCGCCGTCGTGCGCGAGGCGGACCGGACCGGGACCCCGCTGCTGCTCATCGGCGGCGGGTCCAACCTGGTGATCGGCGACAAGGGCTTCGACGGCACCGCCCTGCGCATCGCCACCCGGGGCTTCGTCCTGGACGGCACGCGACTGGAGCTGGCGGCCGGCGAGGTCTGGACGGACGCCGTGGCCCGCACGGTGGAGGCCGGACTGGCCGGCATCGAGTGCCTGGCCGGGATCCCCGGCTCGGCCGGCGCCACCCCGATCCAGAACGTGGGGGCGTACGGCCAGGAGGTCTCGTCCACCATCACGGAGGTCGTGGCCTACGACCGCCGCGCCGGCGAGACGGTGACCCTCCCGAACGCCGCGTGCGACTTCTCGTACCGCCACAGCCGCTTCAAGGCCGAACCCGACCGGTTCGTCGTGCTCCGCGTCCGCTTCGAGCTGGAGGACGCCCAGGGCCTGAGCGCCCCCGTCCGGTACGCCGAGACGGCCCGCGTCCTCGGCGTGGAGCCCGGCGACCGCGTCCCGGCCGCCACCGCCCGCGAGACGGTGCTCGGCCTCCGCGCCGGCAAGGGCATGGTCCTGGACCCCGAGGACCACGACACCTGGTCGGCCGGCTCCTTCTTCACCAACCCGATCCTGGAGCAGCGGCAGTACGAGGAGTTCCTCGGCCGCGTCCACGACCGCCTCGGCCCGGACGTCACCCCGCCCGCCTTCCCGGCCGCCGACGGCAGGGTCAAGACCTCGGCGGCCTGGCTGATCGACCGGGCGGGCTTCACCAAGGGCTACGGCACCGGCCCCGCCCGCATCTCCACCAAGCACACCCTGGCCCTGACCAACCGCGGCGACGCCACCACCGAGGACCTCCTGGCCCTCGCCCGCGAAGTCGTCGCCGGCGTGCGCGACGCCTTCGGCATCACCCTCGTCAACGAACCGGTCATGGTCGGCGTCTCCCTCTGACCCGGCGGACGCCCCCCGGGCGGCTCAGGCGCCCGGGACGTCCGCCAGCCAGTCGTCGACGCCCGCCAGCAGCTTCGCCCTGACGCCCTCGGGGGCGGCCGAGCCGCGGATGGACTGGCGGGCCAGCTCCGCCAGTTCCCCGTCGGTGAACGCGTGGTGCACGCGCGCGATCTCGTACTGCGCCGCCAGCCGCGACCCGAAGAGCAGCGGGTCGTCCGCGCCCAGGGCCATCGGCACCCCCGCCTCGAAGAGCGTGCGCAGCGGCACGTCCCCGTGCTTCTCGTAGACCCCCAGCGCCACGTTCGACGCCGGGCACACCTCGCACGTCACGCCCTTCTCGGCCAGCCGGCGCAGCAGCCGCGGGTCCTCCGCCGCCCGCACCCCGTGCCCGACGCGCGCCGCCCGCAGGTCGTCCAGGCAGTCCCGCACGGACGCCGGACCCGTCAGCTCGCCCCCGTGCGGGACGGCCAGCAGCCCGCCCTCCCGCGCGATCGCGAACGCCCGGTCGAAGTCCCGCGCCATCCCGCGCCGCTCGTCGTTGGACAGCCCGAACCCCACCACGCCCCGGTCCGCGTAACGCACCGCGAGCCGGGCGAGCGTACGGGCGTCCAGCGGGTGCTTCATCCGGTTCGCGGCCACCAGGACCCGCATCCCGAGCCCCGTCTCCCGGGAGGCGCTCTCCACCGCGTCCAGGATGATCTCCAGCGCCGGGATCAGACCCCCCAGACGAGGGGCGTACGAGGTCGGGTCCACCTGGATCTCCAGCCACCCCGACCCGTCCCTGACGTCCTCCTCGGCCGTCTCGCGCACCAGCCGCCGGATGTCCTCGGGCTCCCGGAGGCAGGACCGGGCGATGTCGTACAGCCGCTGGAAGCGGAACCAGCCCCGCTCGTCGGTGGCCCGTAGCTGCGGCGGCTCGCCGCCGGTCAGCGCCTCGGGCAGATGGACGCCGTACTTGTCGGCGAGCTCCAGCAGGGTCCCGGGCCGCATCGACCCGGTGAAGTGCAGGTGCAGATGGGCTTTGGGCAACAGCCGCAGGTCTCGTACGTGCTCCATTGAGGGATCTTGCCAAAACCGCCGCCCGCGCGGGAGACCCTTTCACCGATCGGGTGCCCCGGGGAACGGAAAAGCGGGCCCCGGTGAGTCCGGAACCCGCTTCGCCTTCGTGCCCGTACGCCTCAGTCGCGCGCTTCCGCCAGCAGCTTCTGCATCCGCGACACGCCCTCGACCAGATCCTGGTCGCCCAGCGCGTACGACAGCCGCAGGTAGCCCGGCGTGCCGAACGCCTCGCCCGGGACGACCGCCACCTCGGCCTCGTCCAGGATCAGCGCGGCCAGCTCCACGGACGTCCGCGGACGCTTGCCGCGGATCTCCTTGCCCAGCAGCCCCTTCACGGACGGGTACGCGTAGAAGGCGCCCTCCGGGGTCGGGCAGTAGACGCCCTCGATCTCGTTGAGCATCCGCACCATGGTCTGGCGGCGGCGGTCGAACGCGGCCCGCATCCGAGCCACCGCGTCCAGGCTGCCCGAGACGGCGGCCAGCGCGGCGGCCTGTGCGACGTTCGACACGTTGGAGGTGGCGTGCGACTGGAGGTTCGTCGCGGCCTTCACCACGTCCTTCGGGCCGATGATCCACCCCACGCGCCAGCCGGTCATGGCGTACGTCTTGGCGACGCCGTTGACCACGACGCACTTGTCCCGCAGCTCCGGCAGGATCGCCGGCAGCGAGGTGAACGTGGCGTCGCCGTACACCAGGTGCTCGTAGATCTCGTCGGTCATCACCCACAGGCCGTGCTCCACGGCCCAGCGGCCGATGGCCTCGGCGTCGGCCTCGGTGTAGACCGCGCCGGTCGGGTTGGACGGCGAGACGAACAGGACCACCTTCGTCCGCTCGGTGCGGGCCGCCTCGAGCTGCTCCACGGACACCCGGTAGCCGGTGGTCTCGTCGGCGACCACCTCCACCGGGACGCCGCCCGCGAGCCGGATCGACTCGGGGTACGTCGTCCAGTACGGGGCCGGGACGATGACCTCGTCGCCCGGGTCCAGGATGGCGGCGAACGCCTCGTAGATCGCCTGCTTGCCGCCGTTGGTCACCAGCACCTGGGAGGCGTCGACCTCGTAACCGGAGTCCCGCAGCGTCTTGGCCGCGATGGCGGCCTTCAGCTCGGGCAGGCCCCCGGCCGGCGTGTAGCGGTGGTACTTCGGGTTGCGGCAGGCCTCGACCGCGGCCTCGACGATGTAGTCGGGGGTCGGGAAGTCGGGCTCACCCGCGCCGAAGCCGATCACCGGACGCCCGGCGGCCTTGAGGGCCTTGGCCTTGGCGTCCACGGCGAGGGTCGCGGACTCGGAGATCGCGCCGACTCGGGCGGAGACCCGGCGCTCGGTGGGAGGGGTTGCAGCGCTCATGCGGCCCATGGTCCCAGACCCGTAAAGGGCGCGGCACGCGCGTTCCGGCGTGCGGACGGCGGGACGGAAGCGGGGTGCGCGGGCCGTGTCAGGAGCTTTCTGTTCGACGCGGCGCCGCTGACCACGTACACTCTCTGCTCGTTGGCCCTCACCGACCACCTCCTGGGATGCGGTAGGTTGGGGGAGAACGACAGAGGGTCGTAGCTCAATTGGTAGAGCACCGGTCTCCAAAACCGGCGGTTGGGGGTTCAAGTCCCTCCGGCCCTGCTACACACACCGCCAGGTTGTGTGCGCAGGTATGTACTTCATTGCACCGCCGTGCGGCTCCACCCGGGCGCGGCACGGCCGACCCGGAATCAGGTGAGAGACGTGACGGATGCCGTAGGCTCCATCGACATGCCTGATGCCGAGGACGAAGCACAGGAGTCGAAGAAGAAGGGCCGCAAGGGCGGCAAGCGCGGAAAGAAGGGCCCGCTGGGCCGTCTCGCGCTCTTCTACCGGCAGATCGTCGCCGAGCTGCGCAAGGTCGTGTGGCCGACTCGCGGCCAGTTGACGACGTACACGACCGTCGTCATCGTCTTCGTCGTGATCATGATCGGTCTGGTGACCGTGATTGACTTCGGCTTCCAGGAAGCAGTCAAGTACGTCTTCGGCTGATCCCGCGGAGGGCGCCCACCCCGGCGCCCCTTTTCGCATGTTCCACCCCATCTGTATCCAGGAAGAAGCAGCCACCGTGTCTGACCCGAACCTGAACGAGTCCGCCCAGGACGAGCTCGACGTCGTCGAGGCGGCCGACGAGGACCAGGCGGAAGCTGCGGACGCCGCTGTCGGCGAGGCCGCCGAAGAGGCCGCGCTCCGCCTCGAGGCCGAGGCCGAGGGCGCGGACGAGGAGCCCCTCGAGGCCGACCTGACCGTCGAGGAGGGCGAGCCCGCCGAGGCCGACGCCGCCACGGACGAGGTCGAGGCCGAGGTCGAGGACGAGGACGAGGACGGCGGGGCCGAGGAGGAGCCGGCGGCTCCGGTCGACCCGGTCGCCGCGCTCCGCGACGAGCTGCGCGGTCTGCCCGGCGAGTGGTACGTCATCCACACCTACGCGGGCTACGAGAAGCGCGTGAAGGCCAACCTGGAGCAGCGTGCCGTCTCGCTGAACGTCGAGGACTTCATCTACCAGGCCGAGGTCCCCGAGGAAGAGATCGTCCAGATCAAGAACGGCGAGCGCAAGAACGTCCGGCAGAACAAGCTGCCCGGTTACGTGCTCGTCCGCATGGACCTGACGAACGAGTCCTGGGGCGTCGTCCGCAACACCCCCGGTGTCACCGGCTTCGTGGGCAACGCCTACGACCCGTACCCGCTGACGCTGGACGAGATCGTCAAGATGCTCGCCCCCGAGGCCGAGGAGAAGGCCGCCCGCGAGGCCGCCGAGGCCGAGGGCAAGCCGGCTCCGGCCCGCAAGGTCGAGGTCCAGGTGCTGGACTTCGAGGTCGGCGACTCGGTCACCGTCACGGACGGCCCGTTCGCCACCCTCCAGGCCACGATCAACGAGATCAACGCCGACTCGAAGAAGGTCAAGGGCCTCGTCGAGATCTTCGGCCGCGAGACCCCGGTCGAGCTGAGCTTCGACCAGATCCAGAAGAACTGATCCCATAGGTTTCCGAACAGGTCAGACCGGGCTTGACGCCCGTTCTGACCTGCTCGGTTTTTGGCCGCGCATGGATACCCGTTATCGTTGTGCGGTATGCCTCCATCCGGATGACGTCGGATGGCGGCTGAAAACTCTCACTAGGACCCGGAGAGAGCAATGCCTCCCAAGAAGAAGAAGGTCACGGGGCTTATCAAGCTCCAGATCCAGGCCGGCGCGGCCAACCCGGCTCCGCCGGTCGGCCCCGCCCTGGGTCAGCACGGCGTCAACATCATGGAGTTCTGCAAGGCCTACAACGCCGCGACCGAGTCGCAGCGTGGCATGGTCGTGCCGGTGGAGATCACGGTCTACGAGGACCGTTCCTTCACCTTCATCACCAAGACTCCGCCGGCCGCCAAGCTGATCCTCAAGGCCGCGGGTGTGGACAAGGGCTCCGGCGAGCCGCACAAGACCAAGGTCGCCAAGCTCACGAGCGCCCAGGTCCGCGAGATCGCCTCGGTCAAGCTGCCCGACCTCAACGCCAACGACCTGGACGCCGCCGCGAAGATCATCGCCGGCACCGCCCGCTCCATGGGCATCACGGTCGAGGGCTGAGCAGCCCCCGTACGACCTGTGGGAGGGCCACGCGCTGGCCCGGACCACGACTCCACACCTGAACCACACCAGGAGAAGCAGTGAAGCGCAGCAAGGCACTCCGCGGCGCGGACGCCAAGGTCGACCGGGAGCGTAACTACGCTCCCCTCGAGGCCGTCCGTCTCGCCAAGGACACCGCCGCCACCAAGTTCGACGGCACCGTCGAGGTCGCCTTCCGCCTGGGCGTTGACCCGCGCAAGGCCGACCAGATGGTCCGTGGCACCGTGAACCTTCCGCACGGCACCGGTAAGACCGCCCGGGTCCTGGTCTTCGCGACCGGTGACCGTGCTGCGGCCGCGGAAGCCGCGGGCGCCGACATCGTCGGCTCCGACGAACTGATCGACGAGATCTCCAAGGGCAACCGCCTGAACGAGTTCGACGCGGTCGTCGCCACCCCGGACCTCATGGGCAAGGTCGGCCGCCTCGGCCGCGTCCTCGGCCCGCGTGGTCTGATGCCGAACCCGAAGACCGGCACCGTCACCATGGATGTCGCGAAGGCCGTCAACGAGATCAAGGGCGGCAAGATCGAGTTCCGCGTCGACAAGCACTCGAACCTGCACTTCATCATCGGCAAGGTTTCCTTCGACGAGACGAAGCTGGTCGAGAACTACGCGGCGGCGCTGGAGGAGATCCTCCGTCTGAAGCCGTCCGCCGCGAAGGGCCGCTACATCAAGAAGGCGACCCTCACCACGACGATGGGCCCCGGCATCCCGCTGGACGCCAACCGCACCCGCAACCTCCTCGTCGAGGAGGACCCGGCCGCCGTCTGAACCTGACGGCAGTCGCGGGTCTCGCGTGCTGAAGCCGGCCCCCGCAGCTCTCCGGAGCGGCGGGGGCCGGCCGCGTTCCCGCACCCCGGCTCGGCCCCTCCGAGGCCCCCGCCGCTGTCTCGCGGGCCCGGGACGTGCCTCCGGGCGCCTGCTCGGACCCGGACGGCCTCCGGGTGCCTTTGTCGGCCCCTCCCCGGCCCCGGCCGGGCCCTGAGGGGTCCCGAGGGCCCGGCCGGGGCCTTGCGGAGCCCTGGCCGGCTCCCGGGGGCGGGGCGCGGGGGCGGTCGGGCGGAGCCGATTTGCTTGACGTCCGGGAGGTCCCGTACTCTTCCACAGAAGCCAAAGACCGCTGGTCGTTGCTGCGCTCGTCAGAGTCGCGGCGGCCGAAGGATCCGCTAGCTGCGGACGACCCGCGCAGGTGACTGTGGATGAACTCCCGACATCGCTCCGCAAGGAGCCCGGTCGGTCGAGTCACGCCCCGTGCGCCTGCGCCGGGGCGTTTCGTTTTGCCCAGTCTCCTTCCTTCAGCCCATGCGGTCCGAATCACCCGGAAGGAGGCCGAGGCTCATGGCGAGGCCCGACAAGTCTGCTGCGGTTGCCGAGCTGACGGACAAGTTCCGCAGCTCGAACGCCGCCGTGCTGACCGAGTACCGCGGTCTCACCGTGGCACAGCTCAAGCAGCTGCGCCGTTCGCTCGGTGAGAACGCCCAGTACGCCGTGGTGAAGAACACGCTGACCAAGATTGCGGCCAACGAGGCCGGGATCACCTCGCTCGACGACCAGTTCGCTGGTCCGACGGCGGTTGCCTTCATCACCGGTGACCCGGTGACGTCGGCGAAGGGTCTTCGTGACTTCGCCAAGGAGAACCCCAACCTGATCATCAAGGGCGGTGTCCTTGACGGCAAGGCGCTGTCCGCCGATGAGATCAAGAAGCTTGCGGACCTCGAGTCCCGCGAGGTTCTGCTCGCCAAGCTGGCGGGCGCCATGAAGGGCAAGCAGTCCCAGGCTGCCGCGCTCTTCCAGGCGCTTCCCTCGAAGCTCGTCCGCACCGTGGACGCGCTCCGTGCCAAGCAGGCCGAGCAGGGCGGTGCCGAGTAATTCGGCTCGCGCATTGATCGTGGCCCCCTAGGGGCGACGGTCGCAGCGGGCCCAACGTACGCCCGCCTCACATGTACACCCGGCACCAGCCGAATTAGTGGAAGGACCGCCATCATGGCGAAGCTGTCTCAGGAAGACCTGCTCGCGCAGTTCGAGGAGATGACCCTCATCGAGCTCGCCGCGTTCGTTTCGGCGTTCGAGGAGAAGTTCGACGTCACCGCCGCCGCCCCCGTGGCCGTTGCCGCCGCCGGTGGCGCCGGTGCCGGTGCCGCCGAGGCCGTCGAGGAGAAGGACGAGTTCGACGTCATCCTCACCGGCGCCGGTGACAAGAAGATCCAGGTCATCAAGGTCGTGCGTGAGCTGACCTCCCTGGGCCTGAAGGAGGCCAAGGACCTCGTCGACGGCACCCCGAAGCCCGTCCTCGAGAAGGTCGCCAAGGACGCCGCCGAGAAGGCCGCCGAGTCCCTCAAGGCCGCCGGCGCCTCCGTCGAGGTCAAGTAACACCTCGCGAGTCTCCTGACTCGCTCAGCGCCCCTCACAGGGCGCTCAGAAGGGCGATCACCCATCCGGGTGGTCGCCCTTCGGCGTTGCCGGAACGCCTGCCTTGCGCTGAGCCCAGCGCGGAGTATGGTGATCTTCGCCGTGCGCCCCTCGGGGCCCCACTCGGCCGGGGGCCTTGACGAACGCCACGTCGCGCGCAATTCTCAGGACGCGCCGTCAACGATCCGGATCCGAGGCATGGATCGACGGCCGAACGGGCAGTATCGATGTGCGCCAACGGCGCGAGGTGCCGCGGAGTTGAGAACAACGAGGGTCGCGAATTACTCGCCCTGGACATCAGTGGGCCAAGTGGCTACACTGACCCTTTGCGCTGCCTGTTAGCTGCCCCCTGCCCGTCACCAGGGGCATACCCTCGCAAGAGCACAGTTGACCGAGCCTCCTGACCTGGCCTTTTGGCTGACATCAGGAAGTCTGTCTCCGTGTCCGGCGTGGGACCGGTACGCGCGTAGTGAGTCCGAGCCCTCGGAAGGACCCCCTCTTGGCCGCCTCGCGCAACGCCTCGACCGCGAATACGAACAACGGCGCAAGCACCGCCCCGCTGCGCATCTCCTTTGCAAAGATCAAGGAGCCCCTCGAGGTTCCGAACCTCCTCGCGCTGCAGACCGAGAGCTTTGACTGGCTGCTCGGCAACGCCGCGTGGAAGGCTCGTGTCGAGGCGGCTCTGGAATCCGGACAGGACGTTCCCACCAAGTCCGGTCTGGAGGAGATCTTCGAGGAGATCTCGCCGATCGAGGACTTCTCCGGGTCGATGTCGCTGACTTTCCGCGACCACCGCTTCGAGCCCCCCAAGAACTCGATCGACGAGTGCAAGGAGCGCGACTTCACGTACGCCGCGCCGCTCTTCGTCACGGCCGAGTTCACCAACAACGAGACCGGCGAGATCAAGTCCCAGACGGTCTTCATGGGCGACTTCCCGCTCATGACCAACAAGGGCACCTTCGTCATCAACGGCACCGAGCGTGTCGTGGTGTCGCAGCTCGTCCGCTCGCCGGGTGTCTACTTCGACTCCTCCATCGACAAGACGTCCGACAAGGACATCTTCTCCGCCAAGATCATCCCGTCCCGGGGTGCCTGGCTGGAGATGGAGATCGACAAGCGCGACATGGTCGGTGTCCGCATCGACCGCAAGCGCAAGCAGTCCGTCACCGTCCTCCTCAAGGCGCTCGGCTGGACCACCGAGCAGATCCTCCAGGAGTTCGGCGAGTACGAGTCCATGCGCGCCACCCTGGAGAAGGACCACACCCAGGGCCAGGACGACGCGCTGCTCGACATCTACCGCAAGCTGCGCCCGGGTGAGCCGCCGACGCGCGAGGCCGCTCAGACGCTGCTCGAGAACCTCTACTTCAACCCCAAGCGCTACGACCTCGCCAAGGTCGGCCGCTACAAGGTGAACAAGAAGCTCGGCGCCGACGAGCCGCTGGACGCCGGTGTCCTGACCACCGACGACATCATCGCCACCATCAAGTACCTGGTGAAGCTCCACGCGGGCGAGACCGAGACGGTCGGCGAGAACGGCACGCAGATCGTCGTCGAGACCGACGACATCGACCACTTCGGCAACCGTCGTCTGCGCAACGTCGGCGAGCTCATCCAGAACCAGGTCCGCACGGGCCTGGCCCGGATGGAGCGCGTCGTCCGCGAGCGCATGACGACCCAGGACGTCGAGGCGATCACGCCGCAGACCCTGATCAACATCCGGCCGGTCGTCGCCTCCATCAAGGAGTTCTTCGGCACCAGCCAGCTGTCGCAGTTCATGGACCAGAACAACCCGCTGTCCGGGCTGACGCACAAGCGTCGTCTGTCCGCGCTCGGCCCGGGTGGTCTGTCCCGTGAGCGGGCCGGCTTCGAGGTCCGAGACGTGCACCCGTCCCACTACGGACGCATGTGCCCGATCGAGACCCCCGAAGGCCCGAACATCGGTCTGATCGGTTCGCTCGCCTCGTACGGCCGCGTCAACGCGTTCGGCTTCGTCGAGACGCCGTACCGCAAGGTCGTCGAGGGTCAGGTCACCGACGAGGTGGACTACCTGACCGCCGACGAGGAGGACCGCTTCGTCATCGCCCAGGCCAACGCGCCGCTGACCGACGAGCTCCGGTTCGCCGAGGCCCGCGTGCTGGTCCGCCGCCGTGGCGGCGAGGTCGACTACGTCGCGCCCGACGACGTGGACTACATGGACGTCTCGCCGCGCCAGATGGTGTCGGTCGCGACCGCCATGATCCCGTTCCTCGAGCACGACGACGCCAACCGTGCCCTCATGGGCGCGAACATGATGCGCCAGGCCGTTCCGCTCATCAAGGCGGAGGCGCCGCTGGTCGGCACCGGCATGGAGTACCGCTGTGCCACCGACGCCGGCGACGTCATCAAGGCCGAGAAGGACGGTGTGATCCAGGAGGTCTCGGCCGACTACATCACCGTCGCCAACGACGACGGCACGTACACCACGTACCGCGTCGCCAAGTTCTCCCGCTCCAACCAGGGCACCTCGGTCAACCAGAAGGTCGTCGTCTCCGAGGGCGACCGGGTGATCGAGGGCCAGGTCCTCGCCGACGGCCCCGCCACCGAGAACGGTGAGATGGCGCTCGGCAAGAACCTGCTGGTCGCGTTCATGCCGTGGGAGGGTCACAACTACGAGGACGCGATCATCCTGTCGCAGCGCCTCGTGCAGGACGACGTCCTCTCCTCGATCCACATCGAGGAGCACGAGGTCGACGCCCGTGACACCAAGCTCGGCCCGGAGGAGATCACCCGGGACATCCCGAACGTCTCCGAGGAGGTCCTCGCCGACCTCGACGAGCGCGGCATCATCCGTATCGGTGCCGAGGTCGTCGCCGGCGACATCCTCGTCGGCAAGGTCACGCCCAAGGGTGAGACCGAGCTGACGCCGGAGGAGCGCCTGCTCCGCGCGATCTTCGGTGAGAAGGCCCGTGAGGTCCGTGACACCTCGCTGAAGGTGCCGCACGGCGAGACCGGCAAGGTCATCGGCGTCCGCGTCTTCGACCGCGAGGAGGGCGACGAGCTTCCCCCCGGTGTGAACCAGCTCGTGCGCGTGTACGTCGCGCAGAAGCGCAAGATCACCGACGGTGACAAGCTCGCCGGCCGTCACGGCAACAAGGGTGTCATCTCCAAGATCCTGCCGATCGAGGACATGCCGTTCCTGGAGGACGGCACCCCGGTCGACATCATCCTCAACCCGCTGGGTGTCCCGTCCCGAATGAACCCGGGACAGGTCCTGGAGATCCACCTCGGCTGGCTCGCCAGCCGCGGCTGGGACGTCTCCGGCCTCGCGGAAGAGTGGGCGCAGCGTCTCCAGGTGATCGGCGCCGACAAGGTGGAGCCCGGTACCAACGTCGCCACCCCCGTCTTCGACGGTGCGCGTGAGGACGAGCTGGCCGGCCTGCTCCAGCACACGATCCCGAACCGCGACGGGGACCGCATGGTCCTCCCGACCGGTAAGGCGCGCCTGTTCGACGGCCGCTCCGGTGAGCCGTTCCCGGACCCGATCTCGGTCGGGTACATGTACATCCTCAAGCTCCACCACCTGGTCGACGACAAGCTGCACGCGCGTTCGACCGGTCCGTACTCGATGATCACCCAGCAGCCGCTGGGTGGTAAGGCTCAGTTCGGTGGCCAGCGCTTCGGTGAGATGGAGGTGTGGGCGCTGGAGGCTTACGGCGCCGCATACGCCCTCCAGGAGCTGCTGACCATCAAGTCCGACGACGTCACCGGCCGCGTGAAGGTCTACGAGGCCATCGTCAAGGGCGAGAACATCCCCGAGCCCGGCATCCCCGAGTCCTTCAAGGTGCTCATCAAGGAGATGCAGTCCCTGTGCCTCAACGTGGAGGTGCTGTCCTCGGACGGCATGTCCATCGAGATGCGCGACACCGACGAGGACGTCTTCCGCGCTGCGGAAGAGCTCGGTATCGACCTGTCCCGGCGCGAGCCGAGCAGCGTCGAAGAGGTCTGACGGGTCTGGCCGGGGCCTCCTCGTGAGGCCCCGGCCCTGCCCCGGACCCGTACAGACCATGATTGAGACTCAAACCCTGAGAGGGATTGACGCATAGTGCTCGACGTCAACTTCTTCGACGAGCTGCGGATCGGCCTGGCCACCGCGGACGACATCCGTCAGTGGTCCCACGGCGAGGTCAAGAAGCCGGAGACCATCAACTACCGCACCCTCAAGCCCGAGAAGGACGGACTCTTCTGCGAGAAGATCTTCGGCCCGACCCGGGACTGGGAGTGCTACTGCGGCAAGTACAAGCGCGTCCGCTTCAAGGGCATCATCTGTGAGCGGTGTGGCGTCGAGGTCACCCGCGCCAAGGTGCGCCGTGAGCGGATGGGCCACATCGAGCTGGCCGCTCCCGTCACCCACATCTGGTACTTCAAGGGCGTCCCGTCCCGGCTGGGCTACCTGCTGGACCTCGCCCCGAAGGACCTGGAGAAGGTCATCTACTTCGCGGCGTACATGATCACGTACGTCGACGAGGAGCGCCGCACCCGCGACCTGCCCTCGCTGGAGGCCCACGTCTCCGTCGAGCGCCAGCAGATCGAGAACCGCCGCGACGCCGACCTCGAGGCCCGCGCCAAGAAGCTCGAGACCGACCTGGCCGAGCTGGAGGCCGAGGGCGCCAAGGCCGACGTGCGCCGCAAGGTGCGCGAGGGCGCCGAGCGCGAGATGAAGCAGCTCCGTGACCGCGCCCAGCGCGAGATCGACCGTCTCGACGAGGTGTGGAACCGCTTCAAGAACCTCAAGGTCCAGGACCTCGAGGGCGACGAGCTGCTCTACCGCGAGCTCCGCGACCGCTTCGGCACGTACTTCGACGGGTCGATGGGTGCCGCGGCGCTGCAGAAGCGCCTGGAGTCCTTCGACCTCGACGAGGAGGCCGAGAAGCTCCGCGAGATCATCCGTACGGGCAAGGGCCAGAAGAAGACCCGCGCCCTGAAGCGGCTGAAGGTCGTCTCGGCGTTCCTCCAGACCAGCAACAGCCCCAAGGGCATGGTCCTGGACTGCGTCCCGGTCATCCCGCCGGACCTGCGTCCGATGGTGCAGCTCGACGGTGGCCGCTTCGCGACCTCCGACCTGAACGACCTGTACCGCCGTGTGATCAACCGCAACAACCGTCTGAAGCGTCTGCTCGACCTCGGTGCCCCCGAGATCATCGTGAACAACGAGAAGCGGATGCTCCAGGAGGCCGTCGACGCGCTGTTCGACAACGGCCGCCGCGGTCGCCCGGTCACCGGTCCCGGCAACCGCCCGCTGAAGTCCCTCAGCGACATGCTGAAGGGCAAGCAGGGCCGTTTCCGTCAGAACCTGCTCGGTAAGCGAGTCGACTACTCGGCGCGTTCCGTCATCGTCGTCGGCCCGCAGCTGAAGCTGCACCAGTGCGGTCTGCCCAAGGCCATGGCGCTGGAGCTCTTCAAGCCGTTCGTGATGAAGCGCCTGGTCGACCTGAACCACGCGCAGAACATCAAGTCGGCCAAGCGCATGGTCGAGCGCGGCCGCACCGTGGTCTACGACGTCCTCGAAGAGGTCATCGCCGAGCACCCGGTGCTGCTGAACCGTGCGCCCACGCTGCACCGCCTCGGCATCCAGGCCTTCGAGCCGCAGCTCGTCGAGGGCAAGGCCATCCAGATCCACCCGCTCGTCTGCACCGCGTTCAACGCGGACTTCGACGGTGACCAGATGGCCGTGCACCTGCCGCTCTCCGCGGAGGCGCAGGCCGAGGCCCGCATCCTGATGCTGTCCTCGAACAACATCCTCAAGCCGGCCGACGGCCGTCCCGTCACCATGCCGACCCAGGACATGGTGCTGGGCCTCTTCTTCCTCACCACGGATGAGGAGGAGCGCGAGGTCAAGGGCGAGGGCCGCGCCTTCAACTCCAGCGCCGAAGCGATCATGGCGTTCGACATGGGCGAGCTCTCGCTCCAGGCGAAGGTCGACATCCGCTTCCCGATCGGCACCGTCCCGCCGCGTGGCTGGACCCCGCCGGTCGCCGAAGAGGGCGAGCCGGAGTGGCAGCAGGGTGACTCGTTCCGCCTGCGGACGACCCTGGGCCGCGCGCTCTTCAACGAGCTGCTGCCCGAGGACTACCCGTTCGTCGACTACTCGGTCGGCAAGAAGCAGCTCTCCGAGATCGTCAACGACCTCGCCGAGCGCTACCCCAAGGTCATCGTGGCGGCGACGCTCGACAACCTGAAGGCGGCCGGCTTCTACTGGGCGACCCGTTCCGGTGTCACCGTGGCCATCTCCGACGTCGTCGTTCCCGAGGCGAAGAAGGAGATCGTCCGCGGCTACGAGGCCCAGGACGAGAAGGTCCAGAAGCAGTACGAGCGCGGTCTGATCACCAAGGAAGAGCGCACGCAGGAGCTCATCGCGATCTGGACCAAGGCGACCAACGAGGTCGCCGAGGCGATGAACGCGAACTTCCCCAAGACGAACCCCATCTTCATGATGGTTGACTCGGGTGCCCGAGGAAACATGATGCAGATGCGGCAGATCGCCGGTATGCGTGGTCTGGTGTCGAACGCCAAGAACGAGACCATCCCGCGTCCCATCAAGGCCTCGTTCCGTGAGGGCCTGTCCGTGCTGGAGTACTTCATCTCCACGCACGGTGCGCGTAAGGGTCTCGCCGACACCGCCCTGCGTACCGCCGACTCGGGTTACCTGACCCGTCGTCTGGTGGACGTCTCGCAGGACGTGATCATCCGCGAGGAGGACTGCGGCACCGAGCGCGGTCTGAAGCTGCGGATCGCGGCCAAGGACGAGTCGGGCGTGCTCCGCAAGGCGGACGACGTCGAGACGTCCGTGTACGCGCGGATGCTCGCCGAGGACGTCGTCGTCGACGGCAAGGTCATCGCGCCGGCCAACGTCGACCTGGGTGACGTGCTCATCGACGCCCTGGTCAACGCGGGTGTCGAGGAGGTCAAGACCCGCTCGGTCCTGACCTGTGAGTCCGCGGTCGGCACCTGTGCCTTCTGCTACGGCCGTTCGCTCGCCACCGGCAAGCTGGTCGACATCGGTGAGGCGGTCGGCATCATCGCCGCCCAGTCCATCGGTGAGCCCGGTACCCAGCTCACGATGCGTACCTTCCACACCGGTGGTGTGGCCGGTGACGACATCACCCAGGGTCTGCCCCGTGTCGTCGAGCTCTTCGAGGCCCGTACGCCGAAGGGTGTCGCCCCGATCTCCGAGGCCTCCGGCCGCGTGCGGATCGAGGAGACCGAGAAGACCAAGAAGATCGTCGTCACCCCGGACGACGGCAGCGACGAGACGGCCTACCCGATCTCGAAGCGCGCCAAGGTCCTGGTGCACGAGGGCGACCACGTCGAGGTGGGCCAGAAGCTCACCGCGGGTGCCACCAACCCGCACGACGTGCTGCGCATCCTCGGCCAGCGTGCCGTCCAGGTCCACCTGGTCGGCGAAGTCCAGAAGGTCTACAACTCGCAGGGCGTGTCGATCCACGACAAGCACATCGAGATCATCATCCGGCAGATGCTGCGCCGCGTGACGATCATCGAGTCCGGCGACGCGGAGCTCCTGCCGGGCGAGCTGGTCGAGCGGTCGAAGTTCGAGTCCGAGAACCGTCGTGTGGTCACCGAGGGCGGTCACCCCGCCTCCGGCCGTCCGCAGCTGATGGGTATCACCAAGGCGTCGCTGGCGACGGAGTCGTGGCTGTCCGCGGCCTCCTTCCAGGAGACGACCAGGGTCCTGACGGACGCGGCGATCAACGCCAAGTCCGACTCCCTGATCGGCCTCAAGGAGAACGTCATCATCGGTAAGCTCATCCCGGCCGGTACGGGCCTGTCCCGCTACCGCAACATCCGGGTCGAGCCGACCGAGGAGGCCAAGGCCGCCATGTACTCGGCCGTCGGCTACGACGACATCGACTACTCGCCGTTCGGCACCGGCTCCGGCCAGGCCGTTCCGCTGGAGGACTACGACTACGGTCCGTACAACCAGTAAGCGAGTCGCTTGACCGACCGGAGGGCGGTCACCCCGTTGCGCACGGGGTGGCCGCCCTCCGGCGTACGGGCCGGCGGTCTTCCGTACGGTCCCTCGTCCGCCTCCGGGCGGCGGGGCGCCCTCCCGGGCGGTGGAGGCGGCGGAGGGCGTGGGCGGGCGTCACACGGCGCGGGGGAGGCCCTCAGGGCGGTGGTGGGGCCGACGGGAACGGCCCGGGGCGCGGACGTTCCGGCCGCGGGGACCCGAATGAGCAGATCGGGCCACGATCGGTCGTATCCGGGATGATCGAATCCGGCGTGTCGCTGCCGTCCGCATTTGTTTTGACCGAAGTCCGTGAGGTAGGTACGCTCAGACCTTGTGCCTGGGGTGTGCCTGGGCTCCTGTGCGTGTCCTCAACCGCACGGCGAGTCGAGCATCGGCCACCGCAATCTGCGCCCATTCCGTCGTGCGGCGGAAGTTCGCAGCATTCGACACACCCGACCGCGTGGGTCGGCGACGTTCCAGGTTAGCTTTACTACACGGCACACAGAAACCGGAGAAGTAGTGCCTACGATCCAGCAGCTGGTCCGGAAGGGCCGGCAGGACAAGGTCGAGAAGAACAAGACGCCCGCACTCGAGGGTTCCCCTCAGCGCCGCGGCGTCTGCACGCGTGTGTTCACGACCACCCCGAAGAAGCCGAACTCGGCCCTGCGTAAGGTCGCGCGTGTGCGTCTGACCAGCGGGATCGAGGTCACCGCTTACATCCCGGGTGAGGGACACAACCTGCAGGAGCACTCCATCGTGCTCGTGCGTGGTGGCCGTGTGAAGGACCTGCCGGGTGTTCGTTACAAGATCATCCGCGGCTCGCTCGACACCCAGGGTGTCAAGAACCGCAAGCAGGCCCGCAGCCGCTACGGCGCCAAGAAGGAGAAGTAAGAATGCCTCGTAAGGGCCCCGCCCCGAAGCGCCCGGTCATCATCGACCCGGTCTACGGCTCTCCTCTGGTGACCTCGCTCATCAACAAGATCCTGCTGAACGGCAAGCGCTCCACCGCCGAGCGGATCGTGTACGGCGCCATGGAAGGCCTCCGCGAGAAGACCGGCAACGACCCGGTCATCACGCTGAAGCGCGCCCTCGAGAACGTGAAGCCGTCTCTCGAGGTCAAGTCCCGCCGTGTCGGTGGCGCCACCTACCAGGTGCCGATCGAGGTCAAGCCCGGTCGCGCCTCCACGCTCGCGCTGCGCTGGCTCGTGGGTTACTCCCGCGCCCGTCGCGAGAAGACCATGACCGAGCGCCTCATGAACGAGCTCCTCGACGCCTCCAACGGCCTCGGTGCTTCGGTCAAGAAGCGTGAGGACACGCACAAGATGGCCGAGTCCAACAAGGCCTTCGCGCACTACCGCTGGTAGTCGCAACCCACATCGAGACCGAGAGAAGACTGAAGCCTTATGGCTACCACTTCGCTTGACCTGGCCAAGGTCCGCAACATCGGGATCATGGCCCACATCGACGCGGGCAAGACGACCACCACCGAGCGGATCCTGTTCTACACCGGCGTGTCGTACAAGATCGGTGAGGTCCACGACGGCGCCGCCACGATGGACTGGATGGAGCAGGAGCAGGAGCGCGGCATCACGATCACGTCCGCCGCGACGACCTGCCACTGGTCGCTCGAGGACGTCGACCACACCATCAACATCATCGACACCCCGGGTCACGTCGACTTCACCGTCGAGGTGGAGCGTTCGCTCCGCGTCCTCGACGGCGCCGTGACGGTGTTCGACGGTGTGGCCGGTGTGGAGCCGCAGTCCGAGACCGTTTGGCGTCAGGCGGACCGCTACGGCGTGCCGCGCATCTGCTTCGTCAACAAGCTCGACCGGACCGGCGCCGAGTTCCACCGCTGTGTCGACATGATCAGCGACCGCCTGGGCGCGCAGCCGATCGTCATGCAGCTCCCGATCGGCGCCGAGGCCGACTTCAAGGGCGTCATCGACCTCGTTCGGATGAAGGCTCTGGTCTGGTCCGCCGAGGCCGCCAAGGGCGAGATGTACGACATCGTCGATATCCCGGACACCCACACCGAGGCTGCCGAGGAGTACCGCGGCAAGCTGCTCGAGGCCGTGGCCGAGAACGACGAAGAGATCATGGAGCTGTACCTGGAGGGCCAGGAGCCGTCCGAGGAGCAGCTGTACGCCGCGATCCGTCGTATCACCATCGCCTCCGGCAAGGGCACCGGCACCACGGTGACCCCGGTGTTCTGCGGCACCGCGTTCAAGAACAAGGGCGTCCAGCCCCTGCTCGACGCGGTCGTGCGCTACCTGCCGTCGCCCGTCGACATCGAGGCCATCGAGGGCCACGACGTCAAGGACGCGGAGACGGTCGTCAAGCGCAGGCCGTCGGACGACGAGCCGCTGTCGGCGCTGGCGTTCAAGATCATGAGCGACCCGCACCTCGGCAAGCTCACCTTCGTCCGGATCTACTCCGGTCGCCTGGAGTCCGGCACCTCGGTGCTGAACTCGGTCAAGGGCAAGAAGGAGCGCATCGGCAAGATCTACCGCATGCACGCGAACAAGCGTGAGGAGATCGAGTCGGTGGGCGCCGGCGACATCATCGCCGTCATGGGTCTCAAGCAGACCACGACCGGTGAGACGCTGTGCGACGAGAAGAACCCGGTGATCCTGGAGTCCATGGACTTCCCGGCGCCGGTCATCGAGGTCGCCATCGAGCCCAAGTCCAAGGGTGACCAGGAGAAGCTGGGTGTCGCCATCCAGCGTCTCGCGGAGGAGGACCCCTCCTTCCAGGTGCACACCAACGAGGAGACCGGCCAGACCGTCATCGGCGGTATGGGCGAGCTTCACCTCGAGGTGCTCGTCGACCGCATGAAGCGCGAGTTCAAGGTCGAGGCCAACGTCGGTAAGCCTCAGGTCGCGTACCGTGAGACGATCCGCAAGGCCGTCGAGCGCGTGGACTACACCCACAAGAAGCAGACCGGTGGTACCGGTCAGTTCGCCAAGGTGCAGATCGCGGTCGAGCCGATCGAGGGCGGCGACGCCTCGTACGAGTTCGTCAACAAGGTCACCGGTGGCCGCATCCCGAAGGAATACATTCCTTCCGTGGACGCCGGCTGCCAGGAGGCCATGCAGTTCGGCATCCTCGCGGGCTACGAGATGACGGGCGTTCGCGTCACGCTTCTCGACGGTGCCTACCACGAGGTCGACTCCTCCGAGCTCGCGTTCAAGATCGCCGGTTCGCAGGCCTTCAAGGAGGCCGCGCGGAAGGCGTCCCCCGTGCTCCTGGAGCCGATGATGGCCGTCGAGGTCACCACGCCCGAGGACTACATGGGCGATGTCATCGGTGACATCAACTCCCGCCGTGGCCAGATCCAGGCCATGGAGGAGAGGGCGGGTGCCCGGGTCGTCAAGGGCCTGGTTCCGCTCTCGGAGATGTTCGGCTACGTCGGCGACCTCCGCAGCAAGACCTCGGGTCGCGCAAGCTACTCGATGCAGTTCGACTCCTACGCCGAGGTTCCGCGGAACGTCGCCGAGGAGATCATCGCGAAGGCCAAGGGCGAGTAACTCTCCCGGTTTCACGCTTTAGGCTTGACACCATCCGCCGGGGCTTCGGCCCCGAAACCCGAGGCAGGACCCCGGCGGGTGGCCACCCAGCAAAGATCACCTGGCGCCGATGAGTAAGGCGTACCAGAACCACTCTCAGGAGGACCCCAGTGGCGAAGGCGAAGTTCGAGCGGACTAAGCCGCACGTCAACATCGGCACCATCGGTCACATTGACCACGGTAAGACGACCCTCACGGCCGCCATTACCAAGGTGCTGCACGACGCGTTCCCGGACCTGAACGAGGCCTCGGCGTTCGACCAGATCGACAAGGCTCCTGAGGAGCGCCAGCGCGGTATCACCATCTCCATCGCGCACGTCGAGTACCAGACCGAGTCGCGTCACTACGCCCACGTCGACTGCCCCGGTCACGCGGACTACATCAAGAACATGATCACCGGTGCTGCCCAGATGGACGGCGCCATCCTCGTGGTCGCCGCCACCGACGGCCCGATGCCGCAGACCAAGGAGCACGTGCTCCTGGCCCGCCAGGTCGGCGTTCCGTACATCGTCGTCGCCCTGAACAAGGCCGACATGGTGGACGACGAGGAGATCCTGGAGCTCGTCGAGCTCGAGGTTCGTGAGCTGCTCACCGAGTACGAGTTCCCGGGCGACGACGTTCCGGTCGTCAAGGTCTCGGCGCTCAAGGCGCTCGAGGGCGACAAGGAGTGGGGCCAGTCGGTCCTGAACCTGATGGCCGCCGTCGACGAGTCGATCCCGCAGCCCGAGCGCGACGTCGACAAGCCGTTCCTGATGCCGATCGAGGACGTCTTCACCATCACCGGTCGCGGTACGGTCGTCACCGGCCGCATCGAGCGTGGTGTCCTCAAGGTCAACGAGACCGTCGACATCATCGGCATCAAGACCGAGAAGACCACCACCACGGTCACCGGCATCGAGATGTTCCGCAAGCTGCTCGACGAGGGCCAGGCCGGTGAGAACGTCGGTCTGCTCCTCCGTGGCATCAAGCGCGAGGACGTCGAGCGCGGCCAGTGCATCATCAAGCCGGGCTCGGTCACCCCGCACACCGAGTTCGAGGCGCAGGCCTACATCCTGTCCAAGGACGAGGGTGGCCGCCACACGCCGTTCTTCAACAACTACCGCCCGCAGTTCTACTTCCGTACCACGGACGTGACCGGCGTCGTGACCCTCCCCGAGGGCACCGAGATGGTCATGCCGGGCGACAACACCACCATGTCCGTCCAGCTGATCCAGCCGGTCGCCATGGAGGAGGGCCTGAAGTTCGCCATCCGTGAGGGTGGCCGGACCGTCGGCGCCGGCCAGGTCACCAAGATCACGAAGTAATTCTGATCCGACCTGGTAGCTCTCCACCGAGCTGCAAGAAGGGCCCCGCACCGTGAGGTGCGGGGCCCTTCGCGTTCGTGCGGGCTATTCGGGTTGGACTGTTCGGGCTCGTGCGGACCGTTCGGGCTCGTGCGGGCTCCGCGGGGCCCTTCGCCTCTTTCCCGCTCGTGGTTCTCCGGCCCGTCCGGCTCGCGGTGCTCAGCCCTGGGTACGCGGTTCCGGCGTCCAGGTCCAGGGGTGGGCGTCCGCGCCCAGGCCCACGGCCAGGAGGCCGTGCCGGGGGTGCGGGACGAGGGCGGCCCGCCCCAGCGGGACGACGCCTCCCGTGCGGGTGGCGAGCCGGCCGGCCGGGCCGGGTGTGCGGATCCGGACGCGGCCGCGGAGGTCCCTGCCGAGGAAGGCCGGCCCCCGGGGCGTGGCCGTCACCGTCACGGGGCCGTAGCCGTCGAGGGCGGCCTTCGGCGCGGGGGTGCCGTCCGGGCGTACCGCCGTCACGTCCGCGCGGGCGGGCCCGCGGTAGTACAGCACCAGACCGCCGTCCCCGGCCGGGGCCACCGCCACCGGACCGCCCGGGACGGGGAGCGCGCCGCCGGGGCGGAACGAGACCGGCCCGCCCGGCGTGTCCTGCGTCCAGTGGTGGACGTGCTCGCGGCCCGCCGCGAACAGGTGCACCCGCCCCGAGCCGTCCACCGCGGCCGACAGCCCGTCCTGGACCTCCGCACCGCCCAGGTCCCGCCACGGGCCCCACGTGCCGCCGGGCTCCCGGACGCGGCCGCTGACGCCCTTGTCCGCGTTGCGCACGAAGAGGTGCACCCGCCCGTCGGGGCCGGCCACCGCCACCGGCACGCCGAGCCGCCGCCCGCGGTCGTCGCCGCGCTCCGGGTTGCCGAGCCCGGTCCACGCGAGGAACGGCCCGCCCGGACGGCGCTGCTCCAGCAGCACCACCTCGCGCGCGTTCGGCCCGCCGTGCCCGCCGAGGGCGGCGAACCGGAGCCCGAACAGCAACTGGCGGCCGTCCGCCAGGGTCACCCCGCCGAGGCCCGGCGCCAGCGGTCCGCCGCCCAGGTCGCCCGGCTCGCCCCACTCCCCGCTGCCGGGGTGCGTCTCGCGCCAGCGCACCGCGCGCAGACCCAGCACCCCGTACACGGCCAGCCGCCCGTCCGGCTCGGTGGACACCACGGGGCCGGCGTCCGGGTAGCGGTAATGGGTGGCCCGTACCCAGCCCTTCTTGTTGGTGAGCGGCCGGTCGCCCCCGACGTTGTAGTCGCCGCAGCCGCCGCTGTTGCCGCACGCCCAGGAGGGGTCGCCGCCGTAGGGCACGAGCTGGGCGGCCTTCTCCTTCAATACCGGAGCGGGGAGATTCTTGGGCCAGTGCCGGTTGTAGTACCCGCGGAAGGACGTCGCCACGAACGCGGGCAGGGAGCCCCCGTCCCTGGTCGCGTCGGCCGCCCAGCGGACCATGGCGGCCCAGGAGAATGACGCGACGGCGGTGTGGTCGGCGTGATCCGAGTAGCCGGGCTGCTCGGAGTCCTTCTTCCGGGTCTTCTCGTCGCTGTGCTGGATGTCCGGGTCCGGGTCCAGCGTGTGGATCACGGTCGGCCGGTAGCGCTCCATGAGCCCGACCAGCACCTCGACGAGCGCGTCGTAGTCGTACGTGTCCGCCTTGCGTACCGGCGAGTCGTCGGCCACCACGGTCCGCAGGCCCAGCGCGCGGTCCTTCCACAGACTCGGCAGGGCGGACCAGCGGCGCGGGGCGTGCATGGAGAGGTTGAGGAACACCAGCTCCACGCGGCGGTTGCCGTGGGTGAGGGTGTTGATCTCGGCGCGCCGGTCCCCCCGGAGGGTGATCACGCCCTTCTGCCAGGTGGTGAACGTGCCGAGCCCCAGCATGGTCGCGTACGCCTGGCGCAGGCCCTGGTGGCGGGCGGAGGAGTAGGCAGCCTTGTCGGCCGGGACGCCCGGCCGGCCGGGTATGTGGTTCTTCCCGTCGTGCTCGCCGGCGGTGACGTACACGGAGACGAGCGGGACGCCGGCGTCCAGCATCCGCCGGCCGTCGGGGTTCATGAAGTACAGGTCGTCGTCCGGGTGCGCCGCGATCTGCATGAGCTGCGCGCGCCGCGAGCTGGTGATCGGGATTCCCGGTGCCGGATCGGCCGTGGGCCCGCCGCGCCGGGGCGCGGGCACCGAGCACCCGGTGACGGCGGCCACCGCCGCGGCCCCCGCGGACGCGAGGAGACCCCGGCGCCGCACACCCGCGGGGCCCGGCCCCGCCCCCCGTATGTCGTCCACGTCCCGCTTCCCCCGTCGGCCCAACCACCCGCGTTCTGCGGTCGGTTAGACGGAAAATCGGGGTATCGGGTTGCCCTGCCGCCGCGCGGCGTTCAGCGGCCGATCACTTCAGCGTGTACTCGCACATGCTCGAACCGGGGTTCTTGTCGTCGGCGCCCGCGTTGTCCGCGACCTTCTTGCCGTCGACGGTGATCACGCAGGGCGCCGCCTTGAGCATGCCATTCCCGTCCGTCACGGACCCGGGTACGACGGACACCACGGTGCCGGCCTTCTTCTCGGCCTCGGTGGTGAGGGTGATGGTGGCCGTCTTCTTCCAGGGCAGCGTCACCTGCTCACCCTTGTTGGTCTCCAGGTTGTAGTACACGAGCGTGGAGCCCGTGCCCCGCACTTCGAGGGTGACCTGGTGGCTGACGGGCCCGTCGCCGCCGGCCGCCCCGGGTGCCCCGGCCGCCGCGGACGGCTTCGCGGACGGCTTCCCGGCGGGCTTCGGACCGTCCTCGCTCCCGCTGCCGCCACATCCCGTCAGCAGGGCGGCGGTCAGGACGAGTGCGGTGGTGGTGACCGTTCGGCGCATGTTTCCCCCATGATCGAATGCAAACGGTCCGATCATAGTGTCGTCATGCGCCGGCGGAACGGTCCCCGCCGGCGGAACGGTCCCCGTCGGCGGAACGGTCCCCGTCGGCGGGGGGACCGGCGGGCGTCCCGGCCCGGCCGGCCCGCCCGGTCCGGCTCCCGCCCGCCCGTTCCGTCAGATCCGCGAGGCGCCGCAGGTCGTCGTGCACCGACTGCCGTTCCTCCTCGGTCAGGTCGACCGCCTCGGCGCGGGCGAGGGAGGACGCCGCCGTCCCGTGGTCGCCGAGGCGGACGGCGACATCCGCGCGGAGGGCGAGGAGGCGCAGCAACTGGGCCGGGGTGGGCCGCTCGTCCTCCAGGCGCAGGACCCGGTCGAGGATCTTCGCGGCTCCCGCCGGGTCGTCCCGGGAGTCGGCGAACAGCGCGGCGAGGTGCAGGGCCCGGGCGAAGGTCTCCCGAGGAGCGGGCCGGTGATGCCGGTCGGGGTGCGTCGGGCGGCCGACGCGGACGCAGTTGCCGCCCGGGTCGGTCAGGAGGAACTGCCGCATCCCGTGGGACGTGTCGGACACCGCTCCGATGCGCGGCAGACCGCGGGTCGGGACCTTGCCGTACGCGGCCTTGAGGCCGGCGCGGAAGGCGTCGTGGAGCCCGTCGACGTCGTCGGTGACGATGTAACACGTGCTGTACGACGCGGTCGGCTCGTAGCGCTTCATCCCGAAGAAATGGAGCTGGATGTCGCCCCGTTCGACGACCGCGTAGGGATTGGGGCTCGTCTGCTGGAAGGTCACCTCGAAGCCGAGGGCCGTGTAGAAGTCGAGGACGGGCCGGAGGGTCCGGCAGGGCAGGATCGGAATCGTCTTCTCGCTCACCCTTTCCACTCTAATCAAACTTGACTACTCCGGTCACGCGTCCAGCGTGATCGAGTTCTTCGCGCGTTCGAGGGACTCCTCCGACGCGGGCCCGCCCGGGTTCTCCGTCGCGAGCGCCTGGTTCACGGTGACGAACGGCCGCATGCGCGACTCGTACGCGGCGAAGGCCGCCCGGTGGTCGCCGGCGCTCCGCGCCAGCTCGTCCGCCAGGACGTGGGCCCCCACCAGGGCCAGGCTGGTGCCCTGTCCGGAGAGGGGGGAGGGACAGTAACCGGCGTCGCCGAGCAGGACCGTACGGCCCCGGGACCAGCGGTCCATGTGGATCTGGGCCATCGCGTCGCAGTAGAAATCGGGCGCCTCCCGCGCGGCCTTCGCCAGCCGGTCGCCCTCCCAGCGGACGGCGGCGAGCCGGTCGGTGACCAGCGAGGCGAGGTCGGTGTCGCGGGGGAGCGGCGGGGACTCGAACCCGAACGCGATCCGCAGCTCGCGGTTGTTCCGTACGGGCATGATCCCGAAGCCGGCGTCGCCGTCGCGCATCCACACCTGCCAGTGGTCCAGGCCGAGGAAGTTGTCCGCGCCGAACACGGACAGGTAGCTGCCCAGGTGCCGGGTGAAGTCCTCCTCGGGGCCGAACGCCAGCCGCCGGACCGTCGAGTGCAGCCCGTCCGCGCCGACCACCAGGTCGAAGCGGCGCGACGGACCGTGCGTGAAGTCCGCCGCGACCCCGTGGGCGTCCTCGGTCAGCGCGGTGAGGCCGTCGCCGAAGACGTACTCCACACCGCCGTCCTCGCACGCCCGCTCGTGCAGCAGCCGCGCCAGGTCGTCGCGCAGCACCTCGATGTCGTCGTTGTCGAGCCGGCCGCTGCTGAGCGCGTACTCGGTCGAGCGGTCGATCTCCGTGCCCTCGGCGTCCAGGACCGACATGCCGCGCGTGCGGGTCCGCAGCTCCCGGGCCCGTTCCAGTACGCCGATGCGGTCCACCACCTCCAGGGCCACGCCCCGGACGTCGATCGCCTGCCCGCCGGCGCGCGGCTCCAGGGCCCGCTCGACGACGGTGACGGCGAACCCCCGGCGGTGGAGGAGGTGGGCGAGCGCGGATCCGGCGATGCCGGCGCCGGAAATGAGGACGGACTGCATGGGGCAGCTCCCTTCGGTACGGTGTACGCGACTGAATGTACGGCGTACACACAGGCCTGCCAACAGGCATAAAGGGGCTGCTGTACTAGTTCACAGGGCCCGGAAACCGCCATCCGCGCTGCTAGGCTCTGCCCTAGTACAGGGCGGACAGCCGGCGAAAAAGCCGACAAGAAAAATCCGGGAAGAGAGGTGGCGCCGCATGGGCGACCAGCCCCCCTACCTCCGTATCGCCGCCGACATCCGGCGGCGCGTCGCCGACGGGGACCTCCGCCCCGGGGACCGCGTGCCCTCCACCCGGCAGATCGCCCAGCGGTGGGGCGTCGCCCTCGCCACGGCCACCAAGGCGCTGACCACGCTGCGCCTGGAGGGCGTGGTCGAGGCCCGGCCCCGGGTGGGCACCGTCGTCGCCGGGCCCAGCACCCCCGCCGCGCCCCCGCAGCCCCGGCGCGCCGCGGACCCGGACCTCACACGGGACCGCGTGGTACGGGCCGCCATGGAGATCGCCGACGCCGAGGGCCTGGCCGCGCTGTCGATGCGCGGGGTCGCCGCCCGCCTCGGAGTGGCCGCGATGTCCCCGTACCGCCACGTCGGCAGCAAGGACGAGCTCGTCGCCCTGATGACCGACGCCGCCTACGGGGAGGTCACCCACCCCGCCGTACCGCCCGAGGGCTGGCGCGCCCGGCTGGAGACGGGGGCGCGCGCCATGTGGGAGGTATGCCGCCGGCACCCGTGGGTCGCCCAGATCGGTCCGCTCAGCCGCCCGCTCGTCCTGCCGAACCTGATGGCGCACGGCGAATGGGTGCTCGCCGCACTGGAGGCGAGCGGCCTCGACGCCAGGACCCGGTTCGACATCCACCTGCTGGTCTACAACTACGTCCAGGGACTCGCCGTCAACCTGGAGCGCGAGGTCCAGGCCCAGGCCTCCACCGGCCTCACCGAGGACGAGTGGATGGACGGCCAGGAGGCCGCCATGCGCGCCGTCCTCACCTCCGGCCGCTTCCCGGCCCTCACCCGCACGATCACCGGCTTCGACGGCGGCTACGACCTCGACCTCGACGCCCTGTTCACCTTCGGCCTCACGCCCCTGCTGGACGGCATCGCGCTGATCGTCGAGGGCTCGCGGGAGCGCTCGCGGGAGGGCTCGGGAAAGGGCTCACGGAAGGGGTGACGCGTATCTCGTCGTGCCGTGGGGTAATCTCTTCGGCTCGATTGGCGTGGGCTCCGCCCGGTATGGCAGACTGTCGGGGTTGCTCGGTTGAGTGCCGATGCTGCGCGCCTCCCGCCGGGAGGACCGGAAGCGAGTCCCACAGTACTCGTCGCCCCTGATCAGGGGCGGACGTACGGGAATCTTCCGGGAAGTGTCAGCGGGGCGCCGACCAGGCACCCGGTGGGTGTTCCACCCCCGACGCTCTTGATTGAGCACAGCGCGGTCCTCGGGCCCGCACCCCCTCGGTTGGGAAATCCTTCGGGAGATCTACGTAGAGGGGATGCGACACGCCCGACCGCGTGGGTCGGAGGAGGGGCTGTGATTCCCAGGCGGTGACGCCAAGGGGGAAGCGGCCCACCAGGTTCCAGAGCGTTACGAGAGACAGGACTACTGAGTAGCCATGGCGGGACAGAAGATCCGCATCCGGCTCAAGGCCTACGACCACGAGGTCATCGACTCGTCGGCGAAGAAGATCGTCGAGACGGTGACGCGCACTGGTGCGTCGGTCGCGGGCCCGGTGCCGCTGCCCACTGAGAAGAACGTGTACTGCGTCATCAAGTCGCCGCACAAGTACAAGGACTCGCGCGAGCACTTCGAGATGCGCACGCACAAGCGCCTCATCGACATCCTCGACCCCACGCCGAAGACGGTTGACTCGCTGATGCGTCTCGACCTGCCGGCCGGCGTCGACATCGAGATCAAGCTCTGAGGTGACGCGCGAGATGGCTAAGAACATTAAGGGCGTCCTGGGCGAGAAGCTCGGCATGACCCAGGTCTGGGACGAGAACAACCGGGTCGTCCCGGTGACCGTCGTCAAGGCCGGGCCCTGCGTCGTCACCCAGGTCCGCAGCAACGACACCGACGGCTACGAGTCGGTCCAGATCGCCTTCGGCGAGATCGACCCGCGCAAGGTGAACAAGCCCCTCAAGGGTCACTTCGCCAAGGCCGACGTCACCCCGCGCCGCCACCTGGTGGAGATCCGCACCGCTGACGCCTCCGAGTACACGCTCGGCCAGGAGATCACCGCTGAGGTCTTCGAGGCGGGCGTCAAGGTCGACGTCACCGGCAAGAGCAAGGGCAAGGGCTTCGCCGGTGTCATGAAGCGCCACAACTTCCGTGGCCTGGGCGCCGGACACGGTACCCAGCGCAAGCACCGCTCGCCCGGTTCCATCGGTGGCTGCGCCACCCCGGGCCGTGTGTTCAAGGGCCTCCGCATGGCGGGCCGCATGGGCAACGAGCGGGTCACCACCCAGAACCTGACCGTCCACGCCGTTGACGCGGAGAAGGGTCTGCTCCTGATCAAGGGTGCGGTTCCTGGTCCGAACGGCGGCCTCGTCCTGGTCCGTACCGCGGCCAAGGGGGCCTGAGGTAACGATGAGCACCATTGACATCCTTTCGCCGGCAGGCGACAAGGCCGGTACCGTCGAGCTCCCCGCGGAGATCTTCGACGCGAAGACCAGCGTTCCGCTGATCCACCAGGTCGTCGTCGCACAGCTGGCCGCTGCCCGTCAGGGCACGCACAAGACCAAGACCCGTGGCGAAGTCCGCGGTGGTGGCAAGAAGCCTTACCGCCAGAAGGGCACCGGCCGCGCCCGTCAGGGTTCGACCCGCGCCCCGCAGTTCGCCGGCGGTGGCGTCGTCCACGGCCCCGTGCCGCGTGACTACTCGCAGCGCACCCCGAAGAAGATGAAGGCCGCCGCCCTGCGCGGTGCCCTCTCGGACCGGGCGCGTCACTCCCGCATCCACGTCGTCACCGGCGTGGTCGAGGGCGAGGTCTCCACCAAGGCCGCCAAGACGCTGTTCGGCAAGATCTCGGAGCGCAAGAACCTGCTCCTGGTCGTCGACCGCGCCGACGAGGCCGCGTGGCTCTCCGCCCGCAACCTGCCCCAGGTTCACATCCTGGAGCCGGGCCAGCTGAACACGTACGACGTGATCGTCTCCGACGACGTGGTCTTCACCAAGGCCGCCTTCGAGTCCTTCGTGTCTGGCCCCAAGGCCGATGACAACGAGGGGAGCGAGGCCTGATGGCCGAGATCACCAGCAAGACCTTCTCCGACCCGCGTGACGTTCTCGTCAAGCCGGTTGTCTCCGAGAAGAGCTACGCGCTGCTCGACGAGAACAAGTACACGTTCATCGTGGCGCCCACCGCGAACAAGACCCAGATCAAGCAGGCCGTCGAGGCGGTCTTCTCGGTCAAGGTCACGTCGGTGAACACGATCAACCGCCAGGGCAAGCGCAAGCGCACCCGCACCGGTTTCGGTAAGCGCGCGAACACCAAGCGCGCCATCGTGACCCTTGCTGAGGGCAACCGTATCGACATCTTCGGCGGTCCGACCGCCTAAGGGCGGTCTGGATCGTCCGAATATCGGACGAGGACTGAGAAATGGGTATCCGCAAGTACAAGCCGACGACTCCGGGCCGTCGTGGCTCCAGCGTCGCCGACTTTGTCGAGATCACGCGGTCCACGCCGGAGAAGTCGCTGGTCCGCCCCCTGCACAGCAAGGGCGGCCGTAACAACACCGGTCGTGTGACCGTCCGTCACCAGGGCGGTGGCCACAAGCGCGCCTACCGCGTGATCGACTTCCGTCGTCACGACAAGGACGGCGTGCCGGCCAAGGTCGCTCACATCGAGTACGACCCGAACCGCACCGCGCGCATCGCGCTCCTCCACTACGTGGACGGCGAGAAGCGCTACATCATCGCTCCGCGTGGCCTGAACCAGGGCGACCGGATCGAGAACGGCCCCGGCGCCGACATCAAGCCCGGCAACAACCTGGCCCTCCGCAACATCCCGGTCGGTACCACGATCCACGCGATCGAGCTCCGTCCCGGCGGTGGCGCCAAGTTCGCCCGCTCCGCGGGTGCCTCCGTGCAGCTGCTCGCGAAGGAGGGCCAGATGGCCCACCTGCGCATGCCTTCCGGTGAGATCCGCCTGGTCGACGTCCGCTGCCGCGCCACGATCGGCGAGGTCGGCAACGCCGAGCAGTCGAACATCAACTGGGGCAAGGCCGGCCGCAAGCGCTGGCTGGGCGTTCGCCCGACCGTCCGTGGTGTCGCCATGAACCCGGTCGACCACCCGCACGGTGGTGGTGAGGGCAAGACCTCCGGTGGTCGCCACCCGGTCTCCCCCTGGGGTCAGAAGGAGGGTCGTACTCGTTCTCCCAAGAAGGCGAGCAACAAGTACATCGTCCGCCGCCGCAAGACGAACAAGAAGCGCTAGGAGCGGGTTTAGATGCCGCGTAGTCTCAAGAAGGGGCCCTTCGTCGACGACCACCTGATCAAGAAGGTGGACACTCAGAACGAAGCCGGCACCAAGAACGTCATCAAGACCTGGTCCCGTCGCTCGATGATCGTCCCGGCCATGCTCGGCCACACGATCGCGGTGCACAACGGCAAGACCCACATCCCGGTGTTCGTCACCGAGTCGATGGTCGGCCACAAGCTCGGCGAGTTCTCGCCGACTCGCACCTTCCGCGGCCACGTCAAGGACGACCGGAAGTCGAAGCGCCGCTAACGCGGGGTGACAGACCATGACGAACGTGTCAGACACTGAAGGGACAACCATGGAAGCCAGGGCCCAGGCGCGGTACATCCGCGTCACGCCCATGAAGGCCCGCCGCGTGGTGGACCTCATCCGTGGCATGGACGCCACGGAGGCTCAGGCGGTCCTGCGTTTCGCCCCGCAGGCCGCGAGCGTGCCGGTGGGCAAGGTGCTGGACAGCGCCATTGCCAACGCCGCGCACAACTACGACCACACGGACGCCTCTTCGCTGTACATCAGCGAGGCGTACGTCGACGAGGGCCCGACCCTGAAGCGGTTCCGTCCGCGTGCTCAGGGCCGTGCCTACCGGATCCGCAAGCGGACCAGCCACATCACCGTGGTCGTCAGCAGCAAGGAAGGAACCCGGTAATGGGCCAGAAGGTAAACCCGCACGGGTTCCGGCTCGGCATCACCACCGACTTCAAGTCGCGTTGGTACGCCGACAAGCTGTACAAGGACTACGTCAAGGAAGACGTCGCCATCCGTCGGATGATGACGTCCGGCATGGAGCGCGCCGGCATCTCGAAGGTGGAGATCGAGCGCACCCGTGACCGCGTGCGGGTGGACATCCACACCGCTCGTCCCGGCATCGTCATCGGCCGCCGTGGCGCCGAGGCCGACCGCATCCGCGGCGACCTCGAGAAGCTCACGGGCAAGCAGGTCCAGCTGAACATCCTCGAGGTCAAGAACCCCGAGGTCGACGCTCAGCTCGTGGCCCAGGCCGTTGCCGAGCAGCTGTCCTCCCGCGTCTCCTTCCGCCGCGCCATGCGTAAGAGCATGCAGTCGGCCATGAAGGCGGGCGCCAAGGGCATCAAGATCCAGTGTGGTGGCCGTCTCGGCGGCGCCGAGATGTCCCGCTCGGAGTTCTACCGCGAGGGCCGTGTGCCGCTGCACACGCTCCGCGCGAACGTCGAGTACGGCTTCTTCGAGGCCAAGACGACCTTCGGCCGCATCGGCGTGAAGGTCTGGATCTACAAGGGCGACGTCAAGAACATCGCCGAGGTCCGCGCCGAGAACGCTGCTGCCCGCGCCGGCAACCGCCCGGCCCGTGGTGGCGCCGACCGCCCGGCCCGTGGTGGCCGCGGTGGCGAGCGTGGCGGTCGCGGTCGCAAGCCGCAGCAGGCTGCCGGCGCCGAGGCCCCCAAGGCCGAGGCCGCCGCCGCCGCTCCGGCTGAGAGCACCGGAACGGAGGCCTGACCGACATGCTGATCCCCCGTAGGGTCAAGCACCGCAAGCAGCACCACCCCAAGCGCCGCGGTATGGCCAAGGGTGGTACGACGGTTGCGTTCGGCGAGTACGGCATCCAGGCCATGACTCCGGCGTACGTGACCAACCGCCAGATCGAGGCGGCTCGTATCGCGATGACCCGCCACATCAAGCGTGGCGGCAAGGTCTGGATCAACATCTACCCGGACCGCCCGCTGACGAAGAAGCCTGCCGAGACCCGCATGGGTTCCGGTAAGGGTTCCCCGGAGTGGTGGGTCGCGAACGTGCACCCGGGCCGGGTCATGTTCGAGCTGTCCTACCCGAACGAGAAGATCGCACGTGAGGCTCTGACTCGCGCGGCCCACAAGCTGCCGATGAAGTGCCGGATCGTCAAGCGCGAGGCAGGTGAAGCGTGATGTCGGCCGGTACCAAGGCGTCCGAGCTGCGCGAGCTGGGCAACGAGGAGCTTGTTGCCAAGCTCCGCGAGGCCAAGGAAGAGCTGTTCAACCTCCGCTTCCAGGCGGCGACGGGTCAGCTCGAGAACCACGGTCGGCTCAAGTCCGTCCGTAAGGACATCGCCCGGATCTACACCCTGATGCGTGAGCGCGAGCTGGGCATCGAAACGGTGGAGAGCGCCTGATGAGCGAGAGCAACGTGACTGAGAACAAGGAAGCGCGCGGATTCCGCAAGACCCGTGAGGGTCTGGTCGTCAGCGACAAGATGGACAAGACCGTCGTCGTCGCCGTCGAGGACCGCGTCAAGCACGCGCTGTACGGCAAGGTCATCCGCCGTACGAACAAGCTCAAGGCGCACGACGAGCAGAACGCCGCGGGCGTCGGCGACCGCGTCCTCCTCATGGAGACCCGGCCGCTGTCCGCGACGAAGCGCTGGCGCGTCGTCGAGATCCTCGAGAAGGCCAAGTAATTTTGCGGGGTCCCCTCCCTGACGGGAGGGGTCCCGCATGCCCCCCGCTGAGGCGTCACTGCCCCAGCACTTAGTTCCGCCAGGCTCGGCAGGGGCTCCCCGTGAAAAGGCAGCCCCTGCCGGGAACCGGCAGACGATCAGGAGATAGACGTGATCCAGCAGGAGTCGCGACTGCGTGTCGCCGACAACACTGGTGCCAAGGAGATCCTTTGCATCCGTGTTCTCGGTGGTTCCGGTCGCCGCTACGCGGGCATCGGTGACGTCATCGTCGCCACCGTCAAGGACGCGATCCCCGGTGGCAACGTGAAGAAGGGTGACGTCGTCAAGGCGGTCATCGTTCGCACCGTCAAGGAGCGCCGCCGCCAGGACGGCTCGTACATCCGCTTCGACGAGAACGCCGCCGTCATTCTGAAGAACGACGGCGACCCTCGCGGCACCCGTATCTTCGGCCCCGTGGGCCGTGAGCTGCGCGAGAAGAAGTTCATGAAGATCATCTCGCTCGCGCCGGAGGTGCTGTAAGCATGAAGATCAAGAAGGGCGACCTGGTCCAGGTCATCACCGGTAAGGACAAGGGCAAGCAGGGCAAGGTCATCGCGGCCTTCCCCCGCGAGGACCGTGTCCTGGTCGAGGGTGTCAACCGGGTCAAGAAGCACACCAAGGCCGGTCAGACCGCTCGCGGTTCGCAGACCGGTGGCATCGTCACGACCGAGGCCCCGATCCACGTGAGCAACGTTCAGCTCGTGGTGGAGAAGGACGGCAACAAGGTCGTCACGCGCGTCGGTTACCGCTTCGACGACGAGGGCAACAAGATCCGCGTTGCCAAGCGGACGGGTGAGGACATCTGATGGCTACCACCACCACTCCGCGTCTCAAGACGAAGTACCGCGAGGAGATCGCGGGCAAGCTGCGTGAGGAGTTCTCGTACGAGAACGTCATGCAGGTTCCCGGCCTCGTGAAGATCGTGGTCAACATGGGTGTGGGCGACGCCGCCCGCGACTCCAAGCTGATCGACGGGGCCATCAAGGACCTCACCACGATCACCGGCCAGAAGCCGGCCGTCACCAAGGCCCGCAAGTCCATCGCGCAGTTCAAGCTGCGTGAGGGCCAGCCCATCGGCGCTCACGTCACCCTGCGTGGCGACCGCATGTGGGAGTTCCTGGACCGCACCCTGTCGCTGGCGCTCCCGCGCATCCGTGACTTCCGCGGCCTGTCCCCCAAGCAGTTCGACGGCCGGGGCAACTACACCTTCGGTCTCACGGAGCAGGTCATGTTCCACGAGATCGACCAGGACAAGATCGACCGTGTCCGGGGTATGGACATCACCGTGGTGACCACGGCGACCAACGACGAAGAGGGCCGTGCGCTCCTCCGTCACCTCGGCTTCCCGTTCAAGGAGGCGTAAGCGAGATGGCGAAGAAGGCTCTCATCGCGAAGGCTGCCCGCAAGCCCAAGTTCGGCGTGCGCGCGTACACCCGCTGCCAGCGCTGCGGTCGTCCGCACTCCGTCTACCGCAAGTTCGGCCTGTGCCGCGTGTGCCTCCGTGAGATGGCTCACCGTGGCGAGCTGCCGGGCGTGACCAAGAGCTCCTGGTAACAGCCCTTTCGGGTTGATCCAGGACTCTCGGTAAGCATCTGGTCGGCAGGAGCCCCGCCCCGCATGTCGTAGGCTTGTGGGGTTGGGCGCCTGCCGCCCGTACGACTTACTACGCCGTAGGTCCCCGCACCGCACCCGTCCCGCCCATGAGCGGGGAGAGGGATGGCGCATACAGGAAACCCCGGCGAGAGAGGCCGAAGGCCAATTCATGACCATGACTGATCCGATCGCAGACATGCTTACGCGTCTGCGGAACGCGAACTCGGCGTACCACGACTCCGTGACGATGCCGCACAGCAAGATCAAGTCTCACATCGCGGAAATCCTCCAGCAGGAGGGCTTCATCACGGGCTGGCGCGTCGAGGACGCCGAGGTTGGCAAGAACCTCGTCCTCGAGCTCAAGTTCGGTCCGAACCGTGAGCGCTCCATCGCGGGCATCAAGCGGATCTCGAAGCCCGGTCTGCGGGTTTACGCGAAGTCCACCAACCTGCCGAAGGTCCTCGGCGGTCTGGGCGTGGCGATCATCTCCACGTCCCACGGCCTCCTGACCGGCCAGCAGGCGCAGAAGAAGGGCGTGGGTGGGGAAGTCCTCGCCTACGTCTGGTAGTCGGGAACGGAGGAAAAGCTAATGTCGCGTATTGGCAAGCTCCCCATCACGGTTCCCGCCGGCGTGGACGTCACCATCGAGGGCCGCACGGTCACGGTGAAGGGTTCCAAGGGCACCCTGAGCCACACCGTCGCCGCGCCGATCGAGATCGTTAAGGGCGAGGACGGCGTTCTGAACGTCACCCGTCCGAACGACGAGCGTCAGAACAAGGCCCTTCACGGCCTGTCCCGCACGCTGGTGGCCAACATGATCACCGGTGTGACCCAGGGGTACACGAAGGCGCTCGAGATCAGCGGTGTCGGTTACCGCGTGGCCGCGAAGGGCTCCAACCTGGAGTTCCAGCTCGGCTACAGCCACCCGATCCTGGTGGAGGCCCCCGAGGGCATCTCCTTCAAGGTCGAGTCGCCGACCAAGTTCTCGGTCGAGGGCATCGACAAGCAGAAGGTCGGCGAGGTCGCCGCGAACATCCGCAAGCTTCGCAAGCCCGACCCCTACAAGGCCAAGGGCGTGAAGTACGCGGGTGAGGTCATCCGCCGCAAGGTCGGAAAGGCTGGTAAGTAAGCCATGGCATACGGCGTGAAGATTGCCAAGGGCAAGGCCTACAAGGGCGCTGCTCTGAAGCGTCGCCACATCCGCATCCGCAAGAAGATCGCGGGTACGACCGAGCGTCCGCGCCTGGTCGTCACGCGCTCCAACCGCGGGATCACCGCTCAGGTCATCGACGACATCGCGGGTCACACCCTCGCGTCGGCGTCCACCCTGGACGCGTCCATCCGCGGCGGCGAAGGCGACAAGTCGGCGAAGGCGAAGCAGGTCGGCCAGCTCGTGGCCGAGCGTGCCAAGGCCGCCGGCATCGAGGCTGTCGTGTTCGACCGTGGCGGCAACCAGTACGCCGGGCGCATCGCCGCCCTGGCGGACGCCGCCCGCGAAGCCGGGCTCAAGTTCTGAGCCGGTTCCGTAGCTCAGCGGAAAACGAAGAGAGGTAATTCCAATGGCTGGACCCCAGCGCCGCGGAAGCGGTGCCGGTGGCGGCGAGCGGCGGGACCGGAAGGGCCGTGACGGCGGCGCTGCTGCCGCCGAGAAGACCGCGTATGTTGAGCGCGTCGTCGCGATCAACCGCGTCGCCAAGGTTGTGAAGGGTGGTCGTCGCTTCAGCTTCACCGCGCTGGTCGTGGTGGGCGACGGTGACGGCACCGTGGGTGTCGGTTACGGCAAGGCCAAGGAGGTGCCGGCCGCCATCGCCAAGGGTGTTGAGGAGGCCAAGAAGCACTTCTTCAAGGTCCCCCGTATCCAGGGCACCATCCCGCACCCGATCACGGGCGAGAAGGCCGCGGGCGTCGTCCTGCTCAAGCCTGCTTCCCCCGGTACCGGCGTTATCGCCGGTGGCCCGGTGCGTGCGGTGCTCGAGTGCGCCGGCGTCCACGACATCCTGTCGAAGTCGCTCGGCTCGTCCAACGCGATCAACATCGTGCACGCGACCGTGGCGGCCCTCAAGGGCCTGCAGCGTCCCGAGGAGATCGCGGCTCGCCGTGGTCTGCCCCTCGAGGACGTCGCCCCCGCGGCTCTCCTCCGTGCGCGTGCAGGGGCGGGTGCGTAATGGCTCGCCTCAAGGTCACGCAGACGAAGTCGTACATCGGCAGCAAGCAGAACCACCGCGACACCCTGCGTTCCCTGGGCCTCAAGCGCCTGGGTGACGTGGTCGTCAAGGAGGACCGCCCCGAGTTCCGCGGAATGGTGCACACCGTCCGCCACCTCGTGACGGTCGAGGAGGTCGACTGACATGGCGGAGCAGAACCCGCTGAAGGTCCACAACCTCCGTCCCGCCCCCGGTGCCAAGACCGCGAAGACCCGTGTCGGTCGTGGTGAGGCGTCGAAGGGTAAGACGGCCGGTCGTGGTACCAAGGGCACCAAGGCCCGTTACCAGGTTCCGGAGCGCTTCGAGGGTGGGCAGATGCCCCTCCACATGCGTCTCCCGAAGCTCAAGGGCTTCAAGAACCCGTTCCGCACCGAGTACCAGGTCGTGAACCTGGACAAGCTCGCCTCGCTCTACCCCGAGGGTGGCGAGGTCACGGTGGCCGACCTGGTCGCCAAGGGCGCGGTGCGCAAGAACAGCCTCGTCAAGGTCCTGGGCCAGGGCGAGATCTCCGTGGCGCTGCAGGTGTCGGTGGACGCCGTCTCCGGCTCCGCCAAGGAGAAGATCACCAACGCCGGTGGCACGGTGACCGAGCTCGTCTGAGCCTCGGCCGCCAGCCGCTCCGGCTGAGCAACGGCCCGGGTCGTCCCTCATCGAGGGATGACCCGGGCCGTTGTCGTTCGTGCGGGTCCGGGACGGCCGCCGACGCTGGCGATCAGACGCGATCGTAAGTGATCGATTTCGGTCGTCATCCTGGCGTGACCGCCGCCACAAACGCCTCCCTCGCGTCCTGGCGGAGCGGCTCTACGAAGGCGATCCCCCCGCCCGCCGACCGGTGCCCCGGGAACGGACGGCGAAAAGATCGAGCCAGGTGGCGAACCGGCTCCGCCCTTTTTCCCTTGCCGCCCTTCTCGGCGTCCGCCTACGATCCTCGTGACCATTTCATTTGATTGCGCATGACATTCGCGCGGGGGATCGACCGGGGAATTCACCCCCTGTTTTCGCCTGCCTGAAAAGCATGCGCATAAACGGGAGGGAAAAAGATGTCGCTGCGTGCTGATGTCACTGCCCTGGCGAATTCCACGGTCGACTCCGACGCCCGTGGCGTGGTTGCCGCCGCCGTCGGCGGCCCGGTGCTCGCGACGCCGGCCACGGTGCTCGTCGCGACGGCCATCCCGGCCGTCACCGCCACCCCGACGATCACCCGGCTCGGCGGCTACCAGCCCGACGGTGAGGCCGACGTGCCGAGCTTCTCGGTCGCGAGCGGCCTCTCGGCGGACCGGCTGATCGACGCGCGTCTCTCCGCCTGACCCCTCGGGGGCCCGCCTTCGAGGCGGCAGGTGAGAAACAACCGGTGGCCGTCGCCCGCTCGTCGGGCGGCGGCCACCGGCCCGTCGTTCAGGAGCCGTGCGTGGAGTCCCTTTGATGAGCAAGAGCAAGCGATTCGTCCAGCAGATCGCCTCCCGGAGAATGCCGGGCGCGGCCTCGGGCAGTGATCTGGACACCGTTGTCCGGCAGATCGAGCGCATTACGTCCGTCGGTGCCCTGCTGGCCGCCCTGGAACAACTCAGCAGGACCGGCAGCAAAAACAATTCCGACCTGCTTCCCTGGACCATCGCCCGGGTCCGGTTCCCCTTCCTCGACCGTCCCGCGGGCCGGGTCGTCTCCAAGGCGATCGCCCCGCCCGCCGACCAGGCCCTCCCGGTCGTCCGGCTGCTGGCGGCCGCGCGGCTGCTGCTGGGCAACCCGGGCCGCGCCGAACGGGCCGCCCTGCTGGCGCTGCTGGCCGGCACCAGCGCCGCCTCCACGGTCCGCACCGGCGGGCTCGGGATGGACGGATCCGACCAGCTGGCGCTCATCAACTTCGTCGTCGCCGGGCTGGAGAAGCTGTCCGGCTCCGACAGCCGGGCCCGCGCCGCCTGCGCCCACTACCTCACGGCCCAGAGCGCGCTGTCGTACCTCACCTCCGGGCTGGTCAAGCTGGCGTCCCCGACCTGGCGCAGCGGCGCGGCCATCCCCGGGGTGCTGCGGACCCGGACGTACGGCGACCGGAACTTCTACGAGTACGTCAAGGACCGCCCCGAGCTGGCCAGGCTCCTCGCCTGGGCGGTCATCGCCGGCGAGACGCTGTTCCCGCTGCTGCTGGTGGCGCCCAAGCCGGTGGCGAGGGCCGGAGTGGCGGCCGGTGCGGTGTTCCACCTGGCCAACGGCCGGTACATGGGCCTCAACCGTTTCCTGTGGTCCTTCACCGGCACCTACCCGGCGGTCGAGTACACCCGCCGGGAGCTGCGCGCCAGGCTCGGGCTCGGCGGCTCATGAGCGGCACCCGGGCCGGCGCGGTGGCCGCGGGGCTCGCCGCGGGCGCGGCCGCCGTGACCACCGCGGCGGTCGTCGGGGGCCGCGCCCTGGCACGGCGCCGGGAGCCGGGGCGGGAAGCGCCCGGTGAGCTGGTCGCCCTGCCGGGCGGCGGGCGGATGCACGCGCTGTGGCGCAGGCCGCCGGAGCCGGGGGAGTCCGGGGAGCCGCACGGGCCGGTCGTGGTGTTCGAGAACGCGCTGCTGTCCGCCGCGACCGAGTGGCTGTGGGTCGTCGAGCACCTCGGCCCCTCGGTGCCGTACCTCGCCTACGACCGGGCCGGCACCGGCTGGACGCCCCGGCTGCCCGGCGGCCTCGGGCCGGACGCGCAGGCCCACCGGCTGCGCTCGCTGCTCGACGCGCTGGAGCTGCCGCCGCCGTACGTGCTCGTGGGGCACTCCGTCGGCGGGCTGCTGATCCGGAGCTTCGCGGCCCGGTACCCGGAGGCCGTGGCGGGGCTGGTCTTCGTGGACGCCTCGCACCCGGACCAGTTCGAGCGGTCGCGGGTCCAGCGGGAGGCGCTGCCCGCCTTCCGGCAGAACCTCCGGGTCGGCGCGGCCCGCGCGGCGTTCGGCGACATGTACGGGGCGCTCGCCGTGAGCGACGTCGGCCGGCTGCCCGGCGGGGCCGCCGAGGCCACCCGCCGCCGGCTGTCCCGTCCCGGCCCGTGGGCCGGCGCGGCGGCCGAACTCCGCGAGTGCCTGCGCACCTGGAACGCCGGCGCACGGGGGCTGACCACCCTCTCCGGGCGCCCGGTGGCCGTGGTGACGGCGGGCGGGACGGTACGCGGGGACGCCGTGCACGGGCGTCTCCAGGAAGAGCTGGCCGGGCTGTCCCCGGCCGGCGAGCACGAGGTCGTGCCCGACGCGGGACACGAGTCCCTCGTCATGGACCGCGTCCACGCCCGCAGGGTGGCGGACGCGATCGTACGGGTCAGGGAACGAGCCGCGGCCACGGCCGGCGGCGAAGGGGGAGAACAGTGAAGCAGGCGCTGAGGACGGGGCGGCGGGTGCTGCTCTACGGGGCGCTCGGCTCGTGGTGGGCGATCAGCGCCCTCAACCAGCTCCAGAAGGCGGGGCCCGTCCAGCGGCGGGTCGACCCGTTGCAGATCTTCATCCCGAGCTGGCGGTTCTTCGGGCCGCACCCCGGGATGCACGACACCCACCTGCTGTACCGGGACGAACTGGCGGACGGCACGCTCACCGAATGGCGGGAGAAGGTGATCGTCGAGGAGCGGCGCGGTCACCACATCGTGTGGAATCCCAACCGCCGCCGGGAGAAGGTCGTCTTCGACGCCGTCGAGGAACTGAAGATCTTCGTCCGGCGCGAGGAGCCGCTCGAGCGGCTCCAGCTCACCCTGCCCTACCTGGTCCTCCTGAACTACGTGTCCAAGCAGTGCGACCACCACGCGGACGCCAAGCGCACGCAGTTCCTGATCGCGCTGTCGCCCGGTTACGACGAGACCGTGCCCCCCGAGATGTTCTTCGCCTCGGACGTGCACAGCCTGTGACGAAGGGGAGGGAGGGCGCCGTGACGGAGCCCCGGACCGAGGCGGCGGACGGTACGGACGCGGCGGAGTACGGCAACGGGATCGGCCGTTTCCACGACCTGCTGTACCCGTTCCACGACCTGCCGAGCGCCGTGGCCAGGGTCGCCTCGGTGACCGAACCGCCCGCCCGGGTGGTGGACTTCGGCGCGGGCAGCGGACGGCTGGCCCTGGCCCTGGCCGAGCGGGGCTACCGCGTGGACGCGGTCGACAACTCGCCCGCCATGCTCGACCAGCTACGGGCCCGGGATGAGAAGGGCCTGGTCGGGCGGCATGTGGCCGACATCGCGACGGCCGATGTCGGCACCGGCTTCGACCTGTGCCTGATCACCAACAGCACCCTGTTCATGCTGCCGTCCCAGGACGCGCAGCGGGCCGCGCTCGGGCGCGCCGCCGCCCATCTCGGGGACGGCGGGCACCTGCTCGTGGAGGTCTACGAGCCCAGCTTCTTCCACCGGCTGGAAGGGGCGCACACCCAGTCGAGCGTCCTGGCGGACGGCACCCTGCTGGTGGACTCGATGACCAACGACCCGGTCGAGCAGCTCCTGGTGCTGCTCCGCACCTTCGTCTCCGACGGCAGGGTCCGTACCTTCCCGGAGGTGAGCCGCTACACCTGGCCCGCCGAACTCGACCTGATGGCCGCGACGGAGGGGTTCGCCAAGGTGGCCCGGTGGAGCGACTGGGAGGGCTCGCCCTTCACCCGGGGCGCCGCCCGCCATGTCTCGCTCTACCGCAAAACCGGCTGAACGGGCCGAACCGGGCAGGGGGCGCCGGGTCGCGGGGCCCACGATCGGCGGGGTTTCGGGCATACCCAGGCTGGATGGTTGTTCCAGGAGGGGCGGTCGCCGGTAAGGTGGCGTGCACTGTCGTTTTACTAGTGGAGGTCATGGACAGTAGCGGCGAACCCGCTGACCTCCGGACCAGCCGCCCGGTACCCCCGGGCGGTTCTGACTGATACGTATTCGTCGATCCTCAAGACCGTCACCCTCTGACGCATAGCGCGGGGGTCGCAGGAGGCACCGTGCTCACCGCGTTCGCCCGGGCGTTCAAGACGCCCGACCTGCGCAAGAAGCTGCTCTTCACGCTGGGCATCATCGTGATCTACCGGCTCGGGGCGCACATCCCCGTCCCCGGTGTCGACTACCAGTCCGTCCAGCAGTGCGTGGACGAGGCCAGCAGGGGCGGCAACGGCCTGCTCGGCCTGGTGAACCTGTTCAGCGGCGGGGCGCTTCTGCAGATCACCATCTTCGCGCTCGGCATCATGCCGTACATCACGGCGAGCATCATCCTTCAGCTGCTGACCGTCGTCATCCCGCGCCTCGAAGCCCTCAAGAAGGAGGGCCAGTCGGGCACCGCGAAGATCACGCAGTACACGCGTTACCTGACCATGGCCCTCGCGATCCTCCAGGGCACCGGCGTCGTCGCCGCCGCCCGCGGTGGCGGCCTCTTCAGCGGCTGCACGGTGGCCAGCCAGGTCGTTCCCGACCGGTCGATCTTCACCACGGCCGTCATGGTCATCACCATGACCGCCGGCACCGCGGTGGTCATGTGGCTCGGTGAGCTCGTCACCGACCGCGGCATCGGCAACGGCATGTCGATCCTGATGTTCATCTCGATCGCCGCCGGCTTCCCGGGCGCCCTGTGGGCCATCAAGGTCAGCGGCAAGCTCGCCCAGGGCTGGATCGAGTTCGGCACCGTCATCCTGATCGGCTTCGTGATGGTGGCCCTCGTCGTCTTCGTCGAGCAGGCCCAGCGCCGCATCCCGGTGCAGTACGCGAAGCGCATGATCGGCCGCAGGTCCTACGGCGGTACGTCCACTTACATCCCGCTCAAGGTGAACCAGGCGGGTGTGATTCCTGTCATCTTCGCCTCGTCGCTGCTCTACATCCCGGCCTTGATCGCCCAGTTCTCGGACTCGACCGCCGGCTGGAAGACCTGGATCGAAGCGCACTTCGTCAAGGGTGACCACCCCTACTACATCACCGCGTACTTCCTGTTGATCGTGTTCTTCGCCTTCTTCTACGTGGCGATCTCGTTCAACCCCGAGGAAGTCGCGGACAACATGAAGAAGTATGGTGGCTTCATCCCGGGTATCCGGGCTGGTCGACCTACTGCCGAGTACCTGAGCTACGTGCTCAACAGGATCACCTGGCCGGGCTCGCTGTACCTGGGTCTGATCGCTCTTGTGCCGACGATGGCGTTGGCAGGCTTCGGTGGCGCCAATGCCAACTTCCCGTTCGGCGGGACGAGCATCCTCATCATCGTGGGTGTGGGGCTGGAGACCGTGAAGCAGATCGAGAGCCAGCTCCAGCAGCGCAATTACGAAGGGTTCCTCCGCTGATGCGAATCGTCCTCGTCGGACCGCCCGGTGCGGGCAAGGGAACGCAGGCCGCGTTCCTTGCCAAGAACCTGTCGATTCCGCACATCTCCACGGGCGACCTGTTCCGCGCCAACATCAGTCAGGGCACGGAGCTGGGCAAGAAGGCCAAGGCGTACATGGACGCCGGCAACCTCGTACCCGACGAGGTCACCATCGGTATGGCCAAGGACCGCATGGAGCAGCCGGACGCCGTGAACGGCTTCCTCCTGGACGGATTCCCGCGGAACGTGGCCCAGGCCGAGGCGCTGGACGCCATGCTCGAGGGCGAGGCCATGAAGCTGGACGCCGTCCTCGACCTGGAGGTCGAGGAGGACGAGGTCGTCAAGCGGATCGCGGGCCGCCGCATTTGCCGCAACGACAGCGCCCACGTCTTCCACGTGACGTACGCGCCGCCGAAGACCGAGGGCGTCTGCGACGCCTGCGGCGGTGAGCTCTACCAGCGCGACGACGACTCCGAGGAGACCGTCCGCACGCGGCTGGAGGTCTACCACACGCAGACCGAGCCGATCATCGACTACTACAAGGCCCAGGGCCTGGTGGTCACCATCTCGGCGCTCGGCAAGGTCGAGGACGTCACCGAGCGTGCGATGACCGCGCTGCGCGGGGAGAAGGCCGCGTAGCCCTCCCCTCACGTACCGTACGGCGGCCGCGGTGCCCTTCGGGGCGCCGCGGCCGCTGTCGTGCGGCCGTATCGTTGTGTGGTCACCCGTTCTCCGTTTGGAAAGGCGTCAGCCGTCATGGTGCAGATCAAGACTCCCGAGCAGATCGCGAAGATGCGCGAGGCGGGGCTGGTCGTCGCCGCCATCCACGCGGCGACGCGCGAGGCGGCCGTGCCGGGCGCGACGACCAAGGACCTGGACGAGGTCGCGCGCAAGGTCATCGCCGACCACGGGGCCAAGTCGAACTTCCTCGGCTACGGCGGGTTCCCCGCGACCATCTGCACCTCGGTGAACGAGGTCGTCGTCCACGGCATCCCGAGCGACGACGTGGTCCTCAAGGACGGCGACATCATCTCCATCGACTGCGGGGCGATCGTCGACGGCTGGCACGGTGACGCCGCGTACACCGCCTTCGTGGGCTCGGGCCACGCCCCGGAGCTGATCGAGCTGTCGCGGGTGACCGAGGAGTCCATGTGGGCCGGCATCGCCGCGATGAGGAACGGCAACCGGCTGCTGGACATCTCCAAGGCGATCGAGTCCTACATCCGCCGCCAGCCCCGCCCGTCGACGGGTGAGCACAGCCTGGGCAAGTTCGGGATCATCGAGGACTACGGCGGCCACGGCATCGGCACCGAGATGCACATGGACCCGCACCTGCTGAACTACGTCTCCCGCAAGCGCGGCAAGGGCCCCAAGCTGGTGCCCGGCTTCTGCCTGGCGATCGAGCCGATGGTCTCCCTCGGTACGCCGCGCACGGAGGTCCTCGAGGACGACTGGACCGTCATCACCACCGACGGCACCTGGTCCTCCCACTGGGAGCACTCGGTCGCCCTCACGGAGGAGGGCCCGCTGGTCCTCACCGCCCCGGACGGCGGCAAGGCCAAGCTCGCCGAGCTGGGCGTCACGGCCGCCCCGGACCCGCTGGGCTGATTCCGGCAGCGGCCGGGCGCCACCGAGCGCCGTGGGGAGCGGGGGTAACGATCACCGGCGATGGGCAAGCTCTCCGGATTCGTTTTTTCCACAGGGCTGACGTAGACTGATGCGTCGGCTCTCGTGTACCCGTGTGTCCTCACACGGCGACGAGAGTCGATCAAGGTAGCCGATTCGAAGGGCGAAGCGTGGCCAAGAAGCAAGGTGCCATCGAAATTGAGGGCACCGTGATCGAGTCCCTGCCGAACGCCATGTTCAAGGTGGAGCTCCAGAACGGTCACAAGGTCCTCGCGCACATCTCCGGCAAGATGCGGATGCACTACATCCGTATCCTCCCGGACGACCGGGTCGTCGTGGAGCTGTCTCCGTACGACCTGACGCGTGGGCGGATCGTCTACCGATACAAGTAGATCTTGTCGCGTCCCCTCCGCGGGGGCGGTGGCACTGACCCGGAGAACCTCACATCCCATGAAGGTCAAGCCGAGCGTCAAGAAGATCTGCGACAAGTGCAAGGTGATCCGCCGTCACGGCCGGGTCATGGTCATCTGCGACAACCTGCGCCACAAGCAGCGCCAGGGCTGACGCACGCCGACCTGCACCTCCGCAGTTCTTCGCGCGACGCAAGCAAATTCGTACATACGCAGTGCCCGTCCACGCCCCGAAAGGGCTGACGACACCTCCGGCGGGGGCCGGGGACCTGGACGTACCACTCCTTTTGATCAAAAGGGGTCGGCGGCCACGGAGCGGCACTGCGGAAGACCCCCGAACACACAGGAGCCATTGAATGGCACGCGTTTCCGGTGTTGACATCCCGCGCGACAAGCGTGTGGAGGTCGCACTCACCTACGTCTTCGGTATCGGCCGCACCCTGGCGAAGGAGACCCTCGCCTCCACCGGTGTGAACCCGAACACCCGCGTTCGTGACCTGTCCGAAGAGGACCTGGTCAAGATCCGCGAGTACGTGGACGCCAACCTCAAGACCGAGGGTGACCTCCGTCGCGAGATCCAGGCCGACATCCGCCGCAAGGTCGAGATCGGCTGCTACCAGGGTCTGCGCCACCGTCGCGGTCTGCCGGTCCACGGCCAGCGCACCAGCACGAACGCTCGTACCCGCAAGGGCCCGCGTCGCGCCATCGCCGGCAAGAAGAAGCCGGGCAAGAAGTAGTCCGCAGCGGACGACTGTCCACGGTCTTCGCTGTAGGACCGACCACCTCCCGTAGGAGTAAGACATGCCCCCCAAGGGTCGTCAGGGCGCTGCCAAGAAGGTGCGCCGCAAGGAAAAGAAGAACGTCGCTCACGGCCACGCGCACATCAAGAGCACGTTCAACAACACCATCGTTTCGATCACCGACCCCTCGGGCAACGTGATCTCCTGGGCCTCCGCCGGCCACGTCGGCTTCAAGGGCTCGCGCAAGTCCACCCCCTTCGCCGCGCAGATGGCCGCCGAGTCGGCCGCCCGCCGCGCGCAGGAGCACGGCATGCGCAAGGTCGACGTCTTCGTCAAGGGTCCCGGCTCCGGCCGTGAGACCGCGATCCGCTCCCTCCAGGCCACCGGCCTCGAGGTCGGCTCGATCCAGGACGTCACCCCCACGCCGCACAACGGCTGCCGTCCGCCGAAGCGCCGCCGCGTCTGACGCAGCGCCGCAGCGGCCGCCACGCGGCCGCTTGGCTTGGGAATCCGGGCGGTACGGCTCTTCGGGGGCGTGCCGCCCGTACCCTTGCAGTACCAGAGGACGTCAAATAGCGGGCGTCCACGACTGAAGGAAACACACCATGCTTATCGCTCAGCGTCCCTCGCTGACCGAAGAGGTCGTCGACGAGTACCGCTCGCGGTTCGTCATCGAGCCGCTGGAGCCGGGCTTCGGCTACACGCTCGGCAACTCGCTCCGCCGTACGCTCCTCTCCTCGATCCCGGGTGCGGCCGTCACGTCCATCCGCATCGACGGTGTCCTGCACGAGTTCACCACCGTGCCGGGCGTCAAGGAGGACGTCACCGACCTCATCCTCAACATCAAGCAGCTGGTCGTGTCCAGCGAGCACGACGAGCCGGTCGTGATGTACCTGCGCAAGCAGGGCCCGGGCCTCGTGACCGCGGCCGACATCGCCCCGCCGGCCGGTGTCGAGGTGCACAACCCCGACCTGGTGCTCGCCACGCTGAACGGCAAGGGCAAGCTGGAGATGGAGCTGACCGTCGAGCGCGGTCGCGGCTACGTCTCCGCCGTCCAGAACAAGCAGGTGGGCCAGGAGATCGGCCGCATCCCGGTCGACTCGATCTACTCGCCGGTCCTCAAGGTCACCTACAAGGTCGAGGCCACGCGTGTCGAGCAGCGCACCGACTTCGACAAGCTGATCGTGGACGTCGAGACCAAGCAGGCCATGCGTCCGCGTGACGCCATGGCGTCGGCCGGCAAGACCCTGGTCGAGCTGTTCGGTCTGGCCCGCGAGCTCAACATCGACGCCGAGGGCATCGACATGGGCCCGTCCCCGACGGACGCCGCCCTGGCCGCCGACCTGGCGCTGCCGATCGAGGAGCTCGAGCTCACCGTTCGTTCGTACAACTGCCTCAAGCGCGAGGGCATCCACTCCGTGGGTGAGCTCGTGGCGCGCTCCGAGGCCGACCTGCTCGACATCCGCAACTTCGGTGCGAAGTCGATCGACGAGGTCAAGGCGAAGCTGGCCGGCATGGGCCTGGCCCTCAAGGACAGCCCGCCCGGATTCGACCCGACCGCCGCCGCCGACGCCTTCGGCGCCGACGACGACGCGGACGCGGGCTTCGTCGAGACCGAGCAGTACTGATCGCTGCCCGCGGGCGACCGCCCGCGGGGCCCTGACCCCGGTACCTGATACGGCCGGGGCAGATCACAAGGAGAAACACCATGCCGCGTCCCACCAAGGGCGCCCGCCTCGGCGGCTCCGCCGCGCACGAGAAGCTGCTCCTCGCCAACCTGGCGAAGTCGCTCTTCGAGCACGGCCGCATCACCACGACCGAGGCCAAGGCCCGCCGCCTGCGTCCGGTCGCCGAGCGCCTGATCACCAAGGCGAAGAAGGGCGACATCCACAACCGTCGCCTGGTGCTGCAGACGATCACCGACAAGGGCATCGTCCACACCCTCTTCACCGAGATCGCGCCCCGCTACGCCGAGCGCCCGGGTGGCTACACCCGCATCACCAAGATCGGCAACCGTCGTGGCGACAACGCCCCGATGGCCGTGATCGAGCTGGTCGAGGGCGAGATCGCCAAGAAGGCGACCGTCGCCGAGGCCGAGGCCGCCACCAAGCGCGCCGTCAAGGAGTCCGACGAGGCCGCCAAGGCCGAGGACACCAAGGCCGACGAGGCTCCGGCCGAGGAGTCCAAGGACGCCTGAACCGCGTTCTGACGGCTTTTCCCAAGGCTGACGGACGGGCCCGTCCCCCTCGCGGGGGGCGGGCCCGTTCGGCTTGAGAGGATGGATCGCGTGAGCGATGAGGTGAAGCCCGGGTTCGTACGGGTGCGGCTGGACCTGTCGTACGACGGCAAGGACTTCCACGGCTGGGCCAAGCAGGCCGGCGGGCAGCGGACCGTGCAGGGCGAGATCGAGGACGCGCTGCGCACGGTGACGCGGTCGTCCGAGACGTACGAGCTGACCGTCGCCGGGCGGACGGACGCCGGGGTGCACGCGCGCGGGCAGGTGGCCCACGTCGACCTGCCGGAGGGCGTGTGGGCCGAGCACCGGGACAAGCTGCTGCGGCGGCTGGCCGGGCGCCTGGGGCACGACGTGCGGGTGTGGCGGGTCGAGGAGGCGGCGGCCGGGTTCAACGCGCGGTTCTCGGCGATCTGGCGGCGGTACGCGTACCGGGTGACCGACACCCCCGGGGGCGTCGACCCGCTGCTGCGCGGGCACATCCTGTGGCACGACTGGCCGCTGGACGTCGACGCCATGAACGCGGCCGCCGAGCGGCTGGTGGGCGAGCACGACTTCGCCGCCTACTGCAAGAAGCGCGACGGGGCGACCACGATCCGCACGCTCCAGGAGCTGCGCTGGGAGCGGCTGCCCTCCGGGGTCCTGGAGGCCACCGTCAAGGCGGACGCCTTCTGCCACAACATGGTCCGCTCGCTGGTGGGCGCCCTGCTGTTCGTCGGCGACGGGCACCGGCCGGTGGACTGGCCGGGCAAGGTGCTGGCCGCGGGGGTGCGCGACTCGGCCGTCCACGTCGTACGGCCGCACGGGCTCACCCTGGAGGAGGTCGGTTACCCGGCCGACGAGCTGCTGGCCGCCAGGAACCTGGAGGCCCGCAACAAGCGGTCACTGGTTCGTGGCGGGAGCGGTGGCTGCTGCTGAGGCCTGGGCGCGGCCGCGCGCGTAGACCTGGTTGAAGGTGAAGGTTCCGAGGTCGTCGCTGGTCTTGAAGACCGGTCCGTCGGCCTTGGTGACCTTCTTGCCGCTGGTGAAGCCCGCCTGGGTGAAGTAGGCGTAGCGGCCGAGCGCGTTGGCGCGGCGCAGGCACACCGTCTGCGCCCGGCAGAAGCCGTCGACACCCGCCCCGGCGAGCGGGGTGACACCGCCGACCGCCTGCTCCTTGGCCTTCAGCGCGGCCGCCTTGGTGTCGAAGAGGGCCACGCCGACCGTGACCGCGACGCCGTCCCGCTCGTAGGTGGCCCGGATGACGCGCTCGCAGCCGTTGCGCTCCAGGACCGCGCCGAGGCCGTCCTCCGCGGCCGCCCCGCAGCTCGTGGTGGAGGCGGTGGCGCCCTTCCGGTAGACGCGGTCGCCCACGGTGAGCTTCGTGCCGGGGAAGAGCGACTCCGCGCTCAGCGGGGCCTTGTCCTTCCCGGCGCTGGAGATGAAGTCCATCGGGTCCGGCGGCGGCGGGGGAGCGACCGAGGAGAACGACGGCTGCGGTTTGGCGGTGTCGGTGGGGAGCTCCGGGGCGGCGCTGGTGGTGTCCGCCAGGTTGGCGCCGTCGTCGTCCGCCGTGTTGCCGGACACGATCGCCACCGCGATCAGGGTGCCCACGAGGCCGGTGGCGAGCGCGGCACCGCCGATGAGCAGCAGGCGCCTACGGCGCGTGCGGGCGGCCGAGGCCTCGGCGAGGGCGCTCCAGTCCGGCGTCGCGGCCGTGAACGGCTGGTCCTGCCGGTACGGGTCCTGGTGCGGATCCTGCCGGAACGGGTCCTGCCGGTACGGGTCTTGCGGCTGCTGCGGCCACTGCGGTCCCCCAAAGCTCATGCCGCGCATCCTAAACCGGTTGGGGCGGGGGGCGGCCCCCGGAGACAATGCGGCCATGGGACATGTAGAGGCCGCGCATCTGGAGTACTACCTGCCGGACGGACGGGTGCTGCTCGGTGACGCGTCGTTCCGCGTGGGCGACGGCGCGGTGGTGGCGCTGGTCGGCGCGAACGGGGCCGGCAAGACCACGCTGCTGCGGCTGGTCTCGGGGGAGCTCCAGCCGCACGGCGGGACGGTGACCGTGTCGGGCGGGCTGGGCGTGATGCCGCAGTTCGTCGGCTCGGTGCGGGACGAGCGGACCGTACGGGACCTGCTGGTGTCGGTCTCACCGGAGCGGATCCGCCAGGCGGCGGCCGCGGTGGACGCGGCCGAGCACCTGATCCTGACGGTCGACGACGAGGCCGCGCAGATGGCGTACGCGCAGGCGCTGAGCGACTGGGCCGAGGCGCGCGGGTACGAGGCCGAGACCGTCTGGGACATGTGCACCGTGGCGGCGCTGGGGGTGCCGTACGAGAAGGCGCAGTTCCGGGAGGTCCGGACCCTGTCGGGCGGCGAGCAGAAGCGGCTGGTGCTGGAGGCGCTGCTGCGCGGGCCCGAGGAGGTCCTGCTGCTGGACGAGCCGGACAACTATCTGGACGTCCCGGGGAAGCGCTGGCTGGAGGAGCGGCTGGCCGAGACCCGCAAGACGGTGCTGTTCGTCTCGCACGACCGGGAGCTGCTGGCGAAGGCCGCCGAGAAGATCGTGGCCGTCGAGCCGGGGCCGACCGGGTCGGACGTCTGGGTGCACGGCGGCGGCTTCGGGACGTTCCACGAGGCGCGGCGGGAGCGGTTCGCCCGGTTCGAGGAGCTGAAGCGCCGGTGGGAGGAGAAGCACGCCCAGCTCAAGCGGCTGGTCGTCACCCTCCGCCAGGCGGCGTCGGTCAGCCATGAGATGGCGTCGCGGTACGCGGCGGCCCAGACGCGGCTGCGGAAGTTCGAGGAGGCCGGGCCGCCCCCGGAGCCCCCGCGCGAGCAGGACATCCGGATGCGGCTGCGGGGCGGGCGCACCGGGGTGCGGGCGGTGACCTGCGCCGGGCTGGAACTGGTGGGGCTGATGAAGCCCTTCGACCTGGAGGTCTTCTACGGGGAGCGGGTCGCGGTGCTCGGGTCGAACGGCTCGGGCAAGTCGCACTTCCTGCGGCTGCTGGCGGGGGACCCGACGGTGGAGCACCGGGGCTCCTTCAAGCTCGGCGCCCGGGTGGTGCCGGGCCACTTCGCCCAGACCCACGCCCATCCGGAGCTCGCCGGCCGGACGCTGGTCGACATCCTGTGGACCGAGCACGCCAAGGACCGGGGCGGGGCGATGTCCGTACTGCGGCGCTATGAGCTGGAACGGCAGGGCGACCAGATCTTCGAGCGGCTGTCGGGCGGCCAGCAGGCGCGGTTCCAGATCCTGCTGCTGGAGCTGGCGGGCACCACGGCGCTGCTGCTGGACGAGCCGACGGACAACCTGGACCTGGAGTCGGCGGAGGCGCTCCAGCTCGGGCTGGAGGCGTACGAGGGGACGGTGCTGGCGGTGACGCACGACCGCTGGTTCGCCCGCTCCTTCGACCGCTACCTGGTCTTCGGCTCGGACGGTGTGGTGCGCGAGACGCCGGAGCCGGTGTGGGACGAGCGGCGGGTCGAGCGTCCCCGATAGCCGCGTGCGGCGGGCCGGTCGCGGGTATCGTCCCGGCCGGGGGTGGGGCCATGCAGGCGGGGCACAGATTCGGTCCGTTCACCGTGCTCACCGAGCTCGCCAGCGGCGGGATGGGGCGGATCCATCTCGCCCGGTCGCCGGGCGGGCGGCTGGTGGCGGTCAAGACGCTGCTCAACGTCGGGGAGGACGACCGGCGGCGGTTCGCCCGGGAGGTGGGCCTCGCCCAGCGGGTGAGGGGCGTCTACACCGCGAGCGTGGTGGACGCGGACGCCGCCGCCGAGGTGCCGTGGATGGCCACCGAGTACGTTCCCGCGCCCTCGCTCAAGGACCTCGTGGAGACGTGCGGGCCGCTCGCCCCGCGCGCCCTGTACTGGGTCGCGGCGGGCATGGCGGAGGCGCTGGTCTCGCTGCACACGGCGGGCCTGGTGCACCGGGACGTCAAACCGTCCAACGTCCTGCTGCCGCTCGACGGCCCCCGGGTGATCGATTTCGGCATCTCGCAGGCCCATGACGTGACCCGGACCGAGGTGGCCCTGGGCACCGTCGCCTACGCGGCGCCCGAGCAGGCGCGCGGTGAGTCGACGACCACGGCTTCGGACGTGTTCTCGCTGGGCGCGACCCTGTTCCACCTGGCCGTCGGGCGGGCGCCCTACCGCGACGGTGGCGCGGGCCCGGCGCTGGAGCAGCTCGTGCGGGCCGCCACCGGCGACCTGGACGTGACGGGTCTGCCGGGCGAGCTGGAGCCCCTGGTGCTGCCGTGCCTGGCCCTGGACCCGGCCGACCGGCCCGCCCCGGCCGACGTCCTGGCGTACTGCTCGGCCCGGCTGGAGGGCGGGGCGGACGCGCGCCGCGAGTGGCTGAGCCCCGCATGGACGGCCGAGATCGAGCGCCACCGGCGGGAGCGGCTGCGGGTGGCCGAGGAGGCCCGGCGCCGGGTCGACCCGGACGCACCGACCGGACCTGTGGCAGCGCCGGTGCGGACGGCGCACCTGGCGGGTGCGGGTGCCGGCGACACCCGGTCCGGCCCGTGGGCGGCGCGCGCCCGGCTGCCGTGGGCGGTCGCGGCCGCGGTGGTGGCCGTGACGGGGGCGCTGCTCGCGGTCGTACGGCCCTGGGAGGCGGACGCCCGGACGATCGGCGCGCCGGACCAGCCGCTGCGGATCCTGGAGGTGGAGAGCGAGCGGCGGGGGGTGTGCTTCCCGGACAGGACGGGCGCACAGCTCCCGGTGGGCGAGTCGCCGCCTCCCGAGGGGCGCTCCTTCAGCTCGGACAACCGCGACAAGTGCGTGGTGGCGAAGAGCACGGGCGGGATGAGCGTCGAGCGCTTCGAGGACGTGCGGACCGTGGAGTCGGAGACGGGTGGCTGGAAGATCGCCGTCACCTTCCGGGAGGCCGACCGGCTCGCCTTCGCCGAGCTGACGGAGCAGGTGGCGGGGCGGGCCGCGCCGGAGAACAAGGTGGCCATCGTGCTGGGCGAGGACAGGCTGGTCAGCGACCTGGTCGTGCAGGAGCCGCTCAGCGGGAAGAACGCCGAGATCACCGGAGGGTTCAACCGGAACCAGGCCGAGGCGCTCGCCCGTGCCCTGGGCGCGCCGTGACCGGTTCCGGCCGGTCCGCGCCGTGCGGGACGGACCGGTTTTGACCCGTCGGGGGCGGCGCGGGTACTGTTGCGGTTTGTTATGCGTATTGGCTTCGTCGTTCTTACGCGAAGAGCCCTTACGCAAGTTCCCTGGAGCAGTTACCAGTGGCTCGCATACGGGCGGTGTTCCCGGCAGTGTGGGCCCCAGCTGCATGATCGCTTCAGGTGTGTCTGGACTCCATCCACTGAAGAAGCGAAGGCTACGAAGTGCGTACGTACAGCCCCAAGCCCGGCGATGTCACTCGCCAGTGGCACATCATCGACGCGCAGGACGTTGTCCTGGGCCGTCTGGCGACCACGGCTGCGAACCTCCTCCGAGGCAAGCACAAGCCCGTGTACGCCCCCCACATGGACATGGGCGACTTCGTCATCATCATCAACGCTGACAAGGTCCACCTGTCCGGCAACAAGAAGACCCAGAAGCTGGCCTACCGCCACTCCGGCTTCCCGGGCGGTCTGCGCTCGATCCGTTACGACGAGCTGCTGGACAAGAACCCGGAGAAGGCCGTCGAGAAGGCCATCAAGGGCATGATCCCCAAGAACTCCCTCGGCCGTCAGATGCTCTCGAAGCTGAAGGTCTACGCGGGCGAGAACCACCCGCACGCTGCCCAGCAGCCGGTCCCGTTCGAGATCACCCAGGTCGCGCAGTAGTTCCGGCCACACCCCCTAAGAACGAAAGAAATCTGAGGAGCATCGTGGCCGAGACCACTGTTGAGAACCCCATCGAGGGCGAGGAGACCTACGCCGAGGTCACCACCTTCGAGTCCGAGGTCCCCGTCGAGGGCGAGTACACCTCGGAGTCCCTCGCGTCCCGCTTCGGCGAGCCGCAGCCGGCCGCCGGCCTGGGCCGCCGCAAGAACGCCATCGCCCGCGTCCGGATCGTCCCGGGCACCGGCAAGTGGAAGATCAACGGGCGTACGCTCGAGGACTACTTCCCGAACAAGGTCCACCAGCAGGAAGTCAACGAGCCCTTCAAGGTGCTCGAGCTGGACAACCGCTACGACGTCATCGCCCGCATCTCGGGTGGCGGCGTCTCCGGCCAGGCCGGCGCCCTGCGCCTCGGCGTGGCCCGCGCCCTGAACGAGGCGGACGTGGACAACAACCGCGCCCCGCTGAAGAAGGCCGGCTTCCTGAGCCGCGACGACCGTGCCGTCGAGCGCAAGAAGGCCGGTCTCAAGAAGGCCCGTAAGGCCCCGCAGTACAGCAAGCGCTAATCACGCCTGCTCGGTCTGCTCGACGTACGCCCCGGCGGCACCTCCGTGCTGCCGGGGCGTACGTCTATACGCTTCACCTTGCTTTTTCGGAGTAACTCGGAGGACAGCTGTGGGACGACTCTTCGGCACGGACGGTGTGCGCGGTGTCGCCAACGCGGATCTGACGGCGGAGCTGGCGCTCGGTCTGTCGGTCGCGGCGGCGCACGTGCTGGCCGAGGCGGGGACCTTTGAAGGACATCGGCCGACCGCCGTGGTCGGGCGTGACCCCCGTGCGTCGGGAGAGTTCCTGGAGGCCGCCGTCGTGGCGGGCCTCGCGAGCGCCGGTGTGGACGTCATGCGGGTCGGTGTGCTGCCGACGCCTGCCGTGGCGTTCCTGACGGGCGCGCTCGGTGCCGACCTGGGCGTGATGCTCTCCGCCAGCCACAACGCCATGCCGGACAACGGCATCAAGTTCTTCGCGCGCGGCGGCCACAAGCTGGCCGACGAGCTGGAGGACCGCATCGAGGCCGTGTACGACCAGCACCGCACCGGTGAGCCGTGGGACCGGCCGACCGGCGCGGGCGTCGGCCGGATCGCCGACTACCACGAGGGCTTCGACCAGTACGTCGCCCACCTGCTGGGCGTCCTGCCCAACCGGCTCGACGGCCTCAAGATCGTCCTGGACGAGGCGCACGGCGCCGCGTCCGGTGTCTCGCCCGCCGCGTTCCAGCAGGCCGGGGCCGAGGTCATCACGATCGGCGCCACGCCCGACGGGCTGAACATCAACGACGGCTGCGGCTCCACGCACCTGGAGATGCTGAAGGCCGCCGTCGTCGAGCACGGCGCCGACCTGGGCATCGCCCACGACGGCGACGCCGACCGCTGCCTGGCCGTGGACCACACCGGCGCCGAGGTCGACGGCGACCAGATCCTGGCCGTGCTCGCCCTCGCCATGCGCGAGGCGGGGACGCTGCGCGGGAACGCCGTCGTCGCGACCGTCATGTCCAACCTGGGCTTCAAGCTCGCCATGGAGCGCGAGGGCCTCCAGCTCGTCCAGACGGCGGTCGGCGACCGCTACGTGCTGGAGTCGATGAAGGAGCACGGCTACGCCCTCGGCGGCGAGCAGTCCGGGCACGTCATCGTGCTGGACCACGCCACCACCGGCGACGGCACCCTCACCGGCCTGATGCTCGCCGCGCGCGTCGCGGCGACCGGGCGGTCGCTGGCCGACCTGGCCGGGGTCATGGAGCGGCTGCCGCAGGTCCTCATCAACGTCAAGGACGTCGACAAGACGCGCGTGAAGACCTCCCCGGAGCTGAGCAACGCCGTCGCCGACGCCGAGCGCCGGCTGGGCAGCACCGGGCGCGTCCTGCTGCGCCCCTCGGGCACCGAGCCGCTGGTCCGCGTCATGGTCGAGGCCGCGGACATCGAGCAGGCCCGCTCGGTCGCCGGTGAGCTCGCCGACGTGGTGAAGTCCGCGCTGGGCTGATCAGCCGGTACGCCATGGAAGGGGCGCCCCGCCGTGACGGCGGGGCGCCCCTTCCGCGTACGCCGGGTGCCCGGCGTCAGGCGGCCTTCCGGGTGCGCCGGCGCTGCCGCGACCAGAAGAACTTCTGCGCCAGCAGGGTCAGGGTGCCGGCGAGCACGATCGCCAGCAGGTTCAGCGCGAGCTGTTCCAGGGAGCCCCTGGTCTGCCCGAGGTCGCCGTACCCCAGGGCCACCGCCGCGTTGGCCGCCGCCGGGACGGTGGTGACCGAGATGGCCACCCCGACCAGCGCCCCCGACTTCGCCGACGTCAGCGACAGGGTGCCCGCGGCGCCCGCGAGGAGGCCGACGACGAACGAGAACCAGTCGGGCGCGTAGATGAATCCGGTGTTGGGGCGCTCGGCCTCCAGGCGCGCCTCGCTGAACAGGCCCGTCGCGTCCATGCCCACGCTGAACAGCACCGTCAGCGCGATGGCCGCCAGGAAGCCCACGGTGAGGGCCACCAGCGACCGCACCGCCAGGCGCGGGCGGCGCTGCACCAGCGCGGTGCAGATGCCGGCCAGCGGGCCGAACTCGGGCCCCACCGCCATCGCGCCCACGATCAGGATGGCGTTGTCCAGGACCACGCCGCAGGCCGCGATCATCGTGGCGAGCGTCAGGAACGCCACGTAGGTGACGCTGAGGGTCGACTCCTCGTGCGTGGCGTCCTGGAGGTGCTCCCACAGCACCGCGTCCGCGCCCTCGCCCGGGGCGTCCTCCTCGGCCCGCTCCGCGCGCTCCGACAGGGACAGGCCGATGTCGTCGACGGCGATGGAACCGGTCCGGTCGATGCCCAGCGCGCGCAGGCCGGCGATCAGGTCGTCGCCCGCCTCGCGCGCCACGTCGCACAGGACGAGGTCACCGGCCGGGTCGCGGGCCGCGCCGGGGATGACGGCGAGGTGGGTCGTGCCGACCGTCTTCTGGATGGTGCCGACCACGTCCTCGGTGCGGTCGGCCGGGACGATCAGGCGCAGGTGCAGCACTGCCGCGGTCCCTTCAGGGCTTCGGAGGGGTCAGAGCTTGCGCAGCGAGAGCCGCTGGACCTTGTGGTCCGGCCCCTTGCGTACGACGAGGGTGGCACGTCCGCGGGTCGGTGCCACGTTCTCCAGCAGGTTCACCTTGTTGATGGTCCGCCACATGGTGCGGGCGTACTCCAGCGCCTCCTCCTCGCTGACCTGGGTGTACTTCTGGAAGTACGAGGAGGGGTTCTGGAACGCGGTCGCGCGCAGCTTGCGGAAACGATTCAGGTACCAGGCCTCGATGTCCTCGGGGCGGGCGTCGACGTACACCGAGAAGTCGAAGTAGTCCGCGAGCCCGACGCGGGTGCGGCCGTCCTTGCCGGGCAGGGCGGGCTGGAGGACGTTGAGCCCTTCGACGATCAGGATGTCCGGGCGCCGGACCGTGAGGCGCTGGCCGGGGACGATGTCGTAGATCAGGTGGGAGTAGACGGGGGCGGTGACCTCGTCCTTGCCCGCCTTGATGTCGGCGACGAACCGGGTCAGGGCGCGCCGGTCGTACGACTCGGGGAAGCCCTTCCGGGACATCAGGCCGCGCTCTTTGAGCTCCTTCATGGGGAGCAGGAACCCGTCGGTGGTGACCAGCTCGACGCGCGGGTGCTCGGGCCAGCGGGCCAGCAGCGCCTGGAGGAGCCGGGCGACGGTGGACTTGCCGACGGCCACGGAGCCGGCGACCCCTATGACGAAGGGCGTGCCCCGCTGGGCGCTCTTCTCGCCGAGGAACGTGTTGAGCGCGCCCCGCAGGTTGGCGGTGGCGCCCACGTACAGGTTGAGCAGGCGGGAGAGCGGGAGGTAGATGTCGCGGACCTCGTCGAGGTCGATGACGTCGCCGAGACCGCGCAGCCGCTCGACCTCGTCGGCGGTGAGGGGGAGCGGTGTCTTGTCGCGCAGCGCGCTCCACTCCGCACGGGTGAGGTCGACGTACGGAGTGGCCTCCGCACGGCGGTGGGCGGCGGTGCTTCGTGGCGGCGAAGTGATCACACAGGCCATTGTCGTGCTTGACGGGGGGTTGTGGGTGGTGTGCTCGGTCACCCCGGGCCGCCAGGAATGTCAGTGGCGTGCGTCACAGTTGTGGGGAAGGTGGGCGTCGGTGCTCCGGCGTTCGCGTGGTACGACCCGAGCCGAGGGGACCGGTCCCATGACGTACGCGATCCAGGCGGAAGGCCTGGCCAAACGGTTCAAGGACACCCGGGCGCTGGCCGGTGTGGACCTCGCCGCCCGCACCGGCACGGTGCTGGGGCTGCTGGGGCCCAACGGGGCGGGGAAGACCACGGCCGTCCGGATCTTCGCCACCCTGCTGGCGCCGGACGGGGGCCGGGCCCTGGTCGCCGGGCACGACGTGGTGCGGGAGGCCGGGGTGGTGCGCTCGCTCGTGGGCCTCACCGGGCAGTACGCGGCGGTCGACGACAACCTGACGGGCACGGAGAACCTGCTGCTGATCGGGCGCCTGCTGGGGATACCCCGCCGGGAGGCCAGGGCCCGGGCGGCGGAGCTGCTGGACCGGTTCCAGCTCGGTGACGCGGCGGGCCGCGCGGTGAAGACGTACTCGGGCGGCATGCGGCGCCGGCTGGACCTGGCGGCGAGCCTGGTGGGACGGCCGCGGATCCTGTTCCTCGACGAGCCGACCACCGGCCTGGACCCGCGCAGCCGGGGCGAGCTGTGGGACATGCTGCGCGGCCTGGTCGCCGAGGGCGTCACCGCCCTGCTGACCACGCAGTACCTGAACGAGGCGGACGTGCTCGCCGACGACATCGTGGTGATCGACAAGGGCCGCGTGATCGCCGAAGGCACCCCCGACGAGCTGAAGTCCCAGGTGGGCGGCCAGGTGCTCCAGGTGCGGCCGGTGCGGGCGGACGACCTGGCGGGGGCCCACGCGCTGGTCGCCGAGGCGGCCGGCCGGCAGACGCAGATCGAGGGTGACGTGGTCACCGCCCCGGTGAACGACCCGGAGCTGATGCCCGCCGTCGTCCGGCGGCTGGACGGGGCCGGTATCGCGGTGGGCGAGCTGACCTTGCGGCGCTCGTCGCTGGACGAGGTCTTCCTGGCGCTCACCGGGCACCGGGCCGAACCCGGCGACGGCGACGGCGACGGGCGCGGGGACGGGGGCGCGCGGCCCGACGACAGCGACATCGAGAAGGTGGTGAGTTCGGCATGACCGCCACGACGATCGACGGCGCGCCCCTGACCGGGAGCGGCCGTGTGCGGCCCGCCGCGGGCCTGCGGCAGACCGCCACCATGGCGTGGCGCAGCCTGGTGGCCGTCAAGCACAATCCGCTGGAGCTGGTCGACTACAGCATCACGCCGATCATGTTCGTGCTGCTGTTCACCTACGTCATGGGCGGGCAGATGGCCGGGTCGCCCGACGCGTACCTGAAGTACGCGCTGCCGGGGATCATCGTCCAGAACACCCTGTTCATGACCATCTACACGGCGATGGCCCTCAACACCGACCTCACCAAGGGTGTCTTCGACCGGCTCCGCAGCCTGCCGATCGCCCGCTCGGCGCCCCTCTTCGGCCGGATCGCCGCCGACCTGGTCAAGCACCTGTGGGCGATCGTCCTGATGATCGCGCTCGGGCTGGCGCTGGGGTTCCGGATCACCGGCGGCTTCGGCGGGTTCCTCCTCGGGGTGCTGCTGGTCCTGGTGTTCGCGGCGGCCGTGTCGTGGTGCGCGGTGCTCATCGGGATGCTGGCCGGCGACGCGGAGAAGGTGCAGGCGTTCGGCTTCACCCTGATCTTCCCGATCACGTTCACCAGCAGTGCCTTCGTCGTGGTCGACACGATGCCCGGCTGGCTCCAGGCCTGGGTGAACGTGAACCCGGTGACCCACCTGTCGGACGCCTTCCGCGGCCTGCTGCTGGGCGGCGAGGTCGGCCGGCCGGTGCTGTGGTCGCTCGTCTGGGCGGCGGGGATAGCCATGGTGTTCTACCCGCTGGCCGTACGGGCCTACCGGGCGAAGGCCTGACCCGGCGGGCGGCGCCCGGAGCCGGACGGACCGGGCAGTCCTCGCGGCCTGAGAGGGCGGGCGGCCCTAGGCTGATCGTCATGTGCGGAATCGTGGGTTACGTCGGCGGGCAGTCGGCGCTTGATGTGGTGATCGCGGGCCTCAAGCGGCTCGAGTACCGGGGCTACGACTCGGCCGGTGTCGCGGTGCTCGCCGACGGGTCGATGGCCGCGTCCAAGAAGGCGGGCAAGCTCGTCAATCTGGAGAAGGAGCTGCACGCGCGGCCGCTGCCGACCGGCGCCGCCGGCATCGGGCACACCCGGTGGGCGACGCACGGCGCGCCCACCGACGCGAACGCGCACCCGCACCTCGACAACGCGGGGCGGGTCGCCGTCGTCCACAACGGCATCATCGAGAACTTCGCGCCGCTGCGCGCCGAACTGGCCGGCCGGGGCCACACGCTGGAGTCCGAGACGGACACGGAGGTGGTCTCGCATCTGCTGGCCGAGGAGTTCTCCTCGTGCGGCGACCTCGCGGAGGCCATGCGCCTGGTGTGCCGGCGGCTGGAGGGGGCCTTCACCCTGGTCGCGGTGCACGCCGACCAGCCGGACGTGGTCGTCGGCGCGCGGCGCAACTCGCCGCTGGTGGTCGGGGTCGGTGAGGGCGAGGCGTTCCTCGCCTCCGACGTGGCCGCGTTCATCGCCCACACCCGGTCGGCCATCGAGCTCGGCCAGGACCAGGTGGTGGAGCTGCGCAGGGACGGGGTGACGGTCACCGACTTCGACGGGGCGCCCGCCGACGTGCGCACGTACCACGTGGACTGGGACGCCTCGGCGGCCGAGAAGGGCGGCTACGACTACTTCATGCTCAAGGAGATCGCCGAGCAGCCGAAGGCGGTGGCCGACACCCTACTGGGCCGTGTCGACGCCGGCGGGTCGCTGACGCTGGACGAGCTGCGGATCCCCGACGCGGTGCTGCGCGAGGCGCACAAGGTGGTCGTGGTGGCGTGCGGTACGGCCTTCCACGCCGGGCTCATCGCCAAGTACGCCATCGAGCACTGGACCCGCGTCCCCTGCGAGGTGGAACTGGCCAGCGAGTTCCGCTACCGGGACCCGATCCTGGACGAGCGGACGCTGGTCATCGCGATCTCCCAGTCCGGGGAGACCATGGACACCCTGATGGCGCTGCGGCACGCCCGGGCGCAGGGGGCGCGGGTGCTGGCGATCTGCAACACCAACGGGTCCACGATCCCCCGCGAGTCGGACGGGGTGCTGTACACGCACGCGGGCCCCGAGGTGGCGGTCGCGTCCACCAAGGCGTTCCTGACGCAGCTCGTCGCCGTCTACCTGCTCGCCCTGTACCTGGGCCAGTTGCGGGGGACGAAGTGGGGCGACGAGATCCGGGCGGTGGTCAAGGACCTGGCCCGGATCGCGGACGACGTCGACCGGGTGCTGGAGACCATGGAGCCGGTGCGGGAGCTGGCACGGTCCCTGGCCGGCAAGGACACCGTGCTGTTCCTCGGCCGGCACGTGGGCTACCCGGTGGCCCTGGAGGGCGCGCTGAAGCTCAAGGAGCTCGCCTACATGCACGCGGAGGGCTTCGCGGCCGGTGAGCTGAAGCACGGTCCGATCGCGCTGATCGAGGAGGACCTGCCGGTCGTCGTCGTGGTCCCCTCGCCGCGCGGGCGGTCCGTGCTGCACGACAAGATCGTGTCCAACATCCAGGAGATCCGGGCGCGCGGCGCCCGCACCATCGTGATCGCGGAGGAGGGCGACGAGGCGGTGACGCCCTACGCCGACCACCTGATCCGCATCCCCGCCACCCCCACCCTGCTCCAGCCCATGGTGTCGACCGTGCCGCTCCAGGTCTTCGCCTGCGAACTGGCGACGGCCCGGGGCAACGAGGTCGACCAGCCGCGCAACCTGGCGAAGTCGGTCACCGTCGAATGATCATCGGGGTGGGGATCGACGTGGCGGAGATCGACCGGTTCGCGGCGGCGATGGAGCGCACGCCGCACATGGCCGAGCGGCTGTTCGTCGAGAGCGAGCTGCTGCTGCCGAGCGGGGAGCGGCGCGGGATCGCCTCGCTCGCGGCGCGGTTCGCGGCGAAGGAGGCCATCGCCAAGGCGCTCGGCGCGCCGGCCGGACTCCAGTGGACGGACGCCGAGGTGTACGTCGAGGACAGCGGCCAGCCCCGGCTGCGGGTGCGCGGCACGGTCGAGGCCAGGGCCGCGGAACTGGGCGTACGGCACTGGCACGTGTCGCTCAGCCATGACGCGGGGGTGGCGTCGGCGGTGGTGATCGCGGAGGGTTGACCCCATGCGTACCGCTTACCGCGTGGAGACCGTACGGGCCGCCGAGGCCGAGTCGATGGCGAGGCTGCCGGAGGGCGCGCTGATGCGGCGGGCCGCGGCGGGGCTGGCCGCCGCGTGCGCCGGGCTGCTGGGCCGGGTGTCCGGGGCCCGGGTGGTGCTGCTCGTCGGCAGCGGCGACAACGGGGGCGACGCGCTGTACGCGGGCGCCCGGCTGGCGCGCCGGGGCGCGGGCGTGTCGGCCGTCCTGCTGGGGTCGCGCGCCCACGGCGCCGGGCTGGCCGCCCTGACGGCCGCCGGGGGCCGGGTGGTGGAGGACGCCCCGGAGGCGCTGGCGCGCGCCGACCTCGTGGTGGACGGCATCACCGGGATCGGCGGGCGCGGCGGGCTGCGGCCCGGGGCGGTGGACGTGGTCCGGGCGGCGCGCGAGTCGGGCGCCGTGCTGGTCGCCGTGGACCTGCCGAGCGGGGTGGACGCCGACACCGGGGAGGTGGCCGGGGAGGCGGTACGGGCGGACGCCACGGTGACGTTCGGGGCGTACAAGCCGGGACTGCTGATCGACCCGGCGCGGGAGCACGCGGGGGCGCTGCGGCTGGTCGACATCGGGCTCGCCCTGCCCCCCGTGCCGGACGCCGAGGCCCTCCAGCACGAGGACGTGGCGCGGCTGCTGCCCGTCCCGGCGGGGGAGAGCGACAAGTACCGGCGGGGCGTGGTCGGGGTGGTCGCCGGGTCGGCGCGCTACCCCGGCGCCGCCGTCCTGGCGGTGTCCGGCGCGCTGCGCGGCGGCGCCGGGGCGGTGCGGTACGTGGGACCGGCCGGCGACGCGGTGCTGGCCCGCCACCCCGAGACCCTGGTCCATGCCGGGCCGCCCGCCAAGGCGGGCCGCGTCCAGGCGTGGGTGATCGGCCCGGGCCTGGGCGACACGCCGGGCGTGGACGACGTCCTGGGCTCCGACGTGCCGGTCCTGGTGGACGCCGACGGGCTGCGCGACCTCGACCCGGCCGCCCTCCGCGCGCGTCCCGCCCCCACCGTCCTGACCCCGCACGCGGGTGAGGCCGCGGCCCTGCTCGGCACCGCCCGCCAGGACGTGGAGTCCCGGCGGCTGGAGGCGGTACGGGAGCTGGCGGAGCGGTACGGGGCGACCGTGCTGCTCAAGGGCTCGACCACCCTGGTCGCCCCGGCCGGCGGGGGGCCGGTGCGCGTCAACCCGACGGGTACGCCCTGGCTCGCCACCGCCGGCAGCGGGGACGTCCTCTCCGGCCTGGCCGGCTCACTGCTGGCGGCCGGCCTCGACCCCCTGGACGCCGCCTCGGCCGCCGCCTACCTGCACGGCCTGGCCGCACGCCACGCCTCCCGGGGCGCCCCGGTCGCGGCCTGCGACGTGGCCGAGGCCCTCCCCGCCGCCTGGCGCGACGTCCAGCCCTGACCGTCCCGCCCGCCCACCCGGAGCCGCCGCCCCGAGCCGCCCGGCCCGGGCGTGTCGGGAGGGGTGGGCGGGGACACGGGGGAGGCGGGGCGCGCACCTGAGAGACTGGGCGCGATGAGTGAGACAGCACAGACCCTTCGCGCCCGCGCCGAGATCGACCTCGGGGCGCTGCGCGCCAATGTGCGTGCCCTGCGCGGGCGCGTGGGGCCGGACGTTCAGGTCATGGGCGTCGTGAAGGCCGACGCGTACGGGCACGGTGCCGTGCCCTGCGCGCGGGCGGCGCTGGAGGCGGGGGCCACCTGGCTCGGGACCGCCACGCCGCACGAGGCGCTCGCGCTGCGGGCCGCCGGGATCGACGCGCCCGTCCTGTGCTGGCTGTGGACGCCCGGCGACCCCTGGGACGACGGCATCCGCGCCGGCCTGGACATGACCGTGAGCGGCCTGTGGGCCCTGCGGGAGGTCACCGAGGCGGCGCGCAGGACCGCACAGCCGGCGCGCGTGCAGCTCAAGGCGGACACCGGCCTCGGGCGCAACGGCTGCCAGCCCGCCGACTGGCAGCGGCTCGTCGGCGAGGCGCTCGCCGCGCGGGCCGCCGGCCTCGTGGAGGTCACCGGCGTCTGGTCGCACTTCGCGTGCGCCGACGAGCCCGGCCACCCGTCGATCGGCGCCCAGCTTGAGACGTTCCAGGAGATGCTCGGGTACGCCGAGAAGGCGGGCGTGGAGCCCGAGGTGCGGCACATGGCCAACTCACCGGCCACGCTCACCCTTCCGGAGACCCATTTCGACCTCGTACGGCCCGGCATCGCGATGTACGGCGTGTCGCCGAGCCCGGAGGTCGGCACGCCCGCCGACTTCGGGCTGCGGCCCGTCATGCGGCTGGTCGGCAGCGTCGCGCTCGTCAAGGACGTGCCCGCCGGCCACGGCGTCAGCTACGGGCACCACTACGTCACCGAGCGCGCCACCTCCCTCGGCCTGGTGCCCCTGGGGTACGCCGACGGCGTGCCGCGCCACGCGTCGGGCCGCGGTCCGGTGCTGGTCGGCGGCAAGGTGAGGACCGTGGCCGGACGGGTCGCCATGGACCAGTTCGTCGTCGACCTCGAAGGGGACGATGTCGAACCGGGTGCACAAGCGGTGCTGTTCGGGGCAGGTGATCACGGTGAGCCGACCGCCGAGGACTGGGCGCGCGCCGCGGACACGATCGCGTACGAGATCGTGACGCGCATCGGTTCGCGGGTATCGCGCGTCTACCTGAACGAGTAGCCGGAGCCTGGAGGAGCAGCCGTGGTGAGTGAGACCGGTCCGGTGGACGCCGCGGTGGAAGCGGCGTCGGCCGCCTCCGCCGCGGCGGCCGGCAATTGGCGCCGCGCCGGTTTCGCCGGCGCCGCGATAGGGGTGGTCGCCGCCGGCGCCGCGGCCGGCGTCGCCCTCGAACGGCTCACCGTCGGCCGGGGCATGCGCCGCAAGGCGCGTCTCGCGCTGGACGCCGCCGGGCCGTACGGCGCGCTGCGCGGCACCTCCGCGCGGGCCCGGGCCGACGACGGCACCGAGCTGTACTACGAGGTCGACGAGGTGGAGGCGGACGGCAGCGCCCCGCGCCGCCGCCGGCTCTTCGGGCGCCGGACGCCCGTGCCCGTCACCGTGGTCTTCAGCCACGGCTACTGCCTCAACCAGGACTCCTGGCACTTCCAGCGCGCCGCCCTGCGGGGCCTGGTGCGCACCGTCCACTGGGACCAGCGCAGCCACGGCCGCTCCGGGCGGGGCGCCGCCCAGCAGGGCCCGGACCGGGTGCCGGTCTCCATCGACCAGCTCGGCCGCGATCTGAAGGCGGTCGTCGACGCCGCCGCCCCCGAGGGGCCCCTGGTGCTGGTGGGGCACTCGATGGGCGGGATGACGGTGATGGCGCTGGCCGAGCAGTACCCGGAGCTGATCCGCGAGCGGGTCGTCGGCGTCGCCTTCGTCGGCACCTCGTGCGGCAACCTCGGCGAGGTCAACTACGGGCTGCCGGTCGCGGGCGTGAACGCGGTGCGCAAGGTGCTGCCGGGGATACTGCGGGCGCTCGGCTCGCAGGCGGAGCTGGTGGAGCGCGGCCGGCGGGCCACCGCCGACCTGTTCGCGGGGCTCATCAAGCGCTACTCGTTCTCGTCCAGGGACGTGGATCCGGCGGTCGCCCGGTTCGCGGAACGGATGATCGAGGGCACGCCCATCGACGTGGTCGCCGAGTTCTACCCGGCCTTCACCGAGCACGACAAGGCCGAGGCGCTGGGCGTCTTCGCCGAGGTGCCGGTCCTGGCCCTCGCCGGTGACCAGGACCTGGTCACGCCCAGCTCCCACACCGAGGCGATCGCCGGCCTGCTCCCGGACGCCGAGCTGGTGATCGTGCCCGACGGCGGGCACCTGGTGATGCTGGAGCACCCGGAGACGGTCACCGACCGGCTCGCGGACCTGCTGGTACGGGTGGGGGCGGTACCGGCACCGACTAACGTTGGCTCGTATGGAAGCACCGCACAGCCCGGCCCCTGAGGGGGCCACGGCCATCGCCCGACTCACCCTCCACGCCCCCGAGCAGACGCAGGAGCTGGGCCGCACGCTCGCCAAGCTGCTGCGCCCCGGCGACCTCGTGATGCTCACCGGCGAGCTCGGCGCCGGCAAGACGACCCTGACGCGCGGGCTCGGCGAGGGCCTCGGGGTGCGCGGCGCGGTGACGTCCCCGACGTTCGTCATCGCCCGCGTCCACCCGTCGCTGGTGGGCGGTCCCGCCCTCGTGCACGTCGACGCCTACCGCCTGGGCGGCGGGCTCGACGAGATGGAGGACCTCGACCTGGACGTCTCGCTGCCGGACTCGGTGGTGGTAGTGGAGTGGGGCGAGGGCAAGGTCGAGGACCTCACGGAGGACCGGCTGCACGTCGTCATCCACCGGGTCGTCGGTTCCACCGACGACGAGCGCCGGGTCGTGACGCTGACCGGGCACGGGGAGCGCTGGGCGGGCGTGGAGCTGGCGCTCGGATGACGGGGCGGCGGCCGGGCGCCGTACTTTCCGACAAGACGTCGGCATAATGTTGCGTCGTACCTCCGAGGCGTGGTCACATGGGTACCAGGACCTGGTTAGGTCTACCTAACCGCGCCTGGCCACGCAGCCGCCACGCAGCCCCGGGAGGCGATCATGCCGACGTCGAAGCAGGATGTGTCGATGCGCGACCTGCTGGCGTCGTGCGCGGCGGCGAACGCCGTCTCCACGCCGCCCCGGGCCGCGGACACCGACGAGGACCCCGCGGCGCCCGACGCCGCCCGGGACGTCCCCGCGCCCGCCGAGCGGACCCCGGAGCGCCGCCGGGCGGCCTGAGCCGCACCGCGCGTCCTTGAGCCGAGCCTGAGCCGAGCCGCGCCGCGCGAAGGCCCCGCGGAGCCGCGCGCCGGCCCCGAGTCACGCCGCGCGAAGTGCCCGGGGAGGGGCGCTCGGAGAAAGGTGCGCGCCGGTGGGAGCGCCGTGGGCGCCGTGCGCCGCGGCGTACGGGGACCGCGGGGTACCGCTCGACCGAGGCCCCGTCAGGGGACGACGACGACCTTCGAGTTGACCGTCGCGAACGTCCACATGGCGTCGCCGTCCGCCCGCTTCATCCGGATGCCGCCCGTCCGGCGCGTCGGATCGGGGCTGGCCATCGAGCCGTCGACCGCCGCGCTGAAGCCCACCGTCACGCCCTCGACGTTCGTGAACCGCACGACGTGCTCGATCCGCACCCCGTCGGAACCGGCCACGCTGCCCGAACGGGACGTCACCGCGTACGTGCCCGGAGCCGGGTTGACCGTGCTCGGCATCACCGCGAAGGTGCGCGTCACCGCGTTCTTCTCGCCCACCAGCCAGACCCGCCGCGCCCCCAGCGCGTACACCACCCGCACGCCCGACCCCGACTGCTTCGGCAGCGCGAGCACCGGGTCGGCCGGCCGCTCGGGGGCGCCGCCGGGCGCGGGGGCCGACACCGAGGCGGCGGGTGCGGGGGCCGCCAGGTCGGCGGGCACGGTGGCCGACGCCTGATAGGCGAGGAAGCCGACGGCGGCGAGAGCCGCCACGGTGAGCCCGGCCACGAATCCCGAGCTGCTCCTTGCCACGTTGCTGCCCACCTCTCCCACGTACGTATGCGGTGTGACCGTAGCAGGATCATGCCCGCGACCCGGGGCTCCGTGCCCGCCGCCACGGAGCCGTAGGCTGTTCGCGTGCTCTTGCTCGCCATGGATACCGCCACACCCGCCGTCACCGTCGCCCTCCACGACGGGGACGCGGTCGTCGCCGCCTCGACCCAGGTGGACGCGCGCCGCCACGGGGAACTGCTGCTGCCCGCCGTCCACCGGGTGCTCGGGGAGGCCGGGCTGAAGCTCGACGCCGTGACCGGCATCGTCGTCGGCGTCGGCCCCGGCCCCTACACGGGGCTGCGCGTCGGCCTCGTGACCGCCGCGACCTTCGCCTCGGCGCTCGGCGGCGTCCCGGTGCACGGGCTGTGCACGCTGGACGGACTCGCCTACGCCTCCGGGCTCCGGGAGCCGTTCGTCGTCGCGACCGACGCCCGCCGCAAGGAGGTCTACTGGGCGCGCTACGACGACTGCCGTACGCGCGTGACCGACCCCGCCGTCGACCGGCCCGCCGACATCGCCGAGCGGGTCGCCGGCCTCCCGGCGGTGGGCGCGGGCGCGCGGCTGTACGGGGAGGTGTTCCCGGACGCCCGCGACCCCGAGCACCAGTCGGCGGCCGCGCTGGCGGCGCTGGCGGCCGAGCGGCTGGCGGCCGACGAGGACTTCCTGGAGCCCCGGCCGCTGTACCTGCGGCGCCCCGACGCCCAGGTGCCGAAGAACTACAAGGTGGTCACCCCGAAGTGACCGGAGTGACCGGAGCCGGCGCGGTCCTGCGCGAGATGCGCTGGTGGGACATCGCGCCGGTGCTGGAGCTGGAGCGGGAGCTGTTCCCCGACGACGCCTGGTCGGAGGGCATGTTCTGGTCCGAGCTCGCCCATGCGCGGGGCCCGCACGCCACCCGCCGCTACGTCGTGGCGGAGGCGGACGGCCGGCTGGTGGGGTACGCGGGGCTCGCGGCGGCCGGCGGTCTCGGCGACGTCCAGACGATCGCCGTCGCCCGCGACCAGTGGGGCACCGGGCTCGGCGCCCGGCTGCTGACGGACCTCCTCCAGCACGCCACCGCCTTCGAGTGCGACGAGGTCCTGCTCGAAGTGCGCGTGGACAACACCCGCGCCCAGAAGCTCTACGAGCGCTTCGGCTTCGAACCGATCGGCTTCCGCCGCGGCTACTACCAGCCGGGCAACATCGACGCGCTCGTCATGCGGCTGCGCGTACAAGACGCACCGGACGCGGCGGACGCCCAGGGCGTGCCCGACGCATCCCACGCATCCGACGTACAAGGAACTGAGAGTCATGGCTGACGAACCCCTCGTCCTCGGCATCGAGACCTCCTGCGACGAGACCGGCGTCGGCATCGTCCGCGGCACGACCCTGCTCGCGGACGCCGTCGCGTCGAGCGTGGACACGCATGCCCGGTTCGGCGGCGTGGTCCCCGAGATCGCCTCCCGCGCGCACCTGGAGGCGATGGTCCCCACCATCGAGCGCGCGCTGGCGCAGGCCGGGGTCTCGGCCCGCGACCTGGACGGCATCGCCGTCACCGCCGGTCCCGGCCTCGCCGGCGCGCTCCTGGTCGGTGTCTCGGCGGCGAAGGCGTACGCGTTCGCCCTGGACAAGCCGCTGTACGGGGTGAACCACCTGGCCTCCCACATCTGCGTCGACCAGCTTGAGCACGGCCCGCTCCCGGAGCCGACGATGGCCCTGCTGGTGTCCGGCGGCCACTCCTCGCTGCTGCTGGCGCCGGACATCACCTCCGACGTCCGTCCCATGGGCGCGACGATCGACGACGCCGCGGGCGAGGCCTTCGACAAGATCGCCCGCGTGCTGGACCTGGGCTTCCCCGGCGGGCCGGTCATCGACCGGCTGGCCAAGGAGGGCGACCCGGCCGCGATCGCGTTCCCGCGCGGTCTGAGCGGGCCCAGGGACCCCGCGTACGACTTCTCCTTCTCGGGCCTGAAGACGGCCGTGGCCCGCTGGATCGAGGCCAAGCGGGCGGCGGGCGAGGAGGTGCCGGTGCGGGACGTGGCGGCGTCCTTCCAGGAGGCGGTCGTCGACGTGCTGACCCGCAAGGCCGTACGGGCCTGCAAGGACCAGGGCGTCGACCACCTGATGATCGGCGGCGGGGTGGCCGCCAACTCCCGGCTGCGGGCGCTGGCGGAGGAGCGGTGCGAGCGGGCCGGGATCCGGCTGCGCGTGCCGCGCCCCGGGCTGTGCACCGACAACGGCGCGATGGTCGCGGCCCTCGGCGCCGAGATGGTCGCCCGCAACCGGCCGGCCTCCGACCTGGAGCTGTCGGCGGACTCGTCCCTCCCGGTCACCGACCCGCACGTGCCGGGGAACCACGGCCACGACCACGACCACGTGCACGAGGTCAGCAAGGACAACCTCTACTCATGACCGTGGTCACCCTGATGTGGGAGGCCCGCGCGGCGGAGGGCCGGGGCGCCGAGCTCCTGGAGTGGGCGCGGGCGCGGCGGCTGCCGGCCGAGCCGGTCCGCCGCGAGACCTTCACCGCCCCCGGCGACCGGGTGCTCGTCCTCACCTGGTGGGACGCCCCCTACGACGCGGCCCTCCCCGAACTCCCGGAGCCCGACCCCGGTCTGGTCACCCGCCCGGTGCACCGCTGGCGGTTCGAGTCGCACGGGACCTGAGGCAACCCGCCCCCCGGATCCTCCGTCAAGCAGTACGCACTGAACAGGCGTACGAAGACGGGGTTCCAGGGTGGGGAAGAACATCGTGGGCGCGGCGGTCCTGACCGTCGCCGCCCTGCTCATGGCGGGCTGTACGTCGCCGGGCGGCCCGGCCCCCCGGCCCGCGCCGACCACCGTCGCCGCCGCACCCCCCAAGGAACAGGACAAGGCCGCGGGCGTGGCCGCGCGCGCCGAGGCGTCCGCGTACGCGAAGTGGGGGCTCAAGCCCTTCGCCGCACCGCCCGCGCCGCCCGCCGTCAAGCCCGTGCAGCCGTCCCGGAAGGGCGGCGGGGTGCCCGTCATCAGCGAGATACCCACCAAGGACAAGGTCGTCTTCCTCACCTTCGACGACGGGGCCGAGAAGGACCCGGAGTTCGTCGCGATGATGCGCGACCTGAAGGTGCCCTTCACCATGTTCCTCACGGACTCCGCCATCAGCCAGGACTACGGCTACTTCACGCCGCTGGCCGCCCTCGGGGCCGGCGTCGCCAACCACACCCTCACGCACCCCGACCTCCGCACCCTCGGCGCCGCGGCCCAGAAGCGGGAGATCTGCGGCCAGCAGGAGAAGCTGGAGCGGACCTACGGCACCGCCCCGCGCCTGTTCCGGCCGCCCTACGGCAACTGGAACGAGGACACCCGGACCGCCGCCGGGCAGTGCGGCGTCGAGGCGATCGTGCTGTGGCGGGAGTCCATGCAGATCACCGACATGCAGTACCAGCGCGCCGACCGCAAGCTGCGCCCCGGCGACATCGTCCTGGCCCACTTCCGCGGGCCGCGTGACCTCAAGGGCACCACGATGACCGCGATGACGGCCGCCATGCTGCGCCGGATCCAGGAGCAGGGCTTCACCGTCGCCCGGCTCGAGGACTACGTCTGAGGACCGCGTCCCACGGCGGCCCGGGGCCGCTCGACGCGGGCCCGGGCGGTTGCCCCGGGGCGTACGACGGGCATCCGCTCCTCGCCGTGAGGCCGGGCCCGGCAGAGGCTCGCGGCACGGCCACGCCCTACCCTCGGACCATGCCCGACCGTGCGCTTCTCCCCCCGCCCCCGCCGCCCGTCCCGCTCCGTTCCTGGCCGGGGCGGCAGGCGCTGCTGGCCGACCGGACCATGGCGATCCGGGAGCTGGGCCGGCGGATGGTGGGCGGCCGGCGGCTGACGCTCTCCCTGCTCACCCTGGCCGGCCTGGAGGCGGGGTGGGCGCTCGTCGGCGCCGCGATCCGCTCGCTCGACGGACCGTCGGACCCGCTGACGGCGACGTTCGCCGCCGGTGTCGCCTGTCTCGGGCTGGCCGTCATGGCCCCGCTGGTGGTCGTCGTGGTGCTGGGCGTCCGCCGGGACCGCGCGCTGCGGGCCCGGCTGCTGGAGTGGGCGGCCCTGGACCCCGCCCCGGTGCGTGACGCCCGGTTCAGGGCGCCGGGGCTGAGCGTGGCGTGGCTGCTGCTGTCGTTCGCGCAGGGCGCGGCCGGCCTGTGGCTCTCGTTCGCCGTCCCGGCCGCGGCCCGACCCGGCGCCACGACCTATGCCGAGGTCGCGTACGCCATGGGCGCGGGCCTCGTCCTGTGGGTCCACGGGCTGACCGGCGCGGTGAAGGCGTTCGGGCACCGCCGCCTGGCGCTGCGCCTGGGGAGTGTCCGGAAAGTATCGGCGTCCGCCCGGAGGGCGGGCGGACACGACCTAGGGCTGCCGGCCTGACCCGGCGGGTCAGACGGGCCGGCCGACCAGCATGGCCGGCGCCCCGGCCACGCGGGTGAGGAACACGGTGGCCGCGTGCGGCCCCTTCGGCTTGAGCTTGCGGCGCAGTTCCTCCGGTTCGACCGCCGAGCCCCGCTTCTTCACGGTGAGGGTGCCCACCTCGCGCTCCCGGAGCAGGGCCTTCAGCTTCTTGAGGTTGAAGGGCAGCTCGTCGGTGATCTCGTAGGCGGTGGCGTACGGGGTGGGGCGCGGCTCGTCCGCCGTGACGTAGGCGATCGTCGGGTCGATCAGGCCGCCGCCGAGGTCCTCGGCGACCTCGGCGACCAGGTGCGCCCGGATGACGGCGCCGTCCGGCTCGTACAGGTAGCGGCCCATGGGGCGGACCGGCGGGTCGGGCAGGCCCCGGCCGGTGAGGGTGTGCCCGCCCGGCAGCAGGGTCGCGCTGACCGTCCCGGGGCGGGTGCCGAACCACAGCACGGCCTCCTTGACGTCACCGCCGTCCGAGACCCACTCGGCCGCCGCCTCCGCGGGGACCGTCTCGTGCGGGATGCCCGGGGCGATCTTCAGCGCCGCGTGCGGGGCCTTCCGGGCCGCCTCGACGGCCCAGGAGAGGGGCGGCGAGTACGCCTCCGGGTCGAAGATCCGGCCCCCGCCCCTGCCGCCGCGCCGCGCCGGGTCGACGAAGACCGCGTCGTACGGGGAGGTGTCGACCTCCGTGACGTCCGCGCAGCGCACCTCGATCAGCCCGGCCAGGTCCAGCGCGGCGGCGTTGGCGCGGGCGGCCTCGGCGGTCAGCGGGTCGCGGTCGACGGCGAGGACCCGGATCCCGGCGCGGGCCAGTGCGATCGCGTCGCCGCCGATGCCGCCGCACAGGTCGGCGACGCTGCGCACGCCGAGGCGGGCGAAGGAGGCGGCGCGGTGCTCGGCGACCGCCTTGCGGGTGGACTGCTCGACGCCGCCGGGCGTGAAGTACATCCGGTGGGCGTCCCGCTCGCCGAACTTGGCCACCGCCCGCTGCCGCAGCCGCGCCTGTCCGATCGCGGCGGTGACCAGGGCCGCCGGGTGCTCGCGGCGCAGCCGGGAGGCGACGGCCAGTTCCTGGGCGGGCGTGTGGTCGCGCAGGGTGCTGAGCAGGGCCTGGCCCTCGTCGGTGAGGAGCGCGGAGAAGGCGGCGAGATCGGTCACCCGGCCCATTGTGGGCCAGCCGGGGGATGGTGCGCGCCAGGCGGCGGTGTCGGCCGGTGGTCCGTGCGGTGCGCTGACAGGATGCGGCGCCATGCAGCTAGTACGACAAAAAGGTCAAAGGGTAAGTGTGCGGGCACGTGTGCTGCTCGCCGCGCTGCTGATCGCGGCGCTCGGCTCGGCCTGCACGGCGGAGACCGGGCCCGGGGGCACCGGCTTCGGAGGGGGGCCGGGGATGGTGCCCGGGACGGGCCCGGACGTGGCCGGGGGCGGCCGGGCGGGCCCCGCCGCCGGGCAGCGGCCCCCCGACGCCTCCTCCGCCCTCACCGCCTACGTCGAGCGGGTCCGGCGCGCCCAGGCGGCCCGTACCCTCGCCGCCAGGAAATGGGGCCTCAGGGCGGCCCCCCTGGTCGCGCCCCCGCCCCCGGCGGCCGGCGACAAGCCGCACATCACCTTCCGCAAGGGCTTCGGCGTCGGCGACCCGGCCCTGCCGCCCGTCTTCACCACCGTCCCCACCACGGAGCGGATCGTGTTCCTCACGATCGACGACGGCGCGGAGAAGGACCCCGAGCTGCTGCGGATGATGGACGAACTCGACATCCCCTACAGCGCCTTCCTCAGCGACTACCTGGTCAAGGAGGACTACGGCTACTTCAAGCGGATGCAGGAGCGGGGCGTGGCCCTGCACAACCACACCCTGAACCACCGCTACATGCCGGCCCTGTCGTACGCGGAGCAGAAGCGCGAGATCTGCGGGCAGCAGGACACCATCGAGAAGCGGTACGGCAAGCGGCCCCCGCTCTTCCGGCCGCCCTACGGCAACTACGACGCCGACACCCTGCGCGCCGCCCGGTCCTGCGGCATCCGGGCCGTACCGCTGTGGGCGGCCGAGGCCTTCCCCGACCACATGGAGTGGCGCGAGTGGGACCGGGACCTGCACCCCGGCGACATCATCCTCACCCACTTCCGGGGGAGGGGGGATTGGAACGGCACCATGGCGGACATGATCCGGCAGGTGATGAACGTCGTCACGGCCAAGGGGTACGCGGTGGCCCGGCTGGAGGACTACGTATGAGCCGCCCGCCCCGGCCGGTGCGGGGGCTCCCGTCGCCGCCCGTCCGGCCGGTGCCGGCGGTCCGGCGGGCGCCGCTGGTGCGACCGGTCCTGGTGGGACTCGTCCTCGCCGCCGCGGCCGGCTGCGCGCCCCCGTCCGTGGCGCCGGCCGTCGACCCGATCGAGCGGCTGGGGCGCAAGGCGGCCCGGCAGGTGGCGGCCCCGTCGCCCGGCGCTCCCGGCCGGGGCCCCACCGCCGGCGACGGGTCGGTGGACGGCCGCCATAGGGCCGTCCGGCGCCACGACCGGGCGGTGAATTGGCACTCCGCTTGACCGAGTGCTAATCGCGGTCATAGTCTCGGCTCTGGCACTCCCCACCGGAGAGTGCCAACACAGCGACGGGCAGGTCCGGCACCCGCGACGACGGATCCACCTGGTCGCCACCTCAGACAGTTAACCCCGTGAGATCTCCGAAGGGGGAGGTCGGATCGTGACGACCACCAGCTCCAAGGTTGCCATCAAGCCGCTCGAGGACCGCATCGTGGTCCAGCCGCTCGACGCCGAGCAGACCACCGCCTCTGGCCTGGTCATCCCGGACACCGCCAAGGAGAAGCCCCAGGAGGGCGTCGTCCTGGCCGTGGGCCCGGGCCGCTTCGAGAACGGCGAGCGCCTGCCGCTCGACGTCAAGACCGGCGACATCGTGCTGTACAGCAAGTACGGCGGCACCGAGGTGAAGTACAGCGGCGAGGAGTACCTCGTCCTCTCGGCTCGCGACGTGCTCGCGATCGTCGAGAAGTAATTCATCCGAGCAGAAATGCTTTTGTGAACCGCGCCCCTGGCCCCCGCTGATGACACATTGCCGGGCGGCGAGGGGCGCGGTTCGTCAACCAGAGTTTCCGAGAGGGCTGAATCGCTCCCATGGCGAAGATCCTGAAGTTCGACGAGGACGCCCGTCGCGCCCTTGAGCGCGGCGTCAACAAGCTTGCCGACACGGTCAAGGTGACGATCGGTCCCAAGGGCCGCAACGTCGTCATCGACAAGAAGTTCGGCGCGCCGACCATCACCAACGACGGTGTGACGATCGCCCGCGAGGTCGAGGTCGAGGACCCGTACGAGAACCTCGGCGCCCAGCTGGTGAAGGAGGTGGCGACCAAGACCAACGACATCGCGGGTGACGGCACCACCACCGCCACCGTCCTGGCCCAGGCGCTGGTCCGCGAGGGTCTGCGCAACGTGGCCGCGGGTGCCTCCCCGGCCGCCCTGAAGAAGGGCATCGACGCCGCGGTCAAGGCCGTCTCCGACGAGCTGCTCGCTTCGGCCCGTCCGATCGACGACAAGGCCGACATCGCCGCGGTGGCCGCGCTCTCCGCGCAGGACCAGCAGGTCGGCGAGCTCATCGCCGAGGCCATGGACAAGGTCGGCAAGGACGGTGTCATCACCGTCGAGGAGTCCAACACCTTCGGCCTGGAGCTCGACTTCACCGAGGGCATGGCCTTCGACAAGGGCTACCTGTCCCCGTACATGGTCAGCGACCAGGAGCGTATGGAGGCCGTCCTCGACGACCCGTACATCCTGATCCACCAGGGCAAGATCTCCGCGATCACGGACCTGCTCCCGCTGCTGGAGAAGGTCATCCAGGCCGGCTCCTCCAAGCCGCTCCTGATCATCGCCGAGGACGTCGAGGGCGAGGCCCTGTCGACCCTGGTCGTCAACAAGATCCGCGGCACGTTCAACGCCGTCGCGGTCAAGGCCCCCGGCTTCGGCGACCGCCGCAAGGCGATGCTCGGCGACATGGCCGCCCTCACCGGCGCCACCGTCATCGCCGAGGAGGTCGGCCTCAAGCTCGACCAGGCCGGTCTGGAGGTGCTCGGCACCGCCCGCCGCGTCACCGTCACCAAGGACGACACCACGATCGTCGACGGCGGCGGCAACAGCGACGACGTGCTCGGCCGGGTCAACCAGATCAAGGCCGAGATCGAGACCACGGACTCCGACTGGGACCGCGAGAAGCTCCAGGAGCGCCTCGCGAAGCTGGCCGGCGGCGTGTGCGTCATCAAGGTCGGCGCCGCCACCGAGGTGGAGCTGAAGGAGAAGAAGCACCGTCTGGAGGACGCCATCTCCGCGACCCGCGCCGCGGTCGAGGAGGGCATCGTCTCCGGTGGTGGCTCCGCGCTGGTCCACGCCGTCAAGGTGCTGGACGGCAACCTCGGCAAGGAGGGCGACGAGGCCACCGGTGTGGCGGTCGTCCGCCGCGCCGCCGTCGAGCCGCTGCGCTGGATCGCCGAGAACGCGGGCCTCGAGGGCTACGTCATCACCTCCAAGGTCTCCGAGCTCGACAAGGGCCAGGGCTTCAACGCCGCCACCGGCGAGTACGGCGACCTGATCAAGGCCGGCGTCATCGACCCGGTCAAGGTCACCCGCTCGGCCCTGGAGAACGCCGCCTCCATCGCCTCCCTGCTGCTCACGACCGAGACCCTGGTCGTCGAGAAGAAGGAAGAGGAGCCGGCGGACGCGGGCCACGGCCACGGTCACGGCCACTCCCACTGACGCCTGCCGAGCGTCACCGAGGCCCGGTGCCCCCGTCGCGGGGGCACCGGGCCTCGGTGTTTTCGCCGCGGGACAGGGTCCCGTCTTCCCCGCGCCGTCATGCCGAGCGGTCCAGCTCCGACGGGCGCACCGGGTCGGCGAACGGCACCCCCTTCGTGTACCGCTCCAGCTCGTCCAGCGCCCGGTCCGCCATGCGGTGCAGCTCGTTGCCGAGCGAGCCCGCGATGTGCGGGGTGAGCAGCACGTTCGGCAGGGAGTAGAGGGGGGAGTCCGGGGGCGGCGGCTCGGGGTCGGTGACATCGAGGACGGCGTCGAGCCGGCCCGCGGTGAGGTGCGGGAGCAGGGCGGCCCCGTCGACCAGGGAGCCGCGCGAGGTGTTGACCAGCGTCGCGCCGTCCCGCATCAGGGCGAGCTGCGGAGCGCCGATCATATGGCGGGTGGCCGGCAGTTGCGGGGCGTGCACGGACACGATGTCCGCCCGGGCGCACAGCTCGTCCAGACCGGCCGGGAGGACACCGAGCGCGGCGGCCTCGCCGGGCGTGACGTACGGGTCGTACAGCAGCACCTGGAGGTCGAAGGGGCGCAGCAGCTCGATCACCCGGCGGCCGATGCGGGACGCCCCCACGATGCCGACCGTCCGGCGGTGGTTGCCGCTGTCGGCGAGTTCGCTCAGCCAGTCGTGCTCGGCGCGCAGCTCCGCGTACCGCCGCGCGGCGCGCAGCACGCGCTTGCCGGCCAGCAGGATGACGGCCAGCGTGTACTCGGCGACGGGCAGGGTGTTGGCCGCGGCCGTCGAGGCGACCGTGATGCCGCGTTCCCAGCAGGCCCCGGTGACATGGTGCTTGACCGACCCGGCGGCGTGGACGACGGCACGCAGGCGCGGGGCCCGGTCCAGGACGGCCGCGGTGAGCGGCGTGGCGCCCCAGCAGGTGAACAGCACCTCCGCCTCGGCGAGCGCGGCCGCGACCGGGGGCGTGGGGGCGGCCAGGTCGTGGGCGACCAGCCGCGGGTCGGTGCGCGCCAGCGCGGTGAGGCGGGCGCGGTGGGCGTCGGTGAGCAGGCGCCCGGCGATGCCGGGGCCCATGGCGAGCAGCAGCGCGGGGCGCCGGGGGGACCGGTCGCCGGGGACGGGGTGCATCGGGGGCGTGCTCCTCTCGTACGGCCTGGGGCCGGCCGGTGGCGCTGGAGCGAGACGGTAACGAAACCCGGCCCCGGCACGGGAGTACCCCGCCGCCGGTTCCCCCTCCCCGCGCCGCCCTGGCGCCGGGCGCGGCGGACGCCCGGGGGCGGCGGCGTCGACGGGCCGGCGGCCTACCGCGGCCCGTACTTGCGGCCCGCGCGGGAGCTCACGCCGCCGAGCAGGCCGCGCGGCGCCAGTTTCACCACGCCCATCAGGGCCTTGTAGCGCGGGTCGGGCACCGACAGGGTCCTGCCCCGGGCCAGATCGGCCAGCGCCGAGGCGACGAGCTTGTCCGCGTCGAGCCACATCCAGCCCGGGATGTTGTCCGTGCCCATCCCGGCCCGCTCGTGGAACTCCGTGCGCACGAAGCCCGGGCACAGTGCCATCAGCCGCACCCCGCTGCCCGCCAGGTCGCGCGCGGCGCCCTGGGTGAACTGCACGACCCACGCCTTCGACGCCCCGTACGTACCGCGCGGCACGAACGCGGCCACCGAAGCGACGTTCACCACGCCGCCCCGGCCCCGGTCCCGCATCGACGCCGTCGCGGCCGACGTCAGCCGCAGCACCGCCTCGCAGTGCACCTTCAGCATCCTCAGCTCGTCGGCCATGGACACCTCCAGGAACCGGCCCTTGTTGCCGAAGCCGGCGTTGTTGATGAGCAGGTCCACCGGTCGCTTGCGGTCGGACAGCCTCGCCTCCACCGCGGCGATGCCGTCCTCCTCGGCCAGGTCGGCGGCCAGGACCTCGGCCTCGATCCCGTGCCGGTCGTGCAGCTCGGTCGCCTGCTCCCGCAGCCGCTTCACGTCCCGGGCCACCAGCACCACGTCGCGGCCGTCCGCCGCCAGCCGCCGCGCGAAGGCGGCCCCGATCCCCGCCGTCGCGCCCGTAATCAGTGCAGTCGTCATACGCGGCACGTTAGTGCCCCGCGGCCACACCGGGGCGCCCGGTCCCACGGGGCTGTGGACGAAGCCGCCCGCCATATACGGAGTGTCAGGATCCGCCCGGGCGTAGGCGTCCGGCGCCGCCGGCTACGAGGCGTGCCGCGCGGCGTACTTCAGGGCGGCCTCGCGCACCTCGGGGTCCAGCGCGCCGCCCGCCGCGAGCGTGCGCGGCAGCAGCGCCCGCTCGATGGTGAACGCCCGGAAGGCCAGAGCGACCGTCACGTCGTGGTCCGGCCGGTGCACCACCTCGATCGGGTCCCCCGCCCGTATCTCGCCCGGCTCGACGACCCGCAGGTACGGTCCCGGCGCGGCGCGCAGCGTGAACCGCCGCACCCAGCCCTTCTCGCCCAGCCAGCTCGCGAACGTCCGGCACGGCACCCGGCCGGACGCCACCTCCAGGACCGCCGTCCCGCCGACCCGCCAACGCTCCCCTATGAGCGCGGCGTTCACGTCGAACCCCTCGGTGGTGAGGTTCTCCCCGAAGGCGCCGTTGGCGAGGGGCCGCCCCAACTCGCCCTGCCAGTGGTCCAGGTCCTCGCGCGCGAACGCGTACACCGCCTGGTGGGTCCCCCCGTGGTGCCGCAGGTCGCAGACCGTGTCCCCGGCCACCCCGCTCGCGCCCGCGCCCTTGGGCCCCGGATCGGCCACCCGTACCGGACCCTCGGCCGGCCGCTTGTCGATGCCCGTGGTGCCGCTCGGCGCATCGGTGTAGTCCACGGCCTTGGGCCGCCCCACGTTGACGGTCAGAACTCTCATGGCGACACGTTAATGCGGGCCTACTCAAAGCGGCCAGCGGATATTTCGCGTGCGACCCAAGCAAGGCTTATATTCGAGGGGTGATCGAAGCTCGACACCTGCGCGTCCTCCGCGCCGTCGCCGGCACCGGCTCCTTCTCCGCGGCCGCGCGCGAACTGGGGTGCACCCAGCCCGCCGTCAGCCAGCAGATGAAGGCGCTCGAGTCCTCGGCGGGCACCCCCCTGCTGGTCCGTACGGGCCGGGAGATGCGCCTCACCCAGGCCGGCGAGGCGCTCGTCCGCCACGCCTCCGGCATCCTGGCGGGCCTGACCGCGGCCGAGGAGGAGATCGCCGCCATCGCGGGGCTGCGCGCCGGGCGTGTCCGGCTGGTCTCGTTCTCCAGCGGCAGCTCGACCCTGGTCCCCACCGCCCTCGCCGAGCTCCGCGCCGCCCATCCCGGCACCCAGGTGTCCCTGGTCGAGGCCGAGCCGCCCCGGTCGGTCGAGATGCTCCGCGACGGCGACTGCGACGTGGCGCTCGCCTTCCGCTACCGCCCGGCCGTCTCGGAGTGGGACGACCTGGTCGTCCGCCCGCTCCTCGCCGACCGCCTGGTCGGCCTCGTCCCGGAGGGGCACCGGCTGGCCGACGCGGAGGCCGTGGCGATCGGGGAGCTGGCCGAGGAGTCGTGGATCGCGGGCTGCCCGCGATGCCGCCGCCAGCTCGTCGAGGTGTGCGAGGGCGCCGGTTTCACCCCGCGCATCGACTTCGCGACGGACGACTACCCGGCGGTGATCGGCCTGGTCGGCGCGGGCCTCGGGGTCGCGGTCCTGCCCGAGCTGGCCCTCCGCTCGGTCCGCCCCCGGGGTGCCCGGACGGTCGCGGTGGAACCGCCCGTCGAGCGGGAGATCGTCGCCCTCACCCTCCCGGACCTCGCCAAGGTCCCCGCCGTCGCGGCCACCCTCGACCGGCTCACCCGCGCGGCCGCCCTCGTCTGAGGCACCGGGCCCGGGCCCGTACCGGAGGCGCCGGGTGGCCCGTACCGGAGGCACCGGGCCCCGGGCCCGTACCGGAGGGGGGCCCGGGGCGGCCGCCCCGCGGTGCCGTGCGGGGGGCGCCCCGCCGCCCGTGTCCGGTAAATGCAGAAACGTTCCTTCAGGCGCGTGCCGGGCTTCCCGGCGATGTCGTGACGAGACGGTTGCGGGCTCGTCCCATGAGTTCCTCGCGCTCGTCCTCGGTGAGGCCGCCCCATACGCCGTAGGGCTCCCGCACGGCCAGCGCGTGGGCCGCGCACTCCGCGCGGACCGGGCACCGCATGCAGACCTCTTTCGCCGAGTTCTCGCGCGCACTCCGCGCCGCGCCGCGCTCCCCCTCGGGGTGGAAGAAGAGCGAACTGTCGACCCCCCGGCAGGCCGCGAGGAGCTGCCAGTCCCACAGGTCGGCGTTGGGTCCGGGAAGGCGGGAGAAATCTGCCATAGCGCATGTCCCCTTGGTTCCGGTACTGAGCGGGTGAGTGGGCTGATACAGCCACGACCGTACAACTACTGTCTTAGTAGATGTAAATATGACTCATTGCGAATCTAGCCACAGACACCAACAAAGTGAAGGAAAAGCCGCTAAATGGGGCATAGCTCTGGGTGAACCCATGGTGACCTGCGTCGCTCTCCTCCGTACGCGCTCCCTCACGTAGAGTGCCGAAGGGGGAGGGCGGACCCGTAACTCTTTCGAGTGACCGTCGTTGAGAGTGCGGAGGCGGTTGAAAGAACAAGCGCTCGGGCGGATGTCCGGGGGCGTCAACCGCACAGGTGACGATACGTAACCAGCCTGGAGGCTCAAGGTGACGCGCATCAGCTGCGGAGGACGGCCATGACATCCGTCCTCGTCTGCGACGACTCCCCGCTTGCCCGAGAAGCGCTCCGCCGCGCCGTCGCGACGGTGCCCGGCGTCGAGCGCGTGACGACCGCGGCCAACGGCGAGGAAGTCCTCCGCCGCTGGGGCGCGGACCGCTCGGACCTGATTCTGATGGACGTACGCATGCCCGGTCTGGGCGGTGTGGAGACCGTCCGCCGGCTGCTCTCCGCGGACCCCGGCGCCCGCATCATCATGCTCACCGTCGCCGAGGACCTGGACGGCGTGGCGCTCGCCGTCGCCGCCGGTGCCCGTGGCTACCTGCACAAGGACGCCTCGCGTGCCGAGCTGCGGGCCACGGTCACCCAGGCCCTCGCCGACCCGACCTGGCGGCTCGCCCCGCGCCGGCTGCGCTCCGCCGAGATGGGCGCCGCGCCCACCCTCACCGCACGCGAGATCCAGGTGCTGGAGGGCATGAGCCACGGCCGCTCCAACGCCGAGATCGGCCGTGAGCTCTTCCTTTCCGAGGACACGGTGAAGACGCACGCCAGGAGGCTCTTCAAGAAGCTGGGCGCATCGGACCGGGCGCACGCCGTCGCGCTCGGCTTCCGCTGGGGCCTGGTGCGCTAGCGCGTGACCGTATCGATCCCCGTCCGCCGCCCGGCGGACGGGGCGGCGGAGGTCGGATATCCGTTTCCGGGCCGATGCCGCATCCTTGAAGGGTGGAGTTCCTCGGGGACGAGTCGATCGAGCGGGAGGGGAGGGCGCAGGAGATGACGTCCGGCGCACCTGCTCATAACGCTTCGGTGCACAACAGTGGACGCGGTGCCACGGACGGGCGACCGCCAAGGCACCATGGACCGATGCGCGACGACGAGGCGGCCCAGGCCCACGGGGCCATCGGTGCACTCGTACACCGTGCGGTCGACGGCGACGAGCAGGCCACGCACGACCTCCTGGCCCATGTCCACCCCCTTGCCCTGCGCTACTGCCGTACACGGCTCAACCGCCTGCCCGGTGACGCCCGCCACTTCGTCGAGGACCTCGCCCAGGAGGTCTGCGTCGCGGTGCTGATGGCGCTGCCGCGCTACAAGGACACCGGACGGCCCTTCGAGGCCTTCGTCTTCGCCATCGCCGGTCACAAGGTCGCCGACCTCCAGCGGGCCGCCATGCGCCACCCGGGCTCCACCGCCGTTCCCTCCGACGAGATGCCGGAGCGGCCCGACGACTCCCTGGGGCCTGAGGAGCGCGCGCTGCTCAGCGACGACGCCGAGTGGGCCAAGCGCCTGCTCGCCAACCTCCCGGAGAACCAGCGCGAGCTGCTGGTGCTGCGGGTCGCGGTCGGCCTGACCGCCGAGGAGACCGGCCAGATGCTCGGGATGTCGCCGGGCGCGGTCCGGGTCGCCCAGCACCGCGCGCTCAGCCGTCTGCGGGCACTCGCCGAGCAGTGAGCCGTCCGGGCCGCACCGCTCCCGGAGGGCCGCCACGCGCGCGTGCGGCCGTACGTGTGAACGTACGAACCTTCCGGGTGATCTTGCTCGTGGAATGAGACACGGCCGCGGGCCGTTAGCATGGACATCCGCACCGATCAAGGCCATTTGGGGAAGGTGTCATGACTGCCAACGTCGACGGAGTGCCCGAGAAATTCGCGACACTCGGGCTGACCTACGACGACGTGCTGCTGCTGCCGGGCGCGTCCGACATGGCGCCCGACCAGATCGACACTGCCTCGTACATCTCCAAGAACGTACGGGTGAACATCCCGCTGCTGTCCGCGGCCATGGACAAGGTCACCGAGGCCCGGATGGCCATCGCCATGGCCCGCCAGGGCGGCGTCGGCGTGCTGCACCGCAACCTGTCCATCGCCGACCAGGCCAACCAGGTCGACCTGGTCAAGCGCTCCGAGTCCGGCATGGTGACCGACCCGATCACCGTCCACCCGGACGCCACGCTCGCCGAGGCCGACGCCATCTGCGGCAAGTTCCGCATCAGCGGCGTCCCCGTCACCGACCAGGCGGGCAAGCTCCTCGGCATCGTGACCAACCGCGACATGGCCTTCGAGACCGACCGCACCCAGCAGGTGCGCGACGTCATGACGCCGATGCCGCTGGTCACCGGCAAGGTCGGCATCTCCGGCGTCGACGCCATGGAGCTGCTGCGCCGCCACAAGATCGAGAAGCTGCCGCTCGTCGACGACGCCGGCCTCCTCAAGGGCCTCATCACCGTCAAGGACTTCGTCAAGGCGGAGAAGTACCCGAACGCGGCGAAGGACAAGGAGGGCCGGCTGCTGGTCGGCGCCGCCGTCGGTGTCGCGGGCGACGCCTTCGAGCGCGCCCAGGCGCTGATCGAGGCGGGCGTCGACTTCATCGTCGTCGACACCGCGCACGGCCACTCCCGCCTCGTCGGCGAGATGGTCGCCAAGATCAAGTCGAACTCCTCGGTGGACGTCATCGGCGGCAACGTCGCCACCCGCGACGGCGCCCAGGCGCTGATCGACGCCGGTGTCGACGGCATCAAGGTCGGTGTCGGCCCCGGCTCCATCTGCACCACCCGCGTGGTCGCCGGTATCGGCGTCCCGCAGGTCACCGCCATCTACGAGGCCTCCCTCGCCGCCAAGGCGGCCGGCGTCCCGGTCATCGGCGACGGCGGCCTCCAGTACTCCGGCGACATCGCCAAGGCGCTGGTCGCCGGCGCCGACACGGTGATGCTCGGCTCGCTGCTCGCGGGCTGCGAGGAGTCGCCGGGCGAGCTGATGTTCATCAACGGCAAGCAGTTCAAGTCGTACCGCGGCATGGGTTCCCTCGGCGCCATGCAGTCCCGTGGCGAGCAGCGGTCCTTCTCCAAGGACCGGTACTTCCAGGAGGGCGTCGCCTCCGACGAGAAGCTGGTGCCCGAGGGCATCGAGGGCCAGGTGCCCTTCCGCGGCCCGCTCTCCGCGGTCGTCCACCAGCTCGTCGGCGGCCTGCGCCAGTCGATGTTCTACGTCGGCGGCCGCACCGTTCCGGAGCTCCAGGAGCGCGGCCGGTTCGTCCGGATCACGTCGGCGGGCCTCAAGGAGAGCCACCCGCACGACATCCAGATGACGGTCGAGGCGCCGAACTACAGCAGGAAGTAGTCCACGCGCGCGTGAGGGGGCGGTTCCGGCATGCGGCCGGAACCGCCCCCCGCGCGTGTGTCGGGGATACTGGTAGGCGCAGACGTAGAGGGAAAGGCCACACATCGTGACTGAGATCGAGATCGGGCGCGGCAAGCGCGGCCGCAGGGCGTACGCGTTCGACGACATCGCCGTCGTACCGAGCCGGCGCACCCGGGACCCGAAGGAGGTCTCGATCGCCTGGCAGATCGACGCCTACCGGTTCGAGCTGCCCTTCCTGGCCGCTCCGATGGACTCGGTGGTCTCCCCGCAGACCGCGATCCGCATCGGGCAGCTCGGCGGCCTGGGCGTGCTGAACCTCGAGGGCCTGTGGACCCGGTACGAGGACCCGCAGCCGCTGCTCGACGAGATCGCCGAGCTGGACGAGGCGAACGCCACCCGCCGTCTGCAGGAGATCTACGCGGCGCCGATCCAGGAGGAGCTGATCGGGCGGCGCATCAAGGAGGTGCGCGACTCGGGCGTGGTCACCGCCGCCGCGCTCTCCCCGCAGCGCACCGCCCAGTTCTCCAAGGCCGTCGTGGACGCCGGGGTGGACATCTTCGTCATCCGCGGTACGACGGTCTCCGCCGAGCACGTGTCGGGCGCCGCCGAGCCGCTGAACCTGAAGCAGTTCATCTACGAGCTCGACGTCCCCGTCATCGTCGGCGGCTGTGCCACCTACACCGCCGCCCTGCACCTGATGCGCACCGGCGCGGCCGGCGTCCTGGTGGGCTTCGGCGGCGGCGCCGCGCACACCACCCGTAACGTGCTGGGTATCCAGGTCCCGATGGCGACCGCCGTCGCGGACGTGGCGGCCGCGCGCCGGGACTACATGGACGAGTCCGGCGGCCGGTACGTCCACGTCATCGCGGACGGCGGTGTGGGCTGGTCGGGCGACCTGCCCAAGGCGATCGCGTGCGGCGCGGACTCGGTGATGATCGGCTCCCCGCTCGCGCGGGCGACCGACGCGCCGGGCAAGGGCCACCACTGGGGCATGGAGGCCGTCCACGAGGACGTGCCGCGCGGCAAGCTGGTCGACCTCGGCATCGTCGGGACGACCGAGGAGATCCTGTCCGGTCCCTCGCACTCGCCGGACGGGTCGGCGAACTTCTTCGGCGCCCTGCGCCGCGCGATGGCGACGACGGGCTACAGCGAGCTCAAGGAGTTCCAGCGCGTCGAGGTCACGGTCGCGGACGCGCAGCACAAGCGCTGAGACCGACGGAAAGGGCCCGCACCGATCCCGGTGCGGGCCCTCACGCGTGCGTGGCGGCCGCTCAGTCGTTGGCCTTCTTGGCGCCACCGAAGGCGGCGACGGCGCCGATGGCGAGGAAGACGTACGACATGGCGTCGGCGTTCTCCTTCCACAGGTCGGCCAGCGAACCGAAGTCCTCCATGAGGATCTCGGGCGCGGACCCGCCGAGGGTGTTGCTGATGACGACCGCGACGGCGACCAGCTGGCCGAGGTAGACGGCGCCGATCGACAGGATCGCGGCGATCACCGGCAGGGCCGGGTTGCGGCCGCCGACCTTGGCGGCGACGAAGCCGACCAGGAAGCCGACGCCCAGCGCGGCGTACCCGATCTCGCGCTCGATGGCGCCGCCTATCGCGCCGTACGCGACAGCGGCGACCACGGCGGCGACGAGCGCGGCGACCAGGCCGAGCGCGACGTTGTTCCGCGCGGGGGCCGGGGCGGGCGCGGTCGGGTACGGGGTCTGGCCGGCGAACGGGTTGCCGGGCGGCGGTACGGGCTGGCTCATGCTGGGAAATCCCCCCTGAAAGCGGCACAGTACCTATGCGCACCTGGGCACATAAGGTCTGTGTTAAGTAGAGGCCCGGAGACTAACAGGCCCCTGTGACAGCCGCGCGCCCGTATCCGTTCCCCTGGTTCGGCCGACGCCCGGACGGGTGTCACAGGCGGTGGGCCGCGCCCGCCGGGGTGACGCCCCGGGTGTCCAGGAGCAACTGGGCCTTCACGGCGAGTCCTTGCAGGTCGTACGTGCGGTGGTGCTGGAGAAGCACCGTCAGGTCGGCCGCGGCGGCGGCCTCGTACAGGGAGTCCGCGCGGGGGACCGGGACGTCGCGGACGCGCCAGTCGGCGACGTAGGGGTCGTGGTAGCTGACCACAGCGCCCATGTCCATCAGGCGGCGGCCGATCTCGGCCGCGGGTGAACCCTCCTGGTCGGCCAGGTCCGGTTTGTAGGTGACGCCCAGCAGCAGGACGCGGGCGCCGCGGGCGGACTTGCCGTGCTCGTTGAGGAGCGTGGCGCAGCGCCGGATGACGTACTGCGGCATGCGTTCGTTGACCTGGCCCGCCAGCTCCACCAGGCGCAGCGGGCGGTGGGCGCCGATGGTGTCCACCGGGACGCCGTGACCGCCGACGCCGGGGCCGGGCCGGAAGGCCTGGAACCCGAAGGGCTTGGTCTCGGCGCACCGGATGACGTCCCACAGGTCGACGCCGAGTTCGTGGCAGAGCACCGCCATCTCGTTGACCAGGGCGATGTTGACGTGGCGGAAGTTGGTTTCCAGCACCTTCACGGTCTCGGCCTCGCGGGTGCCGCGGGCCCGGACGACCTTGTCGGTGAGGCGGCCGTAGAAGGCGGCGGCCGATTCGGTGCAGGCGGGCGTGAGGCCGCCGATGACCTTGGGGGTGTGGGCGACGCCGTGGGCGCGGTTGCCCGGGTCCAGTCGTCCGGGGGAGTACGCCAGGTGGAAGTCGCGGCCGGCCCTGAGGCCCGAGCCGGCTTCCAGCAGGGGGCGCAGCACGTCCTCGGTGGTGCCGGGGTGGACGGGCGACTCCAGCAGGACGGTGGTGTTGGGGCGCAGCCGGGCCGCCAGCGCGCGCGCCGCCCCGGCCACGGCGGTCAGGTCGGGTGTGCGGTCGGGGCCGAGGGGGGTGGGGGCGCAGATGACCGCGGTACGGACCCGGCCCAGCTCCGTGGGGTTGGTGGTCGGCCGGAAGCCCCCCGAGAGCATCCGGCGGATCTCCGAGGCGGTCAGCGAGCCGTCGACCGGGGGTCGCCCCGCCGCCAGCTCCGCCACGGGGCGGGGGTCGGTGTCGTAGCCGATGGTGTCGATCCCGGCGGCTGTGGCGGCTTGGGCGAGGGGCAGTCCGAGGTGGCCGAGGCCGATGACGGCGAGGTCTGCGGGCATGGGTGATGCCGTCCTTCCCAGTAGCCGGAGTGGACGAGACGCGCAAGTCCTGTGGACAGAACGAGCGCAACGCAATGTCAGACTAGGCGTAAATATGACCGTTATGCGGCATTGCGGGCCGCAGTTCCGCCGAGTGTTGTCCACAGGCGGTGGCTGAAGTCGGAGGGGCGGGACAGAATCGAGTCGTGGGCCCGGCCGCACGGCGGGCGCACGGGCCGGACCGGCCGCACGGCGGGCACGGAGGAGAGGCGAAGGGCCGCACGGACCGCACGGACGCCCGTGCCCCGGCCGACGGGGCCGGGGCAGGACCGCACGAGGACCGCACGACCGCACGACCGCACGAGGCCCGCGGGGGCCGACGAGGACCACGCGGGGCACCACACCCGGGGGCGATGGGAGGCAGCGGTGAGGACAGCGACACTGGGACCCGCCGAGCGCGCGGAGGCGCTGGCGGCCATGGCCGATCGTGAACTGGACGTGCTGGTCGTGGGCGCCGGGGTGGTGGGGGCCGGCACGGCACTCGACGCGGCGACACGCGGGCTGGCGACCGGGCTGGTGGAGGCGCGCGACTGGGCGTCGGGCACCTCCAGCCGGTCCAGCAAGCTGATCCACGGCGGGCTGCGCTATCTGGAGATGCTCGACTTCGCGCTCGTACGGGAGGCGCTGAAGGAGCGCGGGCTGCTGCTGGGGCGGCTGGCCCCGCACCTGGTGAAGCCGGTGCCGTTCCTCTACCCGCTCCAGCACAAGGGCTGGGAGCGGTTCTACGCCGGGTCGGGCGTCGCGCTGTACGACGCGATGTCCGTCTCGTCGGGGCACGGACGCGGACTGCCCGTGCACCGGCACCTGACGCGGCGGCAGGCGCTGCGGGTGGCGCCCGCGCTGCGGAAGGACGCCCTGGTCGGGGCGTTGCAGTACTACGACGCCCAGATGGACGACGCGCGGTTCGTCACGACGCTGGTGCGCACGGCGGCGAGCTACGGCGCGCACGCGGCCAACCGGGCGCGGGTCGTCGGCTTCCTCCGCGAGGGGGAGCGCGTGGTGGGTGCCCGGGTGCGGGACGTGGAGGCGGGCGGCGAGTACGAGGTGCGCGCCAAACAGGTCGTCAACGCCACCGGTGTGTGGACGGACGACACCCAGGCCCTCATCGGGGAGCGGGGCCAGTTCCACGTACGGGCCTCGAAGGGCATCCACCTGGTCGTCCCCAAGGACCGGATCCACTCCACCACCGGTCTGATCCTGCGCACCGAGAAGTCGGTTCTGTTCGTCATCCCGTGGGGACGCCACTGGATCGTCGGGACCACCGACACCGACTGGGACCTGGACAAGGCCCATCCGGCGGCGTCCAGCGCGGACATCGACTACCTGCTGGAGCACGTCAACAGCGTGCTGGCGGTGCCGCTCACCCGGGACGACGTGCAGGGTGTGTACGCGGGGCTGCGGCCGCTGCTGGCCGGCGAGTCCGACGCGACCAGCAAGCTGTCGCGCGAGCACACCGTGGCCCACCCGGTGCCCGGCCTGGTGGTCGTGGCGGGCGGCAAGTACACCACCTACCGGGTGATGGCCAAGGACGCGGTCGACGCGGCGGTGCACGGTCTCGACGCGCGGGTGGCGGCCTGCGTCACCGAGGACGTGCCGCTGATGGGCGCCGAGGGGTACCGGGCGCTGTGGAACGCGCGCGCCAGGATCGCCGCCCGGACGGGTCTTCACGTGGCGCGCGTCGAGCACCTGTTGAACCGGTACGGCTCGATGGCGCAGGAGGTGCTGGAACTGGTCGTGGCCGACCCGAAGCTCGGTGAACCGCTCGGCGGCGCCGACGACTACCTGCGGGCCGAGGTCGTCTACGCCGCCTCCCACGAGGGCGCCCGGCACCTGGACGACGTACTGACCCGGCGCACCCGGATCTCCATCGAGACCTTCGACCGGGGCACGCGCTGCGCCCGCGAGGCGGCCGGGCTGATGGCACCCGTCCTGGGATGGGACGAGGGGCACGTCGAGCGGGAGGTGGAGCACTACGAGAAGCGGGTGGAGGCCGAGCGTGAATCGCAGCGGCAGCCGGACGACCTGACCGCGGACGCCGCTCGCCTGGGCGCGCCGGACATCGTCCCGCTGTAGCCGGGTGGCCCGGGCGCGCCGGCCCGGGTCCGTCGGGCGGGGGCTCGTCGATCCGGGGCTCGTCGTCCCGGGGCCGCCGGTGGGGGCGCGCGGGGGCCGGGTTCAGCGCGCCCCGGCACGGGGCGGGGCGGCGCCGCAGAACTCGGCTTCGAGGAGCGCCGGTTCCAGGGTGGCGAGGGTGTCGACCGGCACGGCGTCCGTGTTGACGCGGAAGGTGACGGTCCGCCGGCCGTCGCCGGTCGTGGCGCTGCGGACGTAGCCGCCGGGGACACGGCCGTTGTGGCCCCACACCGTGGTGCCGCAGGACAGCGTGTGCGGATAGATGCCCAGGGCGTAGACGCCGTGCGTCGGGCGGGTGTCGAGGAGCGCGCGGAGCTGGGGCGGGGGGAGGAGGCGGCCGGTGAGGAGAGCCGCGTAGAAGCGGTTCAGGTCGTCGAGGGTGCTGATGAGTTCACCCGCCGCGTCGGCGGTGCGCGGGTCGAACACGGTGACGTCCCGTCCGGCGGCGTCGTAGGCCCCGCCGTGCGGGGCGGGCAGGGCGCTGCGGGAGCCGGGGAAGGACGTGCCCTTCAGACGCAGGGGGGTGATGATGCGCCGGTGGGCCTCGGCCGCGTAGGGGTGCCGGGTGACCCGCTCGATGACCAGGCCCAGCAGGACGTAGTTGGTGTTGGAGTACGCGTAACGGCCGAGGGGACCCGGCGGGTCGTCCATGACGCGGTGGACGGCCTCGCGCGCGGCGGTCCCCGCCGTGGGGGACCGGCCGTCACCGTGGGCGGTGTAGTCCGGCAGCCCGCTGGTATGGGTGAGCAGCGCCCGCAGCGTCACGTTGCGGGCGGCCCCGGCGGGTACCAGTCCGGGCAGGTGGCGGCCCACGGGGTCGTCGAGGTGCAGCCTGCCCTCGGCGGCGAGTTGGAGCACCACCGTCGCGATGAACGTCTTGGTGACGCTGCCCGCCCGGAACCGGTCGGCGCGGCCGATCCCCGGCCCGGCGGCCTGGAACCGTGACGCGGTGGGAGAGTCGGCCAGCATCGCCGCGGCCGGGGCATGGCCCTCGGAGACGAGTCGCGGTAGAACGGCGGAGGGAGGGGTGGGGGAGGGTTCCCCGGAGAGCTGGCCGGCGCCCAGCCCGAGCAGGGCGGTGACCAGCGGAGCGGCGAGCCGGGCGCGGGGCAGTGGCATCGTGGGGTCCCTCCTTCGGGGGCCATCCTGGCGGACTGAGGACCCGGGAGATTCACCGGTCCCGGAGTGAGAGACAATGGACGCTCTTCCAGGGCGGGTTACCGCATCGCGCGGAAGCGGCAGGCGCGGGCGAGGATCAGGGATCGCAGAGGGGACGCATGTCGGGAGCGGAGCAGTCGCGGAACGCGGCTCGGGAACCTCAGCGGGACACGGCGGAATCGGGTGCCGGAGCGGACGGGCCGGACACGAAGCCCGGCGCCGTACCGGCCGAGGACGCACCCGCCACGCCGGGTACCGAGCCGGTCAAGGACGCCACCATGAAGCTGAACGCGAGCCGGCCCGGAGCGGCGGCCGGCAGATCGGGCGGCCCCTCGGGCGGGAGCAAGGGCCACGACACGGGCGCGGACCGGGACACCGGCGCCGGTACGGGCGGTTCCGTACCCGGCCCCCGGTCGGACGGGGACGCGCGGGCGGCCACGCCCGGTGACGCCACCGGTAAGGACGCGGGCCCGGAGCGGGCCGCGGGCCGCAAGGGCGCGGCGAGCTCGGCTGACGGCGACGGCGATGGTGACGGGACGTCGGGCGAGGCGCCGGCGTCCACCGGCGCGGAGGCGGGCGGCCGTTCGGTGCCGCCGGCCCGCGTGGGCACGGCCGCCGACGCCCGGGCTGCCGACCCGGCCAAGGCGCCCAGGACCGCCCAGGGGGCGTCCAAGGCGCCCAAGGACTCCGGGAGCCCCGAGGACGCCACGGCGGGCCCGGCTGCGCCCAGGGACGGCAAGGCGGCGGCGCCCAAGGGCGCCACGGCGGGCCCGGCGGCGTCCGAGGACGGCAAGGCAGCGGCGCCCAAGGACGGCAAGGCGGCGGCACCGGCGGAGGCCGGGGCCAAGCCGGCCGCGGCCGCCGGCGGGCGCGGCACCGCGCGGGCCGGCGCCACGCCGGCCCCCCGCCCGGCCTCCGAGGGACGGCTCCTCGCCGGCCGCTACCGGCTCGGCGCCGTCCTGGGCCGCGGCGGCATGGGCACGGTCTGGAGGGCCGTCGACGAGACGCTCGGACGCACCGTCGCCGTCAAGGAACTGCGCTTCCCCAGCAGCATCGACGAGGACGAGAAGCGCCGCCTCATCACGCGCACCCTCCGCGAGGCCAAGGCCATCGCCCGGATCCGCAACAACGGCGCCGTGACCGTCTACGACGTCGTCGACGAGGACGACCGGCCCTGGATCGTCATGGAGCTGATCGAGGGCAAGTCGCTCGCCGACGCCATCCGCGAGGACGGCGTCCTCACGCCCCGGCGCGCGGCCGAGGTCGGGCTCGCCATCCTCGACGTGCTGCGCTCCGCGCACCGCGAGGGCATCCTGCACCGCGACGTGAAGCCGTCCAACGTCCTCATCGCGGACGACGGCCGGGTCGTCCTCACGGACTTCGGCATCGCCCAGGTCGAGGGCGACCCGTCCATCACGTCGACGGGCATGCTCGTCGGCGCGCCCTCGTACATCTCGCCCGAGCGGGCCCGCGGCCACAAGCCCGGCCCGGCGGCGGACATGTGGTCGCTGGGCGGCCTGCTCTACGCGTGCGTGGAGGGCTGCCCGCCGTACGACAAGGGCTCCGCCATCGCGACGCTGACCGCCGTGATGACCGAGCAGCTCGACCCGCCGAAGAACGCGGGCCCGCTGGAGGAGGTCATCTACGGCCTGCTCCACAAGGACCCGGCCAAGCGCCTCGACGACGCGGGCGCCCGGGTGCTGCTCAACGACGTGATCCACGCGCCCGAGGCGGTGGCGGTGACCGCCTCCGAGCCGTCGCCGGAGGTCACCCGTATCGTCCCGTTGCTCCCGCTGCCCGGTGAGGAGGCCACCGCCAAGCCCAAGGAGGCCGACGACCCGGCCGCCGAGCGGATGCGCGGCGCGCTGCGCTCGGTGCGCAACGCGGCGGCGTTCGCCAAGGCGGAGCCGGCGGCCGGGCCGCGGACCGCCGAGCGCTCCGCGCCGGTCGCGCCCGCGCGGGCGCCGCTCACCGACGTGGTGCCGCGCCGGACGCTGGTCCTCATCGCGGTGGTCGTGGTGCTCGCGGTGCTCGCCACCGTGCTCGTCCTCACCCTGGGCGGTGACGACGACAAGGGCGCCAAGGGCGGGGGCACGCCCGGCACCGACCGGACGGCGTCGGCCGGGTCCGCCGTCGCGCAGGGCGCCACGGGCGGCAACGCCGGCCGGCCGGACGGCGAGCAGGGCGAGGAGCAGGGCGGCGCGAAGCCCGGTGAGCAGACCGCCACCGGCGGCGCCGGCACCGGGGGCTCCGGGAGCGGCGCCGCCAAGCCCTCCGGCGGTCCCTCGGCGGGCACCGGCGGCACGTCGCTGCCGGCCGGGTACGTCATGGTCGACGACGGGCAGTTCCACTTCAGCATGGCCATGCCGTCGGACTTCCGGAAGACGTCCATAGCGGGACAGAACTCGGGCGGGATCTACAGCCGCGGCGGTGGGTTCCCGCGCGTCCAGGTGGACTTCACCAACAGCCCCAAGGACGACGCCGCGGCCGCCTGGGGTGCCGCCTGGCTCGGTCTGAAGGCCAGTGTCAGTGGCTACCGGCACCATGGGATCGACAAGGTGGACTACAAGGGCTACCCGACGGTTGCCGACTGGAAGTTCGAGCGCGAGCAGAACGGGAAGCGGGTACGGGTGCTCAACCGGGGCTTCAAGGTCGACGCCACGCACGGCTACGCGATCATGATCACCTGTGAGTCCGCGGAGTGGGACGGCGCGGAGTGCCGGACGCTGCGGGACACGGCGTTCGCGACGTTCAGCCCCAAGGACTGACCGGGGCCACGTATCGTGAGAGCTCGTGGACCGTACGCAGCCGGAATCGGCGGGTAACTGCACATCGGACGACCGGGTTTGACGGGTTGACGGGTTCAACGGGCTCGTACGGTCCGTGAAACCGGGGGACAGCGCGCTCGTGGGGAGGCGGCGTCGTGGACGAGTACGCGGGAAGGGTGCTGGCCGACCGCTATCGCCTGCCCCTGCCGCCCTCCGACGAGTACGAACTCGTGGAGACGCGCGCCTTCGACACCTACAGCGGGCAGGAAGTGCTGGTCCGGCAGCTTCCGCTGCCGGAAGTCGTGGACGCGGAGGTCATGGAGTCCGAGGGCCCGTACGGGCCGGCGACGCCGCCCGGTGTGCGTGTGCCCCCGCGCGGGGCGGCCGCCTCCGGCCGGGCGGTCCGGCGGTCCGGCGACCCCGCCGTCCGGCGCGCCATCGAGGCCGCGCAGGCGGCGGCCCAGATCCCGGACCATCCCCGGCTCGACCAGGTCTTCGACGTCTTCGCCGAGGCCGGGTCCCTGTGGATAGTGAGTGAACTGATCGCGGCCCGGCCCCTGGCGGCCCTGCTCGCGGAGAATCCGCTCAGCCCGTACCGGGCGGCCGAGATCGGCTCGGACGTGCTGACCGCGCTGCGCGCGCTGCACGCCCACGGGTGGGTGCACCGCAACATCACGTCGCGCACGGTGCTGGTGTGCGACGACGGGCGGGTCGTGCTGACGGGCCTCGCGGCGGGCGCCGCCGAGGAGGCCCTGTGCGGCTACGCCCCGGTCCCCGACCCGGACGCCGACGACGACTTCCCGCCCCCGCCGCCTTCTTCGGGGCCCGTCCCCGCACCGCTCCCGGCCCTCGCCCCCGGGTACGAGCCGGCCGCACCGACGCTGCCGGGCCCGTCCGCGCCCGCGCTCCCCGAGGCGCCCGGCGCCGGCACGCCCGGCCCCGAGGGGCGCGCCTCCCGGGCCGGCGCCATCGCCGCCTACCAGGCGGGTGTGCGTGCCGCGGCCCGGGCCGAGGAGGCCGGCGCAGCCCTCTCGCTCCCGCCCCCGCCGCTGGGCCCCGCGGCCCCGGCGGGCGGCACCCCGGAGGAGTACCAGCCCCGGTGGTGGTCCCGGGCCGCGGAGCTGGACGACGACGAGGACGACGACACCGGCGAGGGGGAGGACGGGGGCCGGGGCCCGCGCCGCGCCCTGCTGGCCGGTACCTGGAGCGACGGGCCGGGCACCGGGCCGGGCTCCGTCCCGGCGGGCGGGGGCGTCTCCCCGTACGGCACCCGGGACGCGCTGCGCGCCGACGCCCGGCGCCAGGCCCGCACCTCCGACCCGTCCCGCACCCCCGACCCGTCCCGCGCCCCCGATCCCTCTCGCACCCCGGGCGCGGACCACGCCTCCGGCCCGGACCCCGCCGGCGATCCCGCCGGACCGGGCCGCTGGGACGAGGTCGTGGCCGGCGGCGCGGCCACCGCTCCCCGCTACCGGGGCCCCGCCACGCCCCTGGCCGCCGAGCGCGCCCGCCAGGCCCGGATCGCCGTCGTCGGAGCCGTCACCGAGCGGTGGGCGCCCGAGCAGGCCGGGCCCGTCCACGACACCTGGCAGCTCGCGCCGCCCATCGGCCCCGCCACCGACCTGTGGGCGCTGGGCGCGCTGCTCTACCGCGCCGTCCAGGGCCACGCGCCCTACCCGGAGGAGAACGCCGCCGAGCTGGTCCAGATGGTCTGCGCCGAGCCCCCCGCGTTCGCCGAGGAGTGCGGCCCGCTGCGCCCGGTCGTGGAATCGCTGCTGCGCCAGGACCCCACCGAGCGCCCCGACTTCGAGGAGCTGCGCGGCTGGCTGCGCTCGCTCGTCCGGTCGGCGCCGGAGCCCGACGCGGGCACCGGGGTCGTCCCGATGCCGTCCGTCGACGCCACCCGGCTGCCCGTCGTGCGCCGCCGGGGCGAACTGGTCCGCAGACGCCGCCCCGGCGCGCCCGGCACCACCCACGGCCGCCACCGGCACAGCAGGAGGACCGGCCCCGCGAAGGGCGCCGCGAGCGCCGCCCGGCCCCGCGCCCCGCGCGCCCTCGGCCGTACGCTCCTGGTGGCCATCCTGCTGGTGCTCGCCGCCGCCGTGGCGTACGCCCTGGTGTTCATGCCCGAGGCGGAGCCCCGCACCGGGGGGCAGGCCCCGCAGCAGCCCCGGCCGTCCCAGGGGACCCGAGGGCCCCAGCAGCCGCAGGACCCGCAGCAGCCGGATCCGTCCCAGCAGCAGCCCGCGCCGAGCGGCCCGGCACCCTCCACCAACACCGTCACCCCCGACTCCCCGGACCCGGCCGCCGGTTATACGGTGCGTGACGATCCGGAGGGCTTCCGGGTGGGCGTCGACAGGACCTGGCGGCGCAGCCCCATCAACGACGTCGGGCAGGTCCGTTACACCGGCGGCGACTTCACCCTGATCGTCGTCCCGGGCCGGGACACGATCCTGACGGGCGGCAGCGACCCCCTGGAGTACCAGCGCACCAAGGAGCGCGAACTCCAGCCGTGGCGGGACAGCAGCTGGGCCACCGCGTCCGGTCTGCGACGGGTGGACGTGGGCCGACAGGTCATGGCGGAAGGGCAGTTCACCTGGTCGGACGCCAACGGCCAGGAGGTGTACGTGCGGAACCTGGCCCTGGTCATCGGCGACCGCTACCACGTCGTCCAGGTCATCGGTCCGGAGAGCCAGCGCGACAAGGTGTCCGAGATCTACCAACAGGCCGTCGGCGCCTACCGGTCGACCCGCTAGCCGGTGCCCGCCCGGCCGCCCACACACCGCAAATGCGTCCGAAACCCCGGTTGCGGATCACAGAGCGGTCTCCTTGGCAACCCCGAGGTTTCGGCCACGGCACAACCCTCCGTAACCTGGAGACCGAAGGAACGGGCGGGGGACAGTGGAACATTCACCAGGCATGGGCGCGGGACTCGTGCTCGCCGGACGCTACCGGCTGAGCGAGGCCATCGGCCGCGGGGGCATGGGCAAGGTCTGGCGCGCCCACGACGAACTGCTGCACCGCACCGTCGCCGTCAAGGAACTCACGGCCGGGAAGTACGTGTCCGAGGCGGACCGGGCCGTCCTGCACGCCCGGACGCAGAAGGAGGCGCGCGCCGCCGCCCGCATCACCCACCCCAGCGTGGTCACCGTCCACGACGTGCTGGAGCACGACGACCGTCCGTGGATCGTGATGCAGTACGTCGACGGGCCCTCGCTCGCGGACGCCGCCAAGGCGGCCGAAAATCGCCGTATCGACGCCCGGGAGGCCGCCCGTGTGGGACTGCACGTCCTGGGCGCCCTGCGGGCCGCGCACGCCGCCGGAGTGCTGCACCGGGACGTCAAGCCCGGCAACGTCCTGCTCGCCCGCGACGGGCGGGTGCTGCTCACCGACTTCGGGATCGCCGCCATCGAGGGCGACTCCACCATCACCCGCACCGGGGAACTCGTCGGCTCCATCGAGTACCTGGCACCCGAGCGGGTACGGGGCGGCGACCCGGGCCCCGCCTCCGACCTCTGGTCCCTGGGCGCCACGCTCTACACCGCCGTCGAGGGCACCCCGCCCTTCCACCGCACGTCCCCCCTGAGCGTCATGCAGGCCGTGGTGACCGAGGAACCGCCGCCCGCCGAGCACGCCGGCGCCCTCGCGCCCGTCATCGTCGCCCTGCTGCGCAAGGACCCGGCCGACCGCCCGGACGCCGCCGAGGCCGAACGCATGCTGCTGGAGGCGATGGAGGGCCGTACCCCGGCCGCCGCGCAGGCGTACGTCCCCACACGGTCCATGAGCCGCGAGGACCTGCCGGCCGCCGCGCGACTCGCCGAGCCCGGGGGACGGGGCACCGCCGGGCGCGACGCGCCGGACGGGGCCACGGAGGACGGCCCGGCCGAGGACGGGGCCGCCGGGGACCGCGGGGCCGCGGGGGGTCACGCGGACGCCACCCCGCACGCCGCCGGGGGCACCGGTGCCACCCGCACCGCCACCACCGGCCCGGGGACGACAAGGCCCCTGCCGCGCCCGGGCGGTGAGGACGCCGCCGCCGGCTCCGGGACCCGCCCGGGCACCCCGTCCGCCCCCGGCCGCCCGGGCACCGCGGGCACGCCCCGTGACCGGTCCGCCGGTGACGCGTCCGGGCGCCCCCGGCGCTGGCGGACGGTGGCCCTCATGACCGTCCTCGCCGCCGTCGTGGGCGGCGCCGCGGGTTTCGCCGTGATGCGGTACGGGAACGACGACACGGCCCGCGCCGCCACGGCCGACCGGGACGGACGGGCACCGTCGGTCCCCGACGGCTGGAACCGGGTCGAGGACCCATCGGGTTTCAGCCTTCTCGTCCCGGAGGGCTGGAAGCGCCGGGCGGAGGGCGGTCAGATCGATTACACGCCCGACAACGGCCGCCACCTCATCCGTATCAGCGCCGACGCCTCACCGGACTTCGAGAATCCTTGCCTGCACATGCTCGACATCGAGAAAGGGCTGAAGAAGCGGCTTCCCCGGTATGAGCGGAAGAAGCTGCACACGAACACGTTCCGTGATCAACTGGAATCCTGTCTGTGGGAGTTCAGCTGGGTCGAGAAGAACGCCAACGCGGGCGAGCGGCACGCGATCGACCAGGTGTACTACACGGACGACGGAACCGAGTACGCGTTGTTCATGTCCGCTCCCGCGGCCGACTGGCCGGTGACCCGGGAGCAGTTCGACATCGTGCTGCGCGGCTGGCGTCCCGCCGAGGAGTGACCCTCGGCGCGAGCAGAGGGGATGTGCCGTGTCCGGATCGGGGCAACAGCGGCGGATCGTCGGACGCTACCGGCTGGAGGCCCGGCTCGGTCGGGGAGGCATGGGCACGGTCTGGCGGGCGTACGACGAGTTGCTCGGCCGCCGTGTCGCCGTCAAGGAGCTCCACGTCGACGTGGGGACCGCCGTCCACCCCACGCTCCGCGAGGCGCGTGCCATCGCGCGCGTGCACCATCCGCACATCGTCTGCGTCCACGACGTGGTCGAGGAGGACGGCGTCCCGTACATCGTGATGGAGCTGGTCGAGGGCGGCTCGCTCGCCGAGCGGATCGCCCGGAACGGCCCGCTCGACGCGCGGGAGGCGGCCCGCGTCGGCCTGGCGCTGCTGAGCGCCCTGCGGGCCGCGCACGCGCTGGGCGTGCTGCACCGGGACCTGAAGCCCGCCAACGTCCTGCTGGAGGAGGGGACCGGACGGGTCGTCCTCACCGACTTCGGCATCGCCCAGCTCGCCGGCTCGACGACGATCACGGAGGCGGGGATGTTCGTCGGCTCGCCCGAGTACACCGCACCCGAGCGGATGCAGGGCGCGCAGGCGGGGCCGGAGACGGACCTGTGGTCCCTGGGGGCGCTGTTGTGCGCCACGCTCACCGGCCAGTCGCCGTTCCACCGCGACTCGCTGGGCGGGGTGCTGCACGCGGTGGTCGAGGAGGACTTCCGGCCGCCCGCCGCGGCGGGACCGCTGCTGCCCGTCGTACGGGGCCTGTTGCAGCGGGACCCGGCCCGGCGGATGGGCGCGGGCGAGGCCGAACGGGTGTTGCGGGCGTACGCGGAGTCGGGGCGGCCGCCGCGCGGGTACGAGGGGCGGGGGTACGAGGGACGTGCCGGCGAGGCGCGCGGGTACGAGGCGCGCGGACAGGGGCGGCGCGGGTACGGGGTGGCCGACGACGCCCCGGTGTCCCACGGCGGCCGGGCGGCCGGCGCCGCCGACCCGTACGCCGACGCCGTCCCGCCCCACGCGGACGCCCCGCGCCCCGGACCCTCCGACGCCGTACCCGATCCCGCCGGCCCCGACGGCCGCGCGGACGCCCGCCCCCGCGCCCGTGACCGCGTCCGCCCCGGTAACCGCGTCCGCCCCGACCGCCGTGACCGCGACGGCGACCGCGGCGACCGGGCCCGCAGCGGCGACCGCACCGACCGCCGCCACCGCACCGACCGCACCGGCGACCGCGGCCCCGACCACCCCCGCGCCCCGGGCCGCGCCGCCCCGCCCCACGGGACGGACGCCGTCCCCCCGCGCGCGGGCCACCCGTCCCGGCACCGGCTCCGTACGCCCCTGGTGGCCGCCGCGCTGCTGGTGGCCCTCGCCGGGGCGGGCGCCGCGGGCGTCCTGCTGCTGAAGGGCCACGGCGACGGCGGGGGCGGCGGGGGCGGCCGGCGCACCGCCACCGCGTCCCCCTCGCCGGACACGCCCACCGCCCCCAACACCCCGGGCGCGGCCGCCGGCACCGGCGCCGGTCCGGGCGTCACCGGCGGCCCGTCGTCCCGTCCGCCCGCCGCCACGGCGGGCACCCCGTCGCCCCGCGTCCCGGCCGGCTACCGCTCCAGCTCCGATCCGCGCGGGTTCTCGCTGACCGTCCCCCAGGGGTACGCGCGCTCCACCGACGGCAGACGGGTCTACTACACGGCGCCCGACCGGGCGTTGCGCATCGGCGTCCGCGTCCAGGACCCGGCCGCCGGCGGCCCGCTCGGCCACATGCGCCGCGCCCACGCGAACGGCCCGCGCGACCAGCCCGGTTACCGCCAGGCGAAGGTCACCCCGACGACGCACAACGGGCTTCCGGCCGCGCTCAGGGAGTTCACCTGGGACGGCTTCTCGCACACGGAGGGCCCCCGGCGGACCTACGACATCTGCTGGGACGAGGGCGGCCGGATGTACGACGTGTGGGTCTCGGCGCCGGTGCCGCGGCTGGACGAGCTGAAGCGTCACTTCGACACCGTTCTCGATTCCTTCCGGGTACGGCACCCCTGATCAGGGCTTATTTGCCAGTGAACGCTGGCACGGTGTGAGCGCCCGGTGAAAAGCTGTTACCGGCGGGTACCGCACGGGCCGCATCCGGCATACCCTCGCCCCCATGACGGACACCACGGACCCGCAGGCCCCCGCCACGCCGCTCGGTACGAACCCGACAGCCCCCGCCCCGGCCGGCGCCCGCACCGCCGCCGACGTGGTGACGCCCGAGGTGGTCGCCCAGCTCACCCGTGGCGTCGTCGGCTCCGGCCGGACCGCCAACCACACGCCGTTCACCGGGGAGCGGCTGGCCGAGCTGCCCGAGTCCACCCCCGAGGACGTCGCCGAGGCGTTCGCCCGCGCCCGCGCCGCGCAGCCCGTCTGGGCCGCCACCCCCGTACGCGAGCGGGCCGCCGTCCTCCTCCGCTTCCACGACCTGGTCCTGGAGCGGCAGGCCGAGGTCCTCGACCTCATCCAGCTCGAGACCGGCAAGGCCCGGCTGCACGCGCACGAGGAGGTCCAGGCCGTCGCCGTCGCCGCCCGCCACTACGGCCGCCGCGCGGCCGCGTACCTCAAGCCCCGGCGCCACACCGGCGTCGTGCCGGCCCTCACCAAGGTCACCGAACTGCGCCGGCCGCGCGGGGTCGTCGGCCAGATCGCCCCGTGGAACTACCCCCTCGAACTGTCCGTCGGTGACGCGCTGCCCGCCTTCGTCGCCGGCAACGCGGTGGTGATGAAGCCCGACACGGAGACCGCGCTCACCGCCCTGTGGGCCCGCGACCTGCTCGTCGAGGCGGGCCTGCCGGCCGAGGTCTTCCAGGTCGTCATCGGCGAGGGCCCGGTCGTCGGCCCCGAGGTGGTCAGGCACGCCGACTACGTGTCCTTCACCGGTTCCACCCGCACCGGCCGCGAGGTCGCCCAGGGGGCGGCCGCCCGCCTGGTCGGCGTCTCCCTCGAACTGGGCGGCAAGAACGCCATGCTGGTGCTGCACGACGCGGACGTGGAGAAGGCCGCCGCCGGCGCGGTGCGCGCCTGCTTCTCGTCGGCCGGCCAGCTCTGCATCTCCATCGAGCGGCTGTACGTCCACGAGTCGATCGCCGACGACTTCGTCGAGCGCTTCGCCGCCCGCACGAAGGCCATGCGGCTGGGCCGTTCGCTCGCGTACGGGGCCGACATGGGCTGCCTGGTGGGCGAGCGGCAGCTCGAGACCGTCACGCGGCACGTCGAGGAGGCCGTCGCCAAGGGCGCCACGCTCGTCGCGGGCGGGGTGGCCCGCCCCGACATAGGCCCGCTGTTCTACGAGCCGACCATCCTGGAGGGCGTCCAGGAGCCGATGGCCGTGTGCGCCGAGGAGACCTTCGGCCCGGTCGTGTCCGTCTACCGCTTCACCGACGAGGACGAGGCCGTCGAGCGCGCCAACGCCACGGCGTACGGGCTCAACGCCAGCGTCTGGACCAAGGACGGACGCCGCGGACACGCCGTCGCCGCCCGCCTGCGCACCGGGACGGTCAACATCAACGAGGGGTACGCGCCGGCGTACGGCAGCGTCCAGTCGCCGATGGGCGGGATGAAGGACTCGGGCCTCGGCCGCCGGCACGGCTCCGAGGGCATCCTCAAATACACCGAGGCCCAGACGGTGGCCCAGCAGCGGGTGATCCCGCTCGCGCCCGCCTTCGGCATGGACGACGAGCAGTACGCGGCGTTCATGAGCCGCAGCCTGCGGCTGATGAAGGCGTTCCGCCTGCGCTAGGGGGTGTCCTGTCGATCAGGCCGGATCAGCGCTCGGCGGCCGGTGCCGTGCATCGCAAGGCGGAGGAGGGAGGCATGGCGGAGCCATGGCGACCGACGACAACGCAGCGAGGCGCGGTGCCGGGCGTCGTGAGCCCGGCGTGATCGGCCAGACACCCCCTACAGGGCGTCCGGCCCCGAGACGCTCTTTCCCCGAGACGCCCCCTTCCCCCCTTCCGGTACGAGGAGAGCCCATGTCCCAGGTCACCCCTGCCCAGAACCAGGACGCGCCCGGCGGTCACGACTACGACGTCATCGTGATCGGCTCGGGTTTCGGCGGGTCGGTGTCGGCCCTCCGGCTGACCGAGAAGGGCTACCGGGTCGGCGTGCTGGAGGCGGGCCGCCGGTTCACCCCGCAGACGCTCCCCAAGAGCTCCTGGGACGTGAAGAACTACCTGTGGGCCCCCGCCCTCGGCCTGTTCGGGCTCCAGCGCATCCATCTGCTCGGCAACGTCATGGTGCTGGCCGGCGCCGGGGTGGGCGGCGGCTCCCTCAACTACGCCAACACCCTCTACGTACCGCCGGAGCCGTTCTTCCGCGACAAGCAGTGGGCGTCCATCACCGACTGGCAGGAGGAGCTGGCCCCGTACTACGACCAGGCCAAGCGCATGCTGGGGGTACGGCTCAACCCGACGATGACCCCCTCCGACGTCCACCTCAAGGCGGCGGCCCAGGCGATGGGCGTCGGCGACACCTTCCACCTCGCGCCCGTCGGGGTCTTCTTCGGCGACGGCCGGGACGCCGACGGGAAGGCGAGGGCGAAGCCGGGCCAGCGGGTCGAGGACCCGTACTTCGGTGGCGCCGGCCCGGCCCGGCACGCCTGCACCGAGTGCGGCGAGTGCATGACCGGCTGCCGGCACGGCGCGAAGAACAACCTCACGCAGAACTACCTGCACCTCGCCGAGAAGGCCGGGGCCGTCATCCACCCGATGACCACCGTCACCGCCGTCACCGAGGCACCCTCCGGGGACGGCTACCTCGTCACCACCGTCCCCACGCACCGCCGCCGCAAGGCCGCCCGGAAGACCCTCCGCTGCCGGTACGTGGTCGTCGCCGCCGGCACCTACGGCACCCAGACGCTGCTGCACCGGATGAAGGACGAGGGGAAGCTCCCGCGCCTCTCCGCCCGCCTGGGCGAGCTGACCCGCACCAACTCCGAGGCCCTGGTCGGCTCCCAGACCACCGACCGCCGCTACCGCAAGCGGCACGGCCACGAGCGGGCGGACTTCACCCGGGGCGTCGCCATCACCTCGTCCGTCCACCCGGACGCCAACACCCACATCGAGCCGGTCCGCTACGGCAAGGGTTCCAACGCGATGGGGTCCCTCTCCATCCTCCAGGTCCCGTACTCCGAGCACCGCGTACGGGCCTGGCTCGGCAACGTGGCCCGCCACCCCCTGCTGGCCATGCGCTCGCTGTCCAACCGCCGCTGGTCGGAGCGGACCATCATCGGCCTGGTGATGCAGTCCCTGGACAACTCCCTGACCACCTACCGCAAGCGCGACGGCCTGGGCAAGGGCCTGCTCACCGCCCGCCAGGGCCATGGCGCCCCGAACCCCAAGCAGATCGCCGAGGGCACCCGCGCCGCGAGCCTGCTGGCGGAGGAGATCAACGGCTTCGCCGGCTCCAACGTCGGCGAACTGATGGGCACCCCGCTCACCGCCCACTTCCTGGGCGGCTGCGTGATCGGCGCCAGTGCGGAGGACGGCGTCATCGACCCGTACCACCGCCTCTACGGCCACCCGGGCATCTCGGTCGTCGACGGCGCGGCCGTCTCCGCCAACCTCGGCGTGAACCCGTCCCTGACGATCACCGCCCAGGCGGAGCGGGCCATGTCCTTCTGGCCCAACAAGGGTGAGGACGACCCCCGTCCGGCGCAGGACGCGGCCTACGAGCGCCTCGCCCCCGTCGCGCCCACGTCCCCCACCGTCCCGGCGGACGCCTTCGGCGCCCTGAGGCTCCCGTTCCTCGGCATGCCGGCGGTCCCGCCGAAGCCCTGACGGGCCCGACGGACGACAGAGAGGCGCTGCACCCCCCTCCGAGTGCAGCGCCTCTCCAGCTCCGTGGTGCGCGTGTTACGCGGCGGCGCCACCGTTGCGGCGACGCAGGGCGAAGACGACACCGGCACCGGCGACGACCGTGATGCCACCGGCGATCCCGATGGTCGGCAGCATCGACGACGAACCGGTCTCGGCGAGCTCACCCTCGACCTTGATCGGGGTCGAGCCGCCCTGCGGCTTCAGGTCGGCCGGCTTCTCGTCGGACGGCTTGGCCTCGCCGCCGTCACCGCCGGTGCCACCGGCCGCGACGACCTGGAACTCGTAGGACGCGTAGTCCTCGTAGCACTCGTCGTCCTTGTCGTAGCCCGTGGCGGCGAAGCCGAGGGCGGCGCCGGCCGGGGCGGCCTTGTCGATCGAGATGCGCAGCTGGATCGTGCGGTTCTCGTCCTTCTTCAGGTTGACGACGTCGAAGAAGAAGCCGATGTTCTGGCCCGAGAGGTTCGCGCCGTTCTTCCACTGGCCGTCGGGCAGCTTGTACTCGATCTTGGCGTACTTCTCGACCAGGCGGTCGGTGTACGCCTCCTCGTCGACGTCCTTCGCGTACGAGGCCCAGGCGCCGACGACGACCTCGTCCAGGGCGGCCTTGCTGTTGTTCTTGACGTTGAGCTGGAAGTTCTTCCAGCCGCTGCCCGCGACGATCTTGCCGGGGAGGTGGGAGAGGGAGACGTCGACGGCGGCCTGCTTGCAGACCTCCTCCTCGATGATCTCCTCTTCCTCGTCGACGACCTCGTCCTCGCCGGCCTCTTCCTCGTCCTTGCCGGTCTCGGTGCCGGTGCCGGGCTCGGTGCCGGGCTTCTCGGCGCCGTCGGTGCCGCCGGTGCCGCCGGTGACCGTGTCGTCGGCGGGCTTCGTGCCGTCGTCCGTCTTCGGCTCGTCCTCGGTCTTGGCGCCGTCCTCGGTGGCGGCGGCGTCGTCGGCCGGCGTGCCGTCGTCGGTCTTCGTGGCGTCCTCGGTGGTGGCGGCGCCGCCGCCGGCCGTGGTGCCGTCGTCCGTGGTGGTCGTGCCGCCGGTGGTGGTGCTCTCCGTCTCGCCCGAGGCGCCGGAGGTGGAGGTCGTGCCGGTGGTGCCGTCCGTCGCGTACGCGGCCGGAGCCGCCAGGAAGGCGGCAGGGGCTATGACGGCGGTCGCGGCGGCGACCGCCATGGCGCGGCGAAGCTTCATGAAGACCTCAGGGAAGTCCAGGCGTACCGCTCGATGCGGCACGGTGTCGTGGGGGCCGACCCGGTGTGGGGGTGTCACGGATGTGGCCGTTGTTTCGCATGCATGACCTGCGACGGGTGGGAATGGTTGCACACCACCTGATGGAATCTTTATGTGGGCTGCATCACAGGTTCCGCTTGTGTGCATCGCTTCCGGGGCCCACCCGTGAGCCGCCGCCGGGCACCGTCCGGTGCGCCGGGCACAGAACAAGGGCCCCCGCGGAAGCGTCTTCCGCGGGGGCCCTCGGCCGTCGGCACCGGCGTCAGGGCAGCGCCGGTGCCGGGGAGGCGGCGCCGGGGGGTGACGCCGCTCGGTGGCAGTGGTCGTGCGAGTGGGAACGAGGTGAGAGTGGGAGCGGGGGCGGTGACGGTGCGTCGTGCCGGACGGGGAGGGCCGGCGCAACCGGTCGGACCGGATGCGGTCGGCTCCGGGCGTCCCCGGAGCCGACCGCCTTTTCGGGTGACCGGGCTGCTGTCCCCTGCCGTCCGGTCACGCACGCTGGAGCGAGGTCCCACGACGTACCCAGGAGGTACGCCACACGCCCCAGCGGAGCCACGCGTGGTTTCTACGGCCCGCCCCTGGCTGACACGGACAACCCCTCCAACGAAACCCGGTGCGGCGCGGTCACGCGCCGTACGGGTGAGACGCCGGCCGAACTCAGATCCGGCCCCGGCACAGCTCCAGCATCGTCATCGCCAGCGACGTGCCCGGCCGGCCCAGCGCGTCCCGGTAGTGCGCCAGCACCTCCATCTCGCGCGCCAGGTTCACCCGGCGGCCCCCGGAGGAGATCCGCGCCTCCTGGATGACGGCCGAGACGGCCATCCGTTCCTGGATGAGGCCGATGATCCGGTCGTCGAGCGCGTCGATGCGCTCCCGCGCGCCCGTGATCACGCCCGCGGCCTCGTCGGTGCGGGCGCCGGTCTTCTCGATGGTGGTCCGTGTGGTGTGCGTGGTCTGCGTGGCGGTCATGGCGGGGCTCCTCTGCGGGGAGGGCCGCGGGCCGGCGACAGGGTCCGGGAGAACGACAGGCGCCCCGGACCTTGTCGGCCCGGGGCGCCTGGGGAAGTCGCTTGTCAGTGGCTCAAGCAGCACGACCATGGCAGCCGGACGGGCCCGGTGCCATAGGTAAAGACGAAGGTCGAGAGCTTGCGCATGCCGCCAGTATGGACCATCGACCGAGCCGGAGGGCCCCGGGTTCGGATGGTGAGACGAAGGCTCCCCCGGCCGCGCCGGTAGAATCGACATACAGACTCCTCCCCGCCGGAAGGCCGCCGTAGTGTCATCAGCGAATCCCGCTGCCGCGCCCGACGCCGTACTGGTCGTCGACTTCGGCGCGCAGTACGCCCAGCTCATCGCCCGCCGCGTCCGTGAGGCCCGGGTCTACAGCGAGATCGTCCCGTCCACCATGCCGGTGGCCGAGATGCTGGCCAAGAACCCCAAGGCGATCATCCTCTCCGGCGGCCCGTCCTCCGTCTACGAGGAGGGCGCCCCCCAGCTCGACCGCGCGATCTTCGAGGCCGGTGTCCCGGTCTTCGGCATGTGCTACGGCTTCCAGCTCATGGCGACGACCCTCGGCGGCACGGTCGACAACACCGGCGCGCGCGAGTACGGCCGTACGCCGCTGCACGTCTCCAGGGCCTCCTCCACCCTCTTCGAGGGCACCCCGGTCGAGCAGCCGGTGTGGATGTCGCACGGCGACGCCTGCTCCGCCGCTCCCGAGGGGTTCACGGTCACCGCGTCCACGGACGTCGTGCCGGTCGCGGCCTTCGAGAACGACGAGAAGAAGCTGTACGGCGTGCAGTACCACCCCGAGGTGATGCACTCCACGCACGGCCAGCAGATCCTGGAGCACTTCCTCTACCGCGGCGCCGGCCTGCGTCCCGACTGGACCACCGGCAACGTCATCGAGGAGCAGATCGAGGCGATCCGCGCCCAGGTCGGCGAGAAGCGCGCCATCTGCGGCCTGTCCGGCGGCGTGGACTCGGCCGTCGCGGCCGCCCTCGTGCAGAAGGCCATCGGCTCCCAGCTCACCTGCGTGTACGTCGACCACGGTCTGATGCGCAAGGGCGAGACCGAGCAGGTCGAGAAGGACTTCGTGGCCGCCACCGGCGTCCAGCTCAAGGTCGTCGACGCGCAGGAGCGCTTCCTGAAGGCGCTCGCCGGGGTCTCCGACCCCGAGGAGAAGCGGAAGATCATCGGGCGCGAGTTCATCCGGGTCTTCGAGCAGGCCCAGGCCGAGATCGTCGCCGAGGCGCCGGACGACCACCCGGTCGAGTTCCTCGTCCAGGGCACGCTCTACCCGGACGTGGTCGAGTCGGGCGGCGGCACCGGCACCGCCAACATCAAGTCGCACCACAACGTGGGCGGGCTCCCCGAGGACCTCGAGTTCCAGCTCATCGAGCCGCTGCGCAAGCTGTTCAAGGACGAGGTCCGGATGGTCGGCGCGGAGCTCGGCCTGCCGGAGGAGATCGTCCAGCGCCAGCCCTTCCCGGGCCCCGGCCTCGGTATCCGGATCGTCGGCGAGGTCACCAAGGAGCGCCTGGACCTGCTGCGCGAGGCCGACGCCATCGCCCGCGAGGAGCTCACGGCCGCCGGCCTCGACCGTGACATCTGGCAGTGCCCCGTCGTGCTGCTCGCCGACGTCCGGTCGGTGGGCGTGCAGGGCGACGGCCGTACGTACGGTCACCCGATCGTGCTGCGGCCGGTGTCGTCCGAGGACGCCATGACCGCGGACTGGACGCGGATGCCGTACGACGTGCTGGCGAAGATCTCGACGCGGATCACCAACGAGGTGAAGGACGTCAACCGGGTCGTGCTCGACGTGACGTCGAAGCCCCCGGGCACCATCGAGTGGGAGTGATCCCCCGGCGGGAATGATCCCGCCCCGCGCCCGACCGGAGCCGCCGCCTACGTCCCGTGGGCGGCGGCTCCCAGCGTGAAGTCGTCGTAGTGGAAGCCCGGCGCGACCACGCAGGTGACCAGGACCGGCTCGTCGCCCGCCGGTTCGGCCGCCTGCCAGGTGCCGGCCGGGACCAGGAGCTGCGGCTGTTCGCCGGTCTCGACGGACGGCCCCAGGACCAGCTCCCACGGCTCGGACGGGGCGTCGCCCTCGCCGCCCAGCGAGAGGCGCAGCGGGCCGCCGCGGTGCCAGAGCCACAGCTCGTCGGAGCGCACCCGGTGCCAGCGCGACCGCTCGCCGGGGTGCAGCAGGAAGTAGATGCCGGTCGCGTACGTGCGGGGGCCGGTGTAGCCGTCGGGCGTGGTCCTGCCGGTGGTCTTCCAGGTCTCCCGGAACCAGCCGCCCTCGATGTGGGGCTCCAGTTCCAGCAGGTCCACCAGGGGCGAGGGCGCGGTGCGGTCGTCGTCCGTCATGCGGTGCATTGTGCTCCGGCGGACCGCGCCGGTGTGATCTCCCCGGCCGGTTGTCGTGACCGGCGCCGCCTTCCCTCGCCATGAGCGGACGCGCCATGAGCGGAGCCGACCGTGTCCGTCCCCCGTCTGAACCGGCCCTCCGCCCGCCGCGTATCCATGGACGGGAATGCCGAGGAGAATCGGTTCCGGGGACAGCCGTGTGGAGAGGCAGGCCGGCGTGACGCACACCTACCGGACGACAGCGACCTACCGGAACGCGGGCGGGCCACCCGGCTGGCGGGCGACCGCCGCCGAGTACGCGCTGCTGCCGCTGCGCGTCTTCCTCGGCGTCACCTTCGTCTACGCCGGGCTGGACAAACTCACCGACGACCGGTTCATGGCGGCCTCCGGCAGCGGGTCCATCGGGGAGATGATGCGGTCCGTCCGGGACTCCTCGGCCGTGCCGTGGCTCGTCGACCTGGCGCTGAAGAGCCCGGAGGGCTTCGGGTACGGCATCGCCCTCGGCGAGCTGGCCGTGGGGATCGGCACGCTGGTCGGGCTGCTCGCGCGGCTCGCCGCGCTGGGCGGGGCGCTGATCTCGCTGAGCCTGTGGCTGACCGTGAGCTGGCAGTCCACCCCGTACTACTACGGCAACGACCTCGCCTACTTGATGGCGTGGCTGCCGCTGGTGCTGGCCGGTGCCCCGCTGCTGTCGCTCGACGCCGCCCTGGCCGCACGGCGGCGCCGGGCCCGGTAGCCGACCCAGCCGGCCACGCCCGCCAGCACCAGCCCCCCGGCCAGCAACGGCAGCGCCGCGAACCAGGGCGTGTCCCAGGCGCCGGCCACGTCGCCCCCGTAGAGCGCCGCGATGCCGAGGGCCGTGAGGCCCAGGACCAGCCGGCCCGGGCGGAAGCCGTGGCGCCGGGCGTCCCGCTGCTCATGGTGCGGCACGGGTGACCTCCAGTTGTCCGAGCGCGACCTCCAGGGCGAGGTCGAGCGTGCCCCCGGGGGCCGTCCCCCGGGGCGGGGCGATCGTGCGGGTCAGGTCGCGGGCCGGGGCGATGTCCACGTCGCCGGCCGGTTCGGCGGGCAGGCGCAGGTCCCCGAGCCCCACCTCCGCGCGCACCCGCACCGTCACGTCCCGCGGGACGATCACATGGAGGCGGCCGGCGCCGACCTCGGCGGTGGTGCGGGCCGTCCGCCGCACCGGGACGTCCAGCCGGGACAGGTCCAGGGTGGCCACACCGCTGCCCAGTTCGTAGCGCGGCCGGAGGTCCGCCGTGGTCGCCGGCCTCCAGTCCGTACGCGTCCACTCCGTGCCGATCTGCCCGGGCACCAGTGACGCGCCCGCCAGGAGCACGGCCGTGACCACCGTCATGAAGACCGTGCCCACCCCCGTCCGCCCCGCGAACGACCCCGCCACCAGCCCGAGCGCGAACACCACCAGCGCGCACACCAGCCCGGTCACCAGGCAGGTACCGAGCGGCCGCGACCCCCAGGGCACCGCCGTCCCCACCCCGCCCGCCACCAGGGCCAGCAGGAAGACGGGCCCGCCGAGGGAACGCGGACCCCGGGCCGCGGGCGCCTCCCCCGTCCCGGCGCTCCTCGCGGGGCGCCGCCGGATCGCGTCCTCCACCCCCACGCCGTCCGCCGGCCCCCACAGGTACCCGAGCGGGACCGGCCCCGACGTACCGTCCTTGACGATCGGCTCCCGCCACCACGACGGGTACTCCGGCGGCGGGGGCGCCTTCGTCTCCGGGGGCGCCTCGGCCACCGTGTGCGCCGTCACCGGGTCGGCCACCGTCTCGTGGCCGTCGGCCAGCCGGCGCCGCTGCGACCAGACCGCCGCCCCGCTGACCGCGACGATCAGCAGCAGGGAGAAGGAGATCGTGCTGCCGTTGCCCAGCATCGACAGGAACAGGCCGCAGCCGACGAGCGCCATCAGCAGCGCGATCAGCGTCGCCCCGTCGACCCGCCCGGACAGCAGCCGCCGCGCCTCGTTCTCCTCGTCACCGTCGGCCGCGATGAGCAGCCAGGCGAAGCCGTAGAACACCAGCCCCAGGCCGCCGGTCACGGCGAGCACCCCGATCGCGACCCGGAAGACCACCGGGTCCAGGTCGAAGTGCCGCCCCAGCCCGCCGCACACGCCGGCCACGACCTTCCGCCCCGTCGTGCGCCGCAGCGGCGGGTGGGGAGGGGCTCCATCGGCCTCGGCGGGAGCGGGGGTCGTACGCGTCATACGTCCATGGTGACGGCCCGTGAGCCGCACCGGCACCTCCCGCGACCCTGGCCCGTCCCTGATATCGGCCCCCGGGCCACGGCCGGTTCTCAGGGTCGGATGAGGGACGGCCCTGATGTCCCGCGCCGGCCGGCGTGTGACGATCGGGGCATGCCCGTCGCCGCCCGCCCGCCCGAGACGACCGCCGAACCGCCCGTGCGCAAGCTCTACCGCAGCGCCGACGGACGGATGCTCGGCGGTGTCGCGCGCGGCCTGGCGGGCCACCTCGGGCTGCCCGTCATCTGGGTGCGGCTGGTCTTCCTCGCCCTGTTCATCGCCGACGGCCTCGGCGTCCTGCTGTACGCCGTCTTCTGGATCGTCGTCCCGCTGGGCGTCGGCGGCAGGTCCGCCGAACCCCGCCCGCTGTTCGCAGCCGGCCCCGACGGGCGGCGCCGGCTGCGCAAGCCCGACAAGGGTCAGGTCGTGGCGCTCGTCGCGCTCACCGTCGGCGCGATCGGCTTCGTCACCAGCGTCGACCTCGGCAGCGACGCCGGGCGGTACGTGTGGCCGATCCTCCTCGTCGGCGTCGGCGTCGTCCTGGTGTGGCGGCAGGCCGACAACGCGCGGCGGGCGAGCTGGACCCAGCCGGGCGGCCGCAAGCGGATCTTCCAGCTCGTGCGGAGCCTCGCCGGTGTCGCGCTGGTCGGCATGGGCCTGACCGTCTTCATGGTGGTGCGCGGCTCGGCCGCCCAGCTCGGGACGGCGCTCACCGCCGCGATAGCCGTCCTCGCCGGGATGACCCTGCTCGCCGGCCCCTGGCTGGTGCAGATGTCGCAGGACCTGTCCGAGGAGCGCACCATGCGCATCCGCGCCCAGGAGCGGGCCGAGGTCGCCGCCCATGTGCACGACTCCGTCCTGCACACCCTCACCCTGATCCAGCGCAACGCCGGCGACCCCGGCGAGGTGCGCCGGCTCGCCCGCGCACAGGAACGCGAGCTGCGCAACTGGCTCTACCGGCCGGAGGGCACCGGCAAGGACGAGGAGCAGGAGCCGGACACCCTGGCGGAGGCGGTCAGGAGGACCGCCGCCGAGGTCGAGGACAAGCACGGGGTGCCCCTGGAAGTGGTGATCGTCGGCGACTGCCCGCTCGACGAGCGGCTGGCCGCCCAGATGCAGGCCGCGCGCGAGGCCATGGTCAACGCCGCCAAGTACGGTGGCGAGGGAGGGGCGGTGCAGGTGTACGCGGAGGTCGAGGGCCGTACGGTCTTCGTGTCCGTACGGGACCGGGGGCCCGGCTTCGACCTCGGTTCCGTACCCGCCGACCGGATGGGCGTACGAGAATCGATCATCGGCCGGATGCAGCGCAACGGCGGGACCGCGCGGCTCCGCGCGGTGCCGGGCGGTGGCACCGAAGTGGAGCTGGAGATGGAGAGGGCGGACGGATGACCGACGAGACGACGACGGCCGGCGAGCAGCGCCGGGTACGGGTCGTGCTGGTGGACGACCACCGGATGTTCCGCACCGGGGTGCAGGCCGAGATCGGCCGCACCGAGACGACCGGGGTCGAGGTGGTCGGCGAGGCCGCCGACGTCGACCAGGCGGTCGCCGTGATCACCGCCACCCGCCCCGAGGTGGTCCTCCTCGACGTCCATCTGCCGGGCGGCGGCGGCGTCGAGGTGCTGCGCCGCTGCACGGGCCTGATGTCCGCCCCCGAGAACCCGGTCCGGTTCCTGGCCCTGTCCGTCTCGGACGCCGCCGAGGACGTCATCGGCGTCATCCGGGGTGGCGCCCGCGGGTACGTCACCAAGACCATCACGGGCGCCGACCTGGTCGACTCGGTCTTCCGGGTGCAGGACGGCGACGCCGTGTTCTCGCCCCGGCTGGCCGGCTTCGTCCTGGACGCGTTCGCCTCCACGGACGCCCCGCCGGTCGACGAGGACCTGGACCGGCTCACCCAGCGGGAGCGGGAGGTGCTGCGGCTGATCGCCCGGGGGTACGCGTACAAGGAGATCGCCAAGCAGCTCTTCATCTCGGTGAAGACGGTCGAGTCGCACGTCTCGGCGGTGCTCAGGAAGCTCCAGCTCTCCAACCGCCACGAACTGACCCGCTGGGCGACGGCCCGCCGGCTGGTGTGACCCCCGGGGCGGCCGGGCCGGAGTATTTGTGAGGTAAACGGTACATAGGAGCGGCAACCAGTCCGGCGACGGTGCCCTCCTACTCCCCGTGATGAGCCTGACAGGTACTCCCTTCCTCGTGACCGCGGTCGTGCTGTCCGTGATCGCCGTCCTGCTGCCCCTGGCGCTGTGGAGCCGTGTGCGCGGCCCCGTCCTCGTCCGGGCCGCGACGCGGTTGGGCATGGTGGCCTTCGCGCAGCTCACGGCGATCGTCGTGGTCTTCGTCGCGGTGAACAACGTCAACGGGCTGTACGACAGCTGGGACGACCTGCTGGGCACCAGCGACCACGTCGACTCCGCCATCGACCTCGGCCCGGACGGCATGGGCGGCAAGCGCGTCGCCGACCTGCCCAGGGTCACCCAGACCTTCACCCCGGTCGACGACCCCGCCATGGGCCCCGGCGTCCGCCGGACGGTCCTCCAGGGCGGCATCTCCGGGGTCAAGGCCGAGGTGTACGTCTGGCTCCCGCCGCAGTACGACGACCCGGCCTACAAGGACAAGAAGTTCCCGGTGGTGGAACTGCTCTCGGGCTTCCCCGGTTCGCCGAAGTCCTGGTTCGTCGGCATGCGCGCCAACCAGCAGCTCGAACCCCTGATGCGCGACGGGACGGTCGAGCCCTTCATCCTGGTGGCGCCCCGCAGCCACCTCCTCGGCCACACCGACACCGGCTGCGCCAACGTGCCGGGCAAGGTCAACGCCGACACCTGGCTCAGCGTCGACGTGCGCAAGATGGTCACCGACAACTTCCGCGTCTCCGGCGCGGCAAACGACTGGGCCCTCGTCGGCTTCTCGGCGGGCGCCCACTGCGCCATGAAGCTCGCCATCGCCCACCCCGACCGCTACCGGTTCGGCGTCAGCATGTCCGGCTACAACGACCCGGCCGCCGAGCCGTCCTCGCTCACCGGCAAGGACCCCGCGCTGCGCCACGCCCACAACCCGCTGAACATGCTCCGGGCCGCCCCGGTGCCGCCCCGGATCACCCTGCTCGTCACCGGTGACGGCGGCGACGGCTACCAGCAGGGCGTCGCCCTCCAGGAGGCGGCCAAGGCGCCGACGCGCGTCGACGTCCAGCAGGTGTACGGCGGTCACCGGGTAAGCACCTGGGTGCGGGAGGTGCCGTCGGTGTTCCGGTGGCTGACGCGGCAGTTCCGCGCGGAGGCGGCGGGTGCGTCCGGCGACGCGGGTTCCGGTGCGGGCGCGGACGCGGGTGCGCCCGGGGACGCGGGTCCCGGTACGGGCGCGGGCGGCGAGGTTCCGGAGACGGGTCCGGGTGCGGGCGTTCCGGAGACGGGTCCGGGTGCGGGCGCCGGCGTCCCGGGGGCGGGCACGGGCGCCGGGGCCGGAACGGGGACCGGCCGCGGGACGCTCCCGGCCGGCGCCCGCCCGTAGCCGGCGCGCTCGGGCCGGGCCGTACGGTCCGGGCGGCACCCGGGCCGGGTGCGCGCGGGTCAGACCACGCGGGTCGCGCCCGCCCAGGGCATCTCGTCGATCGGCGCGATCCGTACCGGGGCGCCGGGCCGGGGGGCGTGGATCATCCTGCCGTCGCCGATGTACAGCCCCACGTGGCTCACGCCCGAGTAGAAGAACACCAGGTCACCCGGGGCCAGCTCGGAGCGGGACACCCGCCGGCCGGCGTCGATCTGGCTGTACGTCGTCCGGGGCAGCGACACCCCGGCCGAGCGCCAGGCGGCCTGGGTGAGCCCCGAGCAGTCGAAGGCCGACGGGCCGGTGGCCCCCCACACGTACGGCTTGCCCAGGGACCCGTACGCGAACGCGACCGCCCGGGCCGCGCGCGGGTTCGCGGCCCGGACCGAACCGGGCGCGGGAGCCGGGCCGTCCGGCGCCGCACCGGAGCGGCCGTCGTACGCGGCGCGCTGCGCCGCCGTGAGACGGGCCAGCAGCCTCTCGGCGGCGGCGATCCGCTCCCGGACGGTCGCCTTGTGGCGGGCCAGCTCGGTCTGCCGGGCCGTCAGGTCGCGGAACCGGCCGGCCGCCTCCGCGCGCAGCCGGGCGAGCTCGGCCACCTGGCCCCGGGCGGCGGTGACGGCCGTGGCCTGACGGTCGCCGACCCGGTCCGCGAGCGCCGCGCCGCGGAGGTAGGCGTCGGGGTCGCTGGAGAGCGCGAGCCGGGCGGCCGGGCCGAGGCCTCCCTCGCGGTACTGGGAGGCGGCGATGGAGCCGAGCGCGTTGCGGGCGGCGTTGAGGCGGGCGGTCCGGCGGGCCGCCTCGTCGCGCAGCGCGTCCAGCGCGGCTCTCGCCCGTACCGTCTCCTCCTTGGCGCCGTTGTACTTCTCGGTGGCCTCCTCGGCCTCCCGGTAGAGCCGGTCGGCCTCGGCCCGCACCTGGGCGGGCGTCCGCGGGGGTTCGGCGTGTCCGGAACCCTCGAAGGCGGTGGCGGTGGCCGCCCCGGCGAGTGCCAGGGTGACGGCGGCGCGGCCGCTCAGCGGGTGCTGCCTGGGTTTCCGGTGCGCTGCCACGGGGGCGGTCACTTCCCTTCGGCCGGGTGGGGCCCGGGGGAGGGGTGGGGGCCCGGGGGAGGACGCTAAACCTGGGGGTCACGGGCGAGCGGCGGCATGACCGCAACTGGCCGCAGGTGTGGGTTTCCGGATCGGTTCCGACAGGCCCCGTACGCACGGAATCGCGCATTCCGTACCCGCCGTGACCGAGGCGACGAAGGCGGCGACCCCGACCGGCCTCCGGTGATATGGCCCCGGCTAGGCTCCGCCCCATGGACGTACTCATCAATGTCTTCGTCGCGCTGCACGTCATCGGTATCGCCGCCCTTCTGGGCGGCTTCCTGACCCAGATGAAGGCGATGGGCGCGGGCACGGCGCGCTTCGGCCCGGCGATGCTGCACGGCGCGCTGACCATGCTGGTCACGGGAGTGGTCCTGGTCGGCCTCAACCAGGCCGACGACCAGACCGTGAACAACGTCAAGATCGGCGTGAAGCTGGCGATCCTGGTCGTCGTCCTCGGGCTGGTCTACGTGAAGCGGGACGAGGAGCGGGTCGACAAGGCGCTCTTCGGCGCGGTCGGGGGCCTGACGGCGGCCAACGTCTTCATCGCCACGCTCTGGACCTGACCGGCCTCACCCGGCGTCAGGCCGGGCGCACACCGCTGTGGACGGGCAGGCAGTGGATGGTCTCCTCGCGGACGTTCGCCCCGGGCCGCGGGGCGTGGATCATCATCCCGTCGCCCTTGTAGACGCCGACGTGGCTGAGGTCGTCGTGGAAGAACACCAGGTCGCCGGGGCGCAGGTCCTCCGTGGCGACCCGCGTGCCGGCCCAGGCCTGGCCCGGGGCGGTACGGGGCAGGTCGACGCCCGCCGCCCGCCACGCCGCCCGCGCGAGCCCGGCGCAGTCGTACGAGCTCGGGCCGGTCGCCCCCCACACGTACGGCTTGCCGATCTGGGCCTCCGCGAAGGCCAGCACCTCGCGGGCCTTGGCCGTGTACCCGAGGTCGTGCGCCACGTGCCGCCCGGGCGCCGGGTACGCCGTCTCCGCCGTGCACGCCGTCTCCCGCGCGGGCACCGTCTCCGCGACGTGCGTCGCTTCGGTGGGGTACGCCGGGGCGTCGGCCGCCGCCCGCCGCAGCAGCTCCCGGGCGTCGCCGAGCTTGCGCTGCACGGCCTGCTTGGCGGCCCGGAGGGAGGCCTGCGAGGGGCCGGCCGTCCCGGCCTTCGGCGTCGGGTCCGCCCACGCCCCCTCCACGGCCCCGGTCCCGGCCTCCCGAGCCGGTGACTGCGCCACGGGCGCGGGTGACTGCGCCACGGGCGCCACGGGCGCCACGGGCGCGACGGGCGCCACGGGCACCGCGTGCCCCTGGGCGGGGATCCGGTCCAGCAGCCGCGTCCGGTCCACGGGCTCGGCGGAGACCTCCGTCAGGACCGGTGCCGCGGCCGGCGCGGGACCGCCCGCCCGGCCGGCGGGGGCGTCGCGCGGCCCGTCCGGCGCTTCCGTGCGCCGGGCGCCGCGGTCGGGCGTCCCGACCGCCTCGCGCCGCTGCCGCTCCGCGGTCTCCGCCGGGCTGCCGTACCGCTGCGTCGTCCCCGTGCCCGCCTGACGGTAGAGGTCGTCGACCTTTCTCCGGACCTCCTCGACGGAGGGCCTGTGGTCCTGGTCGCCCGCCGTGACCGGCGCGGCGGTCGCGCTCTGTGACGACAGGAGCGTGACCGAGGCCAGGGCGGCGGCCGTCGTGACCCCGACGGCGGGGGAGTGGGCATGCAGGGTCTGCAAGGTGCGCGTGCGCGGCTTGCGATGCGACGCCAAGGCCGGCATCTCCTTCCATGGGCCGCCTACCGGGTGCGGACTGCAGGTTCGGGCGGAACGGAAGGTGCCCTGGGGGGTCCCGGTTCCGAACTGCCGCGAGGGCAGCACGAATTCGGCGTGGACGGTCCGTCCGGCGTGGTTCGCCGAAGGGAGAACGGACCGCTTGGGCGAGCACGCTAGCCAACGTGTGGCGGTGCTGTGAAGGATGATGTTCGATATGCCCGATACGTATTCGTGACCTTGGCGTGATGTCGTCGACTCGGTACGGACGGTGACGAACCGGACCTGTTTTCGGTTCGTCCACGACTGTCGGTGGGGCCGCCTAGACTCGATAGGCGATGAGCAGCCTCTTTGACGACAGCTTCCTGGCGGACCTCCGGAACCACTCCGAGGAGCCCCCGCCGCCGCCCGAGGACTCCGAGGGCCCCGGGGACGCCCCGGCCGCGGAGGAGGTCCCGCACGACCTCTTCGGGGACCGGTTCGACGTGCCCCCGCCCCGGGACACGTACTACCGCGACGGCGCCCACCGCCCGGTCGTCGACGCCGCCGCGCTGCTCGAGGGGCTGAACGAGCAGCAGCGCGCCGCCGTCGTGCACACCGGCTCCCCGCTGCTCATCGTCGCCGGGGCCGGCTCGGGCAAGACCCGGGTGCTGACCCACCGCATCGCGCACCTCCTGGCCACGCGGCACGTGCACCCCGGCCAGATACTGGCGATCACCTTCACCAACAAGGCCGCCGGTGAGATGAAGGAGCGCGTCGAGCAGCTCGTCGGCCCGCGCGCCAACGCCATGTGGGTCATGACCTTCCACAGCGCGTGCGTCCGCATCCTGCGCCGCGAGTCGAAGAGGCTCGGCTTCACCTCGTCCTTCTCGATCTACGACGCCGCCGACTCCAAGCGGCTGATGGCGCTGGTCTGCCGGGACCTGGACCTCGACCCCAAGAAGTTCCCGCCCAAGTCGTTCAGCGCCAAGATCTCCAACCTGAAGAACGAGCTGATCGACGAGGAGACCTTCGCCGACCAGGCCGCCGACGGTTTCGAGAAGACCCTCGCCGAGGCGTACCGGATGTACCAGGCGCGGCTGCGCGAGGCCAACGCCCTGGACTTCGACGACATCATCATGACGACGGTCCACCTGCTCCAGGCCTTCCCGGACGTCGCCGAGCACTACCGCCGCCGCTTCCGGCACGTCCTGGTCGACGAGTACCAGGACACCAACCACGCGCAGTACACCCTCGTCCGCGAACTGGTGGGCACCGGGTACGAGGACCTGGCCCCGGCCGAGCTGTGCGTCGTCGGCGACGCCGACCAGTCGATCTACGCCTTCCGCGGCGCGACCATCCGCAACATCCTCCAGTTCGAGGAGGACTACCCGGACGCGACCACCATCCTGCTGGAGCAGAACTACCGCTCCACGCAGACCATCCTGTCCGCCGCCAACGCGGTGATCGAGCGCAACGAGAGCCGCCGCCCCAAGAACCTGTGGACCAACGCCGGCGAGGGTGCCCGCATCACCGGGTACGTCGCGGACACCGAGCACGACGAGGCGCAGTTCGTCGCCGACGAGATCGACCGGCTCACGGACGCGGGCGACGCCAAGGCCGGCGACGTCGCCGTCTTCTACCGGACGAACGCCCAGTCCCGTGTCTTCGAGGAGATCTTCATCCGCGTCGGCCTGCCGTACAAGGTCGTCGGCGGCGTCCGCTTCTACGAGCGCAAGGAGGTCCGCGACGTCCTCGCGTACCTGCGCGTCCTCGCCAACCCCGAGGACAACGTCCCGCTGCGCCGCATCCTCAACGTCCCCAAGCGCGGCATCGGCGAGCGCGCCGAGGCGATGATCGACGCCCTGGCGCTGCGGGAGAGGATCACCTTCCCGCAGGCGCTGCGCCGCGTCGACGAGGCGTACGGCATGGCGCCCCGTTCGGCCAACGCCGTGAAGCGGTTCAACACCCTGATGGAGGAGCTCCGCACGATCGTCGACTCGGGCGCCGGCCCGGCGGTGGTCCTGGAGGCCGTGCTGGAGCGGACCGGATACCTCGCCGAGCTCCAGGCGTCGACCGACCCGCAGGACGAGACCCGGATCGAGAACCTCCAGGAGCTGGCGGCCGTCGCCCTGGAGTTCGAGCAGGACCGCGGGGAGGGCGAGAGCACCGGCACGCTGGCCGAGTTCCTGGAGCAGGTCGCGCTCGTCGCCGACTCCGACCAGATCCCCGACGAGGACGAGGAGGGCTCCGGCGTCATCACGCTGATGACCCTGCACACCGCCAAGGGCCTGGAGTTCCCGGTGGTGTTCCTCACCGGCATGGAGGACGGCGTCTTCCCGCACATGCGGGCGCTCGGGCAGACCAAGGAGCTGGAGGAGGAGCGCCGCCTGGCGTACGTGGGCATCACCCGCGCCCGTGAGCGGCTCTACCTGACCCGGTCCACGATGCGCAGCGCGTGGGGTCAGCCCTCGTACAACCCGCCCTCCCGGTTCCTGGAGGAGATCCCGGGGCAGCACCTGGAGTGGAAGCGTACGGGCGCGACGGCCAAGCCCGCCGGGCCGACGTCCGGGATCGCGTCGTCGCTGTCCTCGTCGCTCTCGGCGCGCTCGCGCGGCGGCGGCCCCTCGGGTTTCGCCACCCGGCGGACGACGGACAAGCCGGTGATCTCGCTGGCGGTCGGGGACCGGGTGACGCACGACCAGTTCGGGCTCGGGACGGTGCTGGCGGTGACCGGAGCGGGCGGTGACGCGCAGGCGACGATCGACTTCGGCGACGAGAAGCCCAAGCGGCTGCTGCTGCGGTACGCGCCGGTCGAGAAGCTGTAGGGCGGTCCCGGGGGCTCCGGCCCCCGGGGTCACGAGGGCCGCGAGGCCGGGTCGAGGCTGCGAGGCCGGCCCGGGGCTACGAGCCGGGGCTACGGGGCGGGGCTACGAGGTCGGGTCGAGGCCGTGGCCGCGCAGCCACGGCAGCGGGTCGATCGCGGCGCCGCCGCCGGGCCGTACCTCGAAGTGCAGGTGCGGTCCGGTCGAGTTGCCGGAGTTCCCGGAGTACGCGATGACCTCGCCGGCCTTCACCTCGCCGGACCGGATCTTGGTGCTGCTGAGGTGGCAGTACCAGGTCTCGGTGCCGTCCTTGGCGGTGACGATCGCCATGTTGCCGTAGGCGCTGTTCCACTGGGTGCGCACGGTGCCGTCGGTCGCGGCCATCACCGGCGTCCCGTACTGGACGGGGAAGTCGATACCGGTGTGCAGGGACATCCAGTTGACGCCCGCCTGCCCGTAGCGCGCGCTGAGCTGGTGCAGCGCGACGGGGAGGGCGAACTTGGGGCGCATCGCCTCGCGGCGGGCCGCCTCCTCCTCGCGCTTCTTGCGCTCCGCCTCCTGGCGGGCCTTCAGGTCGATGCGCTCCTGGGTGCGGCTGGCGCGGTCACCGAAGTCGCGGGCGTCGGCGCTGAGCGCGGCAAGCTGGGTGTCGAGCTGGCTGTTGGCGACGACCGGCTGGACCGAGGCCGGGTCGGCGGCGGTCACCGCCTTCTCGTCGCTCTTGGTCTCGCCCGTCGCGCTGCCGGTGAGGCCGCTGACGGAGGCGGCGGCGATACCGGCGACGCCCATCACACAGGCGGACGGCACGGCGACGGTGAGGAGCGCGGAACGCTTGGCGGGGGTGCGGCGACGACCCCGGCTGCCGCCACCGCCATTGCCGCCGCCGCTGCCCGCGCGGCGGCTGGGCCGGGGGGCGACGGGCATCATCGCGGTCTGGGTGGGGCTGTCGTGCACGGCGGCGGGATCGACCGGGACGCCATGTCCGGCGTCGTCGAGCCCGGTCTCCGGCTCGTAGGCCGCCTCCGGCTCGTACGGAGCTTCGTTCTCGTACGACGCCTCGTTCTCGTACGGGGCTTCGTGCGCCGGTTCGGCGGGGGCCGCGGATTCCGTCAGGGACTCGGAAAGCGGTTCCGGCGTGGGCAGTTGGTCGGCGGCCGCGTAGTCGTACTGCTCGGGGACCGTGAACGTCTCGGTCGGCGCGGCGGCGTAATTCCAGGCGGTGGCGTCGTAGGCGCCGGTCTCCTGGGGGGCGGCGGCCGCGGTGGCGCCGGGGGCGGCGTTCCACTGGCCGGTGGCGTCGTACCCGCTGGTGTCGTTCCAGGCGCCGGCGTCCCACTGCCCGGTGTGCTCGGAGTACTCGACGTACCCGGTGGTGTCCGTGGTGGCCCACTGCTGGGTGGCGGTGGCGGCGGCCCAGTGGGAGGAGCCGTACTGCCCGCTGTGGTCGGCCGTGTACCCCGCCTGGTAGGTGCCACTGCTCTGGTAGGTGTTCTCGTACGCGCCGGGAAGGGCGCCGAAGAGGGGGTCCGTGGCGAAGCTGCCGGTTTCGACGCTGCCGGCCTCGAAGCTGCCCGTGGAATACGTGGCGTCTCCGACGTACCCGGCGTGGGGGTGCTGGTCGTTCACCAACTTCTCTCTCGCCTCGGCAGCAGGACCAGGTCTGGGGCAGCCCCGGAAAACGGGGGACCCAGAGGGAAAGCAGTGGGCGCGACTGTACCCGGCGGTACGCGCAACCGACAATCTTCCGCCGGGTTTAGGCCCTGGGGAAACGGGCATTCGGCCGCCTTTCGGCGGAGTGTGGGCAGAGCTTTGGCCCTACGTTCGAGAAGTGTTCGAAGTTTGCGGGAGCTGTTTCAGGCCACGGACGCGGAATCGGATGTTCCGGCGGTGGCCGGTCCGTCCGCCTCCAGCGCCTGACGGACCCCGGCCGCGACGGCGGGGTGCACGGGCAGGGCCAGATGGCCGATGCCGGTGACCCGTACGTTCCGCGTGATCAGGTCCGGATGGTCGAGGCGTGCCGTCTCCACCGGGACCATCCACTGGTCCAGGTCGCTCCAGAAGCTGACGAAGCGCGTGCGGCACCGCGGCGCCGGCTCGCCCAACTCCCGCAGGACGGACGAACCCGGACGCATCTGGCGCACCAGCGGGTGCACGGCGGCGAGCGGTGCGGCGGTCGTGCCCGCGTGCGGTGTCCCGAGGGTGACCAGCACGCGCACGCGCCGGTCGCCGCCGAGCCGCTGGACGTAGTAGCGGGCGATCAGTCCGCCGAGGCTGTGCCCGACGATGTCGACCTCGGGGTGCCCGGAGCGGTCGCAGATCTCCTCGACATGGCGGCCGAGGAGCTCGGCGGCGGCGCGGATGTCGCAGGTGAGCAGCGAATGGTTGAGGGACTCCACCTGGGTCCGGCCGTGCCGGGCGAGGGACCGGCGCAGCAGGACGAAGACGGAGCGGTTGTCCACGAACCCGTGGAGCAGCACGACCGGTGGGTGCGGCGGGCGGGGAAGGGACGGGTCCGGGAGCGCCGGACGGGCGGCGGGTCCGGGGGCGGGGCGCCGTTCCGGAGCGATGCCGGTCGGATACAGGACCAGATGACCGGCGAGGACGGCCAGCTCCAGCGCGGTCGCCCTGAGCAGTGCGGCGGGCAGCCGTAAGGGGAGGAAGGGCAGCGCTTTCCAGGGTGAGAGGACCTTCACGGCCGACCTCCGAACTGGGGTGCCGTCCCGGAGGAGGGTGGCGATGGGGCCATACCGCCGTGCCGCGCGGCTGGCGGCACGGTGATACGACGACCTCGTGGCGGCTCCCGTAGCGCTCGCCCCGGCGCTACCGTGGCCCCTGGGCCGAGCGGTGCGGGTACGACGCGCAGCGAACATGTCCCACGTGTGATTTCCCCCTCCCTGTCCACCGCGAAACGGTCGGTTGCGGGATGCTGTCGATAACGTTCGTTCACCTCCCCGGCATATAGGTACGGGGGACGCATGTGGAGGCAGTGATGGGTGTGACCGGTCCGATCCGCGTGGTGGTGGCCAAGCCGGGTCTCGACGGCCACGATCGCGGCGCGAAGGTGATCGCGCGTGCGCTGCGTGACGCCGGTATGGAGGTCATCTACACCGGCCTGCACCAGACGCCGGAACAGATCGTCGACACGGCGATCCAGGAGGACGCGGACGCGATCGGTCTGTCGATCCTCTCGGGCGCCCACAACACGTTGTTCGCGAAGGTGATCGAGCTGCTGAAGGAGCGCGACGCCGAGGACATCAAGGTGTTCGGCGGCGGGATCATCCCGGACGCGGACATCCCGCCGCTGAAGGAGAAGGGCGTGGCGGAGATCTTCACGCCCGGCGCGACGACGGCGTCGATCGTGGACTGGGTCAACGCCAACGTCCGGGTCTCCGCCGAGGCGTGACCCGCCGTCCCGCGGGGCGGTCCCCGGCGCGGGCCGCCCTCCGGGTGCGTCCCTCGGCCGCGTCCCGGGCGCGTCCCCCCGGCGCGTCCCTCTCCGGAGCGGGCGCGCCCGCTCACCTGCCCGGCTCCGCCGGAGGGGCCGGGCGCGCCGGGGCCAGTTCGGCCTGCATGGCGGCGCGCAGCCGCAGGGTGGCGACCAGCCGCTGGAACGCTTCCGACCAGTAGCCGCCCGCTCCCGGTGACGCGCCCTCCGGCTCGTCCGGGACGGCCGTCAGGATCTCCAGGCGGTCCGCCTGCCCGGGGTCGAGGCAGCGTTCCGCCAGTCCCATGACCCCGCTGAAGCTCCAGGGGTAGCTGCCCGCGTCGCGGGCGATGTCGAGCGCGTCGATCACCGCCCGGCCGAGCGGCTCGGCCCACGGCAGCGTGCAGACGCCCAGGAGCTGGAACGCCTCGGACAGGCCGTGCGCCGCGATGAAGTCGGCGACCCAGGCGGCGCGTTCCCCGCCGGGCAGGACGGACAGCAGTTTCGCGCGCTCGGCGAGCGAGGACGTGCCCGGCCCGGTGGCCGGGGGCGTCGTGGGCGGCCCGAGCAGGGCGCGGGCCCAGGCGGGGTCCCGCTGGCGGACCGCCGCCCGGCACCACGCGGCGTGCAGCTCGTCCCGCCAGTCGTCGCCGACCGGCAGGGCCACGATCTCCGCGGGCGTACGCCCTCCCAGCCGGGACGGCCACACCCTCAGGGGGGCCGACTCGACGAGCTGGCCCAGCCACCAGGACCGCTCGCCCCGGCCGGCCGGCGGGTCGGCCAGGACGCCGTCGCGCTGCATGGCGGCGTCGCACTCGTGCGGCGCCTCGACCGCGATCGTCGCCTCCGGGCCCGTACGGTCCAGGTGCACGCACGTGGACGCCCGGGCGGCCATGCGGTGGGCGAACGCCGAACCGGGCAGGGCGGAGAGCAACTCGGCGGCGGTGGCGCGGACGTTGCGGCTGCGGTCGGCGAGGGCCGCCTCCAGGAACGGCTCGTCGGCGTCGGACAGTCCGGCCCGCAGCGAGTCGAGGAACATCAGCCGGTCCTCGGCCCGCTCGGTGGGCCAGGTGGAGCCCAGCAGGCCGGCCGCGGCCGCCGGGTCGTGCGCCCGTACGGCGCCGAGCAGGGCGACCCGCTCGGCGAACAGGCCCTCCTCCCACAGGCGCCGCACGGCGGCCTCGTCGGCGGGGTCGGGCAGCGCGGCCCCGCCCGGGGCGCCGCGCAGCGCGAACCGCCAGTCGGGGTTGAGCCCCGCCAGCCACAGACCGCGCGGCCCGGCGAGGGCCAGCGCGGCGGGGCGCAGGTCGGTACGGGCCCGTGCCGCGTCCAGCAGCGCCGGGAGGAGGGACGCGGGCGCCCGGTAGCCGTGCCGGTTCGCCGCGGCCAGCCACTGCGGCAGCAGTTCGGTGAGGTCGGGCGCCGCGCCCCGGCGGCCGCCGCCGGTGGACGCCCCGGACCGCTCGGCGAGCAACCGGGCGAGCCGGCGCCGGGCCGCTCCGGGCAGCGCCGGCCGGTCGTCGTGCGGCGCCGGTTCGGGCAGGGTGGCGGCGGGCCCGGGAAGCAGGCCGGCCCGGCGCCGCACGGTGTGCACCGCGGCCGCGTCCAGCAGCGCGAGGGGCGCGTCCCCGCCGGGCGGCCGTCCCGCGACGCCGGTGGCCGGGGCGCGGCGGCCGGTGCCGAGCAGCGCCGAGGTGACGAGGTCTTCCCAGGTCGTGGTGGTCATGGTGATCCTCCTGCGTCAGGTCAGCGCGACCGTCTCGGGCGTGTCCGCGGACCAGGCGGCCAGTGGGGTGAAGCCGCGGTGCCCGCACTCGCCGAACACCGTGACCGGCCGGCCGCCGGAGACGGCGACCAGCCGCCACAGGCCGGGCCGGCCGAGCGCGGCCGGGGTGACCGGCAGGGCGGTCGTGCCGTCCGCGTCGGCCACCTGCCAGGCGCCGTCCCGGGACGGCACGGGTATGACGCCGGTCAGCGTCACCGGCCAGGAGTCCAGCCACGGGTCGTCCCGCAGGGCAGCCCCGTACGCCGCCAGCGCGTCGCCCGTCGAGCCGCCCGGGGGCGGCGCCGCGCCCGGCACGGGGAGGGAGAAGCGCTCGCCGAGCTCGGCCCGAAGCTGTCCCGCGCCCGCGTACGCCCGGACCTCGGCGTCCATCACCGTGCCCACCGGCAGGGCGAGCGCGGGAGCGCGCCCCGCCGCGCCGAAGGAGAGCAGCAGGGCCGCCCGCCCGCTGTCCCTCCCGTGCAGCCAGACGCGGCGCGTGGTCAGTTTGCCGTCCGAGGTGTCGTACTGGGCGAGGACCGACCAGTGGTCGCGCACGGCCGGCCCGCCGGCGGGCGCGGTCAGCCCGACCCTGGTGCGCACCGTCGCGGCCAGCGGCTCCGGCAGCCGCCCCAGGTCCAGCCAGGCCCGGTCCAGCAGGTGCGTCAGGGAACACTCCTCCAGCAGCCGCACCGGCCAGCCGGCCCCGGAGCCGGGTATCGCGCCCAGCTCCCTGACCCGGCCGGCCAGGCCGGGCGCCTGGGCGTCGACCATCCGGGCCGCGGTCTCCTCCCACAGCCCGTACCCCGACCGGTCCGCGGCGGCCAGTCCACCGCGCAGCAGGTCGGCCAGGCGCTGCTCCAGCTCCTCGGCGCCCGCGGTGATCCGGGCGGCCCGCTGCTCGGCCCGCCGCCTCGCCGCCCCGGGGTCGGCGCTCCCGCCCGGTGCGCCGCCGCCCGCCTCGCCGTCCCGCTGCCCCTCGCCGCGGGCGCGGCGCCCCGCCAGCCACTGCTCCGCCCAGTCCGGCACCTCGGAGCCGCGCAGCGGTTCCCCGTCCGCGGCCCAGAGCAGCAGCAGTCCCAGCGCGTGCTTGCACGGGAACTTCCGGCTCGGGCAACTGCACGTGTACGCCGGGCCCGTGGTGTCCACGACCGTCCGGTAGGGCTTGCTCCCGCTGCCCCTGCACAGCCCCCAGACCGCCCCCGCGCCGTCACTCCCGCCGTCCGACCACGGCCCGGCCGTGCCGAGCGCGGCGCCCGCCTCGCGTGAGGCATCGTCAGGAGCCAGGGCCAGCACCTGTTCCGCCGTCGGGCGCACCCCCTGCTGATTCATGACGACGACCGTAGGCGGCCCCACTGACAATCGGCCCTGACCAGCGATTTCGCTGGGAGGCAAAGCAGTTGACTTTGCCTTCCCTTTACTGTTTTCTGCCGAAGAAGCACATCACTCACCCGGGGGGTCAGCATGAACCGCACCAGCCGCTCCATCGCGTCGGCATTCGTCGCCGCCGGTCTCGTCCTCGGCCTCGGAGCCTGCTCCGAGATCGCCGACGAGGCCGCCAAGCAGGTCGACAAGGAGGTCAACCAGCAGTACGAGGTGACGTACGAGATCACCGGCAAGGGCATCGACTCGATCGACTACCACGTCGACGGCGGGGACGCGACGAAGCCCAAGGTGGAGTCGGTCAGCAAGCCCACGCTGCCCTGGAAGAAGACCGTGAAGCTGCGCGGTCTGCTGCCGCCCGGCGTCCTCCCCGTCGCCGTCGACCCCGCGGGCGTCGAGATGACCTGCAAGATCGTCTACAAGGGCAAGGTGATCCAGGAGCAGACCGCGAAGGGCATGGCCGCCGCCACGGGCTGCATCGCCGTGTCGCCCGTCGCCGGCTGACGCCCCGCCAACCCCCCCCGTACCTCGCCCCGAACGGGCCGCCGGTCGCACGGACGACCGATTGTCAGTGGCATGGTGCACGGTGGATCCCACAGCCGGTCGCACACGATCTGGAGGGGGATCCATCACCGTGTCCGCAACCACCGAAGAGGCCACCGGAGCATCCCGCGGCGAGGCCCTGCGCCCGCACGCCGAGGACGCGTTCGCGCACGAACTGAAGGCCCTGGCCGCGGCCGACGACCGGCCCCGCCCGGCCCGCTGGCGGCTGTCGCCGTGGGCCGTGGCCACCTATCTGCTCGGCGGCACGCTGCCCGACGGCACCGTGATCACCCCGAAGTACGTGGGACCGCGCCGGATCGTCGAGGTCGCCGTCAGCACCCTCGCCACCGACCGCGCCCTGCTCCTGCTCGGCGTCCCCGGGACGGCCAAGACCTGGGTGTCCGAACACCTCGCCGCCGCCGTCAGCGGCGACTCGACCCTCCTGGTGCAGGGCACGGCCGGCACCCCCGAGGAAGCCATCCGGTACGGGTGGAACTACGCGCGGCTGCTCGCCCACGGCCCCAGCCGGGACGCCCTCGTGCCCAGCCCCGTCATGCGCGCCATGTCCGACGGCATGACCGCCCGGGTCGAGGAGCTCACACGCATCCCCGCCGACGTGCAGGACACCCTGATCACGATCCTGTCCGAGAAGACCCTGCCCGTCCCCGAACTCGGCGAAGAGGTCCAGGCGGTCCGCGGGTTCAACCTCATCGCCACCGCCAACGACCGCGACCGCGGCGTCAACGACCTGTCCAGCGCACTGCGCCGCCGCTTCAACACCGTCGTCCTCCCGCTGCCCGCGACCCCCGACGCCGAGGTCGACATCGTCTCCCGGCGCGTCGACCAGATGGGCCGCTCCCTCGACCTGCCGACCGGCCCCGAGGGACTCGACGAGATCCGCCGGGTCGTCACCGTCTTCCGCGAACTGCGCGACGGGGTGACCACCGACGGCCGCACCAAGCTCAAGTCGCCCTCCGGGACCCTGTCCACGGCGGAGGCCATCTCCGTCGTCACCAATGGGCTCGCCCTCGCCACCCACTTCGGCGACGGCGTCCTCCGCCCCGGTGACGTGGCCGCCGGCATCCTCGGCGCGGTGGTCCGCGACCCCGCGGCCGACCGGGTCGTCTGGCAGGAGTACCTGGAGACCGTCGTCCGCGAGCGGGACGGCTGGAAGGACTTCTACCGGGCCTGCCGCGAGGTGTCGGCATGACGGGCACCGCCGGGCCGCTGCTGCTGGGCGTCCGCCACCACGGCCCCGGATCGGCCCGCTCGGTGCTGGCCGCGCTCGACGCCGCCAAACCCCCGGCCGTGCTGATCGAGGGCCCGCCCGAGGGGGACGCCCTGCTGCCGCTCGCCGCCGACGAGGGGATGACACCGCCGGTCGCGCTGCTCGCGCACGCCGTGGACGACCCCGCCCGCGCGTCGTTCTGGCCGATGGCCGCGTTCTCCCCCGAATGGGTCGCCCTCCGCTGGGCGCTCGACCACGGCGCCGCCGTCCACTTCGTCGACCTGCCCGCCACCCACACGCTCGCCATGGCCAAGGACCCCACCTGGGAGGACGGCGAGGGCGAGGGGACGGACTCCGGCGACGCCGACGAGGAGGGGTACGGACTGCGTGTCGACCCGATCGCCGAACTCGCCCGGACCGCCGGGTACGACGACCCCGAGCGCTGGTGGGAGGACGTGATCGAGCACCGGGGAACCGGGGCCGCGCCCAACGGACCGCCCGGCGCCGGGGACCACGACCCGATCGCCGTCTTCGCCCAGCTCGCCGACGCCATGGCGGCGCTGCGCGAGGCGTACGGACACGGCGGACGCGCCCGCGACCTCGTCCGCGAGGCGTACATGCGCCTCCGGCTCCGGGCCGCCCGCAAGACCCACGGCGACGGCGTGGCCGTCGTCTGCGGGGCCTGGCACGTCCCGGCGCTCGCCGCCCGCACCACCGTCGCCGCCGACCGGGCCCTGCTGAAGGGGCTCCCCAAGACCAGGACGGAGATCACCTGGGTCCCCTGGACCCACCGCAGGCTCGCCCGGCACAGCGGTTACGGCGCCGGCATCGACTCGCCCGGCTGGTACGGGCACCTGTTCGACGCCCCCGACAGGCCGGTCGAGCGCTGGATGACCAAGGTCGCCGGACTCCTCCGGGACGAGGACCGGCCCGTTTCCTCCGCCCATGTCATCGAGGCCGTACGGCTCGCCGGGACGCTCGCCGCGATGCGCGGACGTCCCCTCCCCGGACTCACCGAGACGGTCGACGCCGTCCGGGCGGTGATGTGCGACGGGTCCGACGTCCCGCTCGACCTCATCAGGGACCGGCTGGTCATCGGCGACGCGCTCGGGGAGGTACCCGAGCACGCCCCCGCCGTGCCGCTGCAACGCGACCTCACCCGGCTCCAGCGCACCCTGCGCCTCAAGCCCGAGGCCCTGGAGCGCGAGCTCGACCTGGACCTGCGCAAGGAGACGGACGCCGCGCGCAGCCGGCTGCTGCACCGCCTGCGGCTCCTCGGCGTCGGCTGGGGCGAACCGGCCGCGGGACGCGCCGGGACGGGCACGTTCCGGGAGAGCTGGCGGCTGCGCTGGGAACCGGAGCTGCACGTGCGGGTCGCCGAGGCCGGGGTGTGGGGCACCACCGTCCTCGCGGCGGCCACCGCCCGGGCCGAGGCGGACGCCGCCTCCGCGACCGCGCTGGCCGGCGTCACCGCCCTCGCCGAGCGGTGCCTGCTGGCCGGCCTGTCCGACGCGCTGCCCACCGTGATGGCTGCCCTCGCGGACCGGGCCGCGCTCGACGCGGACGTCGGCCACCTCGCCCAGGCGCTGCCCGCGCTGGCCCGCGCCCTCCGGTACGGCGACGTGCGGTCCACCGACACGGCCGCGCTCGGCGGGGTCGCCACCGGACTCGCCCTGCGGATCTGCGTCGGCCTGCCGCCCGCGTGCGCGGGACTCGACGCGGACGGCGCCGCCGGGATGCGCGGCCATCTGGACGCCGTCCACGCCGCGGTCCGGCTCCTCCCGGAGACCGGGGAGGACGTCACCGGCCGCTGGACGGGCGTCCTCCGCACGCTCGCCGCCCGGGACGGCGTGCCCGGCGTCATCCGGGGGCGGGCGGCCCGGCTGCTCCTGGACGACGGCCGGCTCGCCGAGGACGAGGCGGCCCGGCTGATGGGCCTCGCGCTCTCGCCCGGTACGCCCCCCGCCGACGCCGCCGCCTGGATCGAGGGCTTCGTCGGCGGCGCGGCCGACCCCGGCGGCGGCATGCTGCTGGTCCACGACGAGCGGCTGCTCGGGCTCGTCGACGCCTGGCTCACGCGGGTTCCCGCCGAGGCGTTCACCGACGTACTGCCGCTGCTGCGGCGCACCTTCTCCGCGTACGAACAGAGCGTCCGCCGCACGCTGGGCGAACTGGTGCGCCGCGGCCCGGCGGACGGCGGACCGGCCCGCGCGGACGCCGGTCCGCCCGGCTTCGCACCCGAGCCGGACGGGGCCCGGGCGGATGCGGTGCTGCCGCTGCTGCGGCTGCTGCTGGGCGGGGACACCGACGGCGGCGGGAACGACGACCTCGTGGGGGCGGGACGATGAGCGGAACCGACGACGAACGGCTGCGGCGCTGGCGCCTGGTGCTGGGCGGGGGCGCGGCCGACGGCACCGGCCGGGCGCTCACCGGCACCGACGCCGCCGTGGACGGCACGCTGTCCGCGCTGTACGGGGAGGAGGACGGCGGCCGCGGGCGCGGCGGCCGGGACCGGTCGGGGGGCCTCGGCGCCTCGGCACCGTCCGTCGCCCGCTGGCTCGGCGACATCCGCGCCTACTTCCCCAGCTCGGTCGTCCAGGTGATGCAGCGGGACGCGATCGACCGGCTGGGCCTGTCGACGCTGCTGCTGGAGCCCGAGATGCTGGAGGCCGTCGAGGCCGACGTCCACCTCGTCGGCACCCTCCTCTCGCTCGACAAGGCGATGCCCGAGACGACCAGGGAGACCGCGCGGGCCGTCGTCCGCAAGGTCGTCGACGACCTGGAGAAGCGGCTCGCCACCCGTACCCGGGCCACGCTCACCGGCGCGCTCGACCGCAGCGCGCGCGTCAGCAGACCACGCCACCGGGACATCGACTGGAACCGCACCATCCGGGCGAACCTCCACAACTACCTCCCGGAACACCGCACGATCGTGCCCGAGCGGCTCATCGGGTACGGGCGGGCGGCGCGGTCCGTGAAGAAGGACGTGGTGCTCTGCGTCGACCAGTCCGGATCGATGGCGGCGTCCGTGGTGTACGCCTCCGTGTTCGGCGCGGTGCTGGCCTCGATGCGCTCCCTGGCGACCCGGCTGGTCGTCTTCGACACGGCCGTCGTCGACCTCACCGACCAGCTCGACGACCCGGTCGACGTCCTGTTCGGCACCCGGCTCGGCGGCGGCACGGACATCAACCGGGCGCTGGCGTACTGCCAGTCGCGGATCACCCGGCCGGCCGACACCGTGGTCGTCCTCATCAGCGACCTCTACGAGGGCGGTATCCGGGACGGGATGCTGAAGCGGGTGGCGGCCATGAAGGCGTCGGGCGTGCAGTTCGTGGCGCTGCTCGCGCTCTCCGACGAGGGCGCTCCGGCGTACGACCGGGAGCACGCGGCCGCGCTCGCGGCGCTCGGCGCACCGGCGTTCGCCTGCACGCCGGACCTCTTTCCGGAGGTGATGGCGGCCGCGATCGAGAAACGGCCGCTGCCCATACCGGACATGGTGACCCATCAGTAACACAGGACTTGCGTCACCCCGGGAGGCTCGTGCGAGCATCGGCGCGACATACGCGGAACACTCGGTTCCGCGCTGGGGAGGGTTCGGGACACCGTGGTGGCCGCAGCAGCCGTCGTGCCTGCCGCCCCGCGCCTCGCGCGCGGAGCGGTGACGCGGCGCGCCCTGACGGTGGTGCTGTTCCTCGGCGGTCTGCTGGCCCTCGGCTTTTTCCTGGGGGACGCCGCGCACGCGGCGGACCGGCTTCCGGCGGTTCCCGCCGGTCCCGCCGGGCGGCCGGCCGTGGCCGAACGGCTCCCCGGCACGCCCGGCACCGCCCCCGCCACCACGGCCACCGCCCGTGCCACGGCCACGGTCCATGAGGTCACGGAGGCCGTCGAGCCGGTGGTCCGGTCCCTGACCGGCCCCGTGCGGGACGCCGTCCGCGAGGTCGCCGGGGCGTTGCCCGAGGCGCCGGTCACGCTGCCCCCGGGCCCTGCCCTGCCCCCGGGCCCTGCCCTGCCCCCGGGCACCGCCCTGCCCCCGGTCGCTCCGGCGCCCGTGCCGCAGCCGGGCCCCGCCTCACCGCCGGCCGGTACCGTCCGGCCCGCCGACGCGGTGCGGGACGGGGCCGCCCAACCGGAGCCCGCCCGCCCCGGGGCCGCCGCCCGGCACACGGCCGCCCACCACGAGGCCCCGGCCCCGCCCCGCGCGGGGGCGACGGCCCGCCCGGGCGCCACGGGCGCCGTCGCCACCACCCGTACCGGCGGGCACGGCTCCCCGGACGCGGTCCTCACCGCACCGTCACCCCTCACACCCGGCCCGTGCCCCGGCGCCGTCCGGCAGTCGGCGACCGGCGACAGCGGCACACCCCGGCCGGGCGACCAGCACGCCGTGGCGTCCCGCGCGGACGCGCACACCGCCCTTGGCCGCGGCACCGTGCTGCCCGCGACCGCCGCGCCCACCCGGGAGCGGCCCCGCACGATCCTCGAATTCCCCGGCTAGAGCAGGCCTTCCCCCGCCTCAGGACCTGCCGCGCGGGGGCGGGACAGGTCTGCCCGCCGTCTCCACCCGAGCACCGACTCGGGAACCGAATCCGAAGGATCGACGCACCCATGCACAAGAACATCCGCCGTTCCATAGCCGTCGCCGCCACCGCCACCGGGATGTGGGCCATCGGCACCACCGCCGCCGGCGCGGCCGAAGTGACCCTCCCGGCACCGCTCTCCACCCCGGACCGGGCGGCCGCCACGGCGGACGATGCCGCCACCGCCACTGCGGACGAAGCCGCCGCCACCGCCGCCACCGCCACCACCGACGCCCGGTACGCCGCCGCCACCGCGACCGACCGCGCCCACGAGACGGCGACCGCGACCACCGGCGCCCACGACACCGCCACCCGGGCCCACGACACCGCCACCGGCAGGGCCACCACGGCGACCACCGACGCCCACGACACCGCCACCGAGGAGATCGACTACCTGTTCGGCCCGCTCGACGCCTTCGCGCACGAGTTCGGCAGCGACCCCGCCGCCACCGCCGGCCCCGTCGCGGACGCCGCCGCGCAGGACGCGCTGCCGCCGGTCGCGTACCGCGCCGTCCACTCCGCCGTGCCGGTCGTGGACCGGGCGGCCGGGGACGCGGGCGTGCTCGCCGAGGACGTGGTCGTCGACGCGTACCCCTTCGCCGGGGGCGCCGTCGCCGGGGTCCGGCCGCTCGCGGACGGCGTGACCGCCCAGGTGCACCCGTTCGCCGACGGCGTCACCGACTCCGTGCGGCCGCTCGTCCGGGCCGTCACCGACCAGGTCCAGCCGGTCGCCGGGGGCGTGGGCGGCAGCGCGGCCGGCCTGGCCGACGGCGTGACCGGCGAGGTGGCGCCGTTCGCGTACGGCGTGGCCGGCGGCGTCCAGCCGCTCGCGACCGGCCTGGCGCGGGGCGTCACCTCCGACGCCCGGCCGCTCGCCGGCAACGCCGTCTCCGGCGTGTCGGGGACGGTCGGCACGGTCACCCCGGACTACCTCCCGTACGGCGTCTGACGGCGTCCGGCGGCGTCCGGCCGGGTGCTCGGCGGGGTACCCGGCCGGACGTCTGATCCGGTACGAAATCCGCAGCGACGGGCGGTCTCACAGCCAGGGGGGCCGCCCGGAGGAGGTCCGTGCTTGTGACAGGTATCACCGCTCAGGTGTGATCTGCGATTTAGGTGCCCCGGTCCCACGGGGATAATCTGCGAGACGGACATGCCGCGTCCACGGACACCGTGTACGCCTCCCTAGTGACAGCGCAGTCACGTTGCCCTCCGCGGCACGCCCACGCAGACAACGGAACCGCGATCACCAGAAAAGGGACGGACGCGCGTGGACCTGTTCGAGTACCAGGCGAGGGACCTCTTCGCCAAGCACGGTGTACCGGTGCTGGCCGGTGAAGTCATCGACACGCCTGAGGCGGCGCGCGAGGCGACCGAGCGACTGGGCGGCCGTTCGGTCGTCAAGGCGCAGGTGAAGGTCGGCGGCCGCGGCAAGGCCGGCGGCGTCAAGCTGGCCGCCACGCCGGACGAGGCCGTCGCCCGCGCGACGGACATCCTCGGTATGGACATCAAGGGCCACACGGTCCACAAGGTGATGATCGCCGAGACGGCGCCCGAGATCGCCGAGGAGTACTACGTCTCGTACCTCCTCGACCGCACCAACCGCACCTTCCTCGCCATGGCCTCCGTCGAGGGCGGCATGGACATCGAGGAAGTCGCGGCCACCAAGCCCGAGGCCCTGGCGAAGATCCCGGTCGACGCCAACGAGGGCGTCACCGAGGCCAAGGCCCGCGAGATCGTCGAGGCCGCCAAGTTCCCGGCCGAGGTCAAGGACCAGATCGCCGAGATCCTGGTGACCCTGTGGAAGACCTTCGTCGCCGAGGACGCCCTCCTCGTCGAGGTCAACCCGCTGGCCAAGGTCGCCGACGGCCGCGTGATCGCGCTGGACGGCAAGGTGTCGCTGGACGCCAACGCCGACTTCCGCCAGCCGGAGCACGAGGCCCTCGAGGACAAGGCCGCAGCCGACCCGCTCGAGGCTGCCGCCAAGGCCAAGAACCTCAACTACGTCAAGCTCGACGGCGAGGTCGGCATCATCGGCAACGGCGCCGGCCTGGTCATGTCGACCCTGGACGTCGTCGCGTACGCCGGTGAGGCCCACGGTGGCGTCAAGCCGGCCAACTTCCTCGACATCGGTGGCGGCGCGTCCGCCCAGGTGATGGCGAACGGCCTGGAGATCATCCTCGGCGACCCGGACGTCAAGTCCGTCTTCGTCAACGTCTTCGGTGGCATCACCGCCTGCGACGAGGTCGCCAACGGCATCGTCCAGGCGCTTCAGCTCCTCGCCGACAAGGGCGAGGACGTCACCAAGCCGCTGGTCGTGCGCCTCGACGGCAACAACGCGGAGCTGGGTCGCAAGATCCTGTCGGACGCCAACCACCCGCTCGTACAGCGTGTGGACACCATGGACGGCGCGGCCGACAAGGCCGCCGAGCTCGCGGCTGCGAAGTAAGGGACGAGGTCGGAAACACCATGGCTATCTTCCTGACCAAGGAAAGCAAGGTCATCGTCCAGGGCATGACCGGTGCCACGGGCATGAAGCACACCAAGCTCATGCTGGGTGACGGCACCAACATCGTCGGTGGCGTCAACCCGCGCAAGGCGGGCACCTCCGTCGACTTCGACGGCACCTCCGTCCCGGTCTTCGGCTCGGTCGCCGAGGCGATGAAGGAGACCGGCGCGGACGTCTCCGTCCTCTTCGTGCCGCCGGCCTTCGCCAAGGCCGCCGTCGTCGAGGCCATCGACGCCGAGATCCCGCTGGCCGTCGTCATCACCGAGGGCATCGCGGTCCACGACTCCGCCGCGTTCTACGCGTACGCCGTGGAGAAGGGCAACAAGACCCGGATCATCGGCCCGAACTGCCCCGGCCTGATCACGCCGGGCCAGTCCAACGCCGGCATCATCCCGGGCGACATCACCAAGCCCGGCAAGATCGGTCTGGTGTCGAAGTCCGGCACGCTGACCTACCAGATGATGTACGAGCTGCGGGACATCGGCTTCTCGTCGGCCGTCGGCATCGGTGGCGACCCGGTCATCGGCACCACCCACATCGACTGCCTCAAGGCCTTCGAGGCCGACCCCGAGACCGAGCTGATCGTGATGATCGGTGAGATCGGTGGCGACGCGGAGGAGCGGGCGGCCGACTTCATCAAGGCCAGCGTCACCAAGCCGGTCGTCGGCTACGTCGCGGGCTTCACCGCCCCCGAGGGCAAGACGATGGGCCACGCCGGTGCGATCGTGTCCGGTTCGTCCGGCACCGCGCAGGCGAAGAAGGAGGCCCTCGAGGCCGCGGGCGTCAAGGTCGGCAAGACGCCGACCGAGACGGCCAAGCTGGCGCGCGCCATCCTGGCCGGCTGAGCCGGCGCGGAACACTGCCGCACCACGATGGGCCCGCCCCCGGACGAACGTCCGGGGGCGGGCCCATCGCCGTTGCCGCTGCTGCCGCGGTCACCGCGGTCACCGCCTTCGCCGCCGGGGTCAGTGCGGGGCGGGCACCAGACGGGCGGGGCCGGTGACCGGCCGGGCGCGGAGGAGGTCCAGCAGCGCCCGGTCCTGCGGGGTGAGCCGCTGCGGTCCGCTGAGGACCGGGACGCCCGTGACCGCCTCGCCCGGTGCCAGCGGCGGCCGGTAACCCGTCGGCGCGGTGGCCAGGGTGAACGCGGTCGCCCCGACGATGATCGCCGTCAGCCCGATGGCCGCCCTGGTCCACGTCCTCGCCCGGCGCTCGCTGCCCGTGCGGACGGTCCGGGGCGCGGCCAGCACCATGGCGGGGCCCTTGTCGAGCAGTGCCGCCAGCCGCCGCTGGAGGGCCTCGGGGTCGGCGAGCTCCGGGATGCGCTCGGCGAGCGTCGCGCGGGCGTGCAGGACGCGGTTCCCGGCGGCGGGCGTGCTCGCCTCCGTCTCGGCCGCCGTCTCCGGCAGGTCCAGGCCGAGCCCGTCGTACAGCAGCACGGTGCGGCGGTACGCGGGCGGCAGGTCGAGCAGCGCGTCCCGCAGCGCCTGCGCCGACCGGTCGGTGGTCGGGGCGTCGGGATGCCGGTGGGAGCGGCGCAGCCGGTGCCAGGGCGACAGCGCGTAGTCGTGTGTCGCCGCCCTCACCCACCCGGCCGGGTCGCGGTCGACGGCCACCTCCGGCCAGCGCTCCCAGGCCAGGTGGAACGCGTACTCGACCGACTCGCGGGACAGCCGTCTCCGCCCGGTGAGCACATAGGCCTGCTGTACGAGGGTGGCGGCGGCGTAGGTGTACAGCGCGTCGAACGCGTCCGCGGGCGACGGCCCGCCCTCCGTCCCGGTCTTCGCGCCCGCCTCGGTCCCGGCCTTCGCTCCCGCTCCCTTGCCCGCGTCGGTCCCCACCTTCGCCCCGGCTTCCGCCACGTTCGCGGCGGCGGGCCGCGACGACGCCGGTTCGCCGGACCGCGCGCCCTTCTTCCCCGGGGCCGGCTTCTCCGACGGCGGCTGCGCCTCCGGTGATGCCTGCGGGTCCCGCGGGCCGTCCTCCCGGGCGGTGGCCAGGAGCCTGGCGTACACCTCCCGTTTCCGCCCGCGCGGAGTGGTGCGGCCCGTCTCCCACGAGCGCACCGTGGCGCGCGTGACCCCGATCAGTTGGGCGAGCTGCTCCTCCGTCATGGACAGCGCCTCGCGCAGCCGGCGCCGCTCCTTGGGGGAGGGCAGCGCGGTCGAGGAACGGGTGGCAGCGGGCGTGGTCGCAGTCTGGGTCATGGCCGGCCCCCGGCAGGGCTGCACTCCGCGAAAAAGTACATAACCGTATATTGCGCGCCACACCGTCCATTCCGGCGTTACGTGGATCAAGCGCGTGTCGTTGGCAGCATGGCGCCGTGACCGAAGCGACCGACCATCCGCCGGCCCTCGTGCAGGGCGGCCGGACCGCCGCGCTGGCCGGAGCCTTCGTACGGGGCGGCCTCGCCGCCGGGCTCGGGCTCGGCTCCCTCACCGTCCTCGTGCTGGTGATGTGGATCAGTTCCCCGTACCCGGACAGTGGGCCGGAGGGCGCCCTGCACGTCGCGGCCGGCGTCTGGCTGCTCGCCCACGGCGCCGAGCTGGTGCGCCCGGCCGCCCAGTCCGGGGCGGCCGCGCCCGTCGGTGTGGTGCCGCTGCTGCTGGTGGTGCTGCCGGTGTGGCTGGTGTACCGGACCGCGCGGGACGCCGTGGAGCAGTCGGCCGGCCCCGGAGAGATGGGTGCCCCGCAGTCCTCGGCGGGCGGCGCGGTGGCCGCGGCCACGGGCGGCTACCTGCTGGTCGCGGCCGCCGCGGTGGGCTACGCGGCCGGTGGTCCGCTGCCCGCCGACCCCCTCGGCGCTGCCCTCCACCTCCCGCCGCTGGTCGCGCTCGCCGCGGCCGCCGGGGTGTGGACGGCGCACGGGCGGCCGACGGGGCCGCTGCCCGGGTGGGTGCCGGAGCCGGTCCGGATCCGGCTCGCCCGCTCCCGGACGGCCGTCGCCGTGCGGGCGGGGGGCGCCGGGCTGGGCGTGCTGGCGGGCGGGGGAGCGGTGCTGGTGGCGGTGTCGCTGGTGTGGCACGCGGGCGCGGCGCGCGACGCGCTGCTGGGCCTGTCCGGCGGCTGGTCGGGGCGGCTGGCGCTCCTGCTGCTGGCCGTCGCCCTCGCGCCGAACGCAGCGGTGTGGGGTGCGGCGTACGGGCTGGGTCCCGGGTTCGCGGTCGGTACGGGAGCGGCGGCGACCCCGCTGGGGGTGACCGGCGCGGCCGGGCTGCCCCCCTTCCCGCTGCTGGCCGCGGTACCGGCGGACGGGCGCGGGACCTGGCCGAACTGGACGGCCGCGGTGGTGCCCGTGGCGGCGGGCGCGGTGGTCGGGTGGTACTGCGGGTGGCGGGCCCGGGAGGCGGGCGCGCGCGGGACGGGCGCGCGGGACGTGGACGTGCCGCCCGGCGGCGTACGGCCCGGTGGCGGGCGGGAGCCGGGGCTGAAGGACACGGCGTGGGCGGTGCTGGTGGCGGCCGTGCTGACCGGCGCGGCGATGGCGGTGCTGGCGGCGGCCGCGGGCGGGCCGCTGGGGACGGGGCGCCTGGCGGCGTTCGGCCCGGTGTGGTGGCAGGCCGGCGGGGCGGCGATGGCGTGGACCGCGGGGCTGGGCCTTCCGGTGGCCCTGGTGCTGCGGGTGTGGCGGCGGCGGGGCGAGCGCGCGGCGGCGGCTCCGCCCCCGGTGCCCGCGCCGGAGCGTCCGCCGGTGGCGAAGGTGGCGAAGGCCGCGGAGACGGCGTCGGAGGCCGCATCGGAGATGGCGTCGGAGGCGGCGGCGGTACGGGCGCCGGAGCGGCCGGCGCCGGAGGACGACCCCGGGGACCCGGCCTTCGAGCCCTACGACGTCCTGCCCGCGACATGGGAGGACCCTGCCGCCCGCGAGGCCCGCTGGTCGGCGCTCAAGGAGGCCTCGGGCGGCCTCATGGCCCCGTTCCCGCCCGCCCCGACGGCCGCCCCGCCCGTACCGGCGGCCGGAAAGGCCCCGGACCACCCCGCGCCCGACCATCCCGCGCCGGACACCGGCACCGGACCGGCCGACGCCCCGGACACCCGCACCGAACCCGATGCCCCCACCGGACCCGACGCCCCCGCCGGTCAGGACGCCCCCGCCGCCCCCGAGCCCCCGGACATCGCCCCGGACGCCGCGGACGGCGGCGCCGAGGGTGGCGTACCGCCCCGGTAGTCCTCCCGGTAGTCCTACTCCTGCACGCCGAAGACGTCCCGCAGAGGCTCCGGGAGCAACTGGTTGCAGGAGAGCTGACCGGTCTTGGTCAGGGCGTCGTCGACGCACGCGTAGTAGTCGCGGTAGACGATCTGGATCGTGAACGTCGCCGCCACGATCACCAGCGCCAGCGCCGCCGTCACCAGACCGCTCACCGCGGCGGTCGTCTGCGAGCGGCCCGAGCCGGGCGGCGGGCCCGCCGGGGCGGGCGGCACGGACGGGGCGGGCGGCACGGACGGGGCGCCCGCCGCGGCTCCGGCCGGGGACCGCGGAGCGGCGGCCGGGCGGCGGCCCTTGGCGCGCAGGGAGCTGGTGCCCCAGTACAGGGCCAGGGCGCCCAGCAGCAGGCCGATCTCCGGGAAGTCGAAGATCGCGAACAGGAACGCCCACATGCCCGACAGCAGCGCGTAGCGCGCGCGGCGCTGCGCCGGATCGGTCGGGTCCCAGCGCGGGGCCGGGGCCTCGGGGCCGCCCTGGCCCTGGCCGCCGCCCTGCTGCTCGCCGTTCGGCCGGTTGCCGAAGCCCCCGGAGGATCGCCCCGGCTGCCGGGGGCTCCACTGGCTGCCCCAGGCCGGGCGGTCACGGTCCTGCTCCTCGGACGAGCCCTCCGGGGCGTCGTCGCCGTGCGAAGGCCGGCGCGGCTGCCAGGGCTGGTCCGGCCGGCCCTCCGGCGGCGGCGCGAACGGGTTGTCCTCGTCCCTGGGCTCCGTGGACTGGCGTTCCCGCGGCAGGAGATGGATGGCCGTGCGGCGGCGTCGGTCCGGCATGTGGTGAACGTCTTCCCCTCAGACCCCGGGCCGGCGCGACAGCGCGGGCGGGAGTCTCGTGTCGTCGTGTCCGTCCGGTCGGGGGACGGCCCTGCCCCAGACGCTACCCCCCGGCCCCGCCCCCGTCCCGTGGGGGCGGCTCGGTGTGCCGGTATCGTTGCTGACGGTCGGCTCTCTCGTAGAGTTCCCCGTATCGAGGGGCCCGATTCATTCGTAGGACCACACAAAGCAACGCGAAAAGGGTTTCCCCGTGGCTGCCGCCCGCCTCGTCGTCCTGGTCTCCGGATCGGGGACGAACCTGCAAGCTCTGCTCGACGCCATCGGTGACGATCCCGATGGCTTCGGGGCCCGGATCGTCGCCGTCGGCGCCGACCGCGACGGCATCGCCGGCCTGGAGCGGGCCGAGCGGGCCGGGCTGCCCACCTTCGTGTGCCGGGTCAAGGACCACGCCACGCGCGACGCGTGGGACCACGCGCTGACCGTGGCGACCGCCGCGTACGAGCCGGACCTGGTCGTCTCGGCCGGGTTCATGAAGATCCTCGGCCGGGAGTTCCTGGCCCGGTTCGGCGGCCGGATCGTCAATACGCACCCGGCCCTGCTGCCCAGTTTTCCCGGTGCCCACGGTGTGCGGGACGCCCTCGCGCACGGGGTGAAGGTCACCGGCTGCACCGTCCACTTCGTCGACGACGGCGTCGACACCGGCCCGATCATCGCCCAGGGCGTGGTCGGGGTCCGGGACGAGGACGACGAAGACGCTCTCCATGAGCGCATCAAGGAAGTCGAGCGCTCGCTGCTCGTCGAGGTCGTGGGGCGTCTGGCCCGGCACGGCTACCGCATTGAGGGACGAAAGGTTCATGTCGGTGAATAAGCCCATCCGTCGCGCGTTGATCAGTGTCTACGACAAGACGGGGCTGGAGGAGCTCGCCCGCGGGCTGCACGAGAACGGCGTCGAGCTGGTCTCCACCGGCTCCACCGCCGGGAGGATCGCCGCGGCCGGCGTCCCGGTCACCAAGGTCGAGGAGCTGACCGGCTTCCCCGAGTGCCTGGACGGCCGCGTCAAGACGCTGCACCCGCGCGTGCACGCCGGGATCCTCGCCGACCTGCGTCTGGACGCCCACCGCGAGCAGCTCGCCGAGCTGGGCGTGGAGCCGTTCGAGCTGGTCGTGGTGAACCTGTACCCGTTCCGCGAGACGGTCGCCTCCGGGGCCACGCCGGACGAGTGCGTCGAGCAGATCGACATCGGCGGCCCCTCCATGGTCCGCGCCGCCGCCAAGAACCACCCCTCCGTCGCGGTCGTCACCTCCCCGGCGCGGTACGGCGACGTCCTCGACGCCGTCAAGGCGGGGGGCTTCGACCTGACCGCCCGCAAGCGCCTGGCCGCCGAGGCGTTCCAGCACACCGCGGCGTACGACGTCGCCGTCGCGTCCTGGTTCGCGTCCTCCTACGCCCCGGCCGACGAGAGCCGCTTCCCGGACTTCCTGGGCGCGACCTACGCCCGCCGGAACGTGCTGCGCTACGGCGAGAACCCGCACCAGGACGCCGCGCTGTACGTCACCGAGGAGGGCGGCGGCCTCGCCGAGGCCGAGCAGCTCCACGGCAAGGAGATGTCGTACAACAACTACACGGACACCGACGCCGCGCGCCGGGCCGCGTACGACCACTCCGAGCCGTGCGTGGCGATCATCAAGCACGCCAACCCGTGCGGCATCGCCATCGGCGCCGATGTCGCCGAGGCGCACCGCAAGGCGCACGCCTGCGACCCGCTGTCGGCCTTCGGCGGTGTCATCGCCGTCAACCGCCCGGTCTCCGTGGCGATGGCCGAGCAGGTGGCCGACATCTTCACCGAGGTCATCGTCGCCCCCGACTACGAGGACGGCGCGGTCGAGGTCCTGGCCCGCAAGAAGAACATCCGCGTGCTGCGCGCCCCCGGCGCCCCCGCCGCCCCGGTCGAGGTCAAGCCCGTCGACGGCGGTGCGCTGCTCCAGGTCACCGACCGTCTCCAGGCGGAGGGCGACGACCCGGCCGACTGGACCCTCGCCACCGGCGAGGCGCTGTCGGCGGAGGAGCTGGCCGAGCTGGCCTTCGCGTGGCGCGCCTGCCGCGCCGTCAAGTCCAACGCGATCCTGCTCGCCAAGGACGGCGCCTCGGTCGGCGTCGGCATGGGCCAGGTCAACCGGGTCGACTCGGCCAAGCTCGCCGTCGAGCGCGCCGGCGAGGAGCGCGCCCGTGGCGCGTACGCCGCGTCCGACGCGTTCTTCCCGTTCCCCGACGGGCTGGAGATCCTCACCGCCGCGGGCGTCAAGGCCGTGGTCCAGCCGGGCGGTTCGGTCCGTGACGAACTGGTCGTCGAGGCCGCGAAGAAGGCGGGCGTGACGATGTACTTCACCGGCACGCGCCACTTCTTCCACTGAGCCGTACCCCCTCGTACCCCGTTCGTACGCCGTCGTACGACGCCGAAGGCCGGGGCCCCCGCTGTCGAGCGGTGGGCCCCGGCCTTCGGGCGTGCTGCGTGTGTGTCAGCAGTGGCGCGTAGCGGTACGCGGATCGGTACGCGTGTCAGTAACGCGGGCGGTTGAACCAGGCGCTGGCGCTGCTGGTCACCATCGAGGCGAGGATGATGCCGCCGATGGCGAGACCGATGATGCCGCCGACCGCCGAAGAGGCCTCGCCGCCCGCGAAGTTGGCGAGGCTCAGCAGCAGGTACAGCGCCGAGTAGACGATCGTCGTCACCCGGATGCCGTTGCCGCCCTTGGAGAACTTGACTCCGAGGAAGATGGCCAGGCCCGCGAAGGCGAGCAGGATGACCACGACGATGAAGCCGAGACCGGCCAGTCCGTCGGTCGCGTCACCCGCGCCCACCGAGTCCGACACGTCCTGCGCCGCCGCGATGACGAAGGCGAAGACGATGCCGAAGATGATCTGGAGACCGGCGACGATGAAGAGCAGCACGCGGGCCGTCTGCATCAGGCCCGGCATCGTCATCGGCGCGCCGCCCGGGTAGCCGGCACCGTAGGCCGGCGGGGGCGGGGCGGCCGGGTAGCCGTAGCCGGGCTGCTGGGGCTGACCCTGCTGCGGGTAGCCGTAGCCCGGCTGCTGGGGCTGGCCCTGGGGCTGGCCGTAGGGATTGTTCGGGTCGCCGAAGCTCATGGCGGGTTTCCTCCGTTGGTGTGCGGGGACGGCGCGGCCCGCGCGGAGGAACTTCACATACTTTTGAGCGGTTTTGCCCCCCGGCACTGCCCGCGGCACTGCGCGGATCATCGTCGTCGTATAGTCGACTTCTTGTCCAGTCGGAATAACAGAGCGTTGTGCAAGTGCAACCTCACCCGCCGTCCGGCCGGCCACCGCGTACGGCCGGGCGCCGGGCGAATTGGAACCGGGGCGGGGTCATCCGCGAGGATGGGCACATGACCGCCCAGATTCTCGACGGCAAGGCCACCGCAGCCGCGATCAAGTCCGACCTGACCGCCCGCGTGGCGGACCTCAAGGCCCAGGGCATCACCCCCGGCCTCGGCACCGTCCTGGTCGGCGACGACCCGGGCAGCCAGAAGTACGTCGCGGGCAAGCACCGTGACTGCGCGCAGGTGGGCATCGCCTCCATCCAGCGCGAACTGCCCGCCACCGCCACGCAGGAGGAGATCGAGGCGGTCGTCCGGGAGCTGAACGACGACCCGTCCTGCACCGGCTACATCGTGCAGTTGCCGCTCCCCAAGGGCATCGACGAGAACCGCATCCTGGAGCTGATGGACCCGGCCAAGGACGCGGACGGGCTGCACCCGATGAACCTGGGCCGCCTCGTGCTGAACGAGCCCGCGCCGCTGCCCTGCACCCCCAACGGCATCATCACGCTGCTGCGCGCGCACGGCGTCGAGATCAACGGCGCGGAGGTCGTGGTCGTCGGCCGCGGTACGACCATCGGGCGCCCGATGCCGCTGCTGCTCACCCGCAAGTCCGAGAACGCGACGGTCACGCAGTGCCACACCGGTACGCGGGACCTCGCCGCGCACCTGCGGCGCGCCGACATCATCGTGGCCGCGGCGGGCGTGCCGCACCTGATCAAGCCGGAGCACGTCAAGCCCGGCGCCGCCGTCCTGGACGTGGGCGTCAGCCGTGACGAGAGCGGCAGGATCATGGGTGACGTGCACCCGGGCGTCAACGAGGTCGCCGGCTGGCGCGCCCCCAACCCCGGCGGCGTCGGCCCCATGACGCGTGCCCAGCTGCTGGTCAACGTCGTCGAGGCGGCCGAGCGCGCCGCCGCCACCGCGAGCTGAGCCGGACCGGAGAGGGCGACCCCATGGGCGTACGGGCGAACGACGACTCCGCCACCCCGACCCGGCCGTCCGCGGCCGGGCGCGGATCCGGTCCCGGCACCGGCCGGGAGGCGGCGGGCCCCCCCGCCGCGCCCGCGCCCGCCGGGGGCCCCGCCTCCGGCGCGGACGCCCCCGACCGGGAGGCGCCCGCGACCGCGCCCGCCGCGGACGCGGGCCGCACCCCGGACTCCGGCCCCGCGCCGGACGGGCAGACGCCCGCCCCGGACGCGGGCCCCACGGACTCCGCACCGGACGCCGGCACCGCCCCCGAGGGGGCGCGGCGGGCCGGGGGGTCGCGGAGGCCGCCGACCGTGACGCGGGACACCGCGCGGCCGGAGGGCGGCGGCCGGGCCGCGCCGGGGGACGCGCCGGCGCCCGCCCGGCAGTGGCCGCTGCTCACCGTGCTGGGGCTGGCCGCGCTCGGCCTGCTGGTCGTCGGGTTCGACCCGTTCCCCCAGGCGTCCCGCATCGGGGCGATGCTCATCGGCGTCGCGCTGCTCACCGGCGCCGTCATGCGGCGCGTCCTGCCCTCGGTGGGCATGCTCGCCGTCCGCTCCCGCTTCACCGACATGGCCGCGTACGGCGTGCTCGGGCTCAGCATCGTGCTGCTGTCCCTGATGACCCAGCCGCGCCCCTGGCTGGAGGTCCCCTTCCTGGAGGACGCCGTCCGGTTCGCGGTCCGCTAGGGCGTGTCCACAGGGCGGGTGCCGACACACGCCCTTGGGCGTGTCCGGCGGCGCGCCGCGCCGCGTGTCGGGGGCCGGGTGCGTCCTCGCGAGTACCTTGACGGCGAGAGATGCCTCGCCGCGCGAGAGGGACGTACCGCCCCATGCCCAAGACCAAGGTTGCCCGGCCCGTCGTCGAGCTCGACGGTGACGAGATGGCCCGCATCGTCTGGCGGTTCATCAAGGACCGGCTGATCCTGCCCTACCTCGACGTCGATCTGGTGTACTTCGACCTGGGCATCCAGAACCGCGACGCCACCCGCGACCGGGTGACCGTGGACGCCGCCGAGGCGGTCGCCGAGCACGGCGCCGGCGTCAAGTGCGCCACGATCGCCCCGGACGAGGCGCGCGTCGAGGAGTTCGGCCTCAAGGCGATGTACCGGGCGCCCGACGCCACCGTCCAGGACGTCCTCGGGGGCGTGCTGTTCCGCGAGCCGGTCATCATGGACGGCGTGCCGCGGCCCGTCCCGTCCTGGACGCGGCCGATCGTCGTCGGCCGGCACACCTTCGGCGACCAGTACCGCGCCACCGAACTCAAGGTCCCCGGCCCCGGCACGCTCACCATGACCTTCACGCCGGAGGACGGCTCCGACCCGGTCGAGCTGGAGGTGTGCGCGTTCCCGGGCGCGGGCATCGCGCTGTCGATGTACAACCTCGACGCGTCGGTCCGGGACTTCGCCCGGGCCTCCTTCCGCTACGGCCTGACCCGCGGCCTCCCGGTCGTCCTGACCACCAAGAACACGGTCCTGAAGAAGTACGACGGGCGGTTCAAGGACGTCTTCCAGGAGGTCTACGACGCCGAGTTCCGGGCCGGTTTCGACGAGGCGGGGCTGACCTACGAGCACCGGCTCATCGACGACGTGGTCGCCTCCGCCCCGAAGCAGGCGGGCGGCTTCGTCTGGGCGTGCAAGAACTACGACGGCGACGTCCAGGCGGACGCCGTGACCCAGGGCTTCGGGTCCCCCGGCCTGATGACGTCGGTGCTGATGACGCCCGACGGACGGACCCTCCTGGCGGCGCCCGCGCACGGCACGGTCACCCGCCACTACCGCCGCCACCAGCAGGGCCGGTCCACCTCGACGAACCCGGTCGCCTCGGTGTTCGCGTGGACCCGGGGCCTCGCCCACCGCGGCGCCCTGGACGGCACGCCGGAGGTGGTGCGGTTCGCGCGGGCGCTGGAGGAGGTCTGCGTGGAGACCGTGGAGGGCGGCCAGATGACCCGGGACCTGGCCGGGCTGATCTCTCCCGAGCATCCGTGGCTGACCACGGAACAGTTCCTGGACGTCCTCGACACCGGGTTCCAGAAGCGGATGCTGTCGATGTGAGTCGTACGACACCCGTGGCCGGGCGAGCCGCGGCGCCCGTCCTCTCCCCCGAGCAGGACGGGCGCCGTGACCTGCACAAGAGCGTCATGCACCCGCCAAGCAGGATCAAGACATGTCCGGGGCCTGTGGCACGGAGGTGACCATTCCGGCATGGTGTGATCGACCCGCAACGGATGCGAAACTGGGGCGGCACTCGGGACAGGGGCGCGTAAGGGGGCACGCTCAGGTTCCGGATGCGCCCGTGCGCCCCCGCTCCAGGAACTGTCATCCTGGCTCCGCGCATCCCTCTCGGTGGACTCCCGGGTGAACACCCGGCGAGCACCGGGAGGCGTCAGGGGGCACGCAGCGCGGGGAGCACATCAGGCACGTACGGGGGACAAGGGGGAAGCAATGCCTCGTTGGAAGGCGCTACCGGAAGAACTCGATCCGCAGGTCAAGGAGTTCGCGAGTCAGCTGCGCCGGCTGGTGGACCGCAGTGGTCTGAGCATCGCCGCGGTATCGGACCGCACCGGGTACAGCAAGACATCGTGGGAGCGCTATCTCAACGGGCGGCTCCTCGCCCCCAAGGGAGCGATCGTCGCACTGGCCGAGGTCACCGGGACGAACCCGGTGCACCTCACGACCATGTGGGAGCTCGCGGAGCGCGCCTGGAGCCGCGCCGAGATGCGCCACGACATGACGATGGAGGCCATACGGATCTCCCAGGCGCGCGCCGCGCTCGGCGAGTTCGGCGGCACCGCCGGACCCGGGGCCGACGGCTCCTCGCGGGTCAAGGCGGCCCCGGGCACGGGCCGCGGGGCGCGCGGCACCGGCCGCGGCGTGGACCGTGGCGCGGACCCGGGTCCCGACCGGGACACCGACCGGGGCGCGGCCTCCGCGCCCGGCTCCTCCGCGCCCTCCTCCGCACCGGGCTCCTCCGCGCCGGGCGCCGACGACCGGGGCTCCGCCGTCACCGTGACGGGCCCCGGCCGGAGCGCCGGCCGCCCGTCCGTCATACCGCCCGACGGCGGCCCCAACGGGCCGGCCCGCCGCGGTCCGGCGCCCCGGCCGGCGGCGCACGCGCCGGGTTCCGCGCCCGCGCCGGGGCCGGCCAAGGCCTCCGGCGGCAGGCGCAAGGCGACCATGTTCGCCATCGGGCTCGTCGGAGCGCTGCTGGTGATAGCCGCGGCCGTCCTGCTGAGCGACCTCGGCTCGGGCGGCGACGCCCCCGCCAAGGACGTCGCCCGGTCACCGGCGGCCACCCCCAGCACCAGCGCGCCCAAGGCACTGCCCGCCGGAGTGAAGTGCAGCGGCGACGACTGCACGGGCCAGGATCCCGAGGCCATGGGCTGCGGCGGCGAGTACGCCGTGACGTCGTCCTCGGCGACCGTCGGCGCCTCGAAGATCGAGGTCCGGTACAGCAAGACGTGCGGAGCGGCCTGGGCCCGCATCACCCGGGCGGTGGCCGGTGACAAGGTCACGATCAGCGCGGGCGGCGAGGCGCAGAACGGCTCGGTGAAGATCGACAAGGACGCGTACACGCCGATGGTGGCGGTGGCCACCGGCACCGAGCCGAAGGCCTGCGCCACGCTGGCCGACGGCACGGAGGGCTGCACGACCGGGCAGTGAGCCGCGACACAAGGGGGCGGGGGTTGCGGGGGGCCCGGGTCGGATAGCCTGACCGCTGGATATCTCTTCATGTCGAGAGATCGATCAGAGAGAGACGTCCAGCACCAGGGGCAGGGACCCCCACCGCCAGCTGTCTTACGGAGATCGCCATGACCCGCACTCCCGTGAATGTCACCGTGACCGGCGCGGCCGGCCAGATCGGTTACGCGCTGCTCTTCCGCATCGCCTCCGGCCACCTGCTCGGCGCGGACGTGCCGGTCAAGCTGCGCCTCCTGGAGATCCCGCAGGGCCTCAAGGCCGCCGAGGGCACCGCCATGGAGCTCGACGACTGCGCCTTCCCGCTGCTGCGCGGCATCGAGATCACCGACGACCCGAACGTCGCGTTCGACGGTGCGAACGTGGCCCTGCTGGTGGGCGCCCGTCCGCGCACCAAGGGCATGGAGCGCGGTGACCTGCTGGAGGCCAACGGCGGCATCTTCAAGCCGCAGGGCAAGGCCATCAACGACAACGCCGCGGACGACATCAAGGTCCTCGTCGTGGGCAACCCGGCCAACACCAACGCGCTCATCGCGCAGGCCGCCGCCCCGGACGTACCGGCCGAGCGCTTCACCGCGATGACCCGCCTGGACCACAACCGCGCGATCTCGCAGCTCGCGAAGAAGACCGGCGCCCCGGTCACCGACATCAAGCGCCTGACGATCTGGGGCAACCACTCGGCCACCCAGTACCCCGACATCTTCCACGCGGAGATCGCCGGCAAGAACGCCGCCGAGGTCGTGGCCGACCAGCAGTGGCTGGCCGACGACTTCATCCCGACCGTCGCCAAGCGCGGTGCCGCGATCATCGAGGCCCGTGGCGCCTCCTCGGCCGCCTCCGCCGCGAACGCCGCGATCGACCACGTCCACACCTGGGTCAACGGCACCGCCGAGGGCGACTGGACCTCCATGGGCATCCCGTCGGACGGCTCCTACGGCGTCCCCGAGGGCCTCATCTCGTCCTTCCCGGTCACCTGCAAGAACGGCACGTACGAGATCGTCCAGGGCCTGGACATCAACGAGTTCTCCCGCGCCCGCATCGACGCCTCCGTGCAGGAGCTGGTCGAGGAGCGCGACGCGGTCCGCGGTCTCGGCCTCATCTGAGCCACCGCCCGGCGGACGGACCCCCCGCTCCATGGACGGGGTCCGGTCCGTACGGTCACGTTTTCACCGCCCCCGGTGGCCCTCGCGCTGCCGGGGGCGCGGTGTCTCCGCGGCCGCGCCGGCGCCGAGGTAGGGGCGGCGCAGCCGGAGGAACGGCAGCTCGATGGCGTGGTACGTCAGGAACGACACCGCGACCGTCAGCGGGAGCGCCACCAGCAGCGTCACCAGGAAGGCCGCCCACACCGGGGGCAGGCCGCCCGGGAACCACCCGGACCCGCCGACCAGGTACTCGCCGGTCACCGTCAGCACCATGAAGTGCGTGAGGTAGACGGAGAAGCTCACCTCCCCGAGCCTGGCCGCTGCCCGCGACGGCCACCCGTCGGCCGCGCTCCGGTGGCCGGCCACGTACGCCGCCACCACCAGGGCCCACACCGCCCCCTCCACCCCGCTCCAGGCCAGCTTCAGCGGGCTGTCCGAGACGAACCCGTGCACCTGGTTGAACGACCAGAGCAGGCCCAGCGCCAGCGCCAGCGCGACCGGCGGCAGCCACCTCGCCCGCAGCCGCTCCCGGTGGTGGACGTACACCCAGGCGGCCAGCATCCCCAGCAGGAACTGGTCGATCCGCCCGGCCAGCCCCAGGTAGAGCGAGGCGGTGTGCGGCCCGGGCGCCGGACTGCTCAGCCACACCAGCGCCCGCAGCAGGAATACCGCGGCCAGCAGCCGCAGCAGCGCGCCGGGGCCGCGCTCGGCGAGGAGCCGGCCCAGCAGCGGGAAGACCAGGTAGAACTGCATCTCCACGCACAGCGTCCAGAAGACGCCCCCGTACGGCTGGGCCGGTGTCGCGAAGGTCAGGATCCGCAGCAGGTCCTGGAACGTGGGCAGGGTGACCTGGGTGGCGAGGCCCAGGACGGCGACGACCAGGTAGAGCGGGTAGATGCGCAGCAGCCGGTTGGCGAGGAACCGGCCGTAGCGGACCGGCTTGCCGTACGTGCCGACGGTGAAGATGAAGCCGGACAGGACCATGAACAGCGCCACGCCGGTGTGGCCCTCGAAGACGAGCGTGGCGGCGGGGTTGGAGGAGTACAGCCAGTCCGTCGCCGGGACGAAGCGCCGGCCCTCGATGCGCGCGCTCAGCAACTGGCACCCGTGGTAGAGGACGACGAGCACGGCGGCGACGGCCCGCAGGTGGTCGACGGGGGCGAGGTAGACGCGGTCGTCGCTGCTGCGCATGGTCGCACCCTAGGGCGGCCCGGCGGTCCCGGTGGGGAGCGACGCCCGTACCGGTCATCCATTCGGATCATTGCGAAAGCGCTATGAGATGTAGTACTTCTTATACATGAGCGAGCAGGTGCACAACAGGCTGGCGGTGATCCGGGCGGAGCGGAAGGTGTCGCGCCAGGCACTCGCCGACGCCCTCGGCGTCCACTATCAGACCATCGGCTATATCGAGCGGGGGCAGTACAACCCCAGCCTCGACCTGGCGTTGAAGGCGGCGCGTCACTTCGGGCTGCCCGTGGAGGCGCTGTTCTCCCTGGAGCCGTTCCCGCCGCTCACCGAAGAGGTCTACGGGGTACACGGGAGGAAGAAATGACCACGACCGCGACGCGCTACGACCGGCGGCTGTACGCGATCATGAACCGGCCGGAGGGGCGGGCGCTCAGCCGTACGGCCGGCCGCCGGCGCGCCTGGGTGGCGGCGCACATCGCGCTCACCGCCGCCGAGGTCGCGCTCTGGCTCGGCAGCGTCCACGGGGACTCGCGGTGGGCGCCGTTCGCCCTCCTCGGGGTGATCCCCCCGTGGTGCGTCGCCATGGGCGTCATCAACGGCAGCACCCGCGGGCTGCTGGAGCTGCGCGGCAGGATGCTGGACGAACGGCAGCTCGTGGAGCGCGACCGGGTGCGGGCCGTCGCCCACCGGATCACTCTCGGGCTGCTGTGCGCGGGGGCGGCCGGGACGGGGGGCGCCGCCTGGCTCGGCGGAGTCCGCTTCGACGGGACCGCGCTGTTCCCGGTGCTGTTCGCCCTGCTGGTCACGCACTGGATGCTGCCGGCGTGGGTGGCCTGCCTGCGGGTCCAGGATGACGCTCCCGACGAGATCGACGAGGTGCCGCACCTCGCCGCCGCTCACTGAGAGTAATCATCTCGCTCGTCCGGCACGGAGTGAGCAAGCCCACTTTCGCGCATGCTTTCCCCTCTTGGGGGCAGGGACCCGGGTCGCCGACCACCGTCGGTGACGAATCAACCGGGAACGGAAGGCAAACGCGACGTGTCGGACCAACAGACCATCCACGTGGGCGGAGAGTGGCGAGCGGCCGCCACCGGCGCCACGCGCGAGATCCTCGACCCCGCCGACGCCACGACCCTCGCCGTCGTGGCGGAAGGCGGGACCGAGGACACGGACGCCGCGATCGCCGCCGCCCGCGCCGCGTTCGACCGGGGCCCGTGGCCCCGCACCCCCGTCGCCGAGCGGGCCGCGCTGCTGCGCCGCGTCGCCGACCTCCTCCAGCGCGACCGCGAGGAGATCGGCCTCCTGGAGAGCCGGGACGCCGGAAAGACCCTGGAGGAAGGGCGCGTCGACGTCGACTGCGTCACCGACGCCTTCCGCTACTTCGCCGACCTCGTCATCAACGAGGGCGGCGGCCGGGTCGTCGACGCCGGGTCACCCGACATCCACAGCGTCGTCGTCCACGAGCCCGTCGGCGTCTGCGCGCTGATCACGCCCTGGAACTACCCCCTGCTCCAGGCCAGTTGGAAGATCGCCCCGGCGCTCGCGGCGGGCAACACATTTGTGATCAAGCCGAGCGAGATCACCCCGCTCACCACCGTCGCCCTCATCCGGCTCCTCGCCGAGGCGGGCCTCCCCGAGGGCGTCGCCAACCTGGTCACCGGCCCCGGCGATCCGGTCGGCGCCCGCATGTCCGAACACCCCGACGTCGACCTCGTGTCGTTCACCGGTGGACTCGTCAGCGGCACGAAGGTGATGCGCGCCGCCGCCGACAGCGTCAAGAAGGTCGCCCTGGAACTGGGCGGCAAGAACCCCAACGTCGTCTTCGCCGACGCCTGCGCCACCGACGAGGGCTTCGACACCGCCGTCGACCAGGCGCTCAACGCGGCCTTCATCCACAGCGGCCAGGTCTGCTCGGCCGGCTCCCGCCTCATCGTGGAGGAGTCCCTGCGCGAGCGGTTCGTCACCGAACTCGCCCGCCGGGCCGAGCGGATCCGCCTCGGGCGCGGCACCGAGAAGGGCGTCGAGTGCGGCCCCCTGGTCTCCGCGCAGCAGCTCGCCCGCACCGAGGAGTACGTCGCCTCCGCGCTCGCCGAGGGCGCCGTCCTGCGCGCCGGCGGCGAACGCCCCACCGGCCCGGCGTACGGCGACGGGTACTTCTACCGCCCCACCGTCCTGGACCGCTGCCACCGCGGGATGCGGGTCGTGCGCGAAGAGGTCTTCGGCCCGGTCCTCACCGTCGAGACCTTCCGCACCGAGGACGAGGCCGTCGCCCTCGCCAACGACACCGAGTACGGACTGGCCGGCGGCGTCTGGTCCGCCGACCCCGGCCGCGCCCGGCGCGTCGCCGGACGGCTCCGCCACGGCACCGTCTGGATCAACGACTTCCACCCCTACCTGCCGCAGGCGGAGTGGGGCGGGTTCGGCAAGAGCGGCATCGGCCGCGAGCTGGGCCCGGCCGGTCTCGCCGAGTACCGCGAGACCAAGCACGTCTACCAGAACCTCGCCCCGCGCCCCGTGCGCTGGTTCGCGGGCTGACGAGGACGAGGGAAACACCACCATGAGCGACACCACCACGAGCGGCACCACCATGAGCGACAGCGACACCACCACGTACGACTACGTCATCGTCGGCGGCGGCACCGCCGGCAGCGTCATCGCCCACCGCCTCACCGCGGACCCCGGCGTCACCGTCGCCGTCATCGAGGGCGGGCCGTCCGACGTCGACCGCCCCGACGTCCTGACCCTCCGCCGCTGGATGGGCCTGCTCGGCGGCGACCTCGACTACGACTACCCCACCACCGAACAGCCACGCGGCAACTCCCACATCCGGCACAGCCGCGCCCGTGTCCTCGGCGGCTGCTCCTCGCACAACACGCTCATCTCCTTCAAGCCGCTGCCCTCCGACTGGGACGAGTGGGAGGAGGCCGGGGCCCACGGCTGGAACGCCGCCGCCATGGACCCGTACTTCGACAAGCTCCTCAACAACATCGTCCCGGTCGACGAGAAGGACCGGAACGCCATCGCCCGCGACTTCGTCGACGCCGCACAGGCCGCGCTGGGCGTCCCGCGCGTCGAGGGCTTCAACACCAAGCCGTTCCACGAGGGCGCCGGGTTCTTCGACCTCGCCTACCACCCGGAGGACAACAAGCGTTCCTCCGCGTCGGTCGCGTACCTCCACCCGATCATGGGCAAACGTCCCAATCTGCATCTGATGCTGGAGACCTGGGCGTACAAGCTGGAGCTCGACGGCACCACGGCCCGCGGCGTCCACGTCCGGACCAAGGACGGCACCGAGCGGCTCGTCACCGCCCGCCGCGAAGTCCTCGTCTGCGCGGGCGCGGTCGACACCCCCCGGCTGCTGCTGCACTCCGGCATCGGCCCGGCCAAGGACCTCGAAGCGCTGGGCATCCCGGTCGTCCACGACCTGCCGGGTGTCGGCGAGAACCTGCTCGACCACCCGGAGTCGGTCATCGTCTGGGAGACCGACGGGCCCATCCCCGACAACTCCGCCATGGACAGCGACGCGGGCCTGTTCGTCCGGCGCGACCCGGAGTCCAGGGGCCCGGACCTGATGTTCCACTTCTACCAGATCCCGTTCACCGACAACCCCGAGCGGCTGGGCTACGAACGCCCCGCGCACGGCGTGTCGATGACGCCGAACATCCCCAAGCCGCGCAGCCGCGGCCGGCTCTACCTCACCAGCGCCGACCCCGAGGCCAAGCCCGCCCTCGACTTCCGGTACTTCACCGACGAGGACGACTACGACGGCCGCACCCTCGTCGACGGCATCCGCATCGCCCGCGAGATCGCCAGGACCGAACCGCTCGCCGGCTGGCTCAAGCGCGAGGTCTGCCCCGGCCCCGACGTCACCGGGGACGAGGAGCTCAGCGAGTACGCCCGCAAGGTCGCGCACACCGTCTACCACCCCGCCGGCACCTGCCGCATGGGCGCCGTCGACGACGAGCGGGCCGTGGTCGGCCCCGACCTGAGGATCCGCGGACTCGACGGCATCAGGATCGCCGACGCGTCCGTCTTCCCGACCATGCCGGCCGTCAACCCGATGATCGGGGTGCTGATGGTCGGCGAAAAGGCCGCCGAACTACTGGGAGGTGGTGCCTGATGAGCGCCCCCGTGAGTACCCCCGCACCGACCCCCGCCGACACGTCCCCCGGCACGTCCGCGCCCACCCCCGTCTTCTCCGTCGACGGCCTGTGGAAGGTCTTCGGCCCCAAGGCCGGCCGCGTGCCCGGCTCCGATCTCGCCGAGCTCCCCGCCGCCGAACTGCGCGAGCGCACCGGCTGCACCGCCGCCGTCCGTGACGTCTCCTTCCACGTCCGCAAGGGCGAGGTCTTCGTCGTGATGGGCCTGTCCGGCTCCGGCAAGTCCACCCTCGTACGCTGTCTGACCCGGCTCATCGAGCCGACCTCCGGCACCGTCGCCATCGACGGCGAGGACATCCTGGCGATGGACACCTCGCGCCTGCGCGAACTGCGCCGCCACCGCGCCGCCATGGTCTTCCAGCACTTCGGCCTGCTGCCCCACCGCTCGGTCCTCGACAACGTCGCCTACGGCCTGGAGATCCAGGGCATGGGCCGGGCCGAACGGCGCGCCAGGGCCGCCGAGGTCGTCACCAAGGTCGGCCTCGCGGGCATGGAGGAGCGCAGGCCCGGCCAGCTCTCCGGCGGCCAGCAGCAGCGCGTCGGCCTCGCCCGCGCCCTCGCCGTCGACCCCGAAGTCCTGCTCTTCGACGAGCCGTTCAGCGCGCTCGACCCGCTGATCCGGCGCGACATGCAGGAGGAGGTCATCCGGCTCCACCGCGAGGAGGGCCGCACGATGATCTTCATCACCCATGACCTCAACGAGGCGCTGCGCCTCGGCGACCGGATCGCGCTGATGCGCGACGGCCGGATCGTGCAGCTCGGCACGCCCGAGGAGATCGTCGGCTCGCCCGCCGACGACTACGTCCGCGACTTCGTCCGGGACGTCCCGCGCGAGCAGGTGCTGACCGTACGCACCGCCATGCGGCCGCCGTGCGCCGGGGAAGCCGACTCCGGCCCCGCCGTCGCGCCCGGCGCGACCGTGTCCGAGGCCATCGAGGCGGTCGCCCGCAGTGGCGGCCCGGTGCGGGTCGTCGACTCCGGCCGCTGCGTGGGCGTCGTGGACCACGCGGGGCTGCTCTCGGTCGTCGCGGGCGTCCCCGCCGGGAAGGCGGCGGCATGACCGCGGCCGTCACCGCCCCCGCCCGCCCCCGGATACCGGCCGCCGCACGCCGCTACTGGCCGCTGGCCGCCGTACTCCTCCTCGTACCGCTCGGCTTCCTCCTCGCCGGGCGCGGCACCTGGCCGGCCGCGCTCCAGGTCGACCTGTCCGGGCCGCTCGGCGACGCCAGCGACTGGATCGTCGACAACCGCGACAGCCACCCGCTGTTCCTCTACTTCCTCGGGCACGTCAGCAACGCCGTCGTCCTGTCCGTGCGCGGCGTCTACCTCGTGCTCCTCGCCGCCGGCTGGGCCGGCGTCACCGCCGCCGCCGGCCTGATCGCCTGGCGGGTCGCCGGAGCGCGCCTCGGGATCCTCGCCGTCGCCGCGTTCGCCGTGTGCGGGCTGCTCGGCATGTGGGTCCCGACCATGCAGACGCTGGCCCTCATGGTCGTCGCGGTCGCCGTGTCCGTCGCCCTCGGCGCCCTCCTCGGACTCGCCGCCGGACTGTCGGAGCGCACCCACCGGGCCCTGCGGCCCGTCCTCGACACCATGCAGGTGCTGCCCGCGTTCGCGTACCTGCTGCCGGTCGTCCTGGTCTTCGGCATCGGCGTCCCCGCGGCCGTCCTCGCCACCGTCGTCTACGCCGCCCCGCCCATGGCCCGCCTCACCGCGCTCGGCCTGCGCGCCGCCGACCCCGGCGTCCTGGAGGCGTCGGCCTCGCTCGGTGCCACCGGCCGGCAGCGGCTGCTGACCGCCCGGCTGCCGCTGGCCCGCAAGGAACTGCTCCTCGGCGTCAACCAGTCGATCATGATGGCGCTGTCGATGGCCGTCATCGCGTCCGTCATCGGCGCCGGTGGCCTCGGCGACCGCGTCTACCAGGCGCTCGCCTCCGTCGACGTGGGCGCCGCCCTCGCCGCCGGCATCCCCATCGTGCTGCTGGCCGTCGTGCTCGACCGTACGGCCACGGGCGCGCGCTCGCGGTCCGGTTCGGCACGCGGGCGGATCACCGCCGTCGTCGCGGTGGCCGCCGCGGCCCTCGCCGGCCGCCTGGCCGGCGGGCCCACCTGGCCCGAGGCGTGGCACGTCGGCATCGCCGAGCCCGTCAACCGGGGCGTCGACTGGATGACCGCCCACCTCTACTCGGGCGTCCCCGTCGTCGGCGGCACCGCCGACTGGGCGGCCCACTTCACCGGCTGGGTCCTCGACCCCGTACGGGACGGCCTCCAGGCCCTGCCCTGGTGGGCGCTGCTGCTGCTGGTCGGCGCGCTGGCGCTGCTCGTCGGCACCTGGCGCACCGCGGTGACGGCCGTCGCCGCGATGGCCGCCATCGGTGTCCTGGGCGTGTGGGACGCGTCGCTGGACACCCTCTCGCAGGTGCTGGCCGCCGTGGCCGTCACGCTGCTGCTGGGCTTCGCCGTCGCGGTGGCGGCGGCACGCAGCACGCGGGTGGAGCGCGTGTTGCGGCCGGTCCTGGACGTCTTCCAGACCATGCCGCAGTTCGTGTACCTGATCCCGGTGGTCGCCCTCTTCGGCGTGGGCCGCGCCCCGGCGGTCGCCGCCGCCGTGGTGTACGCCCTGCCCGCCGTCGTCCGCATCACCACGCAGGGCCTGCGGGGCGTCGACCCGGTCGCGCTGGAGTCCGCCCGCTCGCTCGGCGCGACGCCGTGGCAGCAACTGCGCCAGGTCCAGCTCCCGCTGGCCCGGCCGGCACTGCTGCTGGCGGTCAACCAGGCGGTCGTCCTGGTCCTCGCCGTCGTCATCATCGGCGGCCTGGTCGGCGGCGGCGCGCTCGGTTACGACGTCGTCTTCGGCCTCGCGCAGGGCGACCTGGCGACCGGCCTGGTCGCGGGCGCCGCCATCGTCTGCCTGGGCCTGATGCTCGACCGGGTGACCCAGCCGACCGGAAAGGAGGCCTGACGTGCGTACGCGTACGACGGTCGCCGCAGCCGGGGCGCTCGCCCTGCTGACCATCCCCCTGGCCGGCTGCGGCGCGGCCGACATGACCAAGCAGGCGTCCCCCTACGCCGCCGCCCAGGGCACCAGGACGGTCACGCTGTCCGTGCAGTCCTGGGTGGGCGCGCAGGCCAACGTCGCCGTGGCGAAGTACCTGCTCGAACACGAACTGGGCTACCGCGTCGACACCGTCCAGGTCGACGAGGTCCCCGCGTGGGACGCCCTCAGCCAGGGCCGGGTGGACGCCCTCCTGGAGGACTGGGGCCACCCCGAGCAGGAACAGCGGTACGTCAAGGACAAGAAGACCATCGCGCCCGGTGGTGACCTGGGCGTCACCGGCCACATCGGCTGGTTCGTCCCCACGTACTTCGCGAAGGCGCACCCGGACGTCACCGACTGGAAGAACCTGAACAAGTACGCCGACCGGCTCCGCACGGCGGAGAGCGGCGGCAAGGGCCAGCTCATGGACGGCTCCCCGTCGTACGTCACCAACGACAAGGCGCTGGTGAAGAACCTCGGCCTGGACTACAAGGTCGTCTTCGCCGGTTCCGAGGCGGCTCAGATCACCCAGATCAAGCAGTTCGCCAAGGAGAAGAAGCCGTTCCTGACGTACTGGTACAAGCCTCAGTGGCTGTTCGAGAAGGTGCCGATGACGGAGGTCAAGCTGCCCGCGTACAGGGAGGGTTGTGACGCCGACCCCGAGAAGGTCGCCTGCGCCTATCCGCACACGCCCTTGCAGAAGTTCCTCAACGCGGACTTCGCGGAGAAGGGCGGGAAGGCGGCCGCCTTCCTGAAGAACTTCCGCTGGACGACCGAGGCGCAGAACGACGTGGCGCTGATGATCGCCGAGCAGAAGCTCTCACCGGAGGCGGCGGCCGAGAAGTGGGTCAAGGCCAACGAAGCCACCTGGCGTCCGTGGCTGCCCTGATCCCCGGCGGGCCCGCCCCCCGGGGCCGGTGACGGGCTCCCGTCCCCCGGGGCGGGAACCCGTCACCGGCCCTCGGCTACCGCAGGAGCCACTGCTTGGTCAGGTCCATGACCTCCTCGCGGCTGCGGCCCGCGTGGTCGGCGGCGACGACGTACGCGCCGATGCGCACCGAGAAGGTGACCATGCAGCGGACCTCGACGTCGGCGGGGTCGGGGCAGAAGGACGCGAAGAGCGAGCGCAGATAGTCCATGCGCCGGTTGTCGACCCGCCGCAGCCGCTCCGCGACGGCCTCGTCGCGGCGGGCCCAGTCGCGGACGGCGAGATCGAGCACCGGGCCGCGGGGAACCTCGTCGCCGGACGCGGCGACGAAGGTGAACAGCCGCTCCAGCCTCTCCCGGCCGTCCCCGCCGCCTTCGTCCACGTGGGTGATCACGGCTTCGGTGACCTCCCGCTCCCAGGTGTCCAGCATCTCGGTGAGCAGCGCCTCCCGGTTGGCGAAGTACCCGTAGAAGCCGCCCTTGCTGACGCCGAGCGCCTGCGCGAGCGGCTCGATCCGCACGGCGTCCGGGCCACCGGCGGCGAGGGCGCGCAGCCCCTCCTCGATCCACTTGCCGCGCGGCGTACGAGCCACGGCCATGGTGTGTCACCTCTCACGTCCCACCCCATCTATACGGTGCCGTACAGATGGGGCTATCGTCGATCTGTACGCCATCGTATAGACCGGATGGATCGGGGTACCCCCATGAGACTTCCCCAAGCCGCGCACACGTCCCGCCCCTGGCGGATCCACGAGATCGCCGGCGACTTCCAGGTCGAGGACGTGTGGGAGCTGCCGACACCGGGCGGCCCGGACGATCTCGACCGGCTGGTGCGCCAGTTCGCCGAGGGGAAGGGGGGCGGCGACGGCGACCGCACGGGGAGCCCGATCTCCTCCCCGGTGCCCCGCGCGCTCTTCGCGCTCCGCCGGAAGCTGGGCGCCCTGCTCGGCTGGGACGATCCCGCCTCCGGGGTCGGCGGCCGCGTGCCGAGCCTCCGGGACCGGCTGCCGGCGGACCTCCGCGACGGCCCCCGGGGCCCGGACTTCCGGACGGTGTCGTTCACCTCGATCTACCAGACCCACGACGAGTGGGCGGCCGAGATGGCCAACCGGACCGTGCACACGGTGATGCACATCGGCTGGGTCGCGGACGGCAAGGGCGGCCACCACGGCCGCATGGCGGTGCTGGTGAAGCCCAACGGCCGGGCGGGAGCCGCCTACATGGCGGCCATCAAGCCGTTCCGGTACCTCGGCGTGTACCCGGCGATGCTCCGCATGATCGGACGCGAGTGGAAGGAACGCACGGATGCCGCCTGAAACGGGAGCGGGGAGAGCGGCCCGCCGGGCACCGGCCGCGTTCCGCGCAGGGGCCTGGGCGTGGATCCTCACCGGCGCGGGTCACCTCACCCTGGAGCTGGTGATGGCGCTGCGCCCGGAGGACCCCGGGCGGGCCCGCGCCGTGGCGGCGATGCGGGCGTACGAGATCGGGCTCGGCGGTGTCTCGCGCAGCCTGCGCGACATCGACCTGGGCATGTCGATGGTCATGGGTACGGCCCTGGTCTTCGGCGGGCTGATCTGCCTGCTCGTGGCCCGCGCCGCCCCCGCCCTGATCACCGGGTCGCGCGCGCTGAGCGGTCCGGCCCTGGCCGCCTCGCTGGTGGTGCTCGGCCTGTCGGTGGCGCTGCTGCCCCTCCCTCCCGTCGTCCTGTTCACCGTGGCGTGCGTCGGGTTCGGCGTGGCGGTCGCCACGGCCCGGCCGGCGGCGTCCGGCGCCCGCGCGGGATAGCCGGCGGGGACCGCCCAAGGGAGACGGCGGGGGACGGCCCACGGGGGATGGCGGGCCGGGGCGGCCGGGTCAGTCCGGTTCGTCGAACATGGCGAGCAGCGTCTCCTCGTCCGGTTCCGGGGCGGGCGGGCCGGAGCGGGGGACCTGCTCGGCCCAGACCGTCTTGCCCTGGGGCATGAACCGGGCGCCCCAGCTCTTGGTGAACTGGGCCACCAGGAACAGACCGCGCCCGCCCTCCTCGGTGGTCGCCGCGCGGCGGATGCGCGGTGAGGTGTTGCTGCGGTCGGAGACCTCGCAGATCAGCGAGCCGTTCCGGAGCAGCCGCAGGGACACGGGGCCGTGGCCCCCGTACCGCACGGCGTTGGTGACCAGCTCGCTGACCACCAGTCCGGTGCTGAAGTCCAGCTCCGTCAGGCCCCATTCGGTGAGCTGCCGGTGCGTCAGCTCGCGGGCCCTGGCGACCATCGCGGGGTCGGAGGGCAGCTCCCAGGACGCCACCCGCTCGTCGGGCAGCGCGCGCACCCGGGCCAGCAGCAGCGCCACGTCGTCATGGGGCCCGTCGGGCAGCAGCGTGTCCGTGATCCGGTCGCAGACGCGCTCCAGCGACGGCTCCGGCCCCGCGAGCGCGTCGAGGAACCGGCCGGTGCGGGCGTCGGTGTCCGTGTCGCCGAAGGCGCGGCCCTCCTTCAGCAGGCCGTCGGTGTACAGGGCCAGCAGGGTGCCCTCCGGCAGCTCGACGTCGGCGGACTCGTACGGCTGGAGCCCGCCGAGACCGAGCGGCGGGCCGGCCGGCAGGTCGAGCAGGCGCGGCTCGCCGTCCGGCGGCACCAGCGCGGGGGGCGGGTGGCCGGCCCGGGCGGCGGCGCAGCGGCAGGACACCGGGTCGTAGACGGCGTACAGGCAGGTCGCCGCCGTAGCCGGGTCCTCGGTGTCGGTGGGACCCCGGCTGACCAGGTCGTCCAGATGGGTCAGCACCTCCTCGGGCGGCAGGTCCAGAGCGGCCAGGGTGTGCACCGCCGTGCGCAGCCGCCCCATGGTGGCGGCCGCCTGGAGCCCGTGCCCGGCCACGTCCCCGACCACCAGTGCCACCCGCAGCCCGGACAGCGGGATCGCGTCGAACCAGTCGCCGCCCACACCGGCCCGGGCGTCCGCCGGCAGGTAGCGGCAGGCGAGGTCGGCGGCGGTCAGCCGGGGCACCTCGCGCGGCAGCAGGCTGCGCTGGAGGGTGAGCGAGGCCTCGTGCTCGCGGCTGTAGCGGCGGGCGTTGTCCAGGCTGATCGCGGTACGGGCCGCCAGCTCGCCCGCCAGCGTCAGGTCGTCCTGCTCGTACGGTCTCGTCCTGCCCCGCCGGTAGAACCCCGCCACGCCCAGTACGACCCCCCGGGCGCACAGCGGGGCGCCCAGACAGGAGTGCACGCCCTCGCCGAGGAGGGCTGCCGGGTGCCCGGCGTCGTCCGGCCGCCCGCCCGCCGCGTCCGGCCCCCCGCCCGCCGTCCCGGACGGACCGGTGACAGTCACCGTGTCCGCGGCCGGCCGCCCGGTGTCGAGGCAGCGCGCCTGCGGGGTGCCGGCCGGATGGCGCACCGGCTCGTCCACCCCGGCCGTCCGGGCCTCGCCGGAACCCTCGCCCGTCCAGGCCACGACCCGCCGCAGCGCGGTGCCGGGGCCGGGCCGCCCGTGCGGGGGCTCCCCGCCCGCCAGGGCGTCCTCCAGCAGGTCGACCACCACGAGGTCGGCCAGGCGCGGTACGGCGATCTCCGCCAGCTCCTGGGCGGTGCGCCGCATGTCCAGGGTGGCGCCGAGGCGCACGCCCGCCTCGTTCAGCAGCGACAGCCGGCCCCGCGCCTCGGCGGCCAGGCGTCCCACGCCCGGCTCGCCGACCAGCAGCGGCCACTCGCCGGCCCCGTCCTCCCGCGCCCCGCCGGGGTCCAGCAGCGGCACGTCCCGGCCGTCCGGGGCGGTGGCGGTCGGGGTCGCGGCCCCGGTGACGTCCGTGGCCGCGCCGCCCCGGGCACCCCGGGAGCCGGTGCCGGTGCCGGTATCGGTGCCGGTGGCGGTGGCGGTGGCGGTGGCTGGGCCGGTGGCGGTCCTGGAGCCGGTGGCGGGGCCGGTGCCGCCCCGGACGCCGAAGCCCACCTCGACGGCCGCGCCCTCCGCGTCGCCGTGCCGCAGCTCCCGGCGGCGCAGCGTGGCCACCCGGCCGCCCGCCAGCGGCACCTCGGTGAACGCCCCGCCGCCGGGGGAGGCCGGTGCGGAGATGAGCTCGATGGCGCTCTCCAGCAGCGCCAGCCGCTCCTCGGGGGTCAGCCGGGGCGCCCCCGCGCCCAGGCGGCCGAGCTCGCCGGAGCCGGGGTGGAGCCGGGCGTGCGCGCCGCGCTCCCGGGCCTGGAGGAAGGCGCTCAGCAGATTGCGCTCACGGGTCGTGCTCAGTTCCAGCAGGCGCTCCGATATGCGCTCGGTGGCCTCCTGGAGGACCAGCGCCATGCCCGGTTCGGCCAGGTCACGGGGTACGGAGAGGTTGACCGCGCCCTGCACGGTGCCGCCCACCGGGTCACGCACGGGCGCGGCCATGCAGGTCAGCTCCTTCAGGTTGTGCAGGAAGTGCTCGTGACCCACCACCACGAAGGGCGAGCGGGTGCTGAGCACCATGCTGACGCTGCTGGTGCCCATGAACCGCTCGTCGACGTTGGCGCCCGGGACCAGGGAGGCGGCGTCCATGAGCGCCAGCCCCGCCGGGTCGCCCCGCCGGTCCACGACGATGGCCCGGGCGTCGGCCAGCGTCACCGTGACGGGCAGGCCGGGGAACCGTGCGCACAGGGCGTCCAGCACCGGCGCGGCCGCCCGGACGAGCCGGGACTCCGGGTCGAGGTCGGCCTCGACCGGCAGCGCCGCCCCCTCGGTGTCGATCCCGAGCGACCGCGAGCGCTGCCAGGAGGCGAGAATCTCCGGACGCACTCCGCCGCCGGGCGGCCGCTGCTCACCGCGATCTTCCACAGAACCAGGATAATCGGGCAAATCGCCCATGTGCTCCCGGGGCGTCAGCCGGCGGCGAGCGTCTCCGGGTCGATGACCTTGGTGTTCTGGGCGGCGGCGACCCGCCACACCCCGTCGTCCTTGGCCAGCACGTACAGCGGCGAGCCCGGCACCGCGTCGGGATGGGAGTCCACCAGGGACGCCGGGTCGGCCTGCCCCCGGAACACCTCGTCCAGCCGCTCGCCGTCCCGGGTGACCGGGCGCTGGCGCACCTTGACGGCGGCGACGTCGGGGCGGACGAACAGGATGTGCTCGACCTCGTAGGTGGCCGTCAGGTCCTGCCCGGCGGTGCGGGGCAGGACCGCGCGCGTGAAGGCGTCGATCTCGCCGAGGCCGGTCAGCCGCTTGCCGTGCGCGGTGGTCCAGATCGCGTCCTGGCGGAAGCCGCTCAGGAAGGCGTCGGGCAGGGCCTTCTGCTGCGCGTCCTGCACGCCCGCGACGAACGCGACGATGGCCTCCACGTCGTCCTGCGGGACGGCGACGCCGCTGGTTCGAGGGCTCATGATGTTCCTCCGGGAGTGGTGGTCCGTTGCGCGTCCCAGCCTCTGACCTCAACCACGCTTGATGTCAACACCGTTGGGCGGCCCCGTCGAGTGGCGCGCCCCACCGTTCCGTCGGCACCCGGCGGGTGACGAGCCGACAGGGGTTCCCTCGCGCCGGCCGCGGTCCGTGTGCTTGGATCCCACGATGGATCAGGTACGCCCCCGGCAACCGGCGGACATCGACGCCTGTGTGCGCGCCCTGGCACACGTGCACGCGCACGACGGGTACCCGGCCGACTGGCCGGCCGATCCGGGCGGCTGGCTCACGCCGGACCGCCGGACCGGGGCGTGGGTCGCCGTCCTGGACGGACGCGCCGTCGGGCACGTCGCGCTGTCGGAACCCGGTGAGGGGGACCTCGCCGCCGCGCTCCGGGGCGCCGGGCCCACGGCCGTGGTCGGGCGGCTGTTCGTCGACCCCGCCGCCCGGGGGCGCGGCCTCGGGGCCCGGCTGGTGGAGCGGGCCGTGCGCGAGGCGCGGGAGCGGGGCGCGCACCCGGTGCTGGACGTCCTGCCCGGCGACCGGGCGGCGATCGCCCTGTACGAACGCCTCGGGTGGCGGCGGATCGGCACCGGCGAGCAGGAGTGGGGGCCGGGCCGGAAGGTGACGGTGCACTGCTACGCGGCCCCCGCCGCCGGGCCGCTCCCCGGGCCGCTCCCCGGGCCGCTCGCCGGGCCGCTCCCCGGGCTCGCCGGGCCGCCGAACGCGATGGCGCCCGGACGCGGGCACGACCAGGGGCCGACGGCATGACGGCCATGGGCGCACACGACGTGGACGAGGCGGTCGCGGTCGTCGTCCGGGCGCTGGGCGGCGTGACGGACCGGGACTGGTCGGGGCGGGCGGCCGGTCTGGAGTGGAGCTGCCACGACACGGCCCTGCACATCGCCGACGACTTCACCGGCTACGCCACCCAGTTGACCGGCCGCGCCACCGACTCCTACGCGCCCTTCCGGCTCAGGGCCGAGCCCGGCACCACCCCGGCCGGTCTGATCCGCGTCATCGGGGCGACCGGCGGGCTGCTGTCCGCCGCCGTCCGCACGACGCCCGCCGGCGTACGGGCCTGGCACCCGTCCGGAATGGCCGGGGCGGACGGTTTCGCGGCGATGGGCGTCGTCGAGGCGCTGCTGCACACCCACGACATCCTCGGCGCCCTCGACGGGACCGACAGCGCCGACGGCACCGGCTGGCGCCCGCCCGGCCGGTTGTGCGCCCGCGTCCTGGACCGGCTCTTCCCGCACGTCCCCGGCTCCGGCGACCCGTGGCGGACCCTGCTGTGGGCCACCGGCCGCGCCGGCCCGGACCGCCGGACCCGCCCGGCGGCCTGGCGCTGGTACAACGAGCCGGTCCGGTCCGGGCGCCTCGTGCTGTGCGAGGTGTCCCCGAACATCGGGGCCGACCTGCACGCCGGCGGCGACGGCGGTTTCACCTGGGCGGACGGGGGTCCGCCGGAGGGCACCCGGTTCGCCGGCGGGATGGTGGCCCGGGCCCGCGAGGCGGGGACGTACCGCCCCGGCTGGGGCCCGTACGCCATCGTCCGCGCCTCCGACCGCCGGGCGATCGGCGCCATCGGCTTCCACGCCGCCCCGGACACCGACGGCCGGGCCGAACTCGGCTACGACCTGGTGGAGGGCGCCCGCGGCCACGGCTACGCCACCGAGGCGCTGCGCGCCCTCACCCGCTGGGCGTTCGGCCGGCCGGAGCCGGCGGTGCTGGTCGCCACCGTCGACCACGACAACGCGCCCTCGCACGGCGTGGTGACCCGCGCCGGCTTCACCCGGGCCGCCGACACCGGAGGGAGCGTGGTCTACGAACTGCGCCGGAGCTGACCGGCGATGTCCCGCACCGCGGCCATCGCGCGGTGCAGCAGCCACGGCCCGAAGGTGATCCGGGTGACGCCCAGGCGCCCCAGCTCGGCCACCGCCGGGCCGCCGGGGAACGGCGCCACGTTGAGCGGCCCCTCGATCCGGGCGCGCAGCAGCGGCAGGTGCGCGGGCGGCACGCCGATCGGGTAGACGCAGTCGGCGCCCGCCGCGGTGTACAGCCGCGCCCGGGCGATCGCGTCCTCCGGGTCGTCCAGGCCCCGCACGAAGGTGTCCACCCGGGCGTTGACGAACAGCCGGCCGCCCGCCTCCGCCCGTACCTCCGCGAGCAGTTCGGCCTGCTCCCGGGGGTCCACGAGCACGCCGGCGCGGGAGTCCTCCAGGTTCACGCCGACCGCGCCGGCGTCCAGGACGCGGGCGACGAGCTCCCCGGGCGCCAGGCCGTAACCGGCCTCCACGTCCGCCGACACCGGGACCGACACCGACCGGGCGATCCGGGCGACGGCCGCGAACATCTCGCCGGCGGGCGTCGCCCCGTCCGCGTACCCCAGCGACGCCGCCACCCCCGCGGAGGGCGTGGCCAGGGCCGGGAAGCCGGCCTCCTCGAAGGCCCGCGCGCTCGCCGCGTCCCACGGCCCCGGCAGCACCAGCGGGTCGCCGGGGGCGCGGTCGTGGTGCAGGGCGCGGAACGCCGCGGCGGCGTCGGTCACTTGCCGGTCCCGGCGAACTGCCCCGGTGTGTAGTGGCCCGGCACCAGCCGGCTGGTGACGGCGAACCGGTTCCAGGCGTTGATGACGGTGATCGCGGCGATGAGCTGGGCCAGTTCCCTCTCGTCGAACTGCTTCGCCGCCTTCTCGTACACCTCGTCGGGGACGAAACCGTCCGTCAGGACCGTGACCGCCTCCGTCAGTTCGATCGCCGCCAGTTCCCTCGCGGTGTAGTAGTGGCGCGACTCCTCCCAGGCGCTGAGCTGGATGATCCGCTCCACCGACTCACCGGCCGCCAGCGCGTCCTTGGTGTGCATGTCGAGGCAGTAGGCGCAGTGGTTGAGCTGCGAGGCCCGGATCTTCACCAGTTCGAGGAGCACCGGGTCGAGGCCCTGCCGCGCCGCGGCGTCCAGCCGGACCATGGCCTTGAACACCTCGGGCGCGTGGTCGGTCCAGGCGAGGCGGGGGGTGTGCTCGCTCGCGTACTCGGTGGTCTTCGTCTCTGTCGTCATGGCTACGACCGTACGGGGCGTGTGGCGCACCGGTATGGTCCACTTCCATGACGGATTCCTGGGCCACTTTCGGTGCCGACCTGCACCTGGAGCTACGGGGCCGCGGACTGCGCTCCGGTCTGATGGAGGCCCTGCGGGAGGCCGTCCGCAGCGGGCGGCTCGCGCCCGGGAGCCGGCTGCCGTCCTCCCGGTCGCTCGCCGCCGACCTGGGCGTGGCCCGCAACACGGTCGCCGACGCCTACGCCGAACTCGTCGCCGAGGGCTGGCTCACCGCCCGGCAGGGCTCCGGCACCCGGGTCGCCGACCGTGCCGCCCCCCGTCCCGGCCGGGCCGCGCCGGCCCGCACCCCCACCCGGGGCGGCGCGCCGTCCGCCCCGCCGCCGCCCCGCCGCCCGTCCACCCGCCGCCCGGCCGCGCACACCCTGCACCCGGGCACCCCGGACCTGGGGTCCTTCCCCCGGGGCGAGTGGCTCAAGGCGGCCCGCCGCGCGCTGGCGTCCGCCCCGAACGAGGCGCTCGGCTACGGCGGGGCGCACGGCCGGATCGAACTGCGCACCGCCCTCGCCGACTACCTGGCACGGGCCCGGGGCGTCCACGCCGACCCGGACCGCATCGTCGTCTGCTCCGGCTTCGTCCACGGGCTGCGGCTGATGGCCCGGGTGCTGCGCGCGCGGAAGGTGCGGGAGGTCGCCGTCGAGTCGTACGGGCTCGACATCCACTGGAACCTGCTCGCCGCGGCCGGACTGGCCACCCCCGCGCTGCCGTACGACGAACACGGCACCCGCACCGGCGAGCTGGACCGCCAGGGCGCCCTGCTGATCACGGCCGCCCACCAGTTCCCGCTCGGCGGCGCGCTGCCACCTGACCGGCGCGCCGCCGCCGTGGACTGGGCCCGCCGCACGGGCGGGCTGATCCTGGAGGACGACTACGACGGCGAGTTCCGCTACGACCGCCAGCCGGTCGGCGCCCTCCAGGGCCTGGACCCCGAGCGGGTGGTCCACCTCGGTACGGCGAGCAAGTCCCTGACGCCCGGGCTGCGGCTGGGCTGGATGGTGCTCCCGGAGGCGCTGGTGGGGGACGTGCTGGCGGCGAAGGGGCACGCCGACTGGGTGTCCAGCGCCCTGGACCAGCTCACGCTGGCGGAGTTCATCCGCTCGGGCGCCTACGACCGGCACGTGCGCGGCATGCGGCTGCGCTACCGCCGGCGGCGCGACCAGCTCGTGGCCGCGCTCGCCGAGCGGGCGCCGGACATCCGGGTGAGCGGCATCGCGGCCGGGCTGCACGCCGTGCTGGAACTCCCGCACGGCACCGAGCGGTCCGTCGTCCAGGCGGCCGCCTGGCAGGGCCTGGCCGTCCAGGGCCTGGACCGCTTCCGCCACCCGGACGTGCCGCCCGGCCGCGACGCGCTGGTGGTGGGCTACGCCACCCCGACGGACAGCGCCTGGTCCGGCGCCCTGGACGCGCTGTGCCGGGCGCTGCCCTGACCCGCCGCGCCGCCGGGCCTACCGGCTCCCCCCGCCGGGCCTACCGGCCGCCCCGCCGGGCCCGGCCGCCGCCCCGCCGGGGGCCGCCGTCACCGCAGGACCTGGCGCAACTGCTCCAGCGCGAAGTCCAGGTCCTCCTTGCCGATCACCAGCGGCGGGGCGATCCGGATCGTCGAGCCGTGGGTGTCCTTCACCAGGACCCCGCGGTCCATCAGCTTCTCCGAGATCTCCCGGCCCGTGCCCAGGGCCGGCACGACGTCCACGCCCGCCCACAGGCCGCGCCCGCGCACCGCCTCCACGGCGCCGCCGCCCACCATGAGCCCCAGCTCGTGGTGGAGGTGGTCGCCCAGCTCGGCCGCCCGCTGCTGGTACTCGCCGGTGCGCAGCATCGCCAGCACCTCCAGGGCCACCGCGCAGGCCAGCGGGTTCCCGCCGAACGTCGACCCGTGCTCGCCCGGCCGGTGCACCCCCAGGACCGCCGCGCTCGACACGACCGCCGACACCGGCACCACGCCGCCGCCCAGGGCCTTGCCCAGCACGTACATGTCCGGGACCACGCCCTCGTGTTCGCACGCGAACGTCCGGCCCGTGCGGCCGAGGCCCGACTGGATCTCGTCCGCGATGAACAGCACGTTCCGCTGCCGGGTCAGCTCCCGGACCGCCGGCAGGTACCCGGCCGGCGGCACCAGCACGCCCGCCTCGCCCTGGATGGGCTCCAGCAGCACGGCCACGGTGTTGTCCGTCATCGCCAGGTCCAGCGCCGCCAGGTCCCCGTACGGCACGATCTCGAACCCCGGCGTGTAGGGCCCGTAGTCCGCCCGCGCCTCGGGGTCGGTGGAGAAGCTGACGATCGTGGTCGTCCGGCCGTGGAAGTTGTCCGCCGCGACGATGATCTTCGCCATGCCGTCCGGCACGCCCTTGGCCCGGTACCCCCACTTGCGGGCGGTCTTCACGGCGGTCTCCACCGCCTCCGCCCCGGTGTTCATCGGCAGCACCATCTCCATGCCGCAGAACTCGGCGAGCTGCTCGCAGAAGTCGGCGAACCGGTCGTGGTGGAACGCCCTCGACGTCAGCGTCACCCGCTCCAGTTGCGCCTTGGCGGCCTCGATCAGCCGGCGGTTGCCGTGGCCGAAGTTGAGCGCCGAGTAGCCCGCCAGCATGTCGAGGTAGCGGCGCCCCTCGACATCGGTCATCCAGGCCCCCTCCGCCGTGGAGACGACGACGGGCAACGGGTGGTAGTTGTGCGCGCTGTGCGCCTCCGCGGAAGCGATCGCCTCTTGTGTTCTCGACACGGGGTCTCCGTTCGTCCTGCGGCGTGGGGCGGTGGTGGCGCCCCCTTCTATCGTCGCTCGCCATACGGACGGGGAAACCTCGCGGCGAGACACCCCTTAAGGTGACCGGTACGCACGGCGACTGGCGTACGGGGAAGCGACCCCGGGGGAGCCGTGCGCGGCAGACCACACGAGGGTGCCGCCCGCCTGGGCACCCCACGACCTCGTCCGTGCTGCCGGCCCCCTGGAGGACGCCATGACCAGCCTTCCCCTTCCCGCGCACCATCCCGCCCTCGCCGCGGGCGACCCCGAGATCGCCGCGCTCGTCGGCGCGGAGGAGCGGCTCCAGTCCGAGACGCTGCGGCTGATCCCCAGCGAGAACTACGTCTCGCAGGCCGTCCTGGAGGCCTCCGGGACCGTCCTCCAGAACAAGTACAGCGAGGGCTACCCGGGCCGGCGCTACTACGAGGGCCAGCAGAACATCGACCAGGTCGAGGTGCTCGCCGTCGGCCGCGCCAAGGCCCTGTTCGGCGTCGACCACGCCAACGTCCAGCCCTACTCCGGCTCCCCGGCCAACCTCGCCGTCCACCTCGCCTTCGCCGAGCCCGGCGACACCGTGATGGGCATGGCCCTGCCGATGGGCGGTCACCTCACCCACGGCTGGGGCGTCTCGGTGACCGGCTCCTGGTTCCGCGGCGTCCAGTACGGCGTGCGCCGGGACACCGGGCTGATCGACTTCGACGAGGTGCGGGAGCTGGCCCTCAAGGAGCGGCCCAGGATCATCTTCTGCGGCGGCACCGCGCTGCCCCGCACCATCGACTTCGCCGCCTTCGCGGAGATCGCCCGCGAGGCGGGCGCCGTCCTGGTCGCCGACATCGCCCACATCGCCGGCCTGATCGCGGGCGGCGCCCACCCCTCGCCGGTGCCGCACGCCGACGTCATCTCCACCACCACCCACAAGACGCTGCGCGGCCCGCGCGGCGCGATGCTCATGTGCCGCGAGGAGCACGCCAGGGCCATCGACAAGGCGGTCTTCCCCGGCCTCCAGGGCGGCCCCCACAACCAGACCACCGCCGCCATCGCGGTCGCCCTCCGCGAGGCGTCCCAGCCGTCCTTCCGCAACTACGCGCAGCAGGTCGTCGCCAACGCCAAGGCCCTCGCCGTCGAGCTCATCGCCCGTGGCTTCGACCTGGTCTCCGGCGGTACGGACAACCACCTGGTCCTGATGGACCTCACGTCCAAGGACGTGCCCGGCAAGGTCGCCGCGAAGGCCCTGGACCGGGCCGGCATCGTCGTGAACTACAACACCGTCCCCTACGACACCCGCAAGCCCTTCGACCCCTCCGGCATCCGCATCGGCACCCCGTCCCTCACCTCCCGCGGGCTCGGCACCGGGGACATGGCGGCGGTCGCCGGCTGGATCGACCGGGGCGTCACGGCCGCCCGTACCGGCGACGAGGCCGCCCTGGCCGCGGTCCGGGCCGAGGTCGCCGAGCTGATGGCTGCCCACCCGGCCCCCGGCATCCCCGTCTGACGGCCCGGCCGGGGCCCGGCCCCGCACCGGGCCCCGACGGGCGCCCCGCCGCCCGTCCCGTCCCGGCCCGTCGGCGCCGGGGCGGGCCGCCGGGGGACCTGTGTCGCTCGTCTCATCCGGCGGCGTTCCCGACCTGTCGGCGGCAACTGAGAGAATGAGGGACATGGCCTCTGATCGTCCTCGCGTGCTCTCCGGGATCCAGCCCACCGCCGGCTCGTTCCACCTCGGCAATTACCTCGGCGCGGTCCGCCAGTGGGTGGCGCTCCAGGAGACCCACGACGCCTTCTACATGGTCGTCGACCTGCACGCGATCACCGTCCCGCAGGACCCGGCGGAGCTGCGGGCCAACACCCGGCTCGCCGCCGCCCAGCTCCTCGCCGCGGGCCTCGACCCGGAGCGCTGCACGCTCTTCGTCCAGAGCCACGTCCCCGAGCACGCCCAGCTCGGCTGGGTCATGAACTGCCTCACCGGCTTCGGCGAGGCCTCCCGCATGACCCAGTTCAAGGACAAGTCCGCCAAGCAGGGCGCCGACCGGGCCACGGTCGGCCTGTTCACCTACCCGATCCTCCAGGTCGCGGACATCCTGCTCTACCAGGCCGAGCACGTGCCGGTGGGCGAGGACCAGCGCCAGCACATCGAGCTGACCCGCGACCTCGCCGAGCGTTTCAACGCCCGTTTCGGTGAGACGTTCACCGTCCCCGCTCCGTACATCCTGAAGGAGACGGCGAAGATCTACGACCTCCAGGACCCGGCGGTCAAGATGAGCAAGTCGGCCTCCACCCCGAAGGGCCTGATCAACCTCCTGGACGAGCCGAAGGCGACCGCGAAGAAGGTGAAGAGCGCGGTGACCGACACCGACACCGTGATCCGCTTCGACCCCGTCGACAAGCCGGGCGTCAGCAACCTGCTGACGATCATGTCCACCCTCACCGGCACCCCCGTCCCCGACCTGGAGCGGAGCTACGAGGGCAAGCTGTACGGCGCGCTGAAGACCGACCTGGCGGAGATCATGGTCGACTTCGTCACCCCGTTCCGGACCCGCACCCAGGAATATCTGGACGACCCCGAGACGCTGGACTCGATCCTGGCCAAGGGCGCGGAGAAGGCCCGCGCGGTCGCCGGCGAGACGCTCGCCCAGACGTACGAGAAGGTGGGCTTCCTGCCGGCCAAGCACTGAGCCCCGCCCCGCGGGGTCCGGCGCACCGGTGCCGGAACCAACGACTCTGGCCACGCGACGGGTCCAGCCGCCACACTGGCGGCGGAAGACGACGACGACCGATTCGACACATGAGGAGAACGACGTGGGGACCGTAACGCTCGGCGTTTCGATCGCGGTCCCGGAGCCCTACGGCAGCCTGCTCCAGGAGCGGCGCGCGGGCTTCGGGGATCCCGCCGCGCACGGCATCCCCACGCACGTCACCCTGCTCCCGCCGACCCAGGTCGAGGCGGCCCGGCTGCCCGCGGTCCGGGCGCACCTCGCCGAGGTCGCGGCGGCCTCCCGGGCCTTCCCGATGCGGCTGTCGGGCACGGGCACCTTCCGGCCGCTGTCGCCGGTCGTCTTCGTCCAGGTGGTGGAGGGCGCGGCGGCCTGCTCCTGGCTCCAGCAGCGGGTCCGGGACACCTCCGGCCCGCTGGAGCGGGAGCTCCAGTTCCCGTACCACCCGCACGTCACCGTGGCGCACGGCATCTCCGAGCAGGCGATGGACCGGGCGTACGAGGAGCTGGCGGACTTCGAGGCGGCGTGGACCGTCGGCTCCTTCGCGCTGTACGAGCAGGGCGCGGACGGGGTGTGGCGCAAGCTGTCCGAGTACGACTTCGGCACCGGCCGCCCCGGGCCGTCGGTACCCGCCCAGGGCTCACCGGTCGACGAGCCGGCCACCACCCGGGGCTGACGCACCCGGCGCCGGTCCGGCCCGTCCGGAGCACGTCCGGACCCGGCCAGGCCCCGGTGCGGACCGGCCCGGGCTGCCCCCGCAGCGTCACATCGGCAGGCGCCGGAAGAGCGGGCGCGGCAGGTGCCGCACGGCCGCCATCACCGGCCGCAGCGCGCCCGGCACCCACACCGTCTCCGAGCGGCGCCGCAGCCCCAGCTCGATGGCGTGCGCCACCGCCTCCGGGGTCGTCGCCAGCGGCGCCTCCGGCATCCCGGCCGTCATCCTCGTCCGGACGAAGCCGGGCCGGACGATCATCACGTGTACACCCGTGCCGTGCAGCGCGTCACCCAGGCCCTGGGCGAAGGCGTCGAGCCCGGCCTTGCTGGAGCCGTAGATGAAATTGGCCCGCCGGGCCCGCTCCCCGGCCACCGACGACAGCACCACCAGCGAGCCGTGGCCCTGGGCCTGGAGGGCGCCGGCGCAGACCAGCCCCGCGCTGACGGCGCCGGTGTAGTTGGTCTGGGCGACGCGGACGGCGTCCAGCGGGGCGGCCTCGTCATGGGCCTGGTCCCCCAGGACGCCGAACGCGAGCAGCACCATGTCGATGTCGCCCTCGGCGAACACCTTGCCCAGGACCGCCTCGTGCGCGCCCGGGTCCAGGGCGTCGAACGGGACCGTGCGGACGGCGACACCGGTGCGGAGCTCCCGGAGGGAATCCGCCGCGGCGTCCAGGGCGGGGGAGGGCCGGCCGGCCAGCCAGACCGTGCGGGTCCGGCGCGCGATCAGACGGCGGGCGGTGGCCAGGGCGATCCCGGACGTACCGCCGAGGACGAGCAGGGACTGGGGGGCGCCGAAGGCGTCCTTCATGACGGGCGTACTCCTTCACAGGGACAGGCGGCGGGCGAGGTCGGAGGTGAACACCGAGTCCGGGTCGAGCTCGGCGCGCAGGGCGAGGAAGTCCGGCAGCCGGGGGTACATGGCCCGCAGCGCGTCGGGACGCAGCCGGGAGTCCTTGGCGAGGTAGACGCGTCCGCCCGCGCCCGCCACCTCCTCGTCCAGCTCGTCCAGGAACGAGCCGAGGCCGCTGAGCCGGGCCGGGATGTCGAGGGCCAGCGTCCAGCCCGGCACGGGGAAGGACAGCCAGCCGGGATCGCCCTCGCCGAACCGCTTCAGCACCGCCAGGAACGACGGGCAGCCCCGGCGCGCGATCCGGCGCACGATCCGGCGCAGGGTGTCCTCCCGCCCGTACCCGACGACGAACTGGTACTGCACGAAGCCGCCGCGCCCGTACACCCGGTTCCAGTGCGGGACGCCGTCCAGGGGGTGGAAGAAGGAGGACAGGCGCTGGAGTTCGCCGGTGCGGTGGCGGGGCGCCTTGCGGTACCAGAGCTCGTTGAACAGGCCCACCGCCGGGCGGCCGAGGAGCCGGTCGGGGACGAAGGCGGGCGCTGCCGGGAGCCGGCCGGGCCGGAAGGCCAGGGGGTCGCGCCGGGCGCGCCGGGGCAGGGCGTCATAGGGGGCGTGGTCGCCGCGGGTGAGGACGGCGCGGCCGGTGGCGGCGCCCCGGGCGAGCAGGTCGATCCAGGCGACGGAGTAGCGGTAGCCGTGGTCGTTGGCGGTGAGGCGGGCCATCAGGTCGTCGAGGTCGGTGGCCCGTTCGGTGTCGACCGACATCAGGGAGGTCTCCACGGGCAGCAGCCGGACCGTCGCGGAGAGGATCACCCCGGTCAGGCCCATGCCGCCGGTGGTCGCGTCGAACAGGTCGGTGCCGGGGAGGACGGTGCGGACCGTGCCGTCGGCGGTGAGGAGGTCGAAGGCCCGTACGTGGCGGGCGAACGAGCCGGAGACATGGTGGTTCTTGCCGTGGATGTCGGCACCGATCGCCCCGCCGACGGTGACGTACCGGGTGCCGGGGGTGACCGGCACGAACCAGCCGAGCGGCAGCAGCACCTGCATCAGGCGGTGCAGGCTGACCCCGGCGTCGCACACCACCACCCCGGCGTCCGCGTCGATGGAGCGGATACGGGCCAGGCCGGTCATGTCGAGCACGGCGCCGCCGGCGTTCTGCGCGGCGTCGCCGTAGGCGCGGCCGAGGCCGCGGGCGATGCCCCCGCGGGTACCGCAGGCGCGGACGGCGGCGGCGGCCTCCTCGTAGCTGCGGGGGCGCAGGACGCGGGCGACGGTGGGAGCGGTGCGGCCCCAGCCGGTCACCGGCTCGGCGGACTCGATGAACGGGCCGACGGGGGCGGGCGCGGGCGCGGGGATCGCGGACGGCATGGACGGCATGGAGGCGACCGTATCGCCGCACTTGGGTCATTTGAGGGGTTTGTCGGTTGCGTCGTCCAACTCGCCGAAATGGGTGATTAAACGAGTGTCATCAAAGATTGCCGCGTTCTCCGGTGCGCGGCACGCCAGAGTCGCCCGTGGTGCACCCGTCCAGGGACGACGAAAGGGGTGGCGGAGGATGCGATTCGCGGGCGCCCGGTGGGAGGGCGCCGATCACCGGCTGTTGGACGCGCTGCACGGCTGCGGCCACCGCCGGCCGGTCGTGGCGGCGGCCGCGCGGACCCTGTCGTACGCGGGGGAGCACGGTGCGCTCTGGCTCGTGACCGGGCTGGCCGGCGCGGCGGCCGACCGCGCGCGGCGCGGCCCCTGGCTGCGGGCCACGGCCCTGACGGCCACGGCCCACCTGACGAGCATGGCCCTCAAGCGGCTGGTGCGCCGTCCCCGGCCGCGCCCGGCCGCCGCCCGGGGCGGTGCCGCCCGGGCGGTGGTGGGGCGGCATTCGTTCCCGAGCTCCCACGCCACGTCGGCCGTCGCCGCGGCGGCCGTCTTCGGCGTGCTGCGCCCGGGCGCCCGGCGGGTGGGGGCGCCGGTGGCGGCGGCCATGTGCCTGTCCCGCCTGGTGGTGGGCGTGCACTATCCGACCGACGTGGCGGCCGGCGCCCTGCTGGGGGCGGTGACCGCGCGGCTCGGCGAGCGCTGGGTGCTGCGCGGGGCGGGGGTGCCCCGGGCGGGGGCGGGGCGCCCGGAGCCGGATCGCGCGGGCGCCCGCCGCCTCGGGACCGGTCATGAGGCGGATCGTTTCTGCATCCGCCCCCCGGGGCGCCGCCGTGGGTGAGCCGACCGTCGCGGCACGGCCCGCCGCCCGCCCGGTGCCCCCGGCCGCCGCGCTGCCGCTGGGCCTCGTACGGGCCGCCCGCCCCCGCCAGTGGGTCAAGAACCTCCTCGTGGTCGCCGCCCCCGCCGCCGCCGGCCAGCTGGTGTCCCGGCACACCGCCCTGCACCTGGGCCTCGTCTTCGTGCTGTTCACCGCCGCTGCCGCCGCCGTCTACCTCGTCAACGACGCCCGGGACGCCGAGGCCGACCGCGCCCACCCGGTCAAGTGCCGCCGCCCCGTGGCCGCCGGGGACGTCCCCGTGCCCGTGGCGTACGGCACCGGCGCCGTGCTGGCGCTCGGGGCGCTCACCGGCGCCGCCACCCTGTGCAACGCTCTGACGGCCGCGCTGCTGGCCGCGTACCTCGCCATGCAGCTCGCCTACTGCCTGCGCCTCAAGCACGTCCTGGTGGTCGACCTCGCCGTCGTCACCACCGGGTTCGTGATGCGCGCCATGATCGGCGGGGTCGCCCTCGGCATCCCGCTCTCGCGCTGGTTCCTCATCACCACCGGCTTCGGCGCCCTCTTCATGGTCGCCGCCAAGCGCTACTCCGAAGCCGTGCAGATGGCCGGGCGGGGTGGGGAGACCCGCCTCCTGCTCACCGAGTACACCACCGGCTACCTGCGGTTCGTCTGGCAGCTCGCCGCCGGCGTCGCCGTGCTCGGCTACTGCCTCTGGGCCCTGGAACACAGCGGCACCTGGCGCCAGCTCTCCACCATCGCCTTCATTCTCGCCGTCCTCCGCTACGCCGTCTTCGCCGACCGGGGCACCGCCGGAGCACCCGAGGACGTCGTGCTGCGCGACCGCCCCCTCGCCGTCATCGGCCTGGTGTGGCTGGCGATGTACGGGATGGCGGTCGCGGCCCCGTGAGGCGAGAGGCCACCGGGTTCCTGCTCGCCGGCGGGGTGGCGTACGCCGCCGACCTGGCGCTGTTCCTGCTCCTCCGGCCGCACCTCGACCCGCTGCCCGCCAAAGGCCTCGCCTTCCTCGCCGGCTGCACGGTCGCCTACCTGGGCAACGCCCTCGGCACCTACCGCCGCCGCGCGCTCCACCTCCGCCGGTACGCGGCGTTCTTCGCCGTCAACCTCGCGGGCGCCGCCGTGCAGCTCGCGTGCCTCGGCGCCTCGCACTACGGGCTCGGACTCACCTCCCCGCTCGCCGACACCGTCTCCGGCCTCGGCGTCGGCATGGTCCTCGCCACCTGCGTGCGCTTCTGGGGGACCCGCACACTGGTCTTCGGGGCGAAGGGGTAGGGGCACGCCATGGACTGGCTGACCAAGCTCCCCGTCATCGGCCCCTGGGCCGCCCGGCTGACGCGCACCCACGCCTGGCGCTCGTACGAGACGCTCGACCGCGCCCACTGGACCCGCCTGGCCGCCGCCATCACCTTCACCAGCTTCCTCGCGCTGTTCCCGCTGATCACCGTCGCCGCCGCCGTCGGCGCCGCGCTGCTCGGCGACCAGCAGCTCCGTGACCTGGAGGAGAAGATCGCCGAGCAGGTCCCCGGGATCTCCGACCAGCTCGACCTCGACGCGCTCGTCGCCAACGCCGGCACCGTCGGGCTGGTCGCGGGCGCCCTGCTGCTGTTCACCGGCATCGGCTGGGTGGGCTCCATGCGCGACTGCCTGCGCGCCGTGTGGGGGACCGACGACTGCGACGAGGGCAACCCCGTGGTGCGCAAGGGCAAGGACGCCGTGATCCTGGCCGGCCTCGGCGCGACCGGCCTGGCGTCCTTCGCGGCGTCCGGCCTCGGCTCCACCGCCGTCGGCTGGACCGCCGAACGGCTCGGGATCTCCGGCAGCGGCGCCGGCGGGGTGCTCCTCCAGGCCGCCGCCGTGGCGGCCGCCGTCGTCGCCGACTTCCTGATCCTGCTGTACGTCCTGACGCTGCTGCCCGGCGTCCAGCCGCCGCGCCGCCGCCTGGTGGTCGCCGGGCTGATCGGCGCCGTCGGCTTCGAGGCGCTCAAGCTGCTGCTCGGCGGCTACATGAAGGGCGTGGCGGCGAAGTCGATGTACGGGGCGTTCGGGGTGCCGGTGGCGCTCCTGCTGTGGATCAACTTCACCGCCAAGCTGCTGCTGTACTGCGCCGCCTGGACCGCTACTCGCTCCCGGACCCGGACTGACGACGACGCCGTACCAGATCGGGCAGCGGCCAGCGTCGGTTGACCACGAACCAGCCGCCCGCCAGCAGCACCAGCACCCCGCCGGCCACCGCCAGCGCCGTCCCCGCGCCGTTCGAGCCGCCGGCCGCCGCGACGGTCGCCCGCCCGGAACCGTCACCGGCCGCCTGGTCGCCGCCGCCCGGCCCGGTCTGCGCCATGCCGCCGCCGTCCGTACCCTCCCCGGTCCCCGCCGACGTCGGCGGCACCAGCTCGCCCACCGGCTTCACCTTCCCGGCCGCCGTGAAGCCCCAGTCCAGCAGCCGGGCCGCCTCCTTGTAGACCGCGTGGCTCTCCTTCGCCGACGGGTTCATCACGGTGACCAGCAGCACCTTGCCGCCCCGCTCGGCGACCCCGGTGAAGGTGGCGCCCGCGTGCGTCGTGCTGCCGTTCTTCACCCCGGCGATGCCCTGGTAGGCGGGGATGCCGAAGTCACCGGTCAGGAGCCGGTTGGTGTTCTGGATCTCGAACGTGGAGCGCTTCTTGTTACCGGGCTTGACCTCCCCCGGGAACTGCGCGCGGGGCGTCGAGCAGTACTCCCGGAAGTCCTTGTTCTGCATGCCGCTGCGGGCGATGAGCGTGAGGTCGTACGCGGACGACACCTGGCCCGCGGCGTCGTACCCGTCCGGCGAGACCACATGCGTGTCGAGCGCCTGGAGCTCGGCGGCCCGGTCGTTCATGTCCTTCACCGTCTTGTCGACGCCGCCGTTCATGGCCGACAGCACGTGCACGGCGTCGTTGCCGGAGCGGAGGAAGACCCCCAGCCACAGGTCGTGGACCGTATAGGACTGCTTCTCCTTGACCCCGACGAGGCTGGACCCCGCGCCGACCTTCGCCAGGTCCTGCGGGGTGACCACGTGCGTTTTGGTGCGGGGGAGCTTGGGCAGCACCGTGTCCGCGAACAGCATCTTCAGGGTGGAGGCCGGGGGCAGCCGCCAGTGGGCGTTGTGCGAGGCCAGCACGTCACCGCTCTCCGCGTCCGCCACGATCCAGGAGCGGCCCGTCACCTCCTTGGGCAGCACGGGCACCCCCGGGGCCAGGTTCACCTGGGTGCCGGGCCTGCCGAGCTTCGTCCCGCCGACCGTCGACATCGCGGCGGGCGGCTTGGGCTGCTTGTCGCCCTCGTCGGCCGGCGGGGCGGCCAGGGCCGGAGCGGCGGCGAGGACGGGCAGCAGCGCGGCGGCGGCGACCACCGCGACGGTCTTCTTCAAAGCGGACACGGTCGAGAACGTACAGGGAGCGTCCGCGGAAGCCGGCACCACACCCCGCAGGAGGCCCCCGACCGGCGGCGGCGATACTGGCTCCATGAAGCTCAGCCGCTCCGCCTCCTGGTTCCTGCTCGCCTTCGGGGTGTGGAGCTGGTTCATCTGGATCACTTTCGTCAAGAATCTCTGGAACGACGGGAGCGGTCTCGCCTTCGACGACGCGGGCGACCCGACGGCCTACTTCTGGGTTCATCTGCTGCTCGCCCTCACGTCCTTTGTTCTGGGGACGGTCGTGGGCGTCATCGGGTTGCGTGGCGTCCGCGCCTCGCGCCGTGATCCGCGCGCCGAATAGGAGGTGGGGGGCCCGTGTTGCTCGTCCTGCTGGTGCTCGTCGGGGTCCTCGGCCTGCTGGCGGTGGTGCACTGGTACGTCTGGCGGCGCCTGGTGCGCGATGTGACCCTGCCGGGGAGCAGGGCGCGGCGACTGGGCACGATCGCCCTGGTCGTCCTGCCGCTGCTGTCGGTGGCCGCGCTGACGGCGGGCCGCGCGGGCGCGCCGTTCCCGCTCCAGCAGGCGGTGTCCTGGCCGGGCTTCCTGTGGCTGGCGCTGCTGCTGTACGTGGTGCTCGCGCTGGCGGTGGGTGAGGCCGTACGCCCCCTGCTGCACCGGGCCCTGGACCGCCGGGCGCCCGCCGCCCCGGACACGCCCGTCCCCGTCCCCGCCGCCACGGCCCCCGCACCGCCCGCGTCCGGTCCGGTGCCGCCCGCCGGCGACGCCCCCGCACCGCCCCCGGCCGCGCCCACGGCCCCGGCCGTCACCCGGCGGCTGCTCGTCTCGCGCGTGGTCGGCGGGGCCGCCGCCGCGGCGGCCGCCGGGACCGTCGGGTACGGGACGTACGGCGTCCTGCGGGGGCCGCGCGTCAAGCGGGTGACCGTGCCGCTGGCCAAGCTGCCCCGGGCGGCGCACGGGTACCGGATCGCGGTGGTGAGCGACGTCCACCTCGGGCCCGTCCTGGGCCGCGCCCACACTCAGCGCGTGGTCGACGCCGTCAACGCCACCCAGCCGGACCTGATCGCCGTCGTGGGCGACCTGGTCGACGGGGACGTCGAGGACCTCGGCCCGGCCGCCGAGCCGCTCGCCCGCCTCCGGGCCCGGGACGGCTCGTTCTTCGTGACCGGCAACCACGAGTACTTCTCCGGCGCCCAGCAGTGGGTGGACCACGTCCGCGAACTCGGGCTGCGCCCGCTGCGCAACGAGCGGGTCGAGAAGGCCGGGTTCGACCTCGCCGGGGTCAACGACGTCGCCGGGGAGAACTACGGCGACGGACCGGACTTCACCGCCGCCCTCGGCGACCGCGACCGGTCGCGCGCCGCCGTCCTGCTCGCCCACCAGCCCGTCGTCATCCACGACGCGGTGGAGCACGGGGTGGACCTCCAGCTCTCCGGCCACACCCACGGCGGCCAGCTCTGGCCCGGCAACTACCTCGCCGAGCTCGCCAACCCCACCGTCGCCGGGCTGGAACGGTACGGCGACACCCAGCTCTACGTGTCCCGGGGCGCGGGCGCCTGGGGTCCGCCCGTCCGGGTCGGCGCGCCGTCTGACATCACGGTCGTGGAACTGGCGTCGAAGCGGGCGTAGCCGCCGCGGCGGGCCCGGGCGCGGCGCCGCCCCGGCAGGAACTCCTCCAGTCCCGGCTCCCCGCCCTCCGGCGGGGAGCCGAAACCTTACGGACTTTCCTAGGTCGTGTCCGTAAAGTCTCGCCTGGCCCGCGGTGTCCTGCACGCGCGCTCGCGGCGTTGTCGTCGGTCGCCGATGCTCCGCATCGACTCTCTCCTCCGCCTTGCGATCGCACGCACCGGACACCGCGGCCCCCGCCCTCCGGGCGGACGCCGACACTTTCCGGACACTCCCTAGGGCGAGACCTTGATCGCGCCCACCGGGCACGCCCGGGCCGCCTCGCGGGCCAGGGGGCTGCCGGCGCCGTCCTCCCTGCCCGGCAGCAGTTCGCCGAAGCCGTCGTCGTCCTGGGTGAACACGCCGGGCGCGGTCAGGGCGCACTGCCCGGCACCGATGCAGAGGGCCCTGTCGATCAGAATGTCCATGCGTCCTGTCCTCACCATGTGACGGGGAGTTCGATCATCCCCTGGATCGTGTCCCCCGGCTTGAAGGGGATCTCCCCGGCCGGGGCCGCCAGCCGCAGTCCCGGCAGCCGGGCGAACAGCGTCCCCAGCGCGATCTCCATCTCGGCCCGCGCCAGGTTCTGCCCCAGGCACTGGTGGATGCCGAAGCCGAACGCCACGTGGTGGCGGGCCGACCGGTGCCAGTCCAGGGTGTCGGGGTCGTCGTACGCGGAGGTGTCCCGGTTGATGACGGACGTCGAGAAGACGACGCCCTCGTCCGCCCGGATGGTCACCCCCGCCACCTCGATGTCCTCCGTCGCCACCCGCAGCATCCCGTCCGCGATCGACAGGAACCGCAGCAGCTCCTCCACGGCGGCCGGCATCAGCGCCGGGTCCGCCCTCAGCTCGGCCAGCTGTTCCGGGTGCCGGAGCAGCGTGAACGTACCGAGCGAGATCATGTTGGCCGTGGTCTCGTGACCGGCGACGAGCAGGATCGTGGCCAGCTCCACCAGCAGTTGCTTGTCGAGGTGGCCGTGGGCGAGCTGCTGGGCGACGAGGTCGTCGAGGACACCGTTCCCGGGTTTGTCGCGTTTCCGCTCAACCAGGTCGCCGAGGTAGCCCTCCAGTTGGTCGCGGGCGTCCTCGGTGTCCGCCCCGGTGGGGCCGCGCAGCAGCCGGCGCGACTGCGACTCGAAGAACTCGTGGTCGGCGTAGGGCACCCCCAGCAGGTCGCAGATCACGATGGAGGGCACCGGCAGGGCGAAGGCCGACACCAGCTCGGCCGGCGGTCCCTGCGCCACCATGGCGTCGACCAGGTCGTCCACGGTCCGCTGGATGCGCGGACGTAGGGCGGCCGTGCGCTTGAGCGTGAAGCTGGGGATCAGCATCCGCCGCTGGAGGTTGTGCTCCGGGTCGTCCACCCCCAGCAGGGCCGCCCGGCGGCGGCTGCGCACGGCCGCGAAGCGTTCCGTGGGGATGGGGAAGGACTCGTGCGTCGAGTCGGTGGACAGCCGCTGGTCGGACAGCAGTGCCCGGGCGGCGGCGTGCCCGGTGACGACCCAGACCGAGCGGCCGTCGTAGAGCGTGATCCGGGACAACGGCCGCGCCTCGCGCAGCGGTGCGTAGGCGGTGGGCGGGTGGTAGGGACACGTGCGGTCCTGGGGGAACGCCACGGCTTCCGTCATGGGGGCCTCGCAAGCGAAGAGTCGGATGGCCGATCCCCACTACATGCCTCAGGCATCCATCCGGTCTACACCTAGTTCGGCCAAACCACCGGTACGGGCGACGGACAGCCCGAAGGGCCCGTCCCCCGGGGGGAACGGGCCCTTCGGCGGCGTGCCGGGAGGCTCAGAAGCGGCGCGTGATCAGCGCGCGCTTCACTTCCTGGATCGCCTTGGTGACCTCGATACCGCGCGGGCAGGCGTCCGTGCAGTTGAACGTGGTGCGGCAGCGCCACACCCCGTCCTTGTCGTTGAGGATCTCCAGCCGCTGCTCGCCGGCCTCGTCGCGCGAGTCGAAGATGAAGCGGTGGGCGTTGACGATCGCGGCCGGACCGAAGTACTGGCCGTCGTTCCAGAACACCGGGCAGGACGACGTGCACGCGGCGCACAGGATGCACTTGGTGGTGTCGTCGAACCGCTCGCGGTCCTCCGCGGACTGGAGCCGCTCACGCGTCGGCTCGTTGCCCTTGGTGACGAGGAAGGGCATCACGTCGCGGTACGCCTGGAAGAACGGCTCCATGTCCACGACCAGGTCCTTGAGGACCGTCAGGCCCTTTATGGCCTCGACCGTGATGGGCTTCTCCGGGTTGATGTCCTTGATCAGCGTCTTGCAGGCGAGCCTGTTCTTGCCGTTGATCCGCATCGCGTCGGAGCCGCAGATGCCGTGCGCGCAGGACCGCCGGAAGGTCAGCGAGCCGTCGACGTCCCACTTGATCTTGTGGAGACCGTCGAGCACACGCTCCTTCGGGTCGATCTCGATCTGGAAGTCCTGCCACTGCGCCTCGTCCGAGACCTCCGGGTTGAACCGGCGGATCCGGAAGGTGACCGTGATGTACGGGGAGGCGGCGGAGTCCGCCTCGACCTTGTCCAGTACAGGGGTAGCCATCAGTACTTACGCTCCATCGGCTGGTAGCGGGTCTGGACGACGGGCTTGTAGTCGAGACGCACGGTCTCGGAGCCGTCGGCGCCGACCTCGCGGTACGCCATGGTGTGGCGCATGAAGTTGACGTCGTCGCGGTTCGGGTAGTCCTCGCGGTAGTGACCGCCGCGGGACTCCTTGCGGGCGAGCGCCGAGACGGCCATGACCTCGGCCAGGTCGAGCAGGTTGCCCAGCTCGATGGCCTCCAGCAGGTCCGTGTTGAACCGCTTGCCCTTGTCCTGGATGGACACGTTCTTGTACCGCTCGCGCAGCTCGGCGATCTTCTCGACCGCCGTCTTGATCGTCTGCTCGGTGCGGAACACCATCACGTTGGCGTCCATCGTCTCCTGGAGCTCCTTGCGCAGCACCGAGACCCGCTCGTTGCCGGTGGAGTTGCGCAGGCGCTCGACCTGCTCCTTGACGAAGGAGGCCGGGTCCTCCGGCAGGTCGACGTAGTCGGCCTTGGCGGAGTACTCGGCGGCGGCGATGCCCGCGCGCTTGCCGAAGACGTTGATGTCGAGCAGCGAGTTGGTGCCCAGGCGGTTGGCGCCGTGCACCGACACGCACGCGACCTCGCCGGCCGCGTACAGACCCGGCACGACGGTGGTGTTGTCCGACAGGACCTCACCCTCGACGTTGGTCGGGATGCCGCCCATGGCGTAGTGCGCGGTGGGCTGGATCGGGATCGGGTCCGTGTAGGGCTCGATGCCGAGGTACGTCCGCGCGAACTCGGTGATGTCCGGGAGCTTGGCGTCGAGCTGCTCCGGCGGCAGGTGGGTCAGGTCCAGGTAGACGTGGTCGCCCTCGGGACCGCAGCCGCGGCCCTCGCGGATCTCCGTGTAGATGGAGCGCGACACGACGTCACGCGACGCCAGGTCCTTCATGACGGGCGCGTACTTCTCCATGAAGCGCTCGCCGTCCTTGTTGCGGAGGATGCCGCCCTCACCGCGGGCGCCCTCCGTCAGCAGGATGCCCATGCGCCAGATGCCCGTCGGGTGGAACTGGAAGAACTCCATGTCCTCCAGCGGCAGACCGCGCCGGTAGCAGGCGGCCTGGCCGTCACCGGTCAGGGTGTGCGCGTTGGAGGTCACCTTGAAGAACTTGCCGGTGCCGCCGGACGCGTAGATCACGGCCTTGGCCTGGAAGACGTGGATCTCGCCGGTGGCCAGCTCGTAGGCGACCACACCGGCGGACTTCTTGACGCCGTCGACCTCGGTGATGAGCTGGTCCAGGACGTAGAACTCGTTGAAGAACTCCACGCCCTCCTTGACGCAGTTCTGGTACAGCGTCTGGAGGATCATGTGACCGGTGCGGTCCGCGGCGTAGCAGGACCGGCGGACCGGGGCCTCGCCGTGGTTGCGGGAGTGGCCGCCGAAGCGGCGCTGGTCGATGGTGCCGTCCGGGGTCCGGTTGAACGGCAGGCCCATCTTCTCCAGGTCGAGGACGGCGTCGATGGCCTCCTTCGCCAGGATCTCGGCGGCGTCCTGGTCGACCAGGTAGTCACCGCCCTTGACCGTGTCGAAGGTGTGCCACTCCCAGTTGTCCTCCTCCACGTTCGCCAGCGCGGCGGCCATGCCGCCCTGCGCGGCGCCCGTGTGGGAGCGGGTGGGGTAGAGCTTCGTCAGCACGGCGGTACGGCTGCGCTTCGTCGCCTCGATGGCGGCGCGCATGCCCGCGCCACCGGCGCCGACGATGACGGTGTCGTACTTGTGGATCTTCATGCGGATTTCCTCAGCCCCGTGCCTAGCGGATGTTCGGGTCGAAGGTGAAGATCACCAGCGTGCCCAGAAGGATGGTGAACACCGTGGCGGTGTACAGCAGGCCCTTGAGCCACAGGCGCGTGTTCGGGCGCTCGGCGTAGTCGTTGATCACGGTACGCAGGCCGTTGGCGCCGTGCAGCATCGCCAGCCACAGCATCAGCAGGTCCCAGACCTGCCAGAACGGGGACGCCCACCGGCCCGCCACGAAGGCGAAGCCGATCTTGGAGACGCCGCCGTCCAGCACGAGCTGGATGAGCAGGTGGCCGATGACGAGGACGACCAGCACGATGCCGGACAGGCGCATGAAGAGCCACGCGGCCATCTCGAAGTTGCCGCGGGTCGACTTCGGGGTCTTCCCCGTCCGCTTGCGGGGCGGCTCGATGTACGGAGCCGGGTTGTCGACGTCGTACAGGCTCGCGCCCTCGACCGGGCCGACGGCGGACTTGGTGAGGTCAGTGGACATCTCGGACATCAGCTCCCGAACACTTCGCGTACGGCGTGGCCGAGGACGGGGTAGAGAGCGCCCACCATCAGGACGAACCAGATGGCCATCACGGACCAGAGCATCTGCTTCTGGTAGCGCGGGCCCTTGGACCAGAAGTCCACGGCGATCACACGAAGGCCGTTGAGCGCGTGGAAGAGGATGGCGGCCACGAGGCCGTACTCCAGCAGCGCGACGATCGGCGTCTTGTAGGTGGCGACGACCTCGTCGTAGGCCTCGGGAGAGACGCGGACGAGAGCGGTGTCCAGCACGTGTACGAACAGGAAGAAGAAGATGAGGACGCCGGTGACTCGATGAGCCACCCACGACCACATGCCTTCCCGGCCGCGGTACAGCGTTCCAGCCGGCACGGAAAAACCCTCCGGGAGCGGGGATCAGGGTCGGCCGGCTTCGATGTCGGTCTGACCCGGCCGGGTACGGTCCACCGGCCCCGGTCATCGTAGCGACGACTTGTCGGATCCCTCGCGCGGGGTCCTCAGGTGTGATCAAACAGGCACGGACGGGCTACCCGGGGGGTCGGCCCGTCCGATCAGACGGGACAAACGGGCACGAGCCAGACGGCGCAGCTCGTCGGCGGCGATCGCGCGCTCCTTCTCCGGGGGGTGGCTCATCCGGGTGTGGATGGCCGACAGCGCATGGTTGAGCTGCTCCTCGGGCCGGTGGCCGTCCAGGCAGATCACGAACGCGTGGTGGAAGCGGCTCTCGTACTCCGTGTGCGCGGCCTCCCACGCGGTGAGCGCGGCCGAGGGGGTGCCGGGCGGCAGGCCCGCCGACGTCTCGTCGGCCAGCGCCTCGTCCAGATCGGCGCCGGCCAGGTCGTACCCCGCCTCGTCGGCGGCGGCGAGCAGGGCGTCCAGCGTCGGGTAGGGGCGGTGGGCGGCGATCGTCCGCGCCCAGTGGCGGCTGCCGCAGCAGGCCAGCAGCGCTGCCTCGGCGGCACCGGCGGGCGCCGCGTTGAACAGCGCCAGGCTCTCCGGGGCGTGGCCCCCGTGCCCCTGGGCAGGTATGGCCCGGGCGTGTCGCGGACGGGCCCCGGCCGTGCCGGCGGGAGCCGCGCCGGGCATCCCGGCCCTCGCCGGGAGGGCGGGCGGTCGCTTCGGGGCACCTGCGGTGGGATCGCCGGCCATCGTGGGCTCCTCGACAAGGGCAGCGGGAGATGTGCGGATGGTGTGAGGGAAGGGGCACAACATTACCCAGGGTGAGCGTGTGCCGTACGGGAGATGCGAGAAGTTCACTCGGAAGGGAGAGTTTCCGTACAGCCATGGACACCCATGGACGGAGGTAAGCGCGTGAACCGGCACTGCACAGGGGGACTCGTCGCGGCCGTGGCCCTCGCCCTCACGGTCGCGGGCTGCGGAGGGGACGCCGGCGGCGACCCGGGCACGGCGGCGCCCGGCACCGCCACCACCCCCGCGACCACGGCACCGACCCCCGAGGCATCGACCACGCCGTCGCCCACGCCATCACCCACACGGACGTATCCGGTCTCCACGTGGCCCCGCACCATCCCCTCCGTACGCGACCACGAACCCGCCCGCGGACCCGGCTGGCGCCCCGGCCGGGGCAGCGCGGTCGTCGTCGCCAAGGGCAGCGGCGCCCTCGCGGACGAGGCCGGGCTCCTCGCCGGCGAGCTGGGGACCGCCTACCGCGGCGAGGCGCCGGCCCGCCCGGGCGACATCGAGCTGGCCCTGAACACCGGGCAGGCCGGCGGCCCCGAGTCGTACACCCTCACCACCCGCGGCGGACGGGTCCGGATATCCGGCCCCGACGAGGCCGGCGTCTTCTACGGCACCCGCACCGTCAAACAGGCCCTCCGCTCCGGCGGGATTGTGCCGGAGGGCGTCGTCCGCGACCGGCCCGGCAAGCCGCAGCGCGGCCTGAACCTCGACATCGCCCGCAAGCACTTCAGCGCGGCCTGGATCGAGGACCGGCTGCGCGACATGGCCGACCTCAAGCTCAACCAGCTCGGCCTGCACTTCTCCGACGACCAGGCCTTCCGCATCCAGTCCGCCTCGCACCCCGAGGTCGTCTCCCGCGAGCACCTGACCAAGGCCGAGGTCCGCCGCATCCTGGCCCTCGCCGCCCGGCTGCACATCACCGTCGTCCCCGAGATCGACTCGCCCGGGCACCTCGGCGCCGTCCTGCGGGCGCACCCCGAGCTGCGGCTGCTCAACGTCCAGGGCACGCCCCGGCAGGGCGCCATCGACATCTCGCGGCCCGCGGCGGCACGGATCGTCGACGACCTGCTGCGGGAGTACGCCGCGCTGTTCCCCGGCCGGTGGTTCCACGTCGGCGCCGACGAGTACCAGGCGCTGACCGTGCGCGACCCGGCCGCCTCCTACCCGCAGCTCGCCCGGGCGGCCCGCGAGCGGTACGGGCCGGGCGCCGGCGTCGAGGACCTGGCGACCGGCTGGCTGAACGACCGCGCGGCCGTGGTGGGCGCGGCGGGCAAGAGGGCCAAGGCCTGGAACGACGGCTTCTTCGCCGGGGGCGTGGTGGACGCCGGCAAGGACATCGAAGTCGAGTACTGGACCGGCAAGGAGATCGGCGCGCGCGAACCCGTGCAGTACCTGCGCGAGGGCCGCCGGGTGGTGAACCTCAACGACGAGTACCTCTATTACGTGCTCGGCGAGCCGAACCAGTTCACGTACCCCACCGGCCGCCGCATCTACCAGGAGTGGACGCCGCTGGTGCTGCGCGGCTCCTCGGCGGTGCCCGCCCGGTACGCGGACCAGATCCTCGGCGGCCGGTTCGCCGTCTGGTGCGACCTGGCCGGCGCGCAGACCCCCGCCCAGGTGGCCGCCGGCATCCGGATGCCCCTGCGGGCGACGGCCCAGAAGCTCTGGGACCCGGCCAAGCCCCGGCTGACCTGGGACGACTTCCGCGCACTGGCGAACCGGCTGGGCGGCGGCTGAGGTACGGTGCGCGGGCGGCCGAGGCCGGCCGCGCACCTGACGCCCCGGGGGAGGGGCGTCCGTCGTCCGGGGGGGCAATCGGTCCATGTCGTGCGTGCACTGCGGAACCCATGCGGTTCCGACCGAGGAAGGCCGCTGCGGCGACTGCGCCGCGACGGCGCCCGGCGCGGCGCCCCGGCCGGCGCCGGCGGCCGGTTCCGTACCGCCGGTGAGCCCCGCGCCGGTGCCGGCCGGCGGCGGCGGTCCCCTCCTCCGGTCACCCGTGGGGCTCGGGCACGCCGTCGTCACCCTGCTGTGCGCCGTGATCGCCGCGGACCTGTTCGCGGTGTTCGCCGACCTCCGTCTGTACGGGTTCATGAGCGACGTGGCGGCGGGCGGGTGGGACGGCGCGGAGGTCCGGGCCGAGCGGGCCGACCTGCTGATGACCACGGCCGGACGGGCCCAGGTGCTGACGCTGGTCGCCACCGCCGTCGTCTTCGTCGTGTGGCTCCACCGGGTACGGGTGAACGCCGCCGTGCTCGCCCCCGGCATCCCGACCAGCGGCGCGGGCTGGGCGATCGGAGGCTGGTTCGTCCCGGTGGTCAACCTCTGGATGCCGCGCCGGATCGTCCGCGAGAGCTGGCGGGCGAGCGGGCGCGCCCCGTACGGCGTCCATGCGGATGAGGAGCCGGCCACCGTGGTGAACGTGTGGTGGGCGCTGTGGCTCCTGACGGTCTTCGTCGGGCGGGCGGCCGCGATGGCGTACGACAAGGCGGACTCGCCCGAGCGGCTCGTGGCCGCCGCGCGGCTGATGGTGGCCGCCGACTCCCTGAGCGTCGCGGCGGCCGTGTGCGCCGTCCTCGTCGTCCGCCGGCTGACGGCGATGCAGCACACCAAGGCGCTGGGCGTGCCCGTGCCCGTCGTCGCCCAACCGATGGGTTCCCGCCACACGGAGTGACGAATTCCGGCCAGGCGGCGCAGTAAGGGGAGTACCGCGTCCGCGACGGGAGACGTCCATGAGTCAGAGCGCGCAGGAACTGATCGCCCGGGCAGGCGAACGGGGGCTGGCCGCCGCCGCGCTCGCCTGCCTCGACCGCTGCCTCCCCCTGCTCGGCCCCGCGCCCGACGACCTGCTGCGCCCGCTGTGGTGCAGCGTGGCCGAGGGCGGGGCGGGCTGGACCGGCCGGCTGGAGGAGGTCCGCGCCGCGGTGGCCGCCGACGCAGGCGGGGACGCCGCCGCACCCGTACGCGCCATGCTGGCCGCCGCCCCGGCCGCCTGGGACGCGGCGGCGCTGCGCGTCTGGGCCGGCTCCTGCTCGGGCGCCGCGCTGGAGCTGCACCGGCGGCTCGGCGGCGGACCGCTGCTGGACGCCGAGGAACGGCGGCAGGTCCAGGTCCTGGAGCTCCTCGCGGACGCCCCGGCGGACGGCCGGCCCGTCGGCCTCCGCCCGGTGCTCGACGCCGCGGCCGAGGGCCGGCGGGTGCTGCGGGCCGTGGTCTCACGGCGCGAACGCGGCGCCTGACCGGGCGGACGCGGCGTGGCCGGCCGGATCCCGCTGTCACACCCGGCTGGTATCCATGGGCGCCATGAACACCGAACGGGCCGTACCGGCCGACCAGTCCCTACGCGCCGAGCAGTCCGTACGCGCCGAGCGGCCCCCGCACGCCGAGCGGCCCGATCCGGCCGACCTCGCCCTCCTCCGCGCGGCCTTCGGCGCGGGCGACGGCGGCGCGCCGGCCCTGGGATGGGCGGCCGTGCATGCCTTCGAGGCGGAGCACGGGGTCGTCCTGCCCGAGCCGTACCGCACGTGCGTCGCCGAGGTGGCCGACGGCTCGCCCGCCGGGCCGCCGGACTACGGGATGACCGCGCTCGCCGAACTGCCCGCCTGCTGGGGCGACGACCGGCCCGAGCGGGACCTCTCCCGGCCCTTCCCGCTGACCGAGGCCTGGTCCTGGGAGGACGACGAACGGCCCGAGGAGGAGATCGAGCCGCTCGTCGACCGGGTCTTCGACCACGGCTCACTCGTCCTCGGGACGGACGGGTGCGGCATGTACTGGCACCTCGTCATCACCGGACCCGGACGCGGGAGTGTCTGGCACATCAGCGGCGAGGGCGCGGTCCCCTTCGCCGCGCGGCCCGCCGCACAGCCCGCCACGGCGGAACCCGCCACGGCGGAGCCCCGTCACGCCCCCGGACCGGCCGGCGGGGGGTTCGCCGCGTGGGTGGCCCACTGGGCCGCGGGCAGACCGTGGTTCGACGGGGAATGACACCCGGAACGCGACAGCAGGGCAACCCTGTGGGGGAGTTGTGAGTCTCCTGAACGGTCACGCAGTGATCGGACCTACGAGGAGACCATCATCACCGCCATACGCAAGACCCTCACCGCCACCGCAGTCGTCGGCGCCGTCCTGGCGGGCTCGGCCGCCTGCGGCACGGTGGAGCAGCTCTCCGCCGGGAAGAAGCTGGACCAGGCCTTCGAGAAGCTGGGCAAGGAGAAGTCGCTCTCCTTCGAGCTGGACCTGGATGTCGACGCCAAGACCCTCAAGCAGCTGGACGCCGAGTCCGACCCGGAGCCCGGCGAGGAGATTCCCGACGAGGCCGCCGAGCTGATCAGCGGCGCGAAGATCAGCGTCACGGTGGAGTCGAAGAAGCCGATCGACGAGTCCGAGGAGAAGGACCTCGTCGGTATGGCCATGAAGGTCAGCAACCCCGACGGCGACCTCGTCGAGTACCGGGTCGTCGGCGACTACACCTACATCCGGTCCGACGTCGAAGCCCTCAGCAAGGCGATGGCCTTCCCGATGCCGCCCGCCGACGAGCTGCCTCCGGAGGCCGCGGGCCTCAAGAAGGCGATGGAGGGCGAGTGGGTCAGGTTCAACACCGAGGAGATGGAGAAGGCCGGCCAGGAGATGGGCCAGGCGCCCGGCACCAAGCCGTCGCCCGAGCCTTCCCTGGACGCCAAGACCCAGAAGAAGCTCTTGGAGGCCGTGCGCGAGGTCATCGCCCGAGAGGTCGACTTCAAGACCGCCGGCGGCGAGGACGGCACCGAGCACATCACCGCCACGGCCCCGTTCCGGACGCTGATCACGGAGCTGCTCGGCGAGATCCGTCCGCTCGCGAAGGACCTGCCGCCCGGCATGGAGCTGCCGTCGGACAGCGACCTGAAGGAAGCCCCCGACACCAAGGTCTCGGCCGACTTCACGCTCAAGAACGGTGAGCTGACCGAGGTGTACGTCGACCTCGCCAAGCTGGCCGAGAACGCCAAGGTCAAGAAGTTCGGCCTGGTGCTGAAGATGGGCGGGGGCACCAAGCCCACGGCCCCGGCCGGAGCCACCGAGCTGGACCTGGAGGAGCTCCTCGGCGGCTTCGCCGGCGCCATGATGCAGGACGAGGAATTCGCCGAGAGCGACCTCTCCGAAGAGGGCCTCGAAGAGGGTCTCCCCGAGGACGCCGCCTAGGGAGGTGTTCCGACCGCGCTCGACGGGGGACTCGTCGCCACAGGTGGTGCAGAGCCCCGGAGCGGCGGGAGGTCGGCGGCGATGGCGCAGGGGCGGCGAGTGGATCCCGTGCAGATCCTCGTCCGGGTGGGCGACACCGACCCGGACGCCGGCGGCAACGAGGAGGCCTACCAGGAGTGGGTGTTCCTGGCCCGCGAGGCCGGGTGGGACGTGACGGAGAGCCCGGGCTTCCGGGAGCCGGCGGCGGGCGGTACGGAGTGCGGGCTGGTCGAGATCGAGGGGCTCGTCTACCGCGTCCACTACGGCCCGCGGGCCCGCCTGGACGTGGCGGACGGCGAGACGGTCCTCGCGTACGCCGCCTGGGCCGAGCCCGTCCGGTGACCACGGCGCCCGGAGCACCGGGCGGTGGGCACCCCCGGGCGGGACACCGGAATCGACCGGCGGGCCCGGCGGCCGCCGTGCGAAACTGCGGGCGCGGGGCCCGCGCGGAGGGGCTCGGCGGAACTGCTGTCGTGCGGCGAGGAGCACCATGAGCACCGAAGGACCGGCCGGCGCCGGCACCGCCCCCGTCACCGCCGAGGACGTGCGGAGCGCGGTGCGCCTGGCGGTGGACACTTTCCGCCCGGCGGAGAGCGCGTCCGACTGGGACGCCCCTGCCGGGTCCCTGGAGTGGACCTGCTGGGAGACCGCCGAGCACCTGGCCGACGACCTGTTCGCGTACGCCGCCCAGCTCGGCCCCGAGCGGCCACCGCTCGACGGCGACGTGCCCTTCCTCTGGGAGCCGCGCCGTCCGGGCGGGCCGGCCAACGTGACCTACGCGGACCGGAAGGCCGGGGTGGCCGGGCTGCTCCAGGTGCTGGAGGCGTGCGGGGCGATGCTGGCCGCGATGGCGCGGGTCACCCCGCCGGAGGCCCGGGCCCACCACGTGTACGGCGTGTCCGACGCCGAGGGCTTCGCCGCCATGGGCGTCGTCGAGACCCTGGTGCACGGGTACGACATCGCCCAGGGGCTCGGTCTGCCCTGGGAGCCCGCGCCCGGCCTCTGCCGCCGCGCGCTGGCGCGGCTCTTCCCCGACGCGCCGGCGGACACCCCCGCCTGGCCCACCCTGCTGTGGGCGACCGGCCGCGGTGACCTCCCGGGCCGGGAGCGGCCGGCCTCCTGGCGCTGGCACGCGGCGGTGGCGGGAGACTGACGGGGTGTGACACTTTCGCGTCGGCGGACGCAGAGCAGTACAGGGGAAGTGTGACGGGCGGCGCGAAGAGGGCAGTGTGGGGGCGTACGACACGGAACTCGGCGCTGCCGTCGAGCGCGCCCAGCAGGGGGACGAGGCCGCGTTCGCGCGGGCGTACCGGCTGGTCCACCCGGGGCTGCTCGGCTATGTGCGCGGGCTGGTCGGCGACGACGCGGAGGACGTGACCGCCGAGGCCTGGCTGGAGATCGCCAGGGACCTCGGGCGCTTCCGGGGCGACGGCGCCGGCTTCCGCGGCTGGACGGCGACCATCGCCCGCCACCGGGCGCTCGACCACCTGCGCAAACAGAAGCGGAGCCCCCGTACCGCTTTAATCGAACAGGACGTACTGGATCTGCCGGACGGTCAGGACACCGCCGCGGCGGCGCTGGAGAGCCTGTCGACGGAGCAGGCGCTCGCGATGATCCGCGGGCTGCCGCGCGAGCAGGCCGAAGCGGTGCTCCTGCGTGTCGTCGTGGGTCTGGACGGCCGGGCGACGGCGCGCGTGCTGGGCAAGCGGCCCGGAGCGGTGCGCACCGCCGCGTACCGAGGACTGAGAAAACTCGCCGGGCGACTGGCGCAGGGCGGAGCTAGGGGATGAGCAAGGACAGGAGGCCGCGGGGCGGTGACGCCCCGGACGGTGACGCGATGGACGCCGCCGGCGCGGTGTCGGCCGCGCTGCTGGCGGCGGTCGTACGGGACGGCGAGGTCGACCCGGCCCGCGAGGAGCGGGCGGTCGCGGCGTTCCGGGCGGCCAGGGACGAGGGCGCGCACGCGGCGCGCCGGACCCGGCGGCGCGACGACTGGCGGCCGGCCGGGATGCGGCACCGGCGGCGTACGGTGCGGACCGCCGCGATGGGGCTCGCGGCGACGGTACTGCTGGGCGGTGTCGCGATGGCGGCGCAGACCGGGGCGATCCCCTCGCCGTTCGGCGGTGGGGAGGGCGGGGCGGTGCCGGGGCCGCGGCCGTCGGTCGTGTCCCCGACCGGTGGCACGTCCCCGTCGCCGCTCACGGAGCGGCCCGGCGCCCGGCCCGGCCCGGCGTCCCGGCCGGCCGGTTCGCCGGCGGCCGGCACGGGCCCCGCCGGCGCCTCGGGGCAGGACGACGAGGCCAGGGAAAAGGGCAAGGGCAAGGGCGCCGGCCGGCACGGTGACGGGGACGAGGACGGGCGGAAGGGCACCGGGAGGACCGGCGGGCCGTCCGGACCGGATCACTCCCCGTCGAAGGGCGGTCACCGGCCGGACGGTAACGGCCCCACCGAGGGCCGGAAACCGGGTGCGCACCCGGGACAGGGCGGCGGTGAGACGGGCCACACGACCGGCCGGAAGCCCGGCGAGGGCGCGGGCGGAAAGCCCGGCCAGGGTGCCGACCGGAAGCCGGTCAAGGCTGCCGGAGGGAAGACCGGCGGGAAGAAGACCGCCGGGAAGCCGGGCCACGGCTCCGGCGCGAAGGGTTCCGGCGCGAAGGGCGCCGGCGGAAACGGCTCCGGCGCGAAGCACTCCGGCGGGACCGGCGGCGCGAGCGGCGGGAAGAGCGGCGACGGGGCCGCCGGCGGCTCCGGTGGGCAGGGCGGCCGGCAGGGGGCCGGCGGCCCGGACGGGAAACCGTGACCCGCACGTACGTCCGGAGCGGAGGACGACCGGGGCCGCCACCCCCCACAGGAGAGGCCCCGGTCGCCGTCCACGGGTCCGTGGTACGGCCCCGTACTCCTAACAGCGCCGCGGGTGCGTTTTCTGTCACACCGCTCTCGGTCAGTGTGATGTTGCAAGCTGTACAAGACGTGGACGGGATGCCGGACGACCACGTAGCGTGCTGCTGCGCGCCGGGCGTGACAACGGCGGTGACCAGCCGCGATGACGAACAGGTAGTGGGAGTGCTGGGGGACGACGCGGAGCTGACCACCGCGGTGCTCGCGGCGCAGGACGGGGACGAGGACGCCTTCCGTGCTGTGTACCGCGCCGTGCACCCGCGGCTGCTCGGCTACATACGCACGCTGGTCGGCGACGCCGACGCGGAGGACGTCGCGTCCGAGTCGTGGCTCCAGATATCCCGCGACCTCGACCGGTTCAGTGGGGACGCCGACCGCTTCCGCGGCTGGGCGGCCCGTATCGCCCGCAACCGCGCCCTCGACCACCTGCGCATGCGGGGCAGGCGCCCCGCGGTCGGCGGGGACGAGACGGAGCTCACCGAAAAGCCTGCCGAGTCCGACACGGCGGACGAGGCCATGGAGGCCCTGTCGACCGGCCGCACCATGGACCTCATCAGGCAGCTCCCCCAGGACCAGGCCGAGGCCGTGATCCTGCGCGTGGTCGTCGGGCTGGACGCGAAGAGCGCCGCCAAGACGCTGGGCAAGCGGCCCGGCGCCGTGCGCACCGCCGCCCACCGGGGACTGAAGCGGCTGGCCGAGCTGCTGGACGCCGACGCCGCCCACGGGGACGAACCGGCCGGAATCCCTGCCACCGCGCTCAGCGCCGTACCGCCACAGCCGGTGCGCCGCCCGGGTTCCGCCGTGCGTGCCGGTGTGACGCAATGGCGCTCGCGGACGCAGAAGGACATGTGATGGCCGACGAGCGGGACGCATGGCTCGACCAGGACGCGGCGGAGAACCTGCTGCGGGGTGAAGCGGTCGGCCCCGTCGACGATCACGCGCGGGAGCGGGCCCGGAAGGTGGCGCGGGCGCTGGACGCCCTGCGCGCCGCCGGCGACCCCGCCCCCGGCGGACTGCCCGGCGAGGAGGCCGCGCTGGCGGCCTTCCGGGCCGCGCGCGCGGAGCGGGCGTCCGGGACGCGCGCCGCGATGCCGGCGGCCTCCGCCCCGCGCGGGACGGGACCCGGCACGGCGCGCGACCGGTCCGGTCCCGGCGGGCGCACCCGCTGGGCGCGGCCCGTGCGGTGGGGCCTGGCCGCGTCGGTCGCCGGACTGGCGGTCGGCGGCGTGGCCGTGGGCGCCGGCACCGGTGTGCTGCCGGTCCTGGGCGGTGACGCCGGGCCGTTGCCGGCCTCGTCGGTGTCCGCCGCAGCCACTCCGGACGTGCCCGAGCCGGGCGCGTCGACCGGGGAGCCCGGCGCCGCCGCGTCCGGTACGCCCGGCGACACCGGGAGCGTGCCGCCGTCCGCGTCGGCGACGCCCGGGCCGGGTACGGAGCGCGTGCCGGGCCGGCCGGACCCGGGAACGGACGGCGGGGGCGGTGACGACGAGCCGGGCGACCGGCCCGGCGGTGACGCGGGCGACTCCGCGGGCGCGGACACCGGCGCGTCCGGTTCCTCCGGCTCCTCCGGCCCGTCCGGTTCCTCCGGCTGGAGCGCGGGCTGGCTGGCGCGGACCGCCGAGGACTGCCGGGACTACCGGGACGGCAGTCTCGACCGGGACCGGCGGGAGCGGCTGGCCACCGAGGCCAAGGGCGCGGCCCACATCAGGACCCTGTGCGACAAGGTGCTGGCCGTCGTCCAGCAGAACGGCCCCGGTGGCCCGGGCGGCTCCGCCGGCACCGGCAGCGGTGGTTCCGGTGACGACTCCGGCAGCGGCGGGGGCACCGGCACCGGCGGAGACGGCGGCTCCGGCGAGGGCGACGGTGACGACGACGGCCGTGACGGCGGCGACTCCGGGGCGGCCCGCCCCCCGGTCTCCTGGCGGCCGCCGCCCTCCGCCCTCTCCGTGCGCCCCACCGGCCTGGTCTTCTGACCCGCACGGCCCCGTCCGGAGTGGTCGAAGGCTCGCTCAGAGGGCTCTGACCAGCGGTTTCAAAAAAACTTCCGCGAGGGTGTGACGTTTTTCCGCCCGGCGGCGCAGTAATGAGTGAGCCGACTGGTCATCGGCAGCGCGAAGAGCCGGGGTTCCCCCCGTACCTACGGCTCAGCGCACATGGCGCGGGCGGGACACGTTCCCCCGGTCCCGCCCGCGCCCTCTCTTCCCTCCCGCCTGATCACCAGTGGACGACGACCTTGTCGCCGACCTTCACCTGGTCGAAGAGCGCCGACAGCTTCTGCTTGTCCCGGACGTTGACGCAGCCGTGCGAGCCACCGTTGTAGCCACGGGCCGCGAAGTCGGACGAGTAGTGCACGGCCTGGCCGCCGCTGAAGAACATCGCGTACGGCATGGGCGTGTGGTAGAGCGTCGACACGTGGTCACGGCTCTTGGAATCGACCTTGAAGGTGCCCTCGCGGGTCGGCGTGTTCTCCGAGCCGAAGCGCACGTCCATCGCCGAGACGACCTTGCCGTCGATCATCCAGGCGAGGGTCCGGCTCTCCTTGCTGACGCACAGCACCCGGCCCGTCATGCACCGCGCGTCCGGCTTGTCCAGCTCGTTGGTGGTCGGCGGCCGCAGCTCGTCGGCGGTCGGCTTGCGCGAGGCGGACGTCAGCTCCGCCCAGGTGGTCCCGTCGACCTTGCCGGTCGCGGACAGCCCCCGCTTCTCCTGGAACGCCGACACCGCCTTGGCGGTCATCGAGCCGTAGAAGGCGGTGGGGCTGCGGTGGAAGTGGCCGAGCTGCCGCAGCCGCGCCTGGAGCTCACGCACCTGCTCGTTCTCCGTGCCCTCCGCCATCACCACCCGCGCGGCGGGCGACGAGGACGGCGCGGCGCCCGTCGGCTCGGCGCCACCGGCGGCCGACGCGCCGGACGACGGCGACGCCTCCGCCGAGGGCGCGGCGGACGAGGACGCCGACCCCCCGGCCGCCCCCACGGCCTGGGCGGTGCAGCCGGTGGCGGCGAGCGCGACGGCGGCCGCGGCGAGTACTGCTCTGCGTATGACGGACGTACGGTGCATGTGAGCCCCCCGAGTTGATGACCTGTACCTAATGGATGCCTGGCGGGGGTGCTTGGTTGCGCCCGGCGGCGCATGCTGTGAGCAAGGTCCCAGCCTGCGGCCCTCCACCGGCCGCACGCCCGCCGCTACAGTCCGTCGCGAGGGTCGGTACCAGCGAGTAGATCTCATCGGAAGGCACAGCACATGGCGCGCGAGACGGAGTCGGGACTGCCCATCGAGCCGGTGTACGGGCCGGACGCTCTGAGCGGGTGGGAGCCCGGGGAGAAACTGGGCGACCCGGGCTCGTACCCCTTCACGCGCGGTGTCTACCCGACGATGTACACCGGCCGTCCCTGGACGATGCGGCAGTACGCCGGTTTCGGTACGGCAGTGGAGTCCAACGCCCGCTACAAGCAGCTCATCGCCAACGGCACCATGGGCCTGTCGGTCGCCTTCGACCTGCCGACCCAGATGGGCCACGACAGCGACGCGGCGATCGCGCACGGCGAGGTCGGCAAGGTGGGCGTGGCGATCGACTCGATCGACGACATGCGGGTGCTGTTCGGCGGGATCCCGCTGGACAAGGTCTCCACGTCGATGACCATCAACGCCCCCGCCGCCCTCCTGCTGCTGCTCTACCAACTCGTCGGTGAGGAGCAGGGCGTCCCGGCCGACAAGCTGACCGGCACGATCCAGAACGACGTGCTCAAGGAGTACATCGCCCGCGGCACGTACATCTTCCCGCCGAAGCCGTCGCTGCGGCTGATCGCGGACATCTTCAAGTACTGCAAGGCCGAGATCCCCAAGTGGAACACGATCTCGATCTCCGGCTACCACATGGCGGAGGCCGGTGCCTCGCCCGCGCAGGAGATCGCCTTCACCCTCGCCGACGGCATCGAGTACGTCCGCACCGCCGTCGCCGCCGGCATGGACGTCGACGACTTCGCGCCGCGCCTGTCGTTCTTCTTCGTCGCCCGCACCACCATCCTGGAGGAGGTGGCGAAGTTCCGGGCCGCCCGCCGCATCTGGGCGCGGGTGATGCGGGACGAGTTCGGCGCGAAGAACCCCAAGTCGATGATGCTGCGCTTCCACACCCAGACGGCCGGTGTGCAGCTCACCGCCCAGCAGCCCGAGGTCAACCTGGTGCGCGTCGCCGTGCAGGGCCTGGCGGCCGTCCTCGGCGGCACCCAGTCGCTGCACACCAACTCCTTCGACGAGGCCATCGCGCTGCCCACCGACAAGAGCGCCCGCCTGGCGCTGCGCACGCAGCAGGTCCTCGCGTACGAGACCGACGTCACCGCCACCGTCGACCCGTTCGCCGGGTCGTACGTCATCGAGCGGATGACGGACGAGGTGGAGGCCGCGGCGCTGGAACTGATGACGAAGGTCGAGGACCTCGGCGGCGCGGTGAACGCCATCGAGCACGGCTTCCAGAAGAACGAGATCGAGCGCTCCGCCTACCGCATCGCCCAGGAGACCGACTCCGGCGAGCGGGTCGTCGTCGGCGTCAACCGCTACACGCTCGACGAGGAGGAGCCCTACGAGCCGCTCCGCGTCGACCCGGCCATCGAGGCCCAGCAGGCCGAGCGCCTCGCCAAGCTGCGCGCAGAGCGCGACCAGGCGGCGGTCGACGCGGCGCTCGCCGAGCTGAAGAAGGCCGCGGAGGGCACGGACAACGTCCTGTACCCGATGAAGGACGCCCTCCGGGCGCGGGCCACGGTCGGCGAGGTCTGCAACGCGCTGCGCGAGGTGTGGGGGACGTACGTCCCGACCGACGCGTTCTGACCCGGTCACCCGCCGTACCAGCGGTTTCCGCGATACGGAACCCAGGGGCGGAGTGTCGTACCCGTGTGCGACACTCCGCCCCATGCTGGGTGTCACCGATCTGCCGACCTACCTCGCCGGCCTCCTCCTGATCATTCTGCTGCCGGGGCCGAACTCGCTGTACGTGCTGTCCGTCGCTGCCCGGCGCGGGGTACGGACCGGCTACGCCGCCGCGTCCGGCGTGTGGTGCGGCGACACGGTGCTGATGACGCTCTCGGCGGCCGGCGTCGCCTCCCTGCTCCAGGCGAACGCGCTGCTGTTCGGCATCGTGAAGTTCGCGGGCGCCGGCTACCTGACGTGGCTGGCGGTCGGCATGCTCCGGGCGGCCCGGGCGATGTGGCGGACCCGCCGGGAGCGGGTGGCGGAGGAACCGGGCGAGGCCGCCCCGGCACCGGCGGCGGAGCGGCCGTTCCGGCGGGCCTTCGTGATCAGCCTGCTCAATCCCAAGGCGATCCTCTTCTTCATCGCGTTCTTCGTGCAGTTCGTCGACCCCGCCTACCAGTACCCGGCGCTGTCCTTCGTGGTGCTCGGCACGCTCGCGCAGGCGGCGAGCGTCCTCTACCTCACCCTGCTGATCTTCACCGGCACCCACCTGGCCGCCGCGTTCCGGCGCCGCAAGCGGCTGTCGGCCACGGTGACCTCGGCGGCGGGCGCGCTGTTCCTCGGCTTCGCGGTGAAGCTCTCGCTCAGCAGCGCGGCCTGACCGCCGGCCGGGCCCGACCGGCCCGGCCACGGGGCGGGCTTGACCCTGACACCGTGTGAGGCCGTGTCGTAGGAGGCGTCATGTTCACCATCGGAGACTTCGCCAGGCACGGCCGGGTGTCGGTCCGGATGCTGCGCCACTACGACGCCGTCGGACTGCTGCGCCCCGCCCGTGTCGACCCGTACAGCGGCTACCGCTACTACGAGGCCGCCCAGCTCGCCCGGCTGAACCGGGTCATCGCGCTCAAGGACCTCGGCTTCACGCTCGACCAGGTGCGGTCCGTCCTCGACGAGGAGGTCGGGGCCGAGGAACTGCGCGGGATGCTGCGGCTGCGGCAGGCCGAGCTGGAGTCGGCCGTGAGCGAGGCGGCCGCGCGGCTGGCGCGGGTCGGCGCGAGGCTCCGAGCCATCGAGAGCGAGGGACACATGTCCGCACAGGACGTCGTCGTCAAGAGCGTTCCGGGTGCCCGGATCGCCGAGCTGACCGGTACCGCCGCGGGCTTCGGCCCCGGGGAGATCGGCCCCGTCGTGGCGCCGCTGTACGAGGAGCTGTGCGCCCGGCTGGAAGCCGCCGGGGTCAGCGGCTTCGGACCGGGCGTTGCGTACTACGAGGACGCTCCGGCGGGCGGCGGGGCGGTCCTCGTCCACGCGGGGATGACGCTCCCGGCCGGCGTCGGCCCCGGGGACGTTCCCGGGGTGGAGATCGTCGACCTGCCGGGCCTCGACGAGGCGGCCACGGTCGTCCACCGGGGCCCGATGGACGCCGTACTGCCCACCGTCCAGACGCTGGCCACCTGGATCGACGCCAACGGGTACCGCTCGACGGGTCACCCCCGCGAGCTGTACCTCGAGTGCCCGGACGACACCGCGCGGTGGGTCACCGAGATCCAGGAGCCGGTCACCCGGGCCTGACCCCCCGGGCCTGACCCCCCGGGCCCGACCCCCCGGGCCCGGGGGCTCCGATCACGAACGCGAACACCTGACCGAAGCCGATCGAGAAAGATCGACACAAGTCCAAAAACGCGTGAGCTTACCCACTTGACCTGGCCTTCAAGCCCGCTGTCCAGGGTTTCTTTCCCCTATCGGGCTGAAGTTTTGTAGATCACACGTTAGTTGAGGGCGAAACGCGCCTACCCTTTCATGGGTGAACAAGGTGATGTCCCGCGACCCCGAAACAGACGTTCCCGGCGATACGCCCCTCCTCGGCGCGCTGCCAGAGAGCCTGCGCGCCGAGCTGATCGCGTTCCGCCGGGATGTGCACATGCACCCCGAACTGGGCTTTCAGGAGTTCCGCACCACCGCGGCGATCAAGACGCGCCTCGAAGCGGCCGGACTCAGCCCACGGGTCCTCCCCGGGGGGACGGGGCTGATGTGCGACATCGGTACGTGGGACGGCGTCCGCCCCATGCTGGCGCTCCGCGCCGACATCGACGCGCTGCCCATCCCCGACACCAAGACGGACGTCCCCTACCGCTCCACCGTGCCGGACCGGGCCCACGCCTGCGGCCACGACGTCCACACCACCGTCGTCCTCGGGGCCGGCCTGGTGCTGGCCGGCCTGGCCCGGGAGGGCCTGCTGCCCCGCCCCGTGCGCCTGATCTTCCAGCCCGCCGAGGAGGTCATGCCCGGCGGCGCGATCACCGCCATCGACGCCGGGGTACTGGACGGCGTGGGCCGGATCATCGCCGTGCACTGCGACCCGCGCGTCGACGTGGGCCGCATCGGGCTGCGCACCGGGCCGATCACCTCCGCGTGCGACCGTCTGGAGGTCACTCTCGACGGGCCCGGCGGCCACACCGCCCGCCCGCACCTGACCACCGACATGGTCACCGCGGCCGCCCGGGTCGCCGTCGACGCGCCCGCGCTGCTCTCCCGCCGGATCGACACCCGGGCCGGGCTGGTCCTGACCTGGGGCCGCATCGAGGCGGGACACGCGCCCAACGTCATCCCCCAGCGCGCCGAACTGGGCGGCACGGTCCGGTGCCTGGACCTGGACGCCTGGCGCCAGGCCCCGGACCAGGTGTACGCGGCGATCGACGAGGTCGCCACGCTGCACGGCGCCAAGTGCCAGATCGAGTACGTGCGCGGGGTTCCGCCGGTCGTCAACGACGCGTCCGTCGCCCAGCTCCTCCACGACGCCATGGCGGCGCGGCGCGGGGCGTACGCGATCGAGGACACCGAGCAGAGCCTCGGCGGCGAGGACTTCTCCTGGTACATGGAGCACGTCCCCGGCGCGATGGCCCGCCTGGGTGTCCGCCGGCCGGGTGATACGGCCCGGCTCGACCTCCACCGGGGCAACTTCGACGTCGACGAGCGGGCCATCGAGGTAGGCGTCGAACTCTTCACCGCCGCCGCCCTGCTCGACGGCGCCACCTGAGCCCGCCGGACACCGGCCCACCGGCGCGACGGAGCGGCCCGCCCCGCCCGTCGACCGGCGGGCCGGCCCGTTCATTTCCGGTCACCACCCCGGAGGGCACCACTACGCCCGGTGGCGGTACCGTCAAGGTCATCCGCTGTTCGCGTCGATCTGATAACAGCTACCGAACGGGCCTTTACCTGACATCTACGCGCGTTACGATCGCCGCGAAACCAGCGCCGGAAGAGGCGCTTAGGTCAGGTTGAAGGAGCCTCCCTTGCGCCGGATCACCAGGATCGCAACTGTGGGTGTCGCGTCCGCGGCACTCGCGCTCAGTGTCACCGCCTGTGGCGGAAAGTCGTCGTCGGACGCCGGCGACAACCAGGAGCCGAAGGCGGCACTCGCCTACGACATCGGCGGCCGTGGCGACCAGTCGTTCAACGACGCCGCGTTCGCCGGCCTGGAGAAGGCCGAGAAGGACCTCGGCATCAAGGGCACCGAGGCCGAGCCCACCGAGGGTGAGGGCGACCCGGACAAGGTCCAGCGCCTGACCGAGCTGGCCCGCTCCGGCAACAACCCCGTCATCGGCGTCGGTTTCGCGTACGCGCCGGCCATCGCCGAGGTCGCGCCGAAGTTCCCGAAGACCACCTTCGGCCTCATCGACGACACCTCGAAGACCGGCAAGAACATCGCCAACCTGGTCTTCAACGAGGAGCAGGGCTCCTACCTGGCCGGCGTCGCCGCCGCCAAGGTGACCAAGTCCAACACCGTCGGCTTCATCGGCGGCGTCGAGACGCCCCTGATCAAGAAGTTCGAGGCGGGCTTCGTCCAGGGCGTCAAGGACACCAACAAGAACGTCAACGTCAAGGTCCAGTACCTGACGCAGCCGCCGGACTTCGGTGGCTTCTCGAAGCCGGACCTCGGCAAGGCCGCCGCGCAGGGCCAGATCGACGCGGGCGCCGACGTGATCTACGCCGCCGCCGGTCTCGCCGGCTCGGGCTCCATCGAGGCCGCCGCCAAGGCCAAGAAGTGGGCCATCGGCGTCGACTCCGACCAGTACAACCAGAAGGGCCTGGCGGCCTACAAGGAGTACATCCTCACCTCGGTGACCAAGGACGTCTCCGACTCCGTCTACAACCTGATCAAGTCGGTCAAGGACGGCAAGCCGCAGTCCGGTGAGGTCCGTTACGGCCTCGCCAAGGACGGCGTGGGCCTGGCCACCTCGAACCCGGCCTACACCAAGATGACCGACGTCACCGCCGCGGTGGAGAAGGCCAAGGCCGACATCGTCGCCGGCAAGGTCACGGTCAAGACCGCCCCGTAACCGCGCGGCCGGGACCAGGGTCCGCGGGTCCGGAGAGTGCGGCGAAAGCCGCCTCTCCGGACCCCGGCCGTGTTCCCCCGGTTTTTCCCCTTCGTTGTCGCTACGCGCGTAGAGCCCCGCGCGGCGCGGTAACTTCGGCACCTGCCCACCAGCCCCCCGCTCCTCAAAGCTCCTTTCCCGCCAAGGAGAGTGCGTCATCAACGCGTCCAGCCCGTCAACGCCGCCGGCTGCCACTGCCGCCGCCGCCGTAGAACTGCGCGGCATCACCAAGCGCTTCCCCGGCGTCGTGGCCAACCACGACATCGACATCACCATCCGCAAGGGGACGGTCCACGCCCTCATCGGCGAGAACGGGGCCGGCAAGTCGACCCTGATGAAGATCCTCTACGGCATGCAGAAGCCGGACGAGGGCACCATCACCGTCGACGGCAAGCAGGTCTCCTTCTCCAGCCCCGCCGACGCCATCGCCATCGGCATCGGCATGGTCCACCAGCACTTCATGCTGGCCGACAACCTCACGGTGCTGGAGAACGTCGTCCTCGGCAGCGAGAAGCTGTACGGCATCGGGGCCAAGGCCCGTAAGAAGATCATGGAGATCTCGGACGCGTACGGGCTGAACATCCGCCCCGACGTCCTCGTCGAGCAGCTCGGTGTCGCCGACCGGCAGCGCGTGGAGATCCTCAAGGTCCTCTACCGGGGCGCCCGCACCCTCATCCTGGACGAGCCGACCGCCGTGCTCGTCCCGCAGGAGGTCGACGCGCTCTTCGCCAACCTGCGTGAGCTCAAGGCCGAGGGCCTGACCGTCATCTTCATCTCGCACAAGCTGGGCGAGGTGCTGTCCGTCGCCGACGACATCACCGTCATCCGGCGCGGCACCACCGTCGGCACCGCCGACCCGCGCACCGCCACCACCAAGCAGCTCGCCGAGCTGATGGTCGGTGCCGAGCTGCCGTCGCCCGAGACCCGCGAGTCGACGGTCACCGACGTGCCGATGCTGCGGGTCGAGGACCTCCGTCTGTCCGAGACCGACCCCGACGGCATCGTCCGCGAGGTCCTGGCGGGCATCGGCTTCACCATCCACAAGGGTGAGGTCATGGGCATCGCGGGCGTCGAGGGCAACGGCCAGACCGAGCTCATCGAGGCCCTGATCGGCCTCCGCGCGCTCGACGGCGGCGTCATCACCCTCGACGGCGCCGACATCTCCCACGCGCCGACCCGCAAGCGGCGCGAGGGCGGCATCGGGTACATCCCCGAGGACCGCCACCGCCACGGCCTGCTGCTGGAGTCCCCGCTCTGGGAGAACCGCATCCTCGGCCACGTCACCGAGCCGCCCAACAGCAAGCGCGGCCTGCTGGATCTGAAGGCCGCCCGCAAGGACACCGAGCGGATCGTGCGCGAGTACGACGTGCGCACCCCGGGCATCGAGGTCACCGCGGCCTCCCTGTCCGGCGGCAACCAGCAGAAGCTGATCGTCGGCCGCGAGATGAGCCACGACCCCAAGCTGCTGATCGCCGCCCACCCCACCCGTGGCGTGGACGTCGGCGCGCAGGCGCAGATCTGGGACCAGATCCGCGCGGCGCGGCGCGAGGGCCTGGCGGTGCTGCTGATCTCCGCCGACCTGGACGAGCTGATCGGGCTCTCCGACACCCTGCGGGTGATGTACCGCGGCCGGCTGGTCGCGGACGCGGACCCCGCCACCATCACCCCCGAGGAGCTGGGCTCGGCCATGACGGGCGCCGCGACCGGCCACCTCGAGCACGACGAGAACGCGAACGGTGAGGGCCGATGAAGAAGTTCGACAAGGACCGGCTGATCCTGGGCCTCGCCGGCCCGGCGCTCGCGCTGGTCGTGGCCTTCCTGCTCACCTCCGTGGTGCTGCTGGTCTCGGACCGCGACCCGTTCGAGCCGTACCGGATCATGTTCCAGAGCCTGGAGTTCACCGACATCCAGGTCCTGATCCTCAACCAGACCGGCACGTACTACCTCGCCGCGCTGGCGGTCGCCATCGGCTTCCGCATGAACCTGTTCAACATCGGTGTGGACGGCCAGTACCGCCTCGCGGTCATGCTCGCCGCGGTCGTCGGTGCCGCCGTCGAGCTGCCCGGCCCGCTGCACATCCTGCTGATCGTCGTGGTCGCGATGCTCGTCGGCGCCCTGTGGGCCGGCATCGCGGGTGTCCTGAAGACCACCCGTGGCGTCAGCGAGGTCGTCTCCACGATCATGCTGAACGCCATCGCCACCAGCCTGATCGCCTGGATGATCCTGCCCGCCAACCTGGGCGAGCAGCCGGCCGGCTCCAACGACCTCACCACCGGCGCCATCGCCGAGTCCGGCTGGATGCCCGGCCTGGACGTGGACGGCGGTACCGTCTACGGCTTCACCTTCGTCGCCTTCGCGCTCGGTGTCGTCTACTGGTTCGTCCTCAACCGCACCCGCTTCGGCTTCGACCTGCGCGCCACCGGCGCCAGCGGCTCCGCCGCCCAGGCGAGCGGTGTGGACGCCAAGAAGATGGTCCTCACCGCGATGCTGATCTCGGGCGCCGTCGCCGGTCTCGCCGGCATGCCGATGCTGCTCGGCCAGACCCACACGTACAGCCTGAGCTTCCCCGTGGGCGTCGGCTTCACGGGCATCACCATCGCCCTGCTCGGCCGCAACAGCCCGGTGGGCATCTTCTTCGCCGCGCTGCTGATCGCCTTCCTGGACAAGGCGTCCGCGTCCCTGGACCAGTACGGCTTCGAGAAGGAGATCGCCACGATCATGCAGGGCCTGATCGTGATCTCCGTCGTCGTGGCGTACGAACTCGTCCGGCAGTACGGGCTGCGCCGTCAGCAGCAGAAGGTCGGCGAAGAGCTTGCCGCCCAGGCCCGCAAGAACAAGGAGGAAGTGGCGGCATGAGCGAGTCCACGAGCACTGTCACGGCCGCGGCCGCGGCACCCAAGAAGGGCGGCGGACGCCGCCGGCTGTCCCTGCCCGTCGTGCTGCTGATGATCGCCGGCGGCCTGGCCCTGTTCTCGCTGGTCCGCGTGATCAGCGGCGCCAACGACCTCACCTCCGTGGGCCAGGTCTCCGGCGCCCTCCAGCTCGCCGTGCCCATCGGCCTGGCCGGTCTCGGCGGTCTGTGGTCGGAGCGGGCCGGCGTGGTCAACATCGGCCTCGAGGGCATGATGATCGTCGGCACCTGGTTCGGCGCCTGGGCGGGCTACCAGTGGGGGCCGTGGAGCGGCGTCCTGCTGGGCATCGCCGGCGGCGCGCTCGGCGGTCTGCTGCACGCGGTCATGACGGTCACCTTCAACGTCAACCACATCGTCTCCGGTGTCGCCATCACCATCCTGGCCACCGGCGTCACCCGCTACCTGTCGAACTTCACGTTCGCCGAGGCCCCCGGCGGCTCCTCCAAGCAGTCCCCGCGCATCGACCGGGTCACGGACATCACGATCCCCGGGCTGTCGGACGGACTGGCGGACCTCCAGGCCAAGCACTGGTTCTTCGTCTCCGACCTGGCCGGCGTCCTGGGCGGCCTGGTCACCAACCTGTCGCTGCTGACCGTCGTCGCGCTGCTGCTGATCCCCGCCACCTGGTGGATCCTGTGGCGCACCGGCTTCGGCCTGCGGCTGCGCTCCTGCGGTGAGAACCCGGTGGCCGCCGAGTCCCTGGGCGTCAACGTCTACAAGTACAAGTACATCGCCGTGATCGTCTCCGGTGCCCTCGCGGGCCTCGGCGGCGCCTTCCTCGCCATCGTCTCCACCGGTATCTACCAGGAGGGCCAGACCGGCGGCCGCGGCTACATCGGTCTCGCCGCGATGATCTTCGGCAACTGGATGCCGGGCGGCATGGCCCTCGGCGCCGGGCTCTTCGGCTTCACCGACAGCCTCAAGCTGCGCGGCGGTGCGGAGAACGTCCACGCGATGCTGCTGCTGCTGGCGATCCTGCTCGTGGCGATGACGATCTGGCAGCTCTACAAGAAGAAGTACGTGAGCGCGACCGTCGCCACGGTCGTCGCGGCGGGCCTCTTCGTCTGGTACGCCTTCACCGAGGCGCTGCCCAGCCAGTTCGTGGACGCCGCGCCGTACGTCACCACGCTGCTGGTGCTGGCCCTGTCCGCGCAGCGGCTCAGGATGCCCAAGGCGGACGGCATGCCGTACAAGAAGGGCCAGGGCAAGTGACGGACGCCGCCGCCTGGGAGGCCCTGCGTGACGCCGCCCGGAAGGCCATGTCCCACGCGTACGCGCCGTACTCCGGCTACCCGGTGGGCGCGGCGGCCCTCGTCGACGACGGCCGCACCGTCACCGGGTGCAACGTGGAGAACGCCTCGTACGGCATCGGCCTGTGCGCCGAGTGCGGGCTGGTCTCCCAGCTCCAGGCGACGGGCGGCGGCCGGCTGACGCACTTCGTGTGCGTGGACGGCGACGGCCGCGTGCTGGTGCCGTGCGGCCGCTGCCGGCAGCTGCTGTACGAGTTCGGCGGCGACGAGCTGCTGGTGGACACGCCCGAGGGCGTGCTGCCGCTCTCCGGGATGCTGCCGCAGGCGTTCGGGCCGCAACACCTCCGCTGAGGACGGGACGACCCTTCCGCGCTGTCCGCGGAGGGGTCGTCCTTCCTCCCCCCCTCTTCTCTATGCGCGTAGAGTCCGCGTGTAGGACAGTCCCATCCCGCTGGAAGGAACCCTTCAGACCATGGACGCGATTTCCGTCATCCGCACCAAGCGGGACAAGGGCGAGCTGACCCCCGAGCAGATCGACTGGGTCATCGACGCCTACACGCGCGGCGAGGTCGCCGACGAGCAGATGTCGGCACTGGCGATGGCGATCCTGCTGAACGGCATGAACCGTACGGAGATCGCCCGCTGGACCGCCGCGATGATCGCGAGCGGCGAGCGGATGGACTTCTCGTCCCTCTCCCGCCCCACCGCCGACAAGCACTCCACCGGCGGCGTCGGCGACAAGATCACCCTGCCGCTCGCTCCGCTGGTCGCCGCGTGCGGCGCCGCCGTACCGCAGCTCTCCGGCCGCGGCCTCGGCCACACCGGCGGCACGCTCGACAAGCTGGAGTCCATCCCCGGCTGGCGGGCCCTGCTCTCCAACGAGGAGATGCTGGACGTCCTCGACTCCACGGGCGCGGTGATCTGCGCGGCCGGTGACGGTCTCGCCCCCGCCGACAAGAAGCTCTACGCGCTGCGCGACGTCACCGGCACGGTCGAGGCGATCCCGCTGATCGCCAGCTCCATCATGTCCAAGAAGATCGCCGAGGGCACCGGCTCGCTGGTGCTGGACGTCAAGGTCGGCTCCGGCGCCTTCATGAAGAACCTCGCCGACGCCCGTGAGCTGGCCTCCACCATGGTGGGCCTCGGCACCGACCACGGCGTGAAGACGGTCGCCCTCCTCACCGACATGTCGACCCCGCTGGGCCTCACCGCGGGCAACGCCCTGGAGGTCCGCGAGTCCGTCGAGGTCCTCGCCGGCGGCGGCCCCGCCGACGTCGTGGAGCTCACCGTCGCGCTCGCCCGCGAGATGCTCGACGCGGCCGGCATCAAGGACGCCGACCCGGCGAAGGCCCTCGCGGACGGCTCCGCGATGGACGTCTGGCGCCGCATGATCGCCGCCCAGGGCGGTGACCCGGACGCCACCCTCCCGGTCGCCCGCGAGCAGCACGTCGTCACCGCCCCCGCCTCGGGCGTCCTCACCCGCCTGGACGCGTACGGCGTCGGCGTCGCCGCCTGGCGCCTCGGCGCCGGCCGGGCCCGCAAGGAGGACCCGGTGCAGGCCGGCGCGGGCGTCGAACTGCACGCCAAGCCGGGCGACACGGTCACGGCCGGCCAGCCGCTGCTCACCCTCCACACCGACACCCCGGAGAAGTTCGACTACGCCCTGAAGTCCCTGGACGGCGCCTACGACATCGCCGCCGAGGGCTCCGCGTACGAGCCGACCCCGGTCGTCATCGAGCGCATCGCCTGACCCGCGCACACCCGGACGCGGACGGGGCCCGGTGGACCTCCACCGGGCCCCGTCCGGCACGTGGGCCGGCGATGAGTTCCGGCGGTGGCGGTGGTCTGCTTCCCCGTGGACACATCGGATCCGAAAGTCTTCCGCGTCACCGGCCGGATCGGGCCCGCCGACGTCCCCCGTCTGTGCGGGGAACTGGCGGCGCTGCTCGCGGAGGGGGAGGCGGTGGGGGAGGAGCCGGGCGGCCGGGACGTCGTCTGCGACGCCGGCGGGATCGTCCGGCCCGACCTCACCACCCTGGACGCCCTCGCCCGGCTGTCCCTGACCGCCCGGCGGCTCGGCCACCGGATGACCGTCAGCGGGGCCCGGCCCGATCTGCGGGCGCTGTGCCGGCTGGCCGGCCTGGACGCCCTGCTCCTCACGCCTCCAGCCGGTCCGGAAGACCGAACAGGGGGAACCAGCGCCCGGTGTCCAGGAAGAAGTCCATCCCCCCGACCTTCCCGTCCGAGACCTCCAGGACGATGAGCGCCCACGGGGTGTACCCCGCGCCGTCCTCCGCCGGGTGGTAGTGGGCGAAGGCCGGGGAGCCGTTCGCCACGGTGGGCACCAGCCGGGACCCGCGGCAGACGTCACCGACGCCGAGCATCCAGCCCACGATGTCCTCGTGCCCGCGCAGCCACAGGTCGTACGGCGGCATGGACATCGTCGCGTCCTCGTGGAGCAGCGCCGTCAGCGCCTCCATGTCGTACCCCTCGAAGGCGGCGACGTAGCGGTCCAGCAGCCGCCGCTGCTCCTCGTCGAGCGGGTCGGCGGTGTCCGTGTCGGCCGGGGCGTGTTCGGCGAGCGTCGCCCGCGCGCGCTGCAAGGCGCTGTTGACCGAGGCGACCGTCGTCCCGAGCAGTTCGGCGACCTCGCTCGCCCGCCACGCCAGCACCTCGCGCAGGATCAGCACCGCCCGCTGCTTGGGCGGCAGATGCTGGAGCGCGGCGACGAACGCCAGCCGGATCGTCTCCCGCGCGACCGCCGTCTCCGCCGGATCGGTGACGGACGGCAGGACCCGCCCGTCCGGCACCGGCTCCAGCCAGGTGATCTCCGGGCGGGCGTCGAGCCGTGCCCGGGCCACCGGTGTCGGCGCGGACAGGTCCATCGGCCGCGCCCGCCGGTTGCCCGCGCTCAGCGCGTCCAGGCACACGTTGGTGGCGATCCGGTACAGCCAGGACCGCACCGAGGACCGGCCCTCGAACTTAGCGAGGCTCCGCCACGCCCGGACCATGGTGTCCTGGACGGCGTCCTCCGCCTCGAAGGCCGATCCCAGCATGCGGTAGCAGTAGCCGGTCAGCTCCGTCCGGTACCGCTCCAGGTCCGCCTGGTCGTCCGCCACATCCGTCATCGCGTCCACCCCGCTCACGCTTCCCTCGACACACGACGGAAGCTACCGGAGGGGACTGACAACGGGGCTCACGTACCGGGCTTGCGCCCGTACACGAACACGTCGTCGCCGTTCCTCAGCATGCTCCAGTACGCCTTCGCGTCGGCCTCGCGCATGTTGACGCAGCCGCGCGAGCCGGGCGGGTTGTACATGGACTTGCCGACCGAGTGGAAGGCCTGCCCGCCGTCGAAGAACTGCGCGTAGGGCATCCGCACCTTGTAGAGCGTCGACCAGTGGTCGATGTTGCGGTGGTAGATCTTCCGCGCGCCCGTACGGGTCTCGTCGCCGTCCCGGCCGGTCCGCACCGGCACCGGCCCGTACGCCAGCCCGGCGCCGTCCTGGATCCAGGAAAGCTGCCTGGTCAGGTCCACGCACGCGATGCGCCCCTTGTTCGTCGGGCACTTCCCCGCCGCGTTGGGGTTCTTCCCCGCCGCCCGCTGCTGGAGGATCGTGTTCATCGTGCGCCAGGTGACCTCACCCGCGTACCCGACGGACGGGGTGATCCCGTGCCAGCGCTGGAACGTCTGCGTCGCCTTGCAGTCGGCCGGCGACTGCTTCCCGTCCACCGGCCTGCCCATGAACTTCTCGACCTGCTTCTGGTACGGCCCGGTCGCCGTCGTACAGGACGCCGCCTGCGCCGGCGCGGCACCGAGCGCGACGGTCAGCGGCACGACCAGTCCCGTGAGGCCGAGCGCGACCCCGGCACGTCTGCGAATCCCACCCACGTACACCACTCCCCCTGGAGCCCCTTGTGGTTGTTATGCCCTTAGGACGCTCGGGGAAGCGGAGCGGTTGTACCGCTCGCGGGATTTCCGGTCCTCCACCCGCGCGGCATGCGTTCCGTACAGGGTGAGGGAGACGACCCCGAGGACGGCCACCAGCCCCAGCAGGACCGTGCCCGCCCAGCCCCCGGCGTGGAACGCGACCGCGCCCAGGGTGCCGCCCGCGCTGCTGCCCAGGTAGTACGCCGACTGGTACAGCGCCGACGCCTGGGCCCGCCCCGTCCGCGCGGTACGGCTCACCGACGACGAGGCGACCGCGTGGCCCGCGAAGAACCCGGCCGTGATCAGCACCAGGCCGGCCAGCACCGAGGCCAGGGCGTCCGACAGGGACAGCAGCAGCCCCGCCGCCGTCGTGGTCACCGCCAGGTACAGTGCCCCGCGCCGCCCCATCCGGCCCACGAGCCGGCCGGCCGCGGCCGACGACACCGTGCCGACCAGGTAGACCAGGAAGACCGAGCCGATCACGCCCTGCGGGAGCGAGAACGGCGCCTCGACGAGCCGGTACCCGATGACCGTGTACACGGCGCCGAACACCGTCATGAACAGCGCGCCGATCACGTACAGCCGCATCAGCAGCGGGTCCGACAGGTGCCGGCGCACCGTCCTCACCAGCGCGCGCGGGGCCGGCGAGCCGGGGGAGAAGTGCCGTGCCTCGGGGAGCAGCAGCCGGAACAGCACGGCGCACACCACGGCCAGCAGCCCCACCGCGGCGAGCGCGGCCCGCCAGCCCCAGACCTGGGCGACCCAGCCGGTGACGATCCGGCCGCTCATGCCGCCGATGCTGTTGCCCGCCACGAACAGGCCGATCGCGCCGACCAGCGCTTTGGGCCGCACTTCCTCCGCCAGGTACGCCATCGCCGACGCGGGCACCCCCGCGAGCGCGGCGCCCTGCACGGCGCGCAGCGCCACCAGCCACTCCAGGCTCGGCGCCAGCGGCACGAGCAGACCCAGGACGACGGCGACCGCGAGCGAGGCGGTCATCAGGGTGCGGCGGCCGAACCGCTCGGACAGGGCGCTCAGCGGCAGGACGCACAGGGCCAGCGCGCCGGTCGCGGCGGACACCGACCAGGAGGCGGCCGACGCGCTCACGCCGAAGCCGGCGGAGACGGCCGGGAGCAGGGCCTGCGTCGAGTAGAGGAGGGCGAAGGTGGCGACTCCGGCGGCGAAGAGCGCGAAGCTCATCCGGCGGTGGCCGGGCCGGCCGGGGGAAAGGCGGAGGTCGGCGACCGCGTCGGTGGCGGCCGCCTTGGTACTGGCGGAAGGCATGTCTCGACCGTAGGCACCCCGGTTTGATGCGTCCAATGCACGGAACGGCTTTAATCGTTCCCATGGCGCATAACCGCAGTTCACCGGAGTGGCTGTCACCGAACAGTAACGAAGAAGACATGGGCCTGCTGCTCGCGCCACGGCTCGCGTACTTCGCCGCGGTCGCCCGCCACGAGCACGTGACGCGCGCCGCCCAGGAGATCGGCGTCCCGCAGTCGACGCTGTCGCGGGCCATGGTGCGCCTGGAACAGGACCTCGGGGTCGCGCTGTTCGCCCGCAAGGGCCGCACCGTCTCGCTCACCCCGGCCGGGCGCACCTTCCTGGCCTCCGCCGAGCGGGCGCTGGCGGAGGTGGAGCGCTCGGCCGACGCGGTACGGGCGGACGCCGACCCCTCCGCGGGGCGGGTCGCCTTCGGGTTCCTGCACACCCTGGGCTCGGAGACCGTCCCCGGGCTGATCCGGGCCTTCCGGGTGGACCACCCCCGGGTCCGGTTCACGCTCGTCCAGAACTACGGGGAGGCCATGATCGAGCGCCTCCGCGCCGGCGACCTGGACCTGTGCCTGACGTCCCCGGTGCCGGACGCCCCCGACCTCGTGGCCCGCCGCCTGGACGAGCAGCGGCTGCGGCTCGTCGTCCCGGACGACCACCGGCTGGCGGGGCGCAGGCGGGTCCGCCTGGCGGAGGCGGCCGAGGAAACGTTCGTCACCCTGGAGCCCGGGTACGGGCTGCGCCGCATCACCGACGCCCTGTGCGCCGAGGCGGGCTTCACGCCCCGGATCGCCTTCGAGGGCGAGGAGGCCGAGACGCTGCGCGGCCTGGTCGCGGCGGGCCTCGGCGTCGCGCTGCTCCCGCCCCCGGCCGTCCCGCGCCCCGGCGTCGTCGAGCTCACGGTCACGGCACCCCGGGCCGCCCGCGAGATCGGTGTCGCCTGGCTGGACGGGCACCCGGACACCCCGCCGGTGGCCGCCTTCAAACGGTTCCTGCTGTCCCGCCGGGGCCGCCTCCTCAGCGAACCGGAGTAGACCGCCCGACGCCCCCGTACCGCCGCGCCGCCCCCGTACCGCCGGGCCCGCCGCGCCTACCGCCCGCGGGCTCCGCCGAAGCCGGAGGCCAGCGGCATCCGCAGGCCCAGCGGCGGCGGGGCGGCCAGGGCGTCGGCGACCGGGCGGGAGAAGGGGTGGCCGAACAGGGCGCCCAGGACGAAGTCCGCGGCCAGGGCGGTCACTTCCGCGTGGTGCTCCCGCAGCCCGTGCCCGTCCGAGTGGACCTCGAACCGGCAGGTGTCGCGGTTGGCCTTCTTGGCCCGCTCGGCCAGCCGGAAGGACAGCTCCGGGTCCGTACGCGCGTCGTTCGTGCCGTGCGCGATCAGCACGTGACGCCCGGCGAGCTGTTTCACCGGTTCGGGTGTCGCCGCCACGTCGTCCTCGGGCAGCCAAGGGGCGAGCGCCAGCACCGCGTTGACTGCCGTGTGGCCCGCCGCGCGCAGCGCCGCCCGGCCGCCCATCCCCCGCCCGGCCAGACAGACCGGGACGTCCCCGTAGCGGCGCACCGCCTCGGAGGCCGCCCACCGCGCGTCCTCCGCGAGCCGGGCGTCCGCCCCGTTCCAGCCCCGCCCCCGGTAGCGGACCACGTGCGCCACCAGGCCCTCCGCCCGGCCCGCGGCGGCCAGGCGGCGCGCCAGCGGGACGGCCGCCGCGTGGGCGAGCGCCGACGGGCCGCGCCCCGAGACCGGTTCCCCGTCCGGCAGGAGCAGCACCACGCCGCCCACCGCCGTGCCGGATGTTCCCACGGGCCTGCCCAGCCTGGGCGCCCGCGCCCCTCCCGTACCTACGAGTGCGTGGTGTGCCATGGCAGAACAGTCTCAGAAGCCGAGATGTACGCGCCCCGTACACGCGGTCACCGTTACGTATCGACGCGCCTTCTACGCGCGTAGGGGCTAGAGTTCGAAAATGACGAGCCAGACACCGCACATCCCGACCGCGGACCAGATCCGCCGCGCCCCCAAGGTGCTGCTCCACGACCACCTCGACGGCGGTCTGCGCCCCGGCACCGTCCTCGACCTGGCCGACGCGACCGGCTACACGGCGCTCCCCGAGCACGAGCCGGACAAGCTCGGTCTCTGGTTCCGGGAGGCCGCCGACTCCGGTTCGCTGGAGCGCTACCTGGAGACCTTCGCCCACACCTGCGCCGTCATGCAGACCCGCGAGGCCCTCGTCCGCGTCGCCGCCGAGTGCGCCGAGGACCTCGCCGAGGACGGTGTGGTGTACGCGGAGGTGCGGTACGCCCCCGAGCAGCACCTCGACAAGGGGCTCACCCTCGAAGAGGTCGTCGAGGCCGTCAACGAGGGCTTCCGCCTCGGTGAGCGGCGCGCCCGCGAGAGCGGCCGCCGCATCCGCGTCGGCGCCCTGCTGACCGCCATGCGGCACGCCGCCCGTGCCCTGGAGATCGCCGAACTGGCCAACCGTTACCGCGACAAGGGCGTCGCCGGCTTCGACATCGCGGGTGCCGAGGCCGGTTACCCGCCCACCCGCCACCTCGACGCCTTCGAGTACCTCAAGCGCGAGAACAACCACTTCACCATCCACGCGGGCGAGGCCTTCGGCCTGCCGTCCATCTGGCAGGCGCTCCAGTGGTGCGGCGCCGACCGGCTGGGCCACGGCGTGCGGATCATCGACGACATCCAGGTCGCCGAGGACGGCACCGTCACCCTCGGCCGGCTCGCCGCGTACGTACGCGACAAGCGCATCCCGCTGGAACTGTGCCCGACCTCCAACCTCCAGACCGGCGCCGCCCCGTCGTACGCCGAGCACCCCATCGGGCTGCTGCGCACCCTGCACTTCCGGGCCACGGTCAACACCGACAACCGGTTGATGTCGGGCACCAGCATGAGCCGCGAATTCGAGCTGCTGACCGGTACGTTCGGCTACACGCTCGACGACATGCAGTGGTTCACCGTCAATGCGATGAAATCAGCATTCATTCCTTTCGATGAACGACTGGCGATGATCAATGACGTCATCAAGCCGGGGTACGCCGAGTTGAAGTCCGAATGGCTGTTCCGGCAGACCGCTGCGACCAGCGATGTCTCGCCGAAAACCCCCTGAACACGCCCTTGTCCGGACGGCCGGGAATCCCATGACCCGGCCGCTCGGGGTGTTTGCGGGCGTCACGGGACGATGACTAAGTTGCAGAGCCGCTCATCTTTCCCCGAGTTCCCGCAAGGACGACATTCGATGAAGCAGTCCGCCGCCAAGACCCTCGGTGTCGCCGCTCTCGGCGCCGCGTTCGCCGCCACCGCCGCCGGCACCGCCTCCGCGGCCACCACGACGCCCACCAGCGCCGCGCTGGGCGCCGCCACCGCCACCGCGGTGCCGGTCCTCCAGTCCGCCGTCGAGCAGGCTCCGAACAACGCCACCGAACTGCTCGGCACCGGCCAGGAGCTGGCGGGCGCCGCCACCAAGAACGCCTCCGTCCAGGGCCTGCCCATCGACCCGGCCGCCGCCACCGGCCTCCTCGGCGGCCTGCCCATCGGCGGCTCCCTCCCGGTCGCCGGTCTCGGCGCCTGAGCCACCGGCAGCCGCGTACGCGCCTGGGGCGCCCGCCTTCACACAAGGCGGGCGCCCCAGGCGCGTACGCGTGACGATCACCAGGCCGGCTTGGCGGCCTTTTCCGACGGCAGCAGCATCCACAGCGCCAGGTACAGCAGGAACTGCGGTCCGGGCAGCAGGCACGACGCCACGAAGAGCACGCGCATCGTCGTCGCGGAGGTGCCGAAGCGCCGTGCCAGCGCTGCGCACACTCCGCCGATCACGCGTCCGTCACGGGGGCGGGCAAGTGCGGCCATGGTGGGCTCCTTCGCGGGAGGAAGTCGAATCTCATCGATGACTCCATCCTCGCCCCGAAGGCCCGGACAAAACGTCGGACTACGGGGCGACACCGACCCTGGGAATCCTCGGGGTCGCACCCTGAGAGACGTCCTCCCGCAGCAGCCCCATCCCGCGCCGGCCCCGGCCCCGGCCGCCACCGCCGGCCGCCCGCGGGCCCCCGTCCCGGCCCGGCCCCCGGTCCCGGCGCCGCAGCCGCCCCCGCCACGCGGGCACCACCGCGAGGTGCGCCAGCGCCACGCCCGTGGTGTTCAGCAGCAGGGCGTCCACGTCCACGACCCGGCCCGGCACCGCCGTCTGAAGCAGCTCGATGCCCAGCGACACCAGCGCGCCCGCCACGACCGTCCGGGCCAGCGACGCCCACGGGGAGACCGCCAGCCGGCCGCCCGCCATGGGCAGCAGCACACCCAGCGGGGCCAGCAGCAGCAGGCCCGCGCCGATCCGTCTCGCGGCCTCGGCCGGACCGAGCGCCAGATCGGCCTTGATCCCGGCCAGGGGTTCCAGATTGGCCGCCGTCACCCACATCACGTCCCGCGGCCGGAGCGTCAGCCACGCCACGAGCACCAGATGGGCGATGAGGAGGATGAGCCCCGCCGCGCGGAAGCGGATGACGGCACTGCCGTCCGTACCAAGACGCTGCACGCCCCCCAAGACGCGCCGACCGGCACGATCGGTTCCGCCCCCGGGACGGTCGACAACACCGCCTTCTTCGCCCGGGCCGCCCACCCGCCCGGGCCGGTGCCACCGGGCCTGTGCCACCGGGCCCGGGCAGCGGGCTCAGGAGGCCGGCCGGGTCGGGACCGCCGAGTCGGGGCGTTCCCTGAGCTGGGCCGTGCACGCGTAGCGCCGCACCGGGTAGGAACCCGGCCCGCCGAGCAGCGCCGAGCCGCCCTCCGCGGTCGCGCCGTTCTCCGCGTACGTGCACACGATCTGCGACAGTGCCGCCGCGGGCAGGTCCTCCGGCTGACGGCTCAGCCGCAGCGACCCCTCCGGATCGCCCTCCCGGCCCGCCGACACCGTCAGCGGACCCTCCACCGAGGTGGTGAACCCGGCCTCGCGCTCGCCCGCCGACGGCTCGGCCAGGAGCTGGTTCAGCAGCGCCCGGGCCACCGCGACCCGGCCGCCGCCCGGGTTCTTGTCGCCGGACTCCGGGACCGTACGGTCCACCGCCTCCAGGCCCGACGCGCACACCAGGTACACCCGGACCGGCACCGGCTGCTGCAACTGCGCCTGCGGAGCGACGTCCCCGCCCGACACGCTGCACGGCAGCCGCGACGGCGCGGCGCCCGCGTCGACCGGCACCGACGTCGTACGGATCCCGCAGCCGGCGAGCACGGCGGCCAGCACCGCGACCCCCGCCAGCGCCACCGGACCCCGCCGCTCACGCACCCCCATCACCGCCACCCTCCCGCTCCTCGCCGTCCGGCGCGCCGGTGGCGGAGGCGTCGCGCGGCAGCCGCAGCACGAACACCGCCCCGTCGCCGTCCGGCGAGTTGGCCGCCGTGATGTCCCCGCCGTGGATCAGGGCGTTCTCCATCGCGATCGACAGGCCCAGACCCGACCCCTCCGAACGCGGCCGCGACGCGCTCGCCTTGTAGAACCGGTCGAAGACGTGCGGCAGCACCTCCCCGGGGATGCCCGGCCCGTGGTCGCGCACCTCGATGAAGAGGTCGTCGTCCACCGTCCGCACCGACACCCGCACCGGCGACCCGCCGTGCTTGAGCGCGTTGCCGATCAGGTTGGCGAGGATCACGTCCAGCCGGCGCGGGTCCAGCCGCGCCATCGTCCCGCGCTCGGCGTCCAGCTCGACCGCGTCCAGCCAGGCCCGCGCGTCGATGCACGCGGTGACCTGGTCGACCACGTCCACGTCGTCCAGCACGAGCCGTGCCGTGCCCGCGTCGAAGCGGGTCACCTCCATCAGGTTCTCCACCAGCGTGTTCAGCCGCCGGGTCTCACTGACCACCAGGGCGACGGCCGGCGCGATCATCGGATCGAGGCCGTCCTCCTCTTCCTCCAGCACCTCCGTCACGGCGGTCAGCGCGGTCAGCGGCGTCCGCAGCTCGTGGGACATGTCCGCCACGAACCGGCGGCTGGACTCCTCCCGCGCGCTCATGTCCGCGACCTTCTTCTGGAGGCTCTCCGCCGCGCTGTTGAAGGTCCGGGACAGGTCGGCCAGCTCGTCCGTGCCCGACACCCGCAGCCGGGTGTCCAGCTCGCCCTCACCCAGCCGCCGCGCCGCCTCGCCGAGCCGGTGCACCGGCTTCAGTACGGTCGTCGCCGCCGCCTGCGCCAGCAGCGCCGAGACGATCAGCGCCAGCGCGGACGCGATCCCGAGCGACCACGCCAGTGAGTTCAGGTCCTGGCGCTCGGGTTCCAGCGACTTGAACATGTACCCGGTCGGCCCGCCGCCCACGATCCGCGTACCGCCGACCAGGTAGGGGGTGCCGTCCCGCGTCGTCCGCTGCCAGAACAGGTGGTACGGGAACCGGTTGCCGTCCGCCACCTCCTGGCGCTCGTTCACCGCGAGCCGCAGCGTCTCGGGCACGTCGTCCATCGTGAACCGGTCCGGGTCCGACACCCCCACGATCGGCTTGCCCTTGGCCCGCTCGCCCAGCAGCACCACGCCGTAGCCGACACCGCCCGACGACATCTCCTCGGCCGTGCGCCGCAGCTCCTCCTGCGTCGGCCGCAGCGGCAGCGTGGCGGCCCGCCGCTGCATCTCCTGGCGGAAGTCGTTCAGCGCCGAGTCCTGCGTCCGCTGGAGCACCGCCTCCCGGTTGAGCCAGTACGCGATGCCCGACGCGGAGGCGGCGGCCGTCAGCGCGACGAGGGCGAAGACCACGACGAGGCGCAGCCGCAGACTCGTCCGCCTCACGCAGGCACGTCCAGCCGGTAGCCCACACCCCGGACCGTGCGGATCAGGGTCGGCGAGGACGGCACGTCCTCCACCTTCGCCCGCAGCCGCTGGACGCACGCGTCCACCAGGCGCGAGTCGCCCAGGTAGTCGTGCTCCCACACCAGCCGCAGCAACTGCTGCCGGGACAGCGCCTGACCGGGGCGGCGGGACAGCTCCAGCAGCAGCCGCAGCTCCGTCGGCGTGAGCTGGAGGTCCTCGCCGTTCTTCGTCACGGTCATCGCCGACCGGTCGATCACCAGCGATCCGAAGGTCGCCGAGTCCGTCGACTCACGCTCGCCGCGCCGCAGCACCGCCCGGATCCGCGCGTCCAGCACCCGCCCCTGCACCGGCTTGACGACGTAGTCGTCCGCACCGGACTCCAGGCCCACGACCACGTCGATGTCGTCGCTGCGCGCGGTCAGCAGGATGATCGGCAACTGGTCGGTACGCCGGATCCGGCGGCACACCTCGAAACCGTCGATGCCGGGCAGCATCACGTCCAGCACGATCAGGTCCGGCCGCTGCTCGCGCAGCAGTTTCAGGCCGTCCTCGCCCGTCGCCGCGGTGGCCACTTTGTGGCCCTGGCGGGAGAGCGAGAGTTCGAGGGCCGTGCGGATGGAATCGTCGTCCTCGATCAGCAACAGGAAAGGCACGCCGTCATTCTGTCCCATGGGGGCCGGACAGTTCGACCGCCGGGGCCTGTGACAGGTCTGTGACAGTCGGCGGACACCGCTATGAAGTGGCCCCGGCAGAGTCATTGGCACACGGACCGAAACGGACTCCAACCGACGGGGGGCGCGAGATGAACGCACTGCACAGCACCACCTCCAGCGCAGTTGTCACGCGTCTCCACGACGTCACGCGGAGCACGGAGAAGTCCGGTGCCGTGAACGGGCGGGGGTGCGTTCGCAGCGCCGGGCGTCAGCACAAGGCGCCGTACATGGTCGCCGTGACTGACGGGGGAACGGCGTACGGGGAGGCAACGGGGGAGCGGACGAACCTCACGGAGGCTGCGAATGCCGAAGCGGCGTTCACCGCCTACGTGACGGAGCGCCGCGCCTCCCTGTACGCCACCGCCTACCACCTCACCGGTGACCGGTTCGAGGCGGAGGACCTGCTCCAGAGCGCGCTGTTCTCGACGTACCGCGCCTGGGAGCGCATCAGCGACAAGGCGGCGGTCGGCGGCTACCTGCGCCGCACCATGACGAACCTGCACATCAGCGCCTGGCGGCGGCGGAAGATCGACGAGTACCCGACCGAGGAACTCCCGGAGTCCGCCGGCGACACCGACGCGATGCGCGGCACGGAACTGCGCGCGGTGCTGTGGCAGGCGCTCGCCCGGCTGCCCGAACTCCAGCGCACCATGCTGGTGCTGCGCTACTACGAGGGCCGTACGGATCCGGAGATCGCGGAGATCCTGGACATCAGTGTCGGCACGGTGAAGTCGAGCATCTGGCGGTCGCTCCGCCGGCTGCGCGAGGACGAGGTCCTCAGCTTCGGCCGTGACGAGGAGGAGTCCTTCGGCCAGCTCGTGGCCTGAAGGCAGGGGGGCCGGTCGCGGTTTCGGGGGAGACGGCGGACGGCGACCGGAGAACGGGGGACACGGGGGAACCGGGGGGGGGACAACGGGGTAACGGGGAAATGAGAAGGCGCGTGGCCGGACAGGACGGGGGGTCCTGTCCGGCCACGCGCTGTTCCCGTGTCGGGGCCGGCGCGTGAGGGGCGGGCGGTACCGCTACGCCGGTTCGGGCGCCCTGGCGGGGGTCGCCGGCCCGCGGTGACGGCCCGCCGCGGCGGCGGCGAGACGGCCCAGCGCCTCGGCCTTGTCGCAGGGGTGGGCGCCCAGCGCGGCCTGGCGGGTGACGATCGAGCGTTCGGCCCGCATCAGGCGCCAGCCCCGGCGCAGCAGGAACGGCACGGACTTGCGGCCCTCGCGCAGGTCCCGCAGCAGCCGGCGGCGGAACGTGGTGGACGGCCGGCCGCGCAGGCACAGGGCGTCCGCCAGCACACCGAGCTCGTGGCAGCGCGCCACGATGTCCGCCGCGAAGATGCCCTCGGCCACGAACAGCGGGGTCCGCTCGATGTCGAGCACCTCCCGGCCGGCGCGCGAGCTGCTGGCGATGTCGTACACCGGGACGGCGGTGCGCCCGGTGGCGCACAGTTCGGTGATGGCGGCGACCGCCGCGTCCGCGTCCCAGGACAGCGGGGAGTCCCAGTCGACGTCCGTGCTTCCGGGGACGAGCGGGAGCGTCGGGTCGTCGGCCTCCTTGTAGAAGTCGTCGAGGCGCAGCACCGGCAGGCCGGTGCGGGCCGCGAGGGAGGACTTGCCGGAGCCGGAGGGGCCCGCGAGCAGCACGACGCGGGTCGGGATCGGTTGGGAACTCACGGGACACCAGTCTGAACCATTGACCCGGTAGGGGGACCCCGCCAGGGACCCGTTGGTATCCAGCATCACATCTCAAATACGGTGCGTACCCGACACGTTACGCAGGTGGCAGGAGCTTCCATGACACGTCATACCTTGCTGAAGGCCGGGGTCGCCGTCTCGGCGCTGGGCGCCGCCCTCGGTGTCACCGGTGGCGCGGCGCACGCGGTGGTGCAGCCGCCGCAGGTGCCGCAGCTACCGAAGACGGACCCGCAGGCGGCCCTCCAGGGGACGATGGGCGCCGTTCCGCACGTGACGGGGGTCGCCAAGAACCTGAAGGTCAACCCGCTGGCGCAGACGGGCGTGGACCCGCTGAACAACGGTGTGGGCACGCAGGTCGGCGACTTCAAGCCGGTGGACACCACCTCGGCGACCGGCTCCCTGACGAGCCTGCCCGGGCTGCCGGTCGCGGGCCCCCTGCTCGGCGGGGTCATCCCGGGCTGACGCTCCCGCGGCCACGAGAACGGCTCCGCTTCCCCCGGACGGAGGGGAGGCGGAGCCGTTCGGTCACACGGGGATCAGTACGACGATCCCGAGGCGCCCAGGGAGCCCGTGGGGTGCCAGACCGTCTTGGTCTCCAGGAACGCGGTCAGGCGGTGCGTGCCCGGGTCGGCCGTGAAGTCCTCGCCGTCCGCGCCCCCGGGGCGCAGCACGCGCTTGAGGTTGTCCGCGGCGGCGATCTCCAGCTCGCGGGCCAGCTCGGCGCCGGCGCCCGTCAGGTCGATGGCGTTGACGTCCTGGTGCGCGGCGAGCGGGGCGGCGATCTCGGCCGCCCGGCCGGACAGGACGTTGACGACGCCGCCCGGCAGGTCGGAGGTGGCCAGCACCTCGCCCAGGGACAGCGCCGGCAGCGGGGCCTTCTCGGAGGCGATGACGACCGCCGTGTTGCCGGTGGCGATCACCGGGGCGACGACGGACACCAGGCCCAGGAAGGACGACTCCCGCGGGGCGACGACCGCGACGACGCCGGTCGGTTCCGGGGTGGACAGGTTGAAGTACGGGCCCGCCACCGGGTTCGCCCCGCCCACGATCTGGCCGATCTTGTCCGTCCAGCCCGCGTACCAGACCCAGCGGTCCACGGCCGCCTCGACGACCTCGGCCGCCTTGGACTTGGACAGCCCCTCGGCGTGCGCCACCTCGTGCACGAACTGGCTCTTGCGGCCCTCCAGCATCTCGGCGACGCGGTACAGGACCTGTCCGCGGTTGTACGCCGTGGCGCCCGACCAGCCGCCGAACGCCTTGCGCGCCGCCACGACCGCGTCCCGCGCGTCCTTGCGGGAGGAGAGCGGCGCGTTGGCCAGCCACTTGCCCTTGTGGTCCTGCACTTCGTACACCCGGCCGCTCTCGCTGCGGGGGAACTTGCCCCCGACGTACAGCTTGTAGGTCTTGAGCACGCTCAGTCGGGAAGACTCAGACATCGAGGTACGCCTCCAGGCCGTGGCGGCCGCCCTCGCGGCCGAAGCCCGACTCCTTGTAGCCGCCGAAGGGCGAGGTCGGGTCGAACTTGTTGAACGTGTTGGCCCACACCACACCCGCGCGGAGCTTGTTCGCCACCGCCAGGATGCGGGAGCCCTTCTCCGTCCAGATACCGGCGGACAGACCGTACTGGCTGTTGTTGGCCTTGGCGACGGCCTCGTCGGGGGTACGGAAGGTCAGCACCGACAGGACCGGGCCGAAGATCTCGTCGCGGGCGATGGTGTGCGCCTGGGTGACGTTGGTGAACAGCGTGGGGGCGAACCAGAAGCCGGACGACGGCAGCTCGCAGGCGGGGGACCAGCGCTCGGCGCCCTCGGCCTCGCCGGTCTCGGCGAGCGCCTTGATCCGGGCCAGCTGCTCGGCGGAGTTGATCGCGCCGATGTCGGTGTTCTTGTCCAGCGGGTCACCGAGGCGCAGCGTCGACAGCCGGCGCTTGAGGGCGTCCAGCAGCTCGTCCTGGATCGACTCCTGGACCAGCAGCCGGGAGCCCGCGCAGCAGACCTGGCCCTGGTTGAAGAAGATGCCGGTGACGATGCCCTCGACGGCCTGGTCGATGGGCGCGTCGTCGAAGACGATGTTGGCGCCCTTGCCGCCCAGCTCCAGGGTGACCTTCTTCTGCGTGCCCGCCACCTGGCGGGCGATGGCCTTGCCGACCGCGGTGGAGCCGGTGAAGGCCACCTTGTTCACGTCCGGGTGCTCGACGAGCGCGGCGCCGGCGTCCCCGTAGCCCGGGAGGATGTTCACGACACCCTTGGGCAGGCCCGCCTGGCGGCAGATGTCCGCGAAGAACAGGGCGGACAGCGGGGTGGTCTCGGCGGGCTTGAGGACCACCGTGTTGCCGGTGGCGAGGGCCGGGGCGATCTTCCACGCGAGCATCAGCAGCGGGAAGTTCCACGGGATGACCTGGCCGGCCACGCCCAGCGGGCGCGGGTTCGCGCCGTAGCCGGCGTGGTCGAGCTTGTCGGCCCAGCCCGCGTAGTAGAAGAAGTGCGCGGCGACCAGCGGGAGGTCCGCGTCGCGGGTCTCCTTGATCGGCTTGCCGTTGTCCAGGGTCTCCAGGACGGCCAGCTCGCGGCTGCGCTCCTGGATGATCCGGGCGATGCGGAAGAGGTACTTGGCGCGCTCGGCGCCCGGCAGCGCCGACCACTTCTCGAACGCCTTGCGGGCGGCCTTCACGGCCCGGTCCACGTCCTCGGCACCCGCCTGGGCGACCTCGGAGAGCACCTCCTCGGAGGCGGGGGAGATGGTCTTGAAGACCTTGCCGTCCGCGGCCTCGGTGAACTCGCCGTCGATGAACAGGCCGTAGGACGGCGCGATGTCGACGACCGAGCGGGACTCGGGGGCGGGTGCGTACTCGAACTTGGTCATGGTGATCAGTCCACCGTCACGTAGTCGGGACCGGAGTAACGTCCGGTGGCCAGCTTCTGACGCTGCATGAGCAGGTCGTTGAGCAGGCTCGACGCGCCGAACCGGAACCAGTGGTTGTCCAGCCAGTCCTCGCCTGCGGTCTCGTTGACCAGGACCAGGAACTTAATGGCGTCCTTGGTGGTCCGGATGCCGCCCGCGGGCTTCACCCCGACCTGTACCCCGGTCTGGGCGCGGAAGTCGCGCACCGCCTCCAGCATCAGGAGGGTGTTCGCGGGGGTGGCGTTGACGCCGACCTTGCCGGTCGAGGTCTTGATGAAGTCCGCGCCCGCGATCATGCCGAGCCAGGAGGCGCGGCGGATGTTGTCGTACGTGGAGAGCTCGCCGGTCTCGAAGATGACCTTCAGGCGGGCGTCGCCCGAGGCCTCCCTGACGGCCACGATCTCCTCGTACACCTTCAGGTAGTCGCCCGCGAGGAAGGCCCCGCGGTCGATCACCATGTCGATCTCGTCCGCCCCGGCGGCGACGGCGTCGCGGGTGTCCGCGAGCTTGACGTCGAGGGCGGCGCGGCCGGCCGGGAAGGCGGTCGCCACGGAGGCGACCTTCACGTCCGACCCCGCGAGGGCGGCCTTGGCGGTGGCCACCATGTCGGGGTAGACGCACACCGCCGCGGTACGCGGGGTGGTGCGGTCGGTCGGGTCGGGGTTGACGGCCTTGGCGGCGAGCGCCCGGACCTTGCCCGGGGTGTCCGCGCCTTCGAGCGTCGTCAGGTCGATCATCGAGATGGCCAGGTCGATGGCGTACGCCTTGGCCGTCGTCTTGATCGAACGGGTACCGAGAGACGCGGCGCGCGCTTCGAGGCCGACGGCGTCGACGCCGGGCAGCCCGTGGAGGAAGCGGCGCAGCGTGCTGTCGGACGCGGTCACGTCGGCGAATGCAGATGCGGTGGGCATGGTCACCACTGGAGCATATCTACGCGCGTAGCGTCCTGTACAGCCCCGCGCCGGAGGTCTGTGCGAAAGCCCAGGTGGTCACGGGTGGGTGAGCCCTGTCACGTGCCTGTGACATGGAGCGAACGGCTCCCGCACACAAGATCCATAACTTTGTCCGTGCAGCCCGCCAGTCCTCACCGGCCCCGCCGAACGAGCAGGCGGCATGCGGCTCTTCCTCCTCATTCACCCCCTTCACCGCGTCACGGAGTCGTCATGCGTTTCGCCCTTCGCACCGCCATCACCACCGCCGTCCTGGCCGGTGCCGCGCTCGGCTCCGTGGCCACGGCCACCGCCGCCCCCGCCCCCGCCCCCGCCGAGGACACCCGGCCGGCCACGGCCGGCGCCCCGCAGCCCGCCGCCGCGAAGCCCGCCGCCCCGCAGCCCGTCGCCGCGAAGCCCGCCGCCCCGAAGCCCGGCGCCAAGCCCGCCGCCCCGCAGCCGGTGGAGCCGGCGGGCGCCGGGACCGGGGCGGACGCCGCCGGGTCCGGCGCTCCGGCGGCCGGGACGGACCCGGCCGGGAGCAGCGGGCGCGAGCAGGTCGGCACCGTCGCGCTCGTCGAGGGCATGTCCGCGCGGGTCTACCGCGAGGACGGCGCGCTGAAGGCCGACGTCCTGAAGGACGGCCGGACGCTGTTCACCCTGAAGGCGGGCGAGAAGCGGACCTACAACCGCGTCGAGGTCCTCCTGAAGGCGGACGGCCGGGTGATCCCCCGCCAGGTCGACGAGGACATGGGGGAGCTGATCCGCACGGGCACCCTCCACAACGGCTCGTACCTCAAGGTCTACCGGGTCGGCCCGGGCCACCACCGCGCCGACACCTTCGTCGACGGCACCTCGGTCGGGGTCCTGGACGCCGACGGCCGCTCGGTGGCCGGCCAGAACGACACCCAGTACCTCGTCCTCGACGCCGACGGCTCGACGTACGACTGGCTCGGGCACGAGAACGTCGTCACGGCCGCCCGGCCCGGTGTCTACGAACTGCCCGGCGGACAGCTCATCAAGATCACCAAGGCGGCCGGGCGGTACGCGGTCTCCGCGTGCGACAAGGGCGGCTGCCCCAAGGGCGTCGTGTTCACCGACGGGACCGGCCGGGCCGTCCTGCACGCGGGCTCGGCGGTCGTCGTCCTCGACCGCGACGGCACCTTCTCCCACTACCTCGTCGGCGCCTCCGTCCAGGGCAAGGCCGTGTACGTCGGTGCCGACGTCCCCGGCACGACGACCACCACCGGCGGCACCGGCACCGGCACCGGCACCGGCACCGGCACCGGCACCGGCACGGACGAGGCCGGGGACGGGAAGACGGGCGCCGGCGCCACGCCCGCCGCCACCACCGCGCCCGGCACCACCTCCCAGACGTCCGTCGTGCCCCTGGGCGGTGTCGCGGCGGGCGCCGAGACGGCCGGCGACGACGGCAACGCCGTCCTCGTCGCCTCCGGAGCGGGAGCCGCCGCGCTCTTCGCCGCCGGCCTGGGCTTCGTCGCCCTGCGCCGCCGGGCCGCCGGGCGGGGCTGACCCGCGGCCCCCGCGCCGCACGCACCCCATCGACCCGAGCCATCCGCCGACGACCTCGTACGACCTGTCACCGACCCGAGCAGGCCACTGTCCATCCCCGAGGCGGGCCGCCGCGCACACCCCACGCGGCGGCCCGCCGCACCCGTTCCCAGGAGCCCCCCGTGAGACACCGGCTCGCCGCCGTCCTCCTCGCCCTGACCGTCCCGGCCGCGCTCGCCGGCTGCGGCGCCGGGGCGGACGGCCCCGCGGCCACCCCGTCCGCCCCCTCCGCGCCGCCCGCCCACGTCCGGCCCGCGACCGCGCCCCCGGGGGCCGCCGCCGCCCCGATGCCCCGGTCCGAGCCGGTCCGGGTCGAGGTCCCCGCCGCGGGCGTCGACACCGGGCCCGTACTGCGCCTGGGCCTCGCCGCCGACGGCACCGTCGAGGTACCCTCCGTCGCCCAGGCGGACAGGATCGGCTGGTACGACAAGGGCGTCACGCCCGGCGAGACCGGTCCGGCCGTGCTGATCGGCCACTTCGACACCGCCGAGGGCCCGGCCGTGCTCAAGGACGTCGCCAGGATCCGCACCGGCGACACGATCACCGTCCGGCGAGCCGACGGCACCACCGCCGTGTTCCGTGTGACGGAACTGGAGCAGGTGGACAAGGAGGCCTTCCCGACGCGGAAGGTCTACGGCGACACCGACCGCCCCGAACTGCGGCTGATCACCTGCGGCGGGGAGCTCGTGGACGGCCACCGGCCGGACAACATCATCGTGTACGCCGATCTGGTCGTGTGACGCCCCGGGCCGTGAGGCAGAATCGGCCGCATGACGACCCCCCAGCCGACCGAGTACGCCGACCGGTCCTTCCGCTCGACCATGGGGATCCTGGGCGGTCTGCTGCTGCTCGGCTTCGCCGCCTGGATCGGCGGTGACGCGCTGGCGACCGGCGAGGGCCGGGTGCGCTGGATCGCGGCCGCCGGGCTGCTGCTGGCCGTGCCGCTGATCGTCGCCTTCACCTTCCGGCCCGTGGTGTACGCCAACGACGACCGCCTGCGCGTCCGCAACCCGTTCCGGACGATCAGCGTGCCCTGGGCGGCGGTCGCGGACGTCCGCGCGGGCTATTCCAGCGAGGTCGTCACCCGGGACGGCACCGTCTACCAGCTATGGGCGGTGCCCGTCTCGCTGCGCGAGCGCAAGCGGGCCGCCAGGCGCCAGGACCGCCCCGGCACCGGGCTCGGGGGCGGCCTGCTCAGTGGCGGGCTACGGGCCGGTTCCGGCGCCGGCGACGCACCCCGCGCCGACCGGGACGGCACCGCCGGGGCGAGCGGGACGGCCCGGGCCGACGCGACCATCGCCGATCTGCGCGACCTGGCCGAGCGGTCCGCGTCGCGACCGACCGCCCAGGGCGATCCGCACGTCCGCTGGGCCTACGAGATCATCGCGCCCGCGCTCGCCGGACTGCTCCTCCTCGTGGTCGCCCTGGCCGCCTGAGCCTCACGGCGGGAGTCACGGCGGGCCTCACGGCGGGCCCGGCCACACCAGCAGCATGTAGGCGCCCAGCCACGCCGACGACAGCACCGCGGCCCCCAGTACCAGGCACGCCACGATCGCCCGGGCCCGGCCCACCGCCACGGCGAGCGGCAGCAGCAGCGGGAACCCCGGCAGCAGGAAACGGGCACGCGGGAAGTAGACCCCGCCGCTGCCCAGCACCACCACCAGCAGCGCTCCGCAGAACACCAGGAGCGGCAGCGGCTGCCGGTCCGCCACGCACAGCGCGTACAGCGCCACCGAGGCCACCAGCACCGCCGACACGGCCACCAGGAAAAGCTGGGGCGTGCGGTCGTACGCCAGCAGCTCGCGCATCTCGCGCAGCGTGCCCGCGCCGCCGTCCCAGGTGTTGCGCCACAGCCGCTGCACGGCGAAGTACCCGTCCCAGCGGCCCAGCCGGACGCCCACCCACGCCACGTACCCCAGCCAGCCCAGCGGGGCGGTCAGCGCGGCGAGGAACGGGGGCCACGCGCGCGTGCGGGCCGCCACCGCCAGCCCGGTCACCGTCACGGCGGCGGCGAGCGCGATCCCGGTCGGGCGGGTCAGTCCGGCCAGCACCGTGAGGGCGGCCGCCGCGTACCAGCGGCCGGTCAGCACCGCGTACAGCGCCCAGGCGGCGAGCGCCGTGAACAGCGACTCGGTGTACCCCATCCAGGCGACGACCCCGACCGGCGAGGCGCCCCACAGGACGGCGAGCACGGTACCGGCGCGGCGTCCGCCGAGCCGCTCGCCGACCGCGAACACGCCCCACGCGGCGGCCAGCGAGCACACCACCGCCAGGACCAGCGCCACCGAGGCGCGCGAGCCGGGCGTGACCCCGGCGACCGCCTTGACCACCCCGGGGTAGAGCGGGAAGAACGCCAGGTTGTTGGCGTCGTAGGCGGTGCCCAGGTGGTCCTGGTACCCGTGGTCGGCGATGCCCAGGTACCAGCGGGAGTCCCACGAGGTGGCGAGCGCCGGCCACACCCCGTGCCCCTTCAGGTGCGCCCACCGGGCCAGGACCAGCAGCCCGAGGAGCCGGACCGTCAGGTACCCGAGCAGCGCGGGCGCCGCGTACCGCAGTGAGCGGGCGGTCCGCGCCCGGACGCCGCCCCCCTCCGGCGGGGAGGGGGGCCGGCGCGACGCGGGGACGGTCGGGCGCGGGGTGATCACCGACGGCGGCACGATGGCGCTCCAGGGGCTCGGCTTCGGTACCGGGGGTCACCCTGCTCGGTGACCCCCGGCCCCACCGGGCCCCTGCGTCAAGTGCCGTACGGGTTCCACCCGAACGGGTGCCGCCCAGGGGTGACGGGGGCGGTCAGATACCGGCCGCCGCCGCCAGGTCCCGCTTGATCGCGGCCAGGAGCTCGTCGCCCTTCGCCCGCGCTCCCGGCAGCTCGCCGGCCCCGGCGACCGGGACGACGACCTCCAGGTAGCACTTCAGCTTGGGCTCGGTGCCGCTGGGGCGGACGATGACGCGCGCCTGGAAGGCGCCGTCCAGGTGGTACCGGAGGCCGTCGGTGGGGGGCAGCCGGTCGGTGCCCTTCGTCAGGTCCTCGGCGGACGTCACCGTCAGCCCGGCGAGCGCCGCCGGCGGCTGCTCGCGCAGCCGGCGCATGGCGTTCGCGATGACGCTCAGGTCCTCCACGCGGACCGAGAGCTGGTCCGTGGCGTGCAGCCCGTGCTCCACGGCCAGGTCGTCCAGCAGGTCGGTGAGGGTGCGGCCCTCCTCCTTGAGTACCGAGGCCAGCTCGGCGACCAGCAGCGCCGCCGTGATGCCGTCCTTGTCCCGCACGCCCCCGGGGTCGACGCAGTAGCCCAGCGCCTCCTCGTAGCCGTAGGCCAGGCCCTCGACGCGGGCGATCCACTTGAAGCCGGTCAGGGTCTCCTCGTACGGCAAGCCGGCCGCCCCGGCGATGCGGCCGAGGAGGCTGGAGGACACGATCGACTCGGCGAAGGTGCCGGTCACGCCCTTGCGGACCAGGTGGGCGGCGAGCAGCGCGCCGACCTCGTCGCCGCGCAGCATCCGCCAGTCGCCCTCGTGCGGGACGGCGACGGCGCAGCGGTCGGCGTCCGGGTCGTTGGCGATGACGATGTCCGGCCGGACCTCCCGCGCCCGGGCGAACGCGAGGTCCATCGCGCCCGGCTCCTCGGGGTTGGGGAAGGCGACGGTCGGGAAGGCCGGGTCCGGCTCCGCCTGCTCCGCCACCAGCGCCGGCGCCGGGAAACCGGCCCGCTCCCAGGCCGCCAGGACGACGTCCTTGCCGACGCCGTGCATGGCCGTGTAGACGACGTTCGCGGTCCGGGGGGAGCCGGGGGACAGGACGGCGTCCGTACGCTCCAGGTAGGCCTGGAGGACCTCGTCCCCGAGCGTTTCCCAGCCGCCCTCGGCACGCGGGACGTCGTCGAGGCTCGCGATCGCCGCGATCTCGGCGGCGATGCCGGTGTCGGCGGGCGGCACGATCTGCGAACCGTCGCCCAGGTACACCTTGTAGCCGTTGTCCCGCGGCGGGTTGTGGCTCGCGGTCACCTCGACGCCGGCGACGGCACCCAGGTGCCTTATGGCGTACGCCAGGACGGGCGTCGGCAGCGGACGCGGCAGGACGGCGGCGCGGAGGCCGGCGCCGACCATGACGGCGGCGGTGTCCCGGGCGAAGTCGGCCGACTTGTAGCGGGCGTCGAAGCCGATCACGACCAGGCCGTCGGTGTGCCCCTCGGCCTTGAGGTACGCGGCCAGCCCGGCGGCGGCCCGGATGACGACGGAACGGTTCATCCGCATCGGCCCGGCGCCCAGCTCGCCGCGCAGCCCGGCCGTGCCGAACTGGAGCGTGCCGCCGAACCGGGCGGCGAGCTCGTCGAGGTCCCCGCCCTCGATGAGCGCGGCGAGCTCGTCGCGCGTCTCGGGATCCGGATCCTCGGCGAGCCACGCCTTCGCCTGCGCGATGAGGTTCTGCTGCACGGTGTCTGCCTCTCTGGATGTCTGGTCTGCGGTACGTGCCGTACCCCGGCGGGGGGCCTCCGTCCCGGTTCCCGGCCCTTTGCCGACCGGTGCCGCGTCGGGGTGCCCCGTACGGGCCTGGTCGCGGGCCCGCGCCGGTGGCGGGGGCCCCGCCACCCTCACGCCGGTGGCGGGGGCCCCGCCACCCTCACGCCAGTGGGTGCGCTGTGCGGGGCGCGGGCACGCCTCGCCCGGCGGGCGACCGGGAGGCCCGGGCCCGCCGGCGGGCCGGCGTTCGCGGGAGCGGGGCTCCCGGGGCGGGTCAGATGCGGGACAGGACCCGGGTCAGGAGCTCACCCATGCGCGCGGCGGAGTCGCGGCCCGCCTGGAGGACCTCCTCGTGGTTCAGCGGCTCGCCCGAGAGCCCCGCCGCCAGGTTGGTGACCAGGGAGATGCCGAGGACCTCCGCGCCCGCCTCACGGGCCGCGATGGCCTCCAGGACGGTCGACATGCCGACCAGGTCGCCGCCGAGGACGCGGACCATGTTGATCTCGGCCGGGGTCTCGTAGTGCGGGCCGGGGAACTGCACGTACACGCCCTCTTCGAGGGTCTCGTCGACCTCCTTGCACAGCGCGCGCAGGCGCGGCGAGTAGAGGTCGGTGAGGTCCACGAAGTTGGCGCCGACGATGGGCGAGGCGGCCGTCAGGTTGAGGTGGTCGCTGATGAGGACCGGCTGGCCGGGGCGCATGCCCTCGCGGAGGCCGCCGCAGCCGTTGGTCAGCACGACGGTCTTGCAGCCGGCGGCGACGGCGGTGCGCACACCGTGGGCGACGGCGGCGACGCCACGGCCCTCGTAGTAGTGCGTACGGCCCAGGAAGACCAGCGCGCGCTTGTCGCCGATGCTGTACGAGCGGATCTTGCCGCCGTGGCCCTCGACGGCCGGGGGCGGGAAGCCGGGCAGCTCCGTGACCGGGAACTCGGCGTCCGGGGCGCCGAGCGCGTCGACGGCCGGCGCCCAGCCGGAGCCCATCACCAGGGCGACGTCGTGGGTCTCGGCACCGGTCAGCTCGCGCAGGCGCGCGGCGGCGTCGGCGGCGGCGGCGTAGGGGTCGCCCTGGAGGTGGTCCGGGGTGGCAGTTGCGTTCACAGAGTCTCTCGCCTCGCGAAGTAACAGTCGCCCCGGACCTCGCGAGGACCGGGGGTCCGGGGGCCGGCCCCGGAAGAAAGCAGTACGCACAAGAGCGTAGCCCGAAGTTGCCTACGCGCGTAGATGACGATGCCCACGGACCTCGGATCGTTGTCTTGTCGTTTCCGACAAGATGGCTCAGCAGGGCCGCTTGCGCAGCTCCATCACGTAGTCGTGGGGCGCGCCGGCCGATTCGGCCGCGTCGGCGATCTCGCCCAGGTAGCGGGCGGACGGCAGGCCGCCCTCGTACCCGTTGAGCACGTACACCCAGGCGGGTTCCTCGCCGTCCAGGGTGTGGACCCGCACCCGCATGCGCCGGTAGATGTCGAGGCCGACACCCTCCCAGCGGTCCATGGAGTCCTCGTCCATCGGGGCGATGTCGTACAGGGCGACGAACACCTGGGAACGCGGCGCCTCCACGATGGTGGCCAGCGCGCCCTCCCAGCCCATCTGCTCGCCGCCGAACGTCAGCCGCCAGCCGTTGAGCCAGCCCGTACCGCGCAGCGGGGAATGCGGGGCGCGGCGGGTCATCAGCCGCGCGTCGAGGTTGCCGGCGTACGCGGCGTAGAGCGACATGGGATCGAGGGTACGGGAGGGCCGGGGGTGAGCGCTGTTTCCCGATGGAGGGCCCCGGCGGGAAGCCGCCCGGACCGTGCGGGACAATGGGGGGCGTACTTGCATCCCTGCCGTGACGAGAGCGCGAGGCGTGACCCCAGTGACCCGGATCGTGATCATCGGTGGCGGACCCGGCGGATACGAGGCGGCCCTGGTGGGCGCCCAGCTCGGCGCGGAGGTGACCGTCGTCGACACCGACGGCCTCGGCGGAGCGTCCGTCCTGACCGACTGCGTGCCGTCCAAGACCCTGATCGCCACGGCCGAGGTGATGACCACCTTCGACTCCTCGCACGAGGAGCTCGGCATCATCGTCGCGGACGACACCCCGCACATCGAGCAGGCCGCCCGGATCGTGGGCGTCGACCTCGGCAAGGTCAACCGACGGGTGAAGCGGCTCGCGCTCGCCCAGTCGCACGACATCACCGCGTCGGTGACCCGCGCGGGCGCGCGGGTGCTGCGCGGCCGGGGCCGGCTCGACGGCCGCCAGGCCGTGGACGGCTCCCGCCAGGTGGTCGTGACCGCCGCCGACGGCAGCGAGGAGACGCTCACCGCCGACGCCGTGCTGATCGCCACCGGCGGTCACCCGCGCGAGATCCCCGACGCCCTCCCGGACGGCGAGCGCATCCTCAACTGGACGCAGGTCTACGACCTGGACGAGCTCCCCGAGGAGCTCATCGTGGTCGGTTCGGGTGTCACCGGTGCCGAGTTCGCCGGCGCCTACCAGGCGCTGGGCTCCCGGGTCACGCTGGTCTCGTCGCGCGACCGGGTGCTGCCCGGCGAGGACCCGGACGCGGCGGCCGTGCTGGAGGACGTCTTCCGGCGCCGGGGGATGAACGTGATGGCGCGCTCGCGGGCGCAGTCCGCCAAGCGGGTGGGCGACCGGGTCGAGGTGACGCTCGCCGACGGACGGGTCATCTCCGGCACGCACTGCCTGATGGCCGTCGGCGCCATCCCGAACACCGCCGGGATGGGGCTGGAGGAGGCCGGCGTACGGCTCAAGGACTCCGGCCACATCTGGACCGACAAGGTCTCCCGCACCTCGGCGCCGGGCGTGTACGCGGCCGGTGACGTCACGGGCGTCTTCGCCCTGGCGTCGGTCGCCGCCATGCAGGGCCGCATCGCGATGTACCACTTCCTCGGGGACGCGGTCACGCCGCTGAACCTGAAGACCGTGTCGTCGAACGTCTTCACCGACCCGGAGATCGCCACGGTCGGTTACACCCAGGCGGACGTCGACGCGGGCAAGATCGACGCGCGCAGCGTGAAGCTGCCGCTGCTGCGCAACCCGCGCGCCAAGATGCAGGGCATCCGGGACGGCTTCGTCAAGATCTTCTGTCGTCCGGGCACCGGCATCGTGGTGGGCGGCTGTGTCGTCGCACCGCGCGCCAGCGAGCTCATCCACCCCATCTCGATCGCGGTCGACAACAACCTGACGGTCGAACAGATCGCAAACGCCTTCACGGTGTACCCGTCCCTGTCGGGCTCGATCGCCGAGGTGGCACGACAGTTGCACACCCGGAAGACGACCGCCGAGGCGTAGCCCGTCGCCGGGGGAGGACAACACCCGGCAACCCCCGGCAAGTCGGGACATCGATCAATCAAGGAACGTTCCCGGACGGGCCCGCCTATACCACTTGGCGGGCCCGTCTGTTCGCAACTTCGCGTAATAGGCGCATACCGCTGCAAAGAAACGGTCGCTGGCGTTACTGTCAGTTTCGTGTTCGCTGCAGAACGTCGTCAGTTGATCCTTGAAATGGTGCGTGCCAACGGGGCGGTATCGCTCCGGGAGCTCGCCCGCGTCGTCCAGACCTCCGAAGTGACCGTACGGCGTGACGTGCGGGCACTGGAGGCAGAAGGACTCCTCGACCGCCGGCACGGCGGTGCGGTGCTGCCGGGCGGTTTTACGCGAGAATCCGGCTTCCCGCAGAAATCCCATCTCGCGACCGCCGAGAAGACGGCCATCGCCGACGTGGCCGCCGGACTCGTCGAAGAGGGCGAGGCCATCGTGGTCGGGGCGGGCACGACCACCCAGGAGCTGGCCCGCCGGCTGGCCCGCGTGCCCGGGCTGACCGTCGTCACCAACTCGCTGCTCGTCGCCCAGGCGCTCGCCCACGCCAACCGGGTGGAGGTCGTCATGACCGGCGGCACCCTGCGCGGCTCCAACTACGCGCTGGTGGGCAGCGGGGCCGAGCAGTCCCTCCAGGGGCTGCGCGTCTCACGGGCGTTCCTGTCCGGGAGCGGCCTCACCGCCGAGCGGGGCCTGTCCACGTCGAACATGCTCTCCGCGAGCGTCGACCGGGCGCTGGTGCAGGCGGCGGCGGAGGTCGTCGTGCTGGCCGACCACACCAAGCTCGGTACGGACACCATGTTCCAGACGGTGCCGACGGACCTGATCACCCGGCTGGTCACCGACGAGCCGCCGGTCCACGACGACCGGGCGGGCACCGAGCTCCAGGCGCTCGCGGACCAGGGCGTCCAGATCACCGTGGCCGGCCCGGCACCCGGCGCTTCCGGGACGGAGGGCGCCGCGCCGCCCGGCCGTCAGGGCCGCAGGGACGTTCCGCTGCCGGGCCAGCGGGGCGGGCGCCACCCGGGCGGACCGCAGTTGCGCAGCGCCTCCCTGGCGGACGGCCAGCCCCCGGAGCGCGGGGCGCGGGTGGCGGACCTGCGCCGCCGCTGACGCCCCGGCCCGGTACCGGGCCGCCCCGCCGGCGCGCGCCGTACGGCACGGCCGGGCGCCGCGGCCCACGGCGCCACCCGGCGCCACGGAACCCCCGGCGCCACGGGGCACTGGAGCCGCGCGGGCCACCGGCGCCACGGAACCCCCCCGGCGCCACGGCTCCACCGGAGCCGCGCGGGTCACCGGGGCGGGGCGCACGGGGTCACGCCCTGAGGCCTCGCAGTGTCAGCGTCAGGAGCCGGTCGGCCAGCTCGGGGTCGTCCGGGGACTGCTCGGCGGCCAGGGCGATCGCGTTGGTGAGCTGCATCAGGTCGCCGATCGACACGTCCGCCCGTACCGCTCCGGCCTCCTGGGCGCGCACCAGCAGCCGCTCGCCCGCCGTGCGCAGGGGCGTGCTGCACTGGGAGAGCGCCGAAGTCGCGTCGTGCGAGGCCGACATGAGCGCGCGGGCGAGGCCCCGGTACTCACCCGCGTGCGTGACGATGGCGCGCAGCCACTCCACGAGCGCCGCGCACGGCCGCTCGGAGCCGGCCAGGTCGTGCGACCGCTCCAGTAGGGCCTGGAGCGCCTCCTGGAAGACGGCGTTCATCAGCGCGTGCCGGTTGGGGAAGTGCCGGTACAGGGTGCCGATCCCGACCCCGGCGCGGCGCGCCACGTCCTCCAGCGACGCGTCGGTGCCGTGCTCCGCGAAGGCCGCCCGCGCCTCGCCCAGCAGCCGCTCGTAGTTGCGGCGGGCGTCGGCACGCATGGGGCGCGGCGCGCCCGGCGCCCGGTCCGCCGCCGTCCCGTCCGTCGCCGTGCTCGTCGCCATCGCGCCGTCCTCCCTCGCGGCCCCGCCGCTGTCCCCGGCCCCCGTGCCTGCTTCTTCCAGGATGCCATCGTGCACATGGCGAGGGGCCCGCCGGGCATGTGCCGGCGGGCCCCTCGGGTGTGGCGTGTCAGTCCTTGATCTCGCAGATCGCGGCGCCGGACGTCACCGACGCGCCGACCTCCGCCGACAGGCCCTTGACGGTGCCCGAGCGGTGCGCGTTGAGCGGCTGCTCCATCTTCATCGCTTCCAGCACGACGATGAGGTCGCCCTCGTTGACCTGCTGGCCCTCCTCGACCGCGACCTTGACGATCGTGCCCTGCATCGGAGAGGCGAGGGTGTCGCCGGAGGCGGCCGAGCCGGCCTTCTTGGTGGCCCGGCGCTTGGGCTTGGCGCCCGCGGCGAGGCCTGTGCGGGCCAGGCTCATGCCCAGCGAGGACGGCAGCGAGACCTCCAGGCGCTTGCCGCCGACCTCGACGACGACGGTCTCACGGCCGGGCTCCTCGTCCGCGTCGGCCTCGGCCGGGGCGGCGAACGGCTTGATCTCGTTGACGAACTCGGTCTCGATCCAGCGGGTGTGGACGCGGAACGGGTCCGAGGTGAACGCCGGGTCGACGACGACCGCGCGGTGGAAGGGGATGGCCGTGGCCATGCCCTCGACCTGGAACTCCTCCAGCGCCCGGGCGGCCCGCTGGAGGGCCTGCTCACGGGTGGCGCCCGTGATGACGAGCTTGGCGAGCAGGGAGTCCCACGCGGGGCCGATGACGCTGCCGGACTCCACGCCCGCGTCCAGGCGCACACCCGGGCCGCTGGGCGGCGCGAAGGTGGTGACGGTGCCGGGGGCGGGCAGGAAGTTGCGGCCCGGGTCCTCGCCGTTGATGCGGAACTCGAACGAGTGGCCGCGCACCGGCGGGTCGTCGTAGCCGAGCTCCTCGCCGTCGGCGATGCGGAACATCTCCCGTACGAGGTCGATGCCGGTGACCTCCTCGGTCACCGGGTGCTCGACCTGGAGACGGGTGTTGACCTCCAGGAAGGAGATCGTGCCGTCCATGCCGACGAGGAACTCCACGGTGCCGGCGCCGACGTAGCCGGCCTCCTTCAGGATGGCTTTGGACGCCCGGTACAGCTCGGCGTTCTGTGCCTCGGAGAGGAACGGGGCCGGGGCCTCCTCCACCAGCTTCTGGTGGCGGCGCTGGAGCGAGCAGTCACGCGTCGACACGACGACGACGTTGCCGTGCTTGTCGGCCAGGCACTGGGTCTCCACGTGCCGCGGCTTGTCGAGGTAGCGCTCGACGAAGCACTCGCCGCGGCCGAAGGCGGCGACGGCCTCGCGCACGGCGGAGTCGTACAGCTCCGGCACCTCTTCGAGGGTGCGGGCGACCTTCAGGCCGCGGCCGCCACCGCCGAAGGCGGCCTTGATGGCGATCGGCAGGCCGTGCTGCTCGGCGAACGCGACGACCTCCTCGGCGCCGGACACCGGGTCGGGCGTGCCCGCGACCAGCGGCGCACCGGCGCGCTGGGCGATGTGACGGGCGGCGACCTTGTCACCCAGATCGCGGATCGCCTGGGGCGGCGGGCCGATCCAGGTCAGACCCGCGTCGATGACGGCCTGGGCGAACTCCGCGTTCTCGGAGAGGAATCCGTAACCAGGATGGATGGCGTCCGCACCGGAGTCGGCGGCGGCCTGGAGCACCTTGGCCATGTCCAGGTAGCTGGCGGCCGGGGTGTCACCGCCCAGGGCGAACGCCTCGTCGGCCGCACGGACGTGCAGGGCGTCCCGGTCCGGATCGGCGTAGACGGCTACGCTTGCGATCCCGGCGTCCCGGCAGGCACGGGCGACACGGACAGCGATTTCGCCACGGTTGGCGATGAGCACCTTGCGCACGATGGCTCCCTCCTTGAAACAAGCTGAGTTTAGGGACTGCCGACACGGCCTTTCGACCCATCCCCAATGGTGAGCTTGCCCACACGGAGCGTGATTCGAGGCGTAGTGGAGTCGTGAAATCCCTTGTCGCACCACGTTACGCAGGGCTTCTTGACGGAACAGTAACCCTGGGGTGTGGTCTAGGTCTCTGTCTTCCCGGCCAGCGCGGTATCCCGTTTCTTTGTGGAGTCCCTACGAATGGCCGAATGATTCTTTGCCGCCCGGTCAGAACCCTTGTCCCTACGTTTACCAGTCAGTAGCCTGCGCGCTGTCGTTCGTACGGACTCGTCGGGGCAGGTAACAGGCAGGGGAGCGCCCATGGTGGCCCGCAGACCGATAGCGCTGGCGGCCGGGATCGTGCTGGTCCTGGAGGCGGTGGGACTGGTGCTGTTGCACATGGTGCTCGCCGAGGTCATGGGCGGTCAGCGGATGTCGCTGGACGGTCTCGACCCGGACCTGATGGTCACGGCGATCTGGGTGATGGGCGCGGTGTTCGGGGCGTACGTGGCGCTGTGCGGGGTGCTGTTGGTGCTCCTCGGGGTGCGCGACCGCACCCCGGGCCGGGCCGTGCGGATCGTGCTGATCTCCTGTGCGATCACGCACGGGGTGCTGGGCGCGGTGGCCGTGGGGCTGGTCGGCTGGGCCGCGTTCGCCTGCCTGATGGTCGTGCTCGCCCTGGTGGTGGCGTCGCTGGTGCTCTACGCGCCGCAGGACGAGCCGGCCGTACCGCCGGAGGACGCCGCACCGCCCGCGCGGGAGGGCGGCGTCGCGCCGGCGTGAGCGGGGCGGGTCAGCCCCACAGGTCGGTGATGGCGACGCCCAGCTCGGCCAGCAGGCGGCGCAGCAGCGGCAGGGACAGGCCGATGACGTTGCCGGGGTCGCCGTCGATGCCGTCGATGAAGGGCGCCGAGCGGCCGTCGAGGGTGAACGCGCCCGCCACGTGGAGGGGTTCGCCGCTGGCGACGTACGCCGCGATCTCCTCGTCCGTGGGGTCGCCGAACCGGACCAGGGTGGAGGCGGTCGCGGAGGCGTACCGCTTGGCGGTGGTGTCGTAGACGCAGTGGCCGGTCTGGAGGATGCCGGCGCGGCCGCGCATGGCCTTCCAGCGGGCGGTGGCCTCCTCGGCGTCGGCGGGCTTGCCCAGGGCCTGCTTGTCCAGTTCCAGCACCGAGTCGCAGCCGATCACCAGCGCGCCGCTCGCCTCGGGCTTGGCGGCCACGTGGGCGGCCTTGGCCTCGGCGAGGGCGAGTGCCAGTTCGGCCGGGGTGGGGGCGGTGAATTTGTCCTCGTCGACCCCGCTGACGATCACCTCGGGGCTGAGCCCGGCCTGGCGCAGCAGATTGAGGCGGGCGGGGGACTGGGAGGCCAGGACGAGGCGGCGGCGCCGAGCATCGGTCATGGGCGCCATCGTACGGAAAACGCCCCGGCGGCCGGTGTTCCGGCCCGGGGTGCCGGGGTCAGCGCAGGCCCACCGCGAACATCGCCAGCACCATCGCGAGGGCCAGCAGGATCCCCGCGCGGCGCAGCATCGCCTGCATGTCGCGCATCTCTTCGGGGGGTTCGTTCTCGGGGTCGGACCACAGCATGCTCCGATCCTGCTGCCGGGGACCCGCCCGGCGCCTGAGTACGCGTACTCAAGCGCCGGGGGTGCCCGGGGCGGGCCGGCGCGGGGCGAAAACCCCCGCGCGGGTCGCGGCCAGCGCGGCGGCCGCCGCCCGCTCGCCGTCGGCCGCCGTGAGCGGCTCGTGGCTGACCGCGAAGCGGTAGTAGAGCGGCGCCGAGACGGCGCGGACGACCTCGACGGGGTCGGTGCCGGGCGGGGCCTCGCCGCGGTCGACGGCCCGTGAGACGGCGGCGGCCCACGTGCCGAGGCGGGTCTCGTAGAAGCCGCGCAGGGCGGTGGCGCACTCCTCGTCGCAGGCCGCCGCCGCGATGACGGCCCGGAAGACGGGGCCCATGCGCGGGTCGGTGAGGGTCCCGGTCACCAGACCGGCGTTGGCGCGCAGGTCCTCCTCCAGCGAACCGGTGTCCGAGGCGGGGACGGACCGTTCGGCCATGTCGCGCAGCAGGTCGGCGACCAGCCCGGTGGGGGAGCCCCAGCGCCGGTAGACGGTGGTCTTGCCGACGCCCGCGTCGCCGGCGATCCGGTCCATGTTCAGCGCGTGGAAACCCTCGGTGGCCAGGGCCTCCTCGGTGGCGCGGAGCACGGCGGTACGGACCTTGGCGGTGCGGCCGCCGGGGCGGACGGTGCCGGGTGAGGTGCCGGGCGCGGATTCCAAATGGGACTCCCGTTTCATTTAGCGGTTCGACGGTGCTACGGTCGGGGAGCCAGCTTAACGGAACGCCAGTCCCATGAGGAGTGCCGATGTACTGGACCGCCGCCTGGACCGCCTCCCCCCAGCTTCCCTCCACCGGCTTCACCCCCAACTGGTCGCAGGAGGGCTTCTCCGGCCACACCGTCCGCCAGGTCGTGCGCGTCACCGCCGCCGGCGACCGGCTCCGGATCCGCCTGTCGAACGCGTACGGCACCTCACCGCTGGCCGTCACGGGCGCCACCGTCGCCCTCGCCGGCACCGGCGCGGCCGTCCGGCCGGGCACCACGCGGCGGGTCACCTTCGGCGGGGAGCCGTCCGTGGACATACCCGCGCACGCCCAGGCCGAGAGCGACGCCGTCCCGCTGGCCGTGGGGCGCCTGGACCGGGTGACCGTCACCCTGCACCTGGCCGGCACCACCGGCCCCGCCACCTTCCACGCCCAGGGCTTCACCGACACGTACCGCGCCGAGGGCGACCACCGCGAGGACACCACCGGCGAGCCGTTCACCGGGGCCATCACGCAGTCCTGGTACTACCTGACCGGCGTCGACGTGCGCACCGCGGCGGCGCCCGGGGGCGTCGTCCTGTTCGGAGACTCCCTCACGGACGGCTTCGGCTCCACCCCGAACGCGGACCGCCGCTGGTCCGACGCCCTGGCCGAGCGCGTCGGCCACCCGGTGCTCAACGCCGGGATCGGCGGCAACCTGCTGCTCGCCGACTCCGCCTGGTACGGCGAGCGCTCCGCGGCCCGGTTCCACCGAGACGCCCTCGACCTGCCCGGCGTCCGTACCGTCGTCCTGCTCCAGGGGCTCAACGACATCGGCTTCAGCGAGGCCCGCGACCAGCCGACCTACCTGCCCGCCCCGGTGCGGACGGCCGTCGACCTGATCGGCGGGTACCGCACCCTCGTACGGGCCGCCCACGCCCGGGGCGTGCGGATCGTCGGCGCGACCGTGCCGCCGTTCAAGGGCACCACCCACTGGGGCCCGCGGGCCGCGAAGGTCAGCGCCGAGGTCAACGACTGGATGCGCGAGTCCGGCGAGTTCGACGCGGTCCTCGACGTGCGGCGGCTGCTGGCCGACCCCGCCGACCCGGACCGGCTGAACCCCGCGTACGCGTACGACGACGGCCTCCACCCGGACGACGCGGGGTACCGCGTCATGGCGGAGGCCGTCGTGGCCCTGCTGTGACCGTCACACGGGCCAGTACGACCGCGTCCAGGACCGGGGGCCCGGCTCCGGGCGGCGGCTCCGGGCGATCCTCGCCGGGTCCGACCAGCCCTCGGGGACGGGCACCGGGCCGCCGGAGGCCGCCGCGGCGGACGCGGCGGCACGCGCCCGCACCACCGCGAGTGCGGCGGCCAGCTCCTCGGGGGTCGGGTTGCCCCGCAGAACCTTGATCATGGGGGCTCCTTAGAGGGGGATGTTGCCGTGCTTCTTCGGGGGCAGGTTTTCCCGCTTCGTCCGGAGCTGACGCAGGCCCTTGATGATCTGCGTACGCGTCTCGGACGGCATGACCACCGCGTCGATGTAGCCGCGCTCGGCCGCCGTGTACGGGTTGAGCAGGGCGTCCTCGTACTCCTGGATCAGCCGCGCGCGGGTCGCCTCGACGTCCTCGGCCGCGGCCTCGGCGATCGTGCGGCGGTGCAGGATGTTCACCGCGCCCTGCGCGCCCATCACCGCGATCTGCGCGGTCGGCCAGGCCAGGTTGAGGTCGGCGCCGAGGTGCTTGGAGCCCATGACGTCGTACGCGCCGCCGAACGCCTTGCGCGTGATCACCGTGATCAGCGGGACGGTCGCCTCGGCGTACGCGTAGATCAGCTTGGCGCCGCGCCGGATGATGCCCTCGTGCTCCTGGCCCACGCCCGGCAGGAAGCCCGGTACGTCCACGAAGGTGAGGACCGGGACGTTGAACGCGTCGCAGGTGCGCACGAACCGGGCGGCCTTCTCGGAGGCGTCGATGTCCAGGCAGCCGGCGAACTGCATCGGCTGGTTGGCCACGATGCCGACCGGGTAGCCCTCCACCCGCCCGAAGCCGGTGACGATGTTCGGCGCGAACATCGCCTGCGTCTCCAGGAACTCGCCCTCGTCCAGGACGTGCTCGATGACGGTGTGCATGTCGTACGGCTGGTTCGCCGAGTCCGGGATGAGGACGTCCAGCTCGCGGTCCTCGTCGCTCAGCGCGAGATCCGCCTCCTCCGGGAAGGCGGGCGCCTCGGACAGGTTGTTCGAGGGCAGGTAGGACAGCAGCGACTTGACGTACTCGATCGCGTCCTTCTCGTCCCCGGCCATGTGGTGCGCCACGCCCGAGGTGGAGTTGTGCGTCCGGGCGCCGCCCAGCTCCTCGAAGCCCACGTCCTCGCCGGTCACCGTCTTGATGACGTCGGGACCGGTGATGAACATGTGCGAGGTCTGGTCGACCATCACCGTGAAGTCGGTGATGGCGGGCGAGTAGACCGCCCCGCCCGCGCACGGGCCCACGACCAGGCTGATCTGCGGGATCACGCCCGAGGCATGGGTGTTGCGGCGGAAGATCTCGCCGTACATGCCGAGGGCCATGACGCCCTCCTGGATGCGGGCGCCACCGGAGTCGTTGATGCCGATCACCGGGCAGCCCGTCTTCAGGGCGAAGTCCATCACCTTGATGATCTTCTGCCCGAACACCTCGCCGAGGGCTCCGCCGAAGACGGTGAAGTCCTGGGAGAACACCGCCACCGGGCGGCCGTCGACCGTGCCGTACCCGGTGACCACACCGTCTCCGTACGGACGGTTCTTCTCCAGACCGAAACTGGTGGAACGGTGCCGGGCGAACTCGTCCAGCTCGACGAAGGAATCCTCGTCCAGCAGCAGGGCGATGCGCTCCCGGGCCGTCAACTTGCCCTTCGCGTGCTGCTTCTCGACGGCGCGCTCGGAGCCCGCGTGCGTCGCCTCGTCGATACGGCGCTGCAGATCCGCGAGCTTGCCCGCGGTCGTATGGATGTCGATCTTCTGGGGCTCTTGGGGCTTGGCCGGCTCGGACATCGGGATGCGGCTCCCTGCCTGGTCACGGGTTCGTTGGCTACTGACCCGTAGCGTATCGGCGGCGATACCGTTCGGCAGTGCGGTGTTTACCACACCTACGCTGGCTTGCATGACGCCCTCACATGGTCCATCGAGTCCGTGGTCGGACCTCGAACGACCGCCCCTGAACGCCCCCTCCCTCCGCCGCGCCCTGCTCCGGCCCGGCGGACTGTGGACCTCGCTCGACATCGTCCGCGCCACCGGCTCCACCAACTCCGACCTCGCCACCCGCGCCGCCGGCCTGCCCGAGGGCGCGGTCCTGGTGGCCGAGGAGCAGACGGCGGGGCGGGGCCGGCTCGACCGCACCTGGTCCGCCCCCGCGCGCTCCGGCCTGTTCTTCTCCGTCCTCCTCAAGCCCGGCGTCCCGGTCGGCCGCCTCGCCTGGCTCCCCCTGCTGACCGGCGTCGCCGCCGCCACCGGCCTGGCCCGCGCCGCCGGTGCGGACATGGCACTGAAATGGCCCAACGACCTGATGGTCACGGTGGCCGGCGACGCGGGCAAGGAGGAACGGAAGGCCGGCGGCATCCTCGCCGAGCGCGCCGGGGACGACGGCGTCGTCGTCGGCATCGGACTGAACGTCACGCTCCGCGAGGACGAGCTGCCCGTCCCCACCGCCGGTTCCCTCCTCCTCGCCGACGCGGTCTCCACCGACCGCGACCCCCTGCTGCGCGCCGTCCTGCGCTCCCTGGAGCACTGGTACGGCCGGTGGACCGCCGCCGACGGCGACCCGGCGGCCTCCGGGCTCCAGGAGGCGTACGCGGCCGGCTGCGCCACCCTCGGCCGCACCGTCCGCGCCGAACTCCCGGGCGGGCGGGCCCTCACCGGCGAGGCGGTCGCCATCGACGGCGACGGCCGCCTGGTGGTGGCGCCGCCCGGCGCGGAACGGGAGGCGGTGGGCGCGGGCGACGTCGTGCACCTGCGCCCGGTGGGCTGAAAGCGGGCGGCGGGCCCCAACGCGCTCGGCCGCCGGGACGTGAGCCAGGGCACACCTGCCGTATCGTGGACGACGATCCAGCTACAGATCGGCAGGACAGTGCGCAGGGAACGGGCAGGAGGCGGCCGGTGACCGTCGACGACGCGAACTCGGACGGGTCCGGGTCCGGGCCGAGCGGGGCGGAGTACCCCACCCCCCACCATGTCGTCGACCACACGGCGGAGCCGACCGACGACCCCCTGGCCATCCGGCTGGAACAGCTCATCCTCGGCGCCGACCGCCGCTACACGCCCTTCCAGGCGGCCCGCACCGCCGGTGTCTCCATGGACCTGGCCTCCCGCTTCTGGCGGGCCATGGGCTTCGCCGACATCGGGCAGGCCAAGGCGCTGACGGAGGCGGACGTGCTGGCGCTGCGGCGGCTGGCCGGTCTGGTCGAGGCGGGCCTGCTGAGCGAGCCGATGGCGGTGCAGGTGGCCCGGTCCACCGGCCAGACCACCGCCCGGCTGGCCGAATGGCAGATCGATTCCTTCCTGGAGGGCCTGACCGAGCCGCCCGAGCCCGGTATGACCCGCACCGAAGTGACGTATCCCCTGGTGGAGCTGTTGCTGCCGGAGCTCCAGGAGTTCCTGGTGTACGTGTGGCGGCGGCAGCTCGCCGCGGCGACCGGGCGGGTGGTGCAGGCCGCCGACGACGAGGAGATGGTGGACCGGCGCCTCGCGGTCGGCTTCGCGGACCTCGTCGGGTTCACCCGGCTCACCCGCCGGCTGGAGGAGGAGGAGCTCGGCGAGCTGGTCGAGGCGTTCGAGACGACCTCGGCCGACCTGGTGGCCGCGCACGGCGGGCGGCTGATCAAGACCCTCGGCGACGAGGTGCTGTACGCCGCCGACGACGCCGGTACGGCCGCCGAGATCGCGCTGCGGCTCATCGAGACCCTCACCCACGACGAGACGATGCCCGCCCTGCGCGTCGGCATCGCCTTCGGCACCGTCACGACCCGCATGGGCGACGTCTTCGGTACGACGGTGAATCTGGCGAGCCGGCTCACCTCGATAGCGCCCAAGGACGCGGTCCTGGTCGACGGGGCGTTCGCCGAGGAGCTGGCGCGCACCGGCGAGGCTCCGGAGTCGGAGGCGCGGGCGGCCGAGGAGGCGGCGCGCGCCGAGAAGGAGGGCGAGGCGCCGGCGGGCTCGTCGAAGTACCGGTTCGCGCTCCAGCCCATGTGGCAGCGGCCGGTGCGCGGGCTCGGGGTGATCGAGCCCTGGCTGCTGACGCGGCGGGAGCCTAAGATCCCCGGATAGCGGTCGCTAACGTTCGTTAACCGGGAGGGTGTGTCACGCATGTCCGAGCAGCGCTTCGGTGAGTTCGTCGCCGTTCGTCACCACGACCACGTCGCCGAGCTGGTGCTCGACCGGCCCAAGGCCATGAACGCCGTCTCCACGGAGATGGCCCGTTCCCTCGGGGCCGCATGCGAGGCGCTCGCCGCCGACCCGTCGGTACGGGTCACCGTGCTGACCTCCTCCAACGACAAGGCGTTCTGCGTCGGCGCCGACCTCAAGGAGCGCAACTCCTTCACGGACGCCGAGCTGGTGCGCCAGCGCCCGGTGGCGCGCGGCGCCTACACCGGGGTGCTGGAGCTGCCGATGCCGACGGTCGCCGCCGTGCACGGCTTCGCCCTGGGCGGCGGGTTCGAGCTGGCGCTCGCCTGCGACCTGATCGTCGCCGACCCGACCGCGGTCGTCGGGCTGCCCGAGGTGTCGGTGGGCGTGATCCCCGGTGGCGGGGGTACGCAGCTCCTGCCGCGCCGGGTCGGGGCGGCCAGGGCGGCGGAGCTGGTGTTCACGGCCCGGCGCGTGGCGGCGGCCGAGGCGGTGTCCCTGGGGCTGGTGGACCAGCTCGTGGACGACGCACGGGACGGCGCCCTGGAGCTGGCCGCCCGGATCGCCGCGAACTCGCCGGTCGGGCTGCGGGCCGCCAAGCGGGCCATGCGGCTGGGGCAGGGGCTGGACCTGCGGGCGGGCCTGGAGGTCGAGGACGCCGCGTGGCGGTCGGTGGCCTTCTCCGGGGACCGGGCCGAGGGCGTGGCCGCGTTCAACGAGAAGCGGAAGCCGGAGTGGCCCGGGGAGTGAAAAGTTGTGGATGCTCCCTAAGCTTGAGGAATGGGTGAGGATGTCCGGCTACGCGCTGTAGTGGCGCTCGCGCAGGCCATGGCGTCGGCGCACACGCCGCGCGAGACGTGGCGGGCGGCCGCGCTGGGGGCGCGTGACGCGCTCGGCGGGACGTTCGCCGCGCTCTCGATGTGGGAGCGCGATCTCGGCCGGCTCAAGGTGCTGGTGAACGCGGGCGAGCGCGCGCCGGGCGAGGAGGAGTTCCCCGACGCCGAGACCTACCCGGTGCACCAGTTCTCCGAGATCACCGAGTTCCTGCACGAGCGGTGGGCGGGCGGCGGGGAGCCGAATGCCTGGGTCGAGACGGCCGAGGGCCCGGAGGCGGCCGGTGACCCGGCGTACACGGCGCTGCGCGGGCGGGTGGCGGCGCTGCGGCGGCGCGGGCGGGGCTGCTGCGTGGTGGCGCCGATAGTGATGCACGGGCGGGCCTGGGGCGAGCTGTACGTGGCCCGGCGGGCCGGGGCGCCGGTGTTCGACCGGCGGGACGCGGACTTCGCGACCGTCCTCGCCTCGGTGGTCGCGGCCGGGATCGCGCAGACCGAGCGGCTGGAGGAGGTGCGCAAGCTGGCCTTCACGGACCCGCTCACCGGGCTCGCCAACCGCCGGGCGGTCGACATGCGGCTGGACGAGGCGGTCGAGCGCTCGCTGGCCGACGGGACGGTGGTCTCGCTGGTGGTGTGCGACCTGAACGGCCTCAAGCGCGTCAACGACACCCATGGGCACGCGGTGGGGGACCGGCTGCTGGAGCGGTTCGGTTCGGTGCTGTCGTACTGCGGGGCGATGCTGCCGGGCGCGCTGGCGGCGCGGCTGGGCGGTGACGAGTTCTGCCTGGTGTCGGTGGGGCCGGAGGCGGACGAGGTGGTGGCCGCGGCGGACGAGCTGTGCGCACGGGCCGGTGATCTGGAGCTGGGCGAGGGCGTGGCGTGCGGGGTGGCGTCGACCGGGGACCCGATCGGGCCGGTGCGGTCCGCGCGCCGGCTGTTCCGGCTGGCCGACGCGGCCCAGTACCGGGCCAAGGCCGCCCGGTCGCCCAAGCCGGTGGTGGCGGGCCGCGACGGTACGGTCATCGCCCTGGCGGACCACCCCCCGGTGGCGGCCCGGGACCGCCGCAGCTTCCGGGACGCCCCCGCGCCGCCGAACCTGCTCCCCGGACCCGCCGACGTCCCCGCTGCGGAGGCTCCCCCCGAATCCCGCGGGGAGCCGCCCGCGCCGGCCGGCCCGGCGGCCTGACGGGGCGTAAGGGGCTCCTGGCGGCCGAGGTAGTGACACGTTGGGATTCAGTCCGTACGCTGCTGAATATGGATATGCACACAGTCGTGGTGGGGACGTCCGGCACCACCGCTCAGGACGTCATCGCCGTGGCCCGCGGCAACGCCCGTGTCGAGCTCTCCCCGGAGGCGCTCGCCGCGCTCGCCAAGGCCCGTGAGATCGTCGACGCCCTCGCCGCCAAGCCCGAGCCCGTCTACGGCGTGTCGACCGGCTTCGGGGCGCTCGCCACCCGGCACATCAGCCCCGAGCTGCGCGCCCAGCTCCAGCGCAACATCGTGCGCTCGCACGCCGCCGGCATGGGCGCGCCCGTCGAGCGCGAGGTCGTGCGGGCCCTGATGTTCCTGCGGCTGAAGACCGTCTGCTCCGGCCACACGGGCGTCCGCCCCCAGGTCGCCCAGGCCATGGCGGACCTGCTCAACGCCGGGATCACCCCGGTCGTGCACGAGTACGGCTCCCTCGGCTGCTCCGGCGACCTCGCGCCGCTCAGCCACTGCGCGCTCGCCCTGATGGGCGAGGGTGACGCCGAGGGCCCCGACGGCCGCGTCCGCCCCGCCGGCGAGCTGCTCGCCGAGCACGGCCTCGAGCCCGTCGAACTGCGCGAGAAGGAGGGCCTCGCCCTCCTCAACGGCACCGACGGCATGCTCGGCATGCTGGTCATGGCCCTCGCGGACCTCGACAAGCTCTACAAGAGCGCCGACATCACCGCCGCCCTGTCGCTGGAGGCCCTCCTCGGCACGCAGAAGGTGCTCGCCCCCGAGCTGCACGCCATCCGCCCGCACCCCGGCCAGGGCGCCGCCGCCGCGAACATGCTCGCCGTGCTCCAGGGCTCCGGCCTCACCGGCCACTTCCAGCAGGACGAGGCCCCGCGCGTCCAGGACGCCTACTCCGTGCGCTGCGCCCCCCAGGTCGCCGGCGCGGGCCGCGACACCATGGCGCACGCCCGGCTCGTCGCCGAGCGCGAGCTCGCCTCGGCCGTGGACAACCCGGTCGTCCTGCCCGACGGCCGCGTCGAGTCCAACGGCAACTTCCACGGCGCGCCGGTCGCCTACGTCCTGGACTTCCTGGCCATCGCCGCCGCCGACCTCGGCTCCATCGCCGAGCGGCGCACCGACCGGCTGCTGGACAAGAACCGCTCGCACGGCCTGCCGCCCTTCCTCGCCGACGACGCGGGCGTCGACTCGGGCCTGATGATCGCCCAGTACACCCAGGCCGCCCTGGTCAGCGAGCTGAAGCGGCTGGCCGTCCCGGCGTCCGCCGACTCCATCCCGTCCTCCGCCATGCAGGAGGACCACGTCTCCATGGGCTGGTCGGCCGCGCGCAAGCTGCGCACCGCCGTCGGCAACCTGGGCCGGATCATCGCCGTCGAGCTGTACGCCGCCACCCGGGCCATCGAGCTGCGCGAGGGGCTCACCCCGGCGCCCGCCTCCCGCGCCGCCATCGAGGCGCTGCGCGCGGCCGGCGTCCAGGGCCCCGGGCCGGATCGTTTCCTCGCCCCCGACCTGGACGCCGCCGACGCGTTCGTCCGCGAGGGCAAGCTCGTCGAGGCCGTCGAGAAGGTCACCGGCCCGCTGGCCTGACCAGGGGCCCGGTCAGGGCATGACACCCACGCGCGGGGCGCACGCCGTCACAGGACGGTGTGCGCCCCGCGTCGTACGGCGAAGGCCACCAGGCCCGTGCCCATCCCCAGGAAGGCCGTGCCCGCGATCAGGTACGGGGTGGTGTCCACGCCGCCGGTGTCGGCGAGCGCGAGGTCCTGGCCCTCGGCGGCCGGTACGACGGACGTTCTCGTTCCGTGCCGCTCCGCCGGTGGTGTTTCGACGGTGGCGTTGGCCGAAGGGACGAACCACAGCGCACAGAGCAGAGTCCCGGCGGCGGTGGCGGTCAGCAGCGGTCGACGTGCGACGGACACAGATTCAGATCCCCTTGCGGAACCGAGAATTGGTGGTTGCGCCGATGCTAATGAACACAGCGGGTCGCAGGAAAGTCGCGGGCCCCGGCGGCTTACGCTCCGTCATATGAGCCCTGCTGAGACATCCCGGTATGTGCGCCTTCGGGTGGAACTGCTGCTGGAAGTGACCGACGACGATCAACTCACCGGAGCCGCGCTGGAGCGCGTGGAGGCCGACGAATTCATGCCGGACGAGGAGCGTACACACGCCCGGTCCGCGGTACGAGAAGACGAAGCGGAAGCTCTCGCATACCTCGTGGAGCCGGTGGACCTGATCGACCGGGTGCCGGGCGTCGGGCTCGCCCAGGCGTCGTGGACCAGCGAACAGGTCGACCACGACCCCGACGCGGAGATGTGGGACCTGGACGAGGAGGATGATGAGGACGACCACTTCGACGAGGTACGGCCGTAACGTGTGACCTCCGTCACGCCCCGGGTCCCGGACCGCCGTCGCGCGGGCGGGCCCGGGCGCCCGCCCGGCAGGCGTCCGTATACCTCAGGGGGGATCGGGAACCGGCGGCCCGCCTCACGCGTCGATCAGTGGTGTTCCCCACATCCATGCCTGATGTGGAACCGGACGGGTTGTTATGGGTGTTGTTGAGACAGTTGGCAGGGGTTCGGCGACGATGGAGAAGCGTGTGATGACGGACAGCAAGCGGCGCAAAGGCCTGACGGCCGCGTCCGCACTGCTCGGCGGCGTACTGGTGCTCACCGGCTGCAGCGGCGGTGAGGACAAGGGTGACGCCTCCGACGGCTCGAAGACGTCACAGTCCCAGGTCGACGCGGCGGCGGCCAAGGACGCCTCCCAGGCCCGAATAACGATCACCCCGAAGAACGGCGCGCAGAACGCGGGCATCAACGACGACGCCAAGGTGACCGTCAGCGAGGGCACGCTCACGCAGGTGACCATGACCTCCCCGGACGGCAAGACCATCAAGGGCGAGATGGCCGCCGACGGCAAGAGCTGGACCCCCGGCGAGCAGCTCGAGCGGGCCACCACCTACAAGATCGCCGTCACCGCCAAGGACTCCGAGGGCCGGGAGGCCCATGAGAACTCCTCCTTCACCACCGTGTCGAAGGAGAACAGCTTCATCGGGAACTACACCCCCGAGGGAGGCTCCACGGTCGGCGTCGGCATGCCCGTCTCCATCAACTTCAACAAGCCGATCACGGACAAGAAGGCCGTCCAGTCCGGCATCACCGTGTCCTCCAGCAGCGGCCAGGAGGTCGTCGGCCACTGGTTCAACAGCCAGCGCCTGGACTTCCGCCCCGAGAACTACTGGGCCGAGGGCTCCAAGGTCACGCTGAAGCTCGACCTCGACGGCGTCGAGGGCTCCGACGGCGTCTTCGGCGTCCAGCAGAAGACCGTCACCTTCACCATCGGCCGCAACCAGGTCTCCACCGTCGACGCCGCCGCCAAGACCATGACGGTCACCCAGGACGGCAAGACGGTCAAGACCATCCCGATCTCCGCCGGCGCGCCCGAGAACCCGACCTACAACGGCCAGATGGTCATCTCCGAGAAGTTCAAGGAGACCCGGATGGACGGCTCGACGGTCGGCTTCACCAAGAAGGACGGCAAGGGCGAGTACGACATCAAGGACGTGCCGCACGCCATGCGGCTGTCCACGTCGGGCACCTTCATCCACGGCAACTACTGGGGCTCCGACAGCATCTTCGGCAACGTCAACACCAGCCACGGCTGCGTGGGCCTGAACGACGCCAAGGGCGCGGGCGACCCGAGCCAGCCCGCCGCGTGGTTCTACGACAACTCGATCGTCGGTGACGTGGTCGTCGTCAAGAACTCCAAGGACAAGACCATCGCCCCCGACAACGGCCTCAACGGCTGGAACATGAGCTGGGCGGAGTGGAAGGCCGGCTCGGCCGTCTGACCCCCTCGCACACCGAAGGCGGCGGTCCTCCCCACGGAGGCCCGCCGCCTTCGGCGTACCCGGTCCCCCCGCGCCCCGGCGAACCTCGTCACCGCTCCGCCGCCGCGACCGTCCGATGACCTCCGGGGTCATCGACCCCGGGGACGTACACCCGGAGGATGGGGTCATCCGCACCGATGAGGAGGACCCCGTGCCCGCCTACGCCATAGCCAACCTGCGACCCGTCGCCGTGCTCGACGACGAGGTCCTCACCTACATGGAGCGCATCCAGGACACCCTCGACCCCTTCGGCGGCCGCTTCCTGGTGCACGGCGCCCCGGCCAGGGAGGTCCGCGAGGGGGAGTGGAGCTCCGCCCTCGTCATCATCGGCTTCCCCTCCCTGGACCACGCGCGCGACTGGTACGACTCCGAGCCCTACCAGCGGCTCCTCCCCCTCCGCACCCGGCACATGGAGGGCGACGTCCTCCTCATCGACGGCGTCGGCCCCGGCTACGACCCCGCCGCCACGGCCGCGCTCCTCCGCGCGGCCGGGGCCGGGCCGGGCGACACCCCCTAGGGGCCCTCCGGGCTTCTCAGGCGTCCGGCGCGGGCGCCTTGGCCACGCCGATGGGGCAGCTCACGCCCGTACCGCCGATGCCGCAGTAGCCGCCGGGGTTCTTGTCCAGGTACTGCTGGTGGTAGGGCTCGGCGGGGTAGAAGACGCGGTCGGCGGCGGGGAGGATCTCCGTGGTGATCGTGCCGTACCCCGAGCCGGTGAGGACCTGCTGGTAGGCGGTACGGGAGGACTCGGCCCGGGCCGCCTGGGCGGGGGAGTGGGTGTAGACCGCCGAACGGTACTGGGTGCCCACGTCGTTGCCCTGGCGGAAGCCCTGGGTGGGGTCGTGGGACTCCCAGAAGAGCTTCAGGAGCGCGGCGTAGGACACCACGGACGGGTCGAAGACCACGCGGACGACCTCCGTGTGGCCCGTCATGCCGGAGCAGACCTCCTCGTAGGAGGGGTTGCGGGTGTAGCCGCCCTGGTAGCCGACGAGCGTCGTCCACACGCCCTCGGTCTGCCAGAACTTCCGCTCCGCGCCCCAGAAGCAGCCGAGGGCGAAGTCCGCCACCTCCAGGCCGGCCGGGTAGGGACCCAGGAGCGGGTTGCCGAGCACGGTGTGGCGCGAGGGCACGGTGAACCCGGGCTCCGGACGGCCGCGCAGGGCCTCGTCGGGGGTGGGGAGGACGGGGGTACGGCCGAACAGCATGACTGGGTCTCCTTCTGCGGCGACGCCGGGGCGGCACCCGAACAACGTCCCGGTGCCGGCCCGCATTCCACGGCCACCCCGTTCCGGCCGGTCCACGGGCGGGCCGGAACGGGGCGGCACCGGCGGGTCAGTGGGGGAGCGTCGCCGGGCTGCCGCCGTTCGCCTCGTAGCCCGCGACCGCCAGCGCGCGGTACACCGCGTACTGCGCCGCCGGGTCCTCGCTCAGCGTCCACGGCAGCGCGCCGATGTGACCGTCCACGTGGACGAGCTGGTGCATGGCCTCCGACCAGCGCTCCGCCCCCACCAGGAAGTGGATCAGGAGATGGCGGACGTGGGCGAGCATCGGGTCGTCCGGGCGGGCGGAGTGCACCGCGTACAACGCGCCCTCCATGGCCTTCGACACCACCTCGGTGCCGTAGAAGTCCCGCACCATCGCCACCTCCGGCAGGTGCTCGAAGACCGCGAACAGCGGCAGCGCCGCCAGCAGTGACCCCTGGGGGGCACGGGCCGCGGCCGCCGTCGCGAACCGGTCGGCGTCCTTCCGGGAGCCGTGCCACTTCTCGCACCAGTAGTGCAGGGCCGCCAGGTGCGCGCCCATGTGCCGCGGCGCCCGGTCGATGATCTTCGCCCACACCTGGTCGAACCGCTCGTGGGGGTACCCCAGGCCCCGCGCGACGGCCAGCTCGACGATGTACGGCACCGGGTCGCCGGGCGCGAGCAGCGCGGCCTCCTCGCAGACCGTGCGCGCCTCCTCCAGGATGATCCGGAAGTCGTCGGCGCCCGCGGACGACGACCGCCACGCCTGCTGCACCAGGAACTCGGCGTACACCTGCGCCCCGCCCGGGTCCTTCGGCTTCTCGGCACGCCAGGCCCGCAGCCACGCCGCGCCGGTCCCCGGCTGCCGCGCCAGCTCCAGCGCCGCGGCGCCCGCGAACGCCTGCACCCGCTGCCACCGCTCCTCGTCGTCCTTGTCGGTACCGGCCAGAAGCTGGGACGCCGCACGCCAGTCCTGGGTGCGCTGCACCACGTCCAGCACGGCCAGGAGGTCCTCGTCCGGTCCCGGCATGCGTACGTCGAGGTGCTCCTGGCGCACGAAGCCGTACGCACCGGGATCGGCGGCGTCCGGCGCACCGGGCTCCACCAGGCGGATGCCGCCGCCGGCGCGACGGCGCATCAGCCACGGCACGAGCACGACGCCGATGATGCCCACCGTGAACAGGAACCAGAGAATCTCCATACGCACATTGTCCCGGACGCGTCCGGTGCGAACGGCCGCCCGCGACTACGCTCGGACCTCATGAGCGACGAGCACACCCACCAGAACTTCGAGACCCGCGCCATCCATGCGGGCAACACCGCCGACCCGCTGACCGGCGCGGTCGTCCCGCCCATCTACCAGGTGTCCACCTACAAGCAGGACGGTGTGGGCGGCCTGCGCGGCGGCTACGAGTACAGCCGCAGTGCCAACCCGACGCGTACGGCGCTGGAGGAGAACCTCGCGGCGCTGGAGGGCGGCCGGCGCGGCCTGGCCTTCGCCTCCGGCCTCGCGGCCGAGGACTGCCTGCTGCGGACGCTCCTGGCCCCCGGCGACCACGTGGTCATCCCGAACGACGCCTACGGCGGCACGTTCCGGCTGTTCGCGAAGGTCGTCGCCCGGTGGGGCGTGGAGTGGTCGGTCGCCGACACCTCCGACCCGGCGGCGGTACGGGACGCGATCACCGACCGTACGAAGGCGATCTGGGTCGAGACGCCGTCGAACCCGCTGCTCGGCATCACCGACATCGCGGCGCTCGCGGACGTGGCCCGCTCGGCGGGCGTCAAGCTCGTCGTGGACAACACCTTCGCCAGCCCCTACCTCCAGCAGCCGCTGGCGCTCGGCGCGGACGTCGTCGTGCACTCGCTGACCAAGTACATGGGCGGCCACTCCGACGTCGTGGGCGGCGCGCTGGTGACGGCCGACGAGACGCTCGGCGAGGAACTGGCGTACCACCAGAACGCGATGGGCGCGGTCGCCGGCCCGTTCGACTCCTGGATCGTGCTGCGCGGCATCAAGACGCTGGCCGTCCGCATGGACCGGCACAGCGAGAACGCCACCCGGGTCGCCGAGATGCTGACCCGCCACCCCAAGGTCACCAGCGTCCTCTACCCGGGCCTGCCCGAGCACCCCGGCCACGAGGTCGCCGCCAAGCAGATGCGCGCCTTCGGCGGCATGATCTCCTTCCGTGTCCAGGGCGGCGAAGAGGCGGCGGTCGAGGTCTGCAACCGCGCCAGGCTCTTCACGCTGGGCGAGTCGCTGGGCGGCGTCGAGTCGCTGATCGAGCACCCGGGCCGGATGACGCACGCGAGCGTCGCGGGCTCGCTGCTGGAGGTCCCGGGCGACCTGGTGCGCCTGTCGGTCGGCATCGAGAACGCCGACGACCTGCTGGCGGACCTCCGCCAGGCGCTGGGCTAGCCGGCACGGAACGGCACGGAACCGCACGGAACGGCCCGGGAAGGGCCGGTGGCGGCCGGGTCGCCGGGACGGTGGCGGCCGCGTCACCAGCCCTCGAAGGGCGGGGTGACCCGCGACGGGGGTACGTGCCACGGCTCGGCGACCGAGGCCCACACCGCGAACGCCACCGCCGCCGCGGTCAGCAGCACCCACAGGACGCGGCGCAGCACCCGTGCCCGGCGCCGCACGCGGGTGCCGCGGCCGATCGCGCGGGGCAGCAGGTCCGGCGGGACGGGGACGTGGGCCGGGGCGTCGAGCAGCCGCCGGACCTCGTCCTCCTTGCGGTCGTAGCCGCTCACGGGGCACCCCGCGGCGGACCGGGCGCGCCTGCGCCCGGCGCGCCCGGCGCGGAGGCGCCCGCCCCGTCCGGTGTGCCGGATCCGCGCGGTGCGTGCCGCAGGACGGCCACCGAACGGGCGCAGGTCGCCCGGACCCGTTCCTCCGGGAGCCCGAGCAGCGCCGCCGTCTGCTCCTCGGCGACGCCCTCGTACAGGCGCAGCACCACGACGAGCCGCTCCAGCGGGGTGAGCCGCGACAGGAGCCCGCCGTACGGGCGGTGGAAGCGCCAGGCGGCACGGGCGAAACGGGTGGCCAGTTCGCGGCGGGTGAGGTCGTACGGGTCCTCGCCGCGCAGCCGGTCCCAGCGGGCGTAGGTGGCCGCGAGGGCGGCGGTCAGCAGGGCCCCGGCGCGCGGGGCGCGGCCGGGCGGCTCGGCGGTCAGCAGTGTGGCGGCGTGCAGCAGCCGGCCCGCCGCGCCCGCCACGAACGCCTCGAAGTCCCGGTCCCGGGTGTCGGGCACCGGGGCGTCCCGGAGCCGGGCGTCCCGGCCGCGGGCGCGGTGGAGCTGCGCCGTGGCCTGATGACGCCGCTGCTCTCGCACGTCCTCATATCAGGCCAGGCGCCCGGCCCGGGTCAAGAGGCGGGAGGGTTCTCCGTGTCCCGCTCCGGCTCCCGCTCCGCCTCGCGCTCGGCCGGGGGCAGCCCGGCCTGCCGGGCGGAGAGCGCGGAGTTGAAGCGGGTGAGCAGGGTGCAGAACGACGCGCGTTCCGTCTCGGTCCAGCCGTCGGTCACCTGCGCCATCAGCTCGCGCCGGGAGGAGCGGACCTCCTCCAGGCGGGCCTGCCCGCGCGGCGAGAGCTGGAGCACGACGGCACGGCCGTCCTCCGGGTGCGAGGTCCGCTTGACCAGGCCGGTGTCGACCAGCGGCGCGACCTGGCGGGTCACCGTGGACGAGTCGATGCCCATCCCGGCCGCCAGCGCCTTCACGCCCATCGGGCCCTCCTGGTCCAGGCGGTTCAGGAGGAGGTAGGCGGCGCGGTCCATCGAGTTGCGGAGCTGGCCGGTGCCGCCGAGCCGGGTCTGCTCGGCCCGGCGGGCGAAGACGGCCACCTGGTGCTGGAGGGCATCGAGGAGACCGTGGTCACCCGGGGCTTCGGGGGCGGTCCCCCGGGAGACAGGCGCAGGAGTCGTCATGTCCTGAGATGTGGGCATGGCTGCGGGGCTCTCTCGTGCGGTGGTGGTCGGTTGGTGGGGGACAGAGTACGCGGCTCCGTGCGCCTTTATACCGGCGCTGCACGAACGTGATGAGCTGCGAGACTGGGCGTCATGAGCTTCGGTAGGCCACGCCCCTCACACCCGGTCATCCTCGACGACGTCCGCGGGGCGCAGAAGATGCTGTCCGGGGTGGCCAGGACCACCCCGATGGAGGGCAGCCGCCATCTGTCGCGGCTGGTCGGCTCGCCGGTCCACTTCAAGTGCGAGAACCTCCAGCGCACCGGTTCGTTCAAGCTGCGGGGCGCGTACGTGCGGATCTCGGGGCTGCGTCCGGAGGAGCGGGCGGCCGGGGTGGTCGCGGCGTCGGCCGGCAACCACGCGCAGGGCGTCGCGCTGGCGTCGTCCCTGCTGGGTGTGCGGTCCACGGTGTTCATGCCGGTGGGTGCCCCGCTGCCGAAGGTGGCGGCGACGCGGGAGTACGGGGCGGAGGTGCGGCTGCACGGCCACGTGGTCGACGAGACGCTGGCGGCGGCGCAGGAGTACGCGCACGACACGGGCGCCGTGTTCATCCACCCCTTCGACCACCGGGACGTCATCGCGGGGCAGGGCACGGTGGGGCTGGAGATCCTCGAACAGTGCCCCGAGGTGCGGACCGTGGTCGTCGGGATCGGCGGCGGCGGGCTGGCGGCGGGCATCGCGGTGGCGGTGAAGGCCCTGCGGCCGGACGTCAAGGTGATCGGCGTACAGGCGGAGGCGGCGGCCGCGTACCCGCCCTCGCTGGCGGCGGGTCACCCGCTGGTGATCGACACCGCCCCCACGATGGCGGACGGCATCCATGTCGGGCGGCCCGGGGACGTGCCGTTCGGGATCGTCGAGGAGTTCGTCGACGAGGTGCGCACGGTGTCGGAGGACCAGCTCTCGTCGGCGCTGCTGCTCTGCCTGGAGCGGGCCAAGCTGGTGGTGGAACCGGCCGGGGCGAGTCCGGTGGCGGCCCTGCTGGCCGCGCCCGACACGTTCACCGGGCCGGTGGTGGCGGTGCTGTCGGGCGGGAACGTGGACCCGCTGCTGATGCAGCGGATCCTCCGCCACGGCATGGCGGCGGCGGGCCGGTACCTGAGCCTCCGCCTGCGTCTGACGGACCGCCCGGGCGCCCTGGCGACGCTGCTGGGCGTGCTGTCGGTCGCCGACGCCAACGTCCTGGACGTGGGCCATGTCCGCACCGACCCGCGGCTGGGCCTGACGGAGGTCGAGGTGGAGCTGCACCTGGAGACCAAGGGGCCCGAGCACTGCCGGGAGGTGGCCTCGGCCCTGCGGGACGCGGGCTACACCGTGATGCCCTGAGGCTCCCGGAACCGGCACGAGGCTCCCGCATACCGGGGCCGGACCCGTTGTGGGACGCGAGTATCGCGTTAGGGTGTGGCGTCAGTCACACAATTGCCGGGCGGTGGGCGTCCGGCGTCCCTACGCTTTGGGTAGCGACTCACCCCATCAACGGGAGACCCACATGCCAGGCGCAATCCACGCCGAGGGTCTGGTCAAGACCTTCGGCGACGTACGGGCTCTGGACGGAGTGGACCTCGACGTCCCGGAAGGGACCGTCCTGGGGCTGCTCGGCCCCAACGGGGCCGGCAAGACCACCGCGGTGCGCGTACTGACCACGCTGCTCCGGCCCGACAGCGGCAGGGCGGTCGTCGCGGGCATCGACGTCCTCAAGCACCCCAACGAGGTCCGGCGGGCCATCGGCCTCTCCGGGCAGTTCGCCGCCGTGGACGAGTACCTCACCGGCCGCGAGAACCTCCACATGGTCGGCCAGCTCTACCAGATGCGGAGCAAGGCCGCGAAGGCGCGCGCGGGCGAGCTGCTGGAGCGGTTCCACCTCGCCGACGCCGCGGACCGGCCCGCCAAGACGTACTCCGGCGGCATGCGCCGCCGCCTCGACCTCGCCGCCGCGCTGGTGGTGTCGCCACCCGTGATGTTCATGGACGAGCCGACCACCGGGCTCGACCCCCGCAACCGGCAGCAGCTCTGGGACGTCATCCAGGAACTGGTCGCCGGCGGTACGACCCTGCTGCTGACCACCCAGTACCTGGAGGAGGCCGACCACCTGGCCGACGACATCTGCGTCGTCGACCACGGCAAGGTCATCGCCCGCGGCACCTCCGACCAGCTCAAGCTCCGCACCGGCGGCGAGCGCGTCGAGGTCGTCGTGCACCAGCCCGACCAGATCGACCCAGCCCGCGCCGTCCTCACCGGCTTCGGCAAGGGCGAGGTCGCCGTCGAGGCCCACACCCGCAAGCTCACCGTCCCGGTCACCGGCGGCGCCAAGCTGCTCGCCGAGGTCATTCGCGAGCTGGACACCCGGGGCGTCGAGATCGACGACATCGGCCTGCGCCGTCCCACCCTCGACGACGTGTTCATCTCACTGACCGGCCACGTCGCCGAGCGGACGGACGAGGACGGCGACCGCAAGGAGGCCGCGAAGTGAGCGCCGTGTCCGACACCACCCCCCGGCTCGCCGCGCCCAGGCCGCGCGGCGGCATCGCGCAGTCGGTCGCCGACTCCCTCGTCGTCGCCCGCCGCAATCTGATCCGCATGTCCCGGATCCCCGAGATGATCATCTTCGGGCTGATCCAGCCGATCATGTTCGTGGTGCTGTTCAGCTACGTCTTCGGCGGCTCCATGAACATCGGCGGCACCACCGACCCCAGCGTCTACCGCAACTTCCTGATGGCCGGCATCTTCGCCCAGACCGTCACCTTCGCCACCGCCGGAGCCGGCGCGGGCATCGCCGACGACATGCACAAGGGCCTGATCGACCGGTTCCGGTCCCTGCCCATGGCCCGCGGGGCCGTCCTCACCGGGCGGACGCTCGCCGATCTCGTCCAGACCGCGCTCACCGTCGTCGTCCTCGCGATCGTCGCGCTGCTCGTCGGCTGGCGCATCCACGAGGGCGTGCCGAAGGCGCTCGGCGCGTTCGCGCTGCTGCTGTTCCTCGGGTACGCGTTCTCCTGGATCGGCGCGCTGATCGGCCTGTCCGTGCGTACGCCCGAGGCCGCCACGTCCGGCGGGCTGATCTGGCTCTTCCCGGTGACGTTCGTGTCCAACGCGTTCGTGGACTCGTCCCAGATGACGCCCTGGCTCCGGCACGTCGCCGAGTGGAACCCCTTCAGCGCGACGGTGCAGGCCTGCCGGGAGCTGTTCGGCAACCCCGGCGTCTCCACCTCCAGCGCCTGGCCCATGCAGCACCCGGTGTGGGCCTCGGTCATCTGGTCGGTGGTGATCATCGCGCTGTTCCGCACGCTAGCGGTGCGCAAGTACCGCTCGGCCGCCTGAGGCCGGTCAGCGGGAAGGGCCGGGCCGCGCGTGGTGCGCGGCCCGGCCCTTCTCCGTCGGTCCCGCCGGCCGTACCGGTGGGACCGCGTGCCGGTCGTGTCAGCCCGAGTACGGCTTCGCGTCGAGGATCGTCACCGACGCCTTCTTGCCGTTCGGCAGCTCGTACTCCGCGTCCTCGCCGACCTTCTTGCCGTTGACGCCCGAGCCGAGCGGCGACTGCGGGGAGTACGTCTCGATGTCGGAGCTCGCGTACTCGCGCGAGGCGAGCAGGAAGGTCAGGGTGTCGTCCTCGTCGCCGTCGAAGGCGATCGTGACCACCATGCCGGGCGCGACGACCCCGCTCTCCGTGGGAGCCTCGCCCACCTTCGCGTGCTCCAGGAGCTGGGTGAGCTGGCGCACGCGCAGCTCCTGCTTGCCCTGCTCCTCCTTGGCCGCGTGGTACCCGCCGTTCTCGCGCAGGTCGCCCTCCTCGCGCGCCGCCGCGATCTTGGCGGCGATCTCGGTTCGCGCGGGACCAGACAGGTACTCCAGCTCGGCCCTGAGCTGGTTGTACGCCTCCTGGGTGAGCCAGGTGACGTTTTCGCTGGTCTGGGTCACAGGTGCTCCTCGTCGGTACTGGGAATACAAAGCATCGCCCTACCCAGAAGGATTGTGCCTTCCTGGATGGGCGAAACCACGAGCCTAACAATTTCGCGGGGCGAGGGGGAGGACGAATGCCACGGAATCTGTGTCCGCGCTGGTCACGACGGGGACACGGAACGGGCGTGGGGCGCGTCTACCCCTCGGTGCAGCCGAGCAGCTCGGCGCTGGTCGCCCGGGCCGTCGTCCGCACGGTGACGACCTCGTCGATCCGGTCGTCGGCCCGGTCGAAGCGGGCGTCCTTGTGGCCGACCTCGGCACCGTCCCGGGAGAGGGCGCGCAGGGTGCAGGAGCCCTTGGCGTCCCTGTCCTTGCGCACCTCCAGGTGCACCAGGACCCGGTCGTCGTCCGGGACGTCGAACTTGATCAGCTCCGCGCTGATCCTCTGGCCGGCGACGTAGTCGTACCCGAACCAGCCGACCACGGCCAGCAGCACCACGCCGAGCACGGAGCCGACGACCTTGAGCTTGCGGTCGGCACGCTCGTCCGCCGAGCGGCCGTACCGGCCCTCGGGCAGTCCTTCCCGTACCGCGCTCATGATCGTTCCTCTCCTCGGCCGAACGGCGGAATTTTCCGCCTGCCGATTCCGTCACTATAGAAGCCGGCCGATGTGACAAATCATTGAGGATCGAGTCTTGACTGAGCAGCTGCGACTGATGGCCGTTCACGCCCACCCCGACGACGAGTCGAGCAAGGGCGCGGCGACGATGGCCAAGTATGTGTCCGAGGGGGTGGACGTGCTGGTCGTGACCTGCACCGGTGGCGAGCGCGGCTCCATCCTCAACCCGAAGCTCCAGGGTGACGCGTACATCGAGGAGAACATCCACGAGGTACGCCGCAAGGAGATGGACGAGGCCCGCGAGATCCTCGGCGTACGGCAGGAGTGGCTCGGTTTCGTCGACTCCGGCCTGCCCGAGGGCGACCCGCTGCCGCCGCTGCCGCAGGGCTGCTTCGCCCTGGAGGACGTCGACAAGGCCGCCGGCCGTCTGGTGCGGTCGATCCGCGCCTTCCGGCCGCAGGTCATCACCACGTACGACGAGAACGGCGGCTACCCGCACCCCGACCACATCATGACCCACAAGATCACGATGGTGGCCTTCGAGGGGGCGACGGACGCCGAGAAGTACCCGGAGTCGGAGTTCGGACCCGTCTGGCAGCCGTCCAAGGTCTACTACAACCAGGGCTTCAACCGGCCGCGCACCGTCGCCCTGCACGAGGCGCTGCTGGCCCGTGGCCTGGAGTCCCCGTACGGCGAGTGGCTGGAGCGCTGGAAGGAGTTCCAGCGCGCCGAGCGGACGCTGACCACGCACGTGCCGTGCGCCGACTTCTTCGAGATCCGCGACAAGGCGCTGATCGCCCACGCCACGCAGATCGACCCGGACGGCGGCTGGTTCCACGTGCCGATGGAGATCCAGAAGGAGGTCTGGCCGACGGAGGACTACGAGCTGGCCAAGTCCGTGGTGGACACCTCCCTCCCCGAGGACGACCTCTTCGCGGGCATCCGCGACAATGCCTGACATGAGCGCACACCAGGCACTGACCCAGCTCGTCCCGCTCGCGGCCCAGGAGCTCGACGAGAACAAGGTGACCCCCGGCGTCCTCGGTTTCCTCGTCTTCGCGGTCATGGCCGCGGGCGTATGGCTGCTGATGAAGTCGATGAACCGCCACATGGGCAAGGTCGACTTCGAGGAAGCCCCCGAGGCCCCGGCCCCCGCCGCGGGCGCCGACCCGGCCCCGGGCCAGGCCGCCCGCTAGGCGCGCCGGCCGCCGCGGGCCGGCCCCGCCCGCCCCGGCTCCCTGACCGCCCCAGGCGCTCGGGGAGCCGCGGCGCGCCCGGCAGGTGCCGTTACCGTGCGGGGGCCGGGGCCCGCCCGCCCCGGCGGCCCGCCGGCGGCCCCGGCGCCCCGGCCCCGGACGCCCGAGGCGCCGGGTACGCGCATCCGGCAGGATGGGTGGTATGGCGAACCGACTGGCCCATGAGACGTCCCCCTACCTCCTCCAGCACGCCGACAACCCGGTCGACTGGTGGCCCTGGTCGGGCGAGGCGTTCGAGGAGGCCCGGCGCCGCGACGTGCCGGTGCTGCTGAGCGTCGGGTACAGCTCCTGCCACTGGTGCCACGTCATGGCCCACGAGTCGTTCGAGGACGCCACCACCGCCGAGTACGTCAACGAGCACTTCGTCCCGGTCAAGGTCGACCGCGAGGAGCGGCCCGACGTCGACGCCGTCTACATGGAGGCCGTCCAGGCGGCCACCGGCCACGGCGGCTGGCCCATGACGGTGTTCCTGACGCCCGACGCCGAGCCGTTCTACTTCGGTACGTACTTCCCGCCCGCGCCCCGCCACGGCATGCCGTCCTTCCCCCAGGTCCTCCAGGGCGTCGCGGTCGCCTGGGCCGACCGGCGCGAGGAGGTCGACGAGGTCGCGGGGAACATCGTGCGGGAGCTCGCGGGACGCTCCCTGGCCCTCGGCGGGTCCGGCGCGCCCGGCGAGCAGGAGCTCGCGCAGGCCCTCCTCGGACTCACCCGCGACTACGACGACCGGCACGGGGGATTCGGCGGCGCGCCGAAGTTCCCGCCGTCCATGGTCATCGAGTTCCTGCTGCGCCACTACGCCCGCACCGGCGCCGAGGGCGCCCTCCAGATGGCCGCCGACACGTGCGAGGCGATGGCCAGGGGCGGCATCTACGACCAGCTCGGCGGCGGCTTCGCCCGCTACTCGGTGGACCGCGAGTGGGTCGTGCCGCACTTCGAGAAGATGCTGTACGACAACGCCCTGCTGTGCCGGGTGTACGCCCACCTGTGGCGGGTCACCGGCAGCGACCTGGCCCGCCGGGTGGCCCTGGAGACCGCCGACTTCATGGTGCGGGAGCTGCGCACCGCCGAGGGCGGTTTCGCCTCCGCGCTCGACGCCGACTCGGACGACGGCACCGGCCGGCATGTGGAGGGCGCCTTCTACGTGTGGACGCCCGGGCAGCTCCGCGCCGTGCTCGGCGAGGAGGACGCCGCGTACGCCGCCCGGCACTACGGGGTCACCCAGGAGGGCACCTTCGAGGAGGGGGCCTCGGTGCTGCGACTGCCGCAGGACGCCGGGGTGGCCGACGCCGAACGGCTGGAGGGGATCCGGCGGCGGCTGCTCGCCGCCCGCGAGGAGCGCCCCCGCCCCGGCCGGGACGACAAGATCGTCGCCGCCTGGAACGGGCTGGCGATCGCCGCGCTCGCCGAGACCGGCGCCTACTTCGACCGCCCCGACCTGGTCGACCGGGCCACGGAGGCCGCCGACCTGCTGGTCCGGCTGCACATGGACCCCGGGGCGCGGCTCACCCGCACGTCCCGGGAGGGGCGGGCCGGGGCCAACGCCGGGGTGCTGGAGGACTACGCGGACGTCGCCGAGGGGTTCCTGGCGCTGGCGTCCGTCACCGGCGAGGGCGTGTGGCTGGAGTTCGCCGGATTCCTCCTGGACCTGGTGCTCGACCGGTTCACCGGCGAGGACGGGGCGCTGTACGACACCGCGCACGACGCCGAACAGCTCATCCGCCGCCCCCAGGACCCCACCGACAACGCCGCCCCCTCCGGGTGGACCGCCGCCGCCGGGGCCCTGCTGTCGTACGCCGCCCACACCGGCTCCGAGGCCCACCGCACCGCGGCCGAGGCGGCCCTGGGCGTGGTCAAGGCCCTCGGGCCGCGCGCGCCCCGCTTCATCGGGTGGGGCCTCGCCGTCGCCGAGGCGCTCCTCGACGGGCCGCGCGAGGTCGCCGTGACCGGCCGCCCGGACGACGCGGCCGCCCGCGCCCTGCACCGGGCGGCCCTGCTGGGCACCGCGCCCGGTGCCGTCGTCGCCTTCGGCGGACCGGACGTCGAGGACGGGGAGTTCCCGCTGCTCAGGGACCGCCCCCTGGTCGACGGGCGGCCCGCCGCGTACGTCTGCCGCCACTTCACCTGCGACGCGCCTACCACGGACCCCGCCGATTTGACCCGCAAGCTCACCAACTGAGCCTGGAAACACAGTTTTTCGCCGGACGGCTCCTGACTGTCACCCTCTGCCTCTATCCTCGTCGGACATAAGGAGTGGAGACGGCGCACACGTTCTGGGGAGGACGCGTGCGGACGTCGTACGAGGGCGTCGACGGCCAGGGGGGTCCTGCCGCGACTCGCCCCTGACATGTCTCTTGGGGAACGACCGTACTGCGGCGGCGCACGACCGGTGGGGTCACCGGAGCGCGCACCTGCGGCCGTCGCGGCGTGGTCGGAGGGGGGAACCTTTCCGTGCTCATTTCCGTGTCCGTCGCCGCCATATCGCTGGCGCTCTTCTGGATGGCCGCCTTCACGCTGTGGTGGCAGATGCACGCCTGGCGCACGCCCGAGACGCTCGCGGCCACCCGCTTCGAGCGTCCGGACGGGCTGCAGGGCCTGTCGTTCTCGCTGCTGCTGCCGGCCCGCCACGAACAACTCGTCCTGGAACACACCATCGACCGGCTGCTGGAGTCCGGCCACCGGGACTTCGAGATCATCGTGATCGTCGGCCACGACGACCCGGAGACCACCGAGGTCGCCGAGCGGGCCGCGGCCCGCGACCCCGGCCGCGTACGCGTCGTCGTCGACACGCACGAGGCGAAGAACAAGCCCAAGGCGCTCAACACCGCGCTGCCGCACTGCCGGGGCGACGTCGTCGGGGTCTTCGACGCCGAGGACCAGGTCCACCCCGAGCTGCTGGCCCACGTGGACCACGCCTTCACCGCCACCGGCGCCGACGTCGTCCAGGGCGGCGTCCAGCTCATCAACTTCCATTCGAGCTGGTACTCCCTGCGCAACTGCCTGGAGTACTTCTTCTGGTTCCGCTCCCGCCTCCACCTGCACGCCGCCAAGGGCTTCATCCCGCTGGGCGGCAACACCGTCTTCGTCCGTACGGACGTCCTGCGCGAAGCCGGCGGCTGGGACCCCGACTGCCTCGCCGAGGACTGCGACCTGGGGGTCCGGCTGTCCAGCACGGGCAAGAAGGTCGTCGTCGCGTACGACGCCGACATGGTCACCCGCGAGGAGACCCCCGGCACCCTGATGAGCCTGCTCAAGCAGCGCACCCGCTGGAACCAGGGCTTCCTCCAGGTCTACCGCAAGAAGGACTGGCGGCAACTGCCCACGCTCGGACAGCGGATGCTCGCCCGGTACACCCTCATGACCCCGTTCATGCAGGCCTTCACCGGCGTCGTCATCCCGCTCAACGTGGCCGTCGCGCTCTTCCTCGACGTCCCCATCGGCGTCGCCGTCATCACCTTCCTCCCCCTCCTGACGGCCATGGTGACCTTCGTCTTCGAGATCGTCGGGCTGCACGACTTCGGCCGGCAGTACGGGCTGCGGGTCGGGTTCGTCCACTACCTGAAGCTCATCGTCGGCGGGCCCTTCTACCAGGTGCTGCTCGCGGGCGCGGCGGTCCGCGCGGTCTGGCGCGAGCAGCGCGGGCGCACCGAGTGGGAGCTCACCAGCCACGTGGGCGCCCACCTCGTCCGCGAGGGGGCCGCCCGATGACCGCCACCCTGCCCGCGGCACCCGCGGTCCCCGAGCCGGCCACCACGGCGGCCCCGCACGACAAGAGACGGCTCGTCACCCGGCCCGTCGTCCGCTTCCGCGGCTCCCGCCCCGACCTGGTCCTGTGCGGTGCGCTGCTCGTGGTGATCCTGCTCGTCCAGGGCTGGAACATCCAGCAGTACCCCGCCCTCAGCGACGACGAGGGCACCTACCTCGCCCAGGCCTGGGCCGTGCAGAACGGCCGGGGCCTCGCCCACTACACGTACTGGTACGACCATCCGCCGCTCGGCTGGATGCAGCTCGCCGCCCTCACCTGGATCCCGTCGCTGATCGCGCCCGAGTCGATGACCGTCGCCTCCATGCGGCTTGCGATGCTGCTGATCGGCGCCGCCTCCGCGGTCATGCTGTACGTCCTCGCCCGCCGGCTGTGGCTGCCGCGCTGGGCCGCCGGCCTGGCCATGGCGCTGTTCGGGCTCTCCCCGCTGTCCGTGGTCCTCCAGCGGGAGATCTTCCTCGACAACCTGGCCGTGATGTGGACGCTGCTGGCGTTCTGCCTCGCCGCCTCGCCCAGCAGACACCTGTGGCACCACTTCGGGGCCGGCGTCGCCGCCGCCACCGCTGTCCTGACCAAGGAGACGATGCTCGTCGTCCTGCCGGCGCTGCTGATGACCATGTGGCGCCACAGCCACCGCGACACCCGCAAGTTCGCCGTCACCGGCGCCGTCACCGCCTGCGCCCTGATCGGCCTCTCCTACCCGCTGTTCGCGCTCCTCAAGGGCGAACTGCTGCCGGGCGACGGACACGTCTCCCTGTGGGACGGCATCACCTACCAGATGAGCCGCCCCGGCTCCGGCTTCATCCTGACCGACGGCACCGGCTCCAACGGGGTCCTCGACTCCTGGCTCTACTACGACCGCGTCCTGCCGCTCGGCGGCCTCGCCGGCGCCGCCCTGCTGCTGCTCACCCTCCGGTGGTCGGTCACCGCCCGGGCACTCGCCGGACCCGCGCTGGCCGTCGCCGTCCTCGCACTCGTCGCGATGCGCCCCTCCGGATACCTGCCGGCCATGTACGTCATCCAGGCGCTGCCCTTCCTGGCCCTGGTCCTGGCCGGCGGCGCCGCCAGTGTCGCCCACGCCGTACTGCGCAAGGGCCGCCGCACCCCCGCGCTGCTGCCGGCCCGCCGGGCGGCCGCCGTCCTCCTGGCGGCCACCGCCGCCGCGGTCGTCCTCCCGCGCTGGTACGACGGCGACCGCACCGCCATGACCGCCGACGCCAACGCCCCCTACCGGGCCGCCGCCGCCTGGCTCGGCCGCGAGGTCCCCGACCCCGCGCACGCGCGCGTGCTGGCCGACGACGCGCTCTGGCTCGACCTGGTCCACGCCGGGTACCGGCCGGGGCTCGGGGCCATCTGGTTCTACAAGGCGGACCTCGACCCGGCGGTGACGAAGACCCTGCCCCGCGGCTGGCGGGACCTGGACTACGTCGTCGCCTCCCCGACCGTACGGCGCGACGCGCGCGACCTGCCCACCGTCAGGGCCGCGCTGGAGCACTCGGCCCCCGTCGCCACCTTCGGCGAGGGCGAGGAACGGATCGAGATCCGGAAGATCACCACAGCGGAGGCCCCGTGACCGTCCAGCCCACCGGCGCCGAGCACGTCGCCCCGGTCACCGGTGACATCCCCGAACCGGGAGCCGTCACCGTCGTCGTCCCCACCTTCAACGAGTCGGCGAACGTCCGCGAGCTGCTGCGCCGCATCGCCGCGTCCGTACCCGGCCGGCTGCCCTGCGAGGTGGTCTTCGTGGACGACTCCACCGACGACACCCCCGCCGTGATCGCCGACGCCGCCCGCGACTGCCCCTTCCCCGTCTCCGTCATCCACCGCGACACCCCCGACGGCGGCCTCGGCGGTGCCGTCGTCGCCGGACTGAAGGCCGCCGGCTCCGACTGGATCGTCGTCATGGACGCCGACCTCCAGCACCCGCCCGCCCTCGTCCCCGACCTCGTCGCCACCGGCGAGAAGGAGGACGCCGACCTCGTCGTCGCCAGCCGCTACCTGCCCGGCGGGAGCCGCGCCGGACTCGCCGGCGGGTACCGCGTCGCCGTCTCGCGCGGGGCGACCCTGCTCACCAAGGGGCTCTTCCCGCGCGCCCTGCGCGGCATCAGCGACCCCATGAGCGGGTTCTTCGCCGTCCGGCGCGGCGCGGTGACCGCCCGGACGCTGCGCCCGCTCGGCTACAAGATCCTGCTGGAGCTGGCCGTGCGGTGCCGCCCGGCCCGTGTCGCCGAGGTGCCGTTCGTCTTCGAGGAGCGGTTCGCCGGCGTCTCCAAGTCCACCGCCCGGGAGGGGCTGCGGTTCCTGCGCCACCTCGTCGGACTGCGCACCGCGTCCCCGCTCGCCCGCATGGCCGCCTTCGGACTGATCGGCCTGAGCGGCTTCGTCCCCAACCTGGCCGCCCTGCACGTCCTCACCGGTGCCGGGACGCACTACCTGACCGCCGAGGTCCTCGCCAACCAGCTCGGCGTCGCCTGGAACTTCCTCCTCATCGAGGCGCTGCTGTTCCGCGGCCGCCGCCACCACCGGCACTGGGCCGACCGCCTCGGGCGCTTCGCGCTCCTCGCCAACGCCGACCTCGTGCTGCGCCTGCCCCTGATCGCCCTGTTCGTCGGGCAGCTCCACATGGCCGCGCTGCCCGCCACCGCCCTCGCGCTGCTGACCACCTTCGTTCTGCGGTTCGCCGGCACCGAGGCCCTGGTCTACCTGCCCCGCGGGGCGCGTACGGCCGCCCGTACCGCCCGTACAGGAAGGAAACCCCGGTGAAACGGACCCCGCGCCGGCGCCGCCCGGCGGCCCTGCCGGCCATCGGCGCCCTCACCGCAGGGCTGCTCCTGGCCGCCCAGCCCCCGGCCGCCGCCGGGACCAACCTCATCAGGAATCCCGGCTTCGAGACCCCCGGCACCGGCCACGACGGCATGCCCGACTGCTGGTCCCGGTCCGGGTGGGGCGACAACGACTTCACGTTCACCACCACCGGCGACGCCCACTCCGGCACCGCCGCCATGAAGGTCGAGCTGACCCGCCGGGTCGACGGCGACCGCAAGGCGCTCATCACCGAGTCGGCCGCCTGCGCCCCCACCGTCGCCGCGGAGCGGCAGTACGACCTGTCCCTCTGGTACCGGTCGACCACGCCCGACGCGGCGATCACGCTGTTCCGGCACGACACGGCCGCCGGCTGGCAGTACTGGACCGACCTCAAGACCCTGCCGCTCGCCGCCGCCTACACCCGCGCCGAGGTGCGCACCCCCGCCGTACCGCCCGGCACCGACCGGATCGCCTGGGGCGTGTCCGTCTTCGGCACCGGCAGCGTCACCACCGACGACTACGTGATGGAGGAGGTCGCCGCGCCCGCGCCCGACCCGGTGTGCACCGGCACCGCCGAGGAGTGCGCCAAGGGCCGGTGGGACGTGCTGCCGACCAGGAACCCGGTCCGGTCCATGCACTCCGTCGTGCTGCACAACGGCAAGGTGCTGCTGATCGCCGGCTCCGGCAACGACCCGGAGCTGTTCAAGGCCGGCACGTTCACCTCCGCCGTGTACGACCCGGCGAACGGCTCCTTCCGCACCGTCCCCACGCCCGCCGACATGTTCTGCGCCGGCCACGTCCAGCTCTCCGACGGCCGGGTGCTGGTCATGAGCGGCAACAAGGGCTACCCGTCCGCCGACGGGAGGATCGGCTACCAGGGCCTGAAGGACTCGTACGTCTTCGACCCGGCGACCGAGACGTACACCAGGACCAACGACATGCACGACGGGCACTGGTACCCGTCGGCGACGATCCTCGGCAACGGTGACGTGATCTCCTTCGGCGGTCTGAAGGAGGACTCCACCGGCAATGTGACGGCGGAGAAGTTCTCCGCCGCGCAGCACAAGTGGCTGCCGATGAACGAGGTCAACCAGACCTGGTCCTACTGGGGCCTGTACCCGTCGATGATCCTGATGCAGGACGGGCGGCTGTTCTACTCCGGCAGTCACACCTTCGGCAACGGCACCCCGGGCACGGGCGCCTCGATCTACGACTACGACGCCAACACCGTCACCGACGTACCGGGCCTGCGGAACAAGGACGAGCGGGACGAGTCGGCGAGCGTCCTGCTGCCGCCCGCCCAGGACCAGCGGGTGCTGACCATCGGCGGCGGCAACAACGAGCGCAACCCCGCCGCCAACCGCCTCACCGACATCATCGACCTCAAGCAGCCGAACCCGGGGTACGTGGCGGGCCCGCCGCTCCCGCAGGGCCTGGTCGACCAGGGGCAGGGCAAGCGGCCGCAGACCGGCGACGAGGGCAAGATGTTCGTCTCGGCGGTGCTGCTGCCGGACGGCAAGGTCCTGGAGACCGGCGGCGGCCTGCACGACCGGGCCGACCCGGTGTACGAGGCGTCGTTCTTCGACCCGGTCACCAACACCTACGAGCCGGGTCTGGCCGCCGACCCGGTGCCGCGCACCTACCACTCCTCCGCGTTCCTGCTGCCCGACGGCCGGGTCATGGCGGTCGGCGACAACCCGGGCAACGGCACCTACAACCACGACGTGTCGGTCTACACGCCCCCGTACCTGCTCAAGGGCCCCCGCCCGAGGATCACTTCCGTGATCGACGGGAGGTGGAACTACGGCGACACCCAGCGCGTCACCGTCGACCGGCCGATCGCCAGGGCCGAGCTGATCCGCCCGGCCGCCGTCACCCACTCCTCCGACCCCAACCAGCGGTTCGTGGACCTGCCGCTGTCGGTGGTCGACGACCGGACGGTCGACCTGAACGTCACCGCCAACCCCAACCTGGCCCCGCCCGGCTGGTACATGCTGTTCGCGGTGGACGCCCACGGCATCCCGTCCGTCGCCGCATGGGTGCACCTGGGCGGGCCGGCCGCGATGGCGGCCGAGGCGGAGCGCTCGGCGCACGTGCACGACTTCGCCGGCAGCCTCGCCGCCGCCCCGCGGAAGCCGCTGAAGAAGCGGGACTCCGTCCCGGTCAGCCCGCGGATCGCCGGGTGCGACCGGCACTACGGCGCGGCCGGGGTGTGCGTGCCGACGGTGTTCCCGAAGGAGGTGAAGGCGACGACCGGGGCCCGCTGCGCCTGGCTGGCGGACCACGACTACGGACGGCTGCGGCTCAACGGCGCGGACGATCCGCTGCGGCTCGACCCCGACCGGGACGGCACCGCCTGCGGGCCGGGGGACACGCGCGCCGGGGCCGCGCCCAGGGACCGGAGCCGTCCCTGACGGTGCCTCACGTGCGGTGCGCACGGAGCACGACCGACGGCCGTGGCGCGGGGCGTCACGGCCGTTTTGGTGCCGGGCGGGTCAGGCGTGCCGGTAGGCGACCAGGGAGATGCCCACGTAGTGGGCGATGAACGCCGCGAGGGTGAGGGAGTGGAAGACCTCGTGGAAGCCGAACCAGCGCGGCGACGGGTCCGGGCGCTTGAGCCCGTACACCACGCCGCCCAGGCTGTAGAGGACTCCGCCGACGACCACCAGGACCAGCACGGCGACGCCGCCCGCCCGCATGAAGTCGGGCAGGAAGAACACGGCCGCCCAGCCCATCGCGATGTAGCACGGGGTGTAGAGCCAGCGCGGGGCGCCGACCCAGAACACCCGGAAGGCGATCCCCGCCACCGCGGCGGCCCAGACCGCCCACAGGAGCACCCGCCCGGTGGAGTCGGGGAGCAGGAGCAGGGTCAGCGGGGTATAGGTGCCCGCGATGATGAGGAAGATATTGGCGTGGTCGAGCCGGCGCAGCACCGCCGTGGCGCGCGGACCCCAGTCGCCGCGGTGGTAGAGGGCGCTCACCCCGAAGAGCAGGCAGGCGGTGAAGGCGTAGACGCCGCAGGCGACGCGGGCCCGGGTGGAATCGGCGAGCGCGGTGAGAACGATGCCGGCGACGAGGGCCGGGGGGAACATGCCCGCGTGCAGCCAGCCGCGCAGCCTCGGTTTCACCGGCGGAGGTTCGATCTCGGTCACTTCGGGGGGGCCTGCAGTCATGTCCGGAATGCTACCGACGCGTTAGCGGGTTCCGGCGGTGAGTGGCCATGCTCACGTGAGAGACCCTCTGGACATATGCGCACAAGGCACGGATGATCAGATGAGTGCGGTCGGCACCGGATGAGCGCCAAGAGATCCATGTGAAGCATCCGGGTCGCAGCCCCCACGGGGCAGACAACCCAAAACCCCTCGACAAGGAGCAATCGTGGCGCGCGGTAATGCGGCTCCCACCACCGTCCCCACCAACCACCAGGAGCTGATCTCCTGGGTCGACGAGATCGCAGCCATCACGCAGCCGGACGCCGTGGTCTGGTGCGACGGTTCAGAGGCGGAGTACGAGCGCCTGTGCGAGGAGCTCGTCGCCAAGGGCACGTTCCGCAAGCTCGACCCGGTCAAGCGTCCGAACTCGTACTACGCCGCCTCCGACCCGACCGACGTCGCGCGCGTCGAGGACCGCACCTTCATCTGCTCCGAGAAGGAGGAGGACGCCGGGCCGACCAACCACTGGAAGGCCCCGGCGGAGATGAAGGAGATCTTCGCCGGTGAGAAGGGCATCTTCCGCGGCTCCATGAAGGGCCGCACGATGTACGTCGTGCCCTTCTGCATGGGCCCCGTCGGGTCGCCGCTCTCCGCCATCGGCGTCGAGATCACCGACTCCGCGTACGTCGCCGTCTCCATGCGCACCATGACCCGCATGGGCCAGGCCGTCCTGGACGAGCTGGGCACCGACGGGTTCTTCGTCAAGGCCGTGCACACCCTCGGCGCTCCGCTCGCCGAGGGCGAGCAGGACGTCCCGTGGCCCTGCAACTCCACCAAGTACATCTCGCACTTCCCCGAGACCCGCGAGATCTGGTCCTACGGCTCCGGGTACGGCGGCAACGCCCTTCTCGGCAAGAAGTGCTACGCCCTGCGCATCGCGTCCGTCATGGCCCGCGACGAGGGCTGGCTCGCCGAGCACATGCTGATCCTCAAGCTCACCCCGCCGCAGGGCGAGTCGACGTACGTGGCCGCCGCCTTCCCGTCCGCGTGCGGCAAGACCAACCTCGCGATGCTGGAGCCCACGATCTCCGGCTGGACCGTCGAGACGATCGGCGACGACATCGCCTGGATGCGGTTCGGCGAGGACGGCCGGCTGTACGCGATCAACCCCGAGGCGGGCTTCTTCGGCGTCGCGCCCGGCACCGGTGAGCACACCAACGCCAACGCGATGAAGACGCTGTGGGGCAACTCGGTCTTCACCAACGTCGCCCTCACCGACGACAACGACGTCTGGTGGGAGGGCATGACGGAGGAGACCCCGGCCCACCTCACCGACTGGAAGGGCAACGACTGGACGCCGGAGTCCGGGACCCCGGCCGCCCACCCCAACGCCCGCTTCACCGTGCCCGCCTCGCAGTGCCCGATCATCGCGCCCGAGTGGGAGGACCCCAAGGGCGTGCCGATCTCCGCGATCCTCTTCGGTGGCCGCCGCGCCAGCGCCGTCCCGCTGGTCACCGAGTCCTTCGACTGGCAGCACGGCGTCTTCCTCGGCGCCAACGTCGCCTCCGAGAAGACCGCCGCCGCCGAGGGCAAGGTCGGCGAGCTGCGCCGCGACCCGTTCGCCATGCTGCCGTTCTGCGGCTACAACATGGGCGACTACATGGCTCACTGGATCAAGGTCGGCAAGAACGCGCCGGACCAGTCCAAGCTGCCGAAGATCTACTACGTCAACTGGTTCCGCAAGAACGACGAGGGCGCGTTCGTCTGGCCCGGCTTCGGCGAGAACAGCCGTGTCCTGAAGTGGATCGTGGAGCGCCTGGAGGGCAAGGCCGAGGGCGTCGAGACCCCCATCGGCATCCTGCCGACGCGCGAGGCGCTGGACACCGAGGGCCTGGACCTGCCCGACGAGGACCTGGACTTCCTGCTGAAGGTCGACACGGAGATCTGGCGCGAGGAGGCCGCCCTGGTCCCCGAGCACCTCAACACCTTCGGTGACCACACGCCCAAGGAGCTGTGGGACGAGCACCGCGCGCTGGTCGAGCGCCTGGGCTGACCCCGATGGACGTCGTGGCGGGTCAGCCCGACATCCGCCCTGACCTGTGGGTTCACGAATGACCCGGCACGATGCGATCGGCCCCCGAAGTCCCCTCAGGCTTCGGGGGCCGACCCATGTGGACCCTCGCGGTGGTGGGTGGCACCCGGTCCGCTCCCTCCCCGGGCGCGGACCGGGGCCGTTCAGGGGGCGCCGACCGGGCGGAACCGCGCCAGTGCGGCGGTGTGGGCGTCCATGCGCTCGGCGGCCAGGATCGCGGCGGCCGTGTCGGCCCGGGAGGCGGCGACGACCAGGGCGCGGCCCGCGAGGGCGTGGGCGCGGCGGTGCAGGTCCGCCGGGGCGGAGCCGGTGAGGCCCGCGTGCCGGGCGGGCGGCGCGCCGCGCAGCCGGGCGACCTGCTGGGCGATGCGGTCCGCCGCCACGTCGTCGCCGATCTCGTCGGTGACGGCGAGCAGCGCGGCGAGGTGCCCGGCGAGCTGGATGTCCAGCTCCTCCTCGCGGGAGCGGTGCGGGATGCGGTCCGGGGCGTCGTCGGCCATCCGGTGGACCGACTTGGTGCGGATCGGTTCGTACATGGTGGACGGCCTCCTGCTCTCGGACAGGAGACCATCCTACCTTGGATTCAGTCTAAAGTTGAGCTGGGTCAGTGCTGGCCGTACCCGTCCAGGAAATTCCCGATCCGCGTCACCGCGTCCGCCAGATCGGCGGCGTTGGGCAGCGTGACGATCCGGAAGTGGTCCGGCTCGTGCCAGTTGAACCCCGTCCCGTGCACCACCATGATCTTCTCGGCCCGCAGCAGGTCCAGCACCATCTGCCGGTCGTCCTTGATCTTGTAGACGTCCGGGTCGAGCCGCGGGAACAGGTACAGGGCGCCCTTCGGCTTCACGCACGTCACGCCGGGGATCTGCACCAGCAGCTCGTACGCCACGTCCCGCTGCTCCAGCAGCCGGCCGCCCGGCTGCACCAGCGCCTCGATCGACTGGCGCCCCTGGAGCGCGGCGGCGATCGCGTGCTGGGCCGGCATGTTGGCGCACAGCCGCATGTTGGCGAGGATCGTCAGCCCCTCGATGTACGACGAGGCGTGCGCCTTCGGACCGCACACCGCCAGCCAGCCGCTGCGGTACCCGGCGACCCGGTAGTTCTTCGACATGCCGTTGAAGGTCAGCACCAGCAGGTCGGGGGCGATCGCGGCGGTCGGGGTGTGCGTGGCGCCGTCGTAGAGGATCTTGTCGTAGATCTCGTCGGAGCAGACCACCAGGTCGTGCCGCCGGGCGATCTCGGTCAGCCCGCGCAGCATCTCGTCGTCGTACACCGCACCCGTCGGATTGTTCGGGTTGATGATGACGATGGCCTTGGTGCGGTCGGTGATCTTCCGCTCGATGTCGGCGAGGTCCGGCATCCAGTCGGCCTGCTCGTCGCAGCGGTAGTGCACCGCCGTACCGCCCGCCAGGGACACCGACGCCGTCCACAGCGGGTAGTCCGGCGCCGGTACGAGGACCTCGTCGCCGTCGTCGAGCAGCGCCTGCATCGCCATCTGGATCAGCTCGGAGACGCCGTTGCCCAGATAGATGTCCTCGACCGAGAGCGGAATGCCCCGGGTCTCGTAGTGGCTCATCACCGCCCGCCGCGCGGACAGCAGCCCCTTCGCGTCGCCGTAGCCGTGCGACTCGCCGAGGTTGCGGAGCATGTCCTCCAGGATCGCGGGCGGGCACTCGAAGCCGAAGGCGGCGGGGTTGCCGGTGTTCAGCTTCAGGATCCGGTGACCCGCAGCCTCCAGCCGCATCGCCTCCTCGAGCACCGGGCCCCGGATTTCGTAACAGACGTTGGCGAGCTTCGTGGACTGGATCACCTGCATGTCGCGAGCTTACGGCGGTGGCGGGTGGGGCGCCTCGTGTTTTGTGCCACTTCGCCCCCGGCGGAGGGCGTCCTTGATCGCCCCCCGCCCGGGCGGGATCATCGCCGGATGGACGTGCGGGGACGTTTCGACGGGTACGGCGTACTGATCACCGGGGCGGCGCGCGGGATCGGCGCGGCCACCGCGCGCCGGTTCGGCGCCGAGGGCGCCCGGGTGCTGGTCGTGGACCTCGACGAGGAACCCGCCCGCGAGGTGGCCGGGACGATCCCCGGGGCGGTGGCGTACGGGTGCGACGTGGCCGACCGCGCGGCCGTCGAGGCGGCGGTGGCGCACGCCGTCGAGGCGTTCGGCCGGCTGGACGTGCTGGTCAACAACGCCTTCGCCCGCACCCCGGACGAGCCCCGCTTCGAGGACGAGGCCGACGAGACCTGGCGGCGGTCCCTGGACGTCACCCTCGTCGGCGCGCTCCGGTGCGCCCGGGCGGCGCTGGGGCCGCTGGCGGCGTCCGGGCGCGGCGCGATCGTGAACATCGGCTCGGTCAACGCCGAGCAGGCCTTCGGCGGCCACGCGTACAGCGCCGCGAAGGCCGCCCTGACCTCGCTCACCCGTACGCTCGCCGCCGACGCCGCGCCGCGGGGCGTCCGCGTCAACCAGGTCAACCCCGGCACGATCCGCACCCGCGCCTGGGAAGGCCGCGAGCGCGAGCTGGCCGCGCTGGCGGACCGGGTCTACCCGTTGGGCCGGGTGGGTGAGCCGGAGGACGTCGCGGCGGCGGTCGCCTTCCTGGCCTCGACCGACGCGGCGTGGATCACGGGGACGACGCTGCGGGTGGACGGGGGGCTGATGGCGGTCAACAGCGCGTTCCTGGACACCCTCGCGGACGACTGACCGCGCCCCGCGCACCGGTGCGGCGCACCGCCCCGGCGGAACGATCGCCCGCGACGGGCTGGGGGCGCGGCTGGAAAGGGTCTCCTGCCGGCGGCGGACCGGGGCTCAGAATGCGCATGACAAACGTCATCCCCGGAGAGGAACCCCCCACATGCGCAAGCCTCTCGTCGGTGCGCTGCTCGCGCTCGCGCTCCTCGGAGCCGGCGCCACCTCCGCCGCCGCAGCCCCGACAGCCCCGGCGCCTACGGCGGTCCCGGCGCCCGTCAAGGCCGCCGCCGTCGACTTCGCCGGCACCGTCGCGCTCAGCAACTGCTCCGGATCCCTGGTCCGCGTGCCGGGCTCGCAGGCCACCGACCCCGCGCTCGTGCTGTCGAACGGGCACTGCCTGGAGAGCGGGATGCCCGGACCCGGCACGGTCGTCGTCGACAAGCCCTCCACCCGGTCGTTCGGCCTGCTCAACTCCGCCGGCACCCGCGTCGCCACCCTGCGCGCCACCAGGATCGCGTACGCGACCATGACCGACACCGACGTCTCGCTGTACGAGCTGAGCAGCACGTACGCCCAGATCCAGGGCCGCTACGGCATCAGGGCGCTGGAGCTGAACGCGACCAGGCCCGCGCAGGGCACGGCCATCAAGGTCGTCTCGGGCTACTGGAAGCGGATCTACAGCTGCTCCATCGACGGCTTCGCGTACCGGCTGAAGGAGGCCGGCTGGACGATGAAGGACTCCGTCCGGTACACCGCCGCCTGCGACACGATCGGCGGCACCTCCGGGTCGCCCGTGATCGACTCCGCCACCGGCAAGGTCGTCGCGGTGAACAACACCGGGAACGAGGACGGGCAGCGCTGCACCATGAACAACCCGTGCGAGGTGGACGAGAACGGCACCGTCACCGTCCGCCCGGGCATCAACTACGCCCAGCAGACGTACGGGATCGTGGCCTGCGTCGGCATCGGCAACAAGATCGACCTCGGCCGGCCGGGGTGCGTCCTGCCGAAGCCGTAGCGGGGCGCCCCGGACCCGCCCGATAGGTTGGCGGGTCATGTGGGCAATGAGCGCTGACGGGTACCGCCGGCTGGGCGCGGCCGGGTCGGCCGCGGTGGCCGCGGGCGGCTGGGCCGCCGGAACGCTGCCGACCCGCGACCCGTGGGGGATCTGGGTCCCCCACGGGCCCGGGGTCACGGTGGCGGCCTCCGTCCTGGCCTACCTCGGCCTGACGCTGCTGGTCGCCGCCTGGTGGGGCTACGGCAGGGCCGGGGCGTCCGTACGCCACACCCTGGTGACGCTCGGCTGGTGGACCGCCCCGATGCTCCTCGCCCCGCCCCTGTACAGCGCCGACGTGTACAGCTACGTCGCGCAGGGCGCCATGGTGCTGGAGGGCCACGACGTGTACGGCGCCGGGCCCTCCGTCCTGGATCCGCACGGTCCCGGCGGGGACGCGGCCGCGAGCGTCGGCCGGCACTGGACGGACACGCCGGCTCCGTACGGGCCGGTCTTCCTGGTGCTGGCGCAGGCGGTGACCCGGCTGACAGGCGGCGGGACGATCGTGCCGGCCGTGCTCGGGATGCGGCTGATCGCCGTGGTCGCGCTGGTCCTGATCGTCCGGGCGCTGCGCCGTCTCGGACGGGAGCGCGGGGAGGGCGCCGGGAGCGCGGCGGACGGCGAGCGCGGGGCCCTGTGGCTGGGGGCGCTCAACCCGCTGCTGCTGATGCACGTGGTCGGCGGCATGCACAACGACGGGCTGATGATCGCCCTCATGCTGACGGGCGTGGTCCTGGCCCGGCGCGGACGGTGGATCGCGGGCAGCGCGGTCGTCGGGCTCGCGGTGATGGTCAAGTCCCCGGCCGCCGTGGCGCTGCTGTTCATCGGTGTCATGGCGGGCCGTGCGGCGACCCGCCACCGGATCGTCACGGGCCTGCTGGGGCCGGGGCTGGTCGCCGGGGCGGTGGCCGTGGGGGCGACGCTGGCCGCGGGCACCGGGTTCGGCTGGCTGCGGACGCAGAGCGTCGCCGGGACGATCCACACCGCGCTGTCGGTCACCAGCGACCTCGGGCTCGGTCTCGGCGAGCTGCTGCGCCCGCTGCTGGGCGGCGATCCCGACCCGGTCAAGGCGGCCGTCCAGCGCCTCGGCCTGGCGGTGGCCCTGGCGCTCATCGTCCACCTGGCGTGGCGGGCCGTCCGCGGCCGCGTCGACCCGGTGCACGCGCTGGGTCTGTCCCTCGTCGCCCTGGTGGCGCTGTCGCCGATGGTCCAGCCCTGGTACCTGCTGTGGGGCACCACCGTGGTGGCGGCGAGCGCCTGGGAGGGACGGGCGGGCCGGATCCTGGCGGTGCTGTCCGCCGCGCTGGTGTACGAGACGGCGCCCTCGGGCCGCACGCCGGCGTACGGCTTCGCCCTGGCGGCCGTCGCCTGCCTGGTCACCGCCCTGGCGCTCCGCCGGGAGGCGGCCGCCGCGCCGGGCGGGAGCCGGACGCCGGTGTCCCGCGCGGCGGAGCCGGACCGGGCGGGCGCCCAGGGAGGCACCCCCTAGGACGAGCGCCCACGGAGGCACGCCTAGGGCGTACGCCGGACCGCGCCGCCCGCCGCCGGCACGCCGGGCTCGCCCGGGGCCCCGAAGGCGTCCGTACCGGCGGCCCCGGCGCGCTGCCGGGTCTGGAGGACGCGGATGAGGAGCTGACGGCGGCGCAGTTCCCGGGCGTCGAGCCGGGACATCCCGGTCCGCATCGACACGGCGAACGCCGGAGCGGTGGAACAGACCGAGGCACAGGCCAGGACCAGCCAGAAGACCGCGTTCATGGGGCATGCGCCCTTTCAGGTGATGAGATGACTTTCCGGGTGGTGTTCATCCGCAAGGGTGAGGAATCTTGCACAGTGGATCTTGTCGCTGGAAAAGTGATCACCGGGGAGCGGGACGTGTCCGGTCGAGGATCCGGTGCCGCGGCTTCGTCTTGCGGGGTGGGCGGGTGAGGGTGATGAAACGCACCAGTTGGTGGAAGCACGCCAGGGACGCCACGGTCGGCAGCGCCGCCGCGGCCATGCCCGTGTAGTTCCCGGGGGCCTGGGCCACGCACAGCAGCATCCCCATGAAGGAGAAGAGCAGGACGACCGACCAGGAATGCGCGGCGCGGCGCCGGTGCAGGGCGGCGCGCAGCACGGACAGGGACGCCACCGCCCACGGGCCGTAGACGAGGAGGGGCCACCAGTTGACCGTCCTGGCGGGCGAGTGGGCTTCGGCGATGTGCCGCAGCGGGTCGTAGGCGATGATGCCGCTGAACACGCTGACCATGGACACCAGCCCCACCGACAGCACGGCGAGCAGGAAACTGCCGACGCGGGCCCAGGTGAGGGACGGCGGCCGGGTCCTGCGCCGCCCGTGGTGGCCGGGGGAGCGCACCGGCGGCAGGTCGGCGGTCATGTTCGCGAGGGTCGTCAGGCCGTCGTGGTCGAGGGGGAAGTCCGTCGCGTCCGGCGGGAGCTGTTGCTCCGGTACCGGGCCCCGGTCCGCCTCCATGGCCTCCTGGAGGAGGAAGGCGAGCTCCTCGGCCGGGTCCCACGCCCCGTGCTGCACGTCCGCCGAGGGGTCCAGCCCGAGCGGATCGTGCCCGAGCGGATGCAGCCCGAGCGGATCGTGCCCGAGCGGATCGTGCGCGGGGACGTAGGCGGGCGGGCGGGGGCCGAGCATGTCCTCGATGCCGTATTCACGCATGTTCGTGGAACCCCGCTCGTCCTTTGCCCGCTCCGGTGGGCAGTCCCGCTCGTCTCCACGCCGCCCGGAACGCCGTCTCCAGGTCGTTGATCGTGGTGGCGAGTTCCTGGAGCACGGGCGCGGACCAGGTGAGGGCGATCACCGCGCCGCGTCCGCGCAGCGTCCCGTTGATGCCCTCGACGGGGGACGACGCCGGGATGAACAGGAAGTCGCCCATGGCGACGGAACTGTTCGCCCATGACGGGACATCGGTATGCCGGGACGAGTGACCATCGGTGAGTGTCGCTGTCATAACCCAGCTAACGGGAGCGTGAAACGTCCCGGGTCTGAGCCATCCGAGTGGCCGGGATTCCCGTACGGGCGACCTCTTGACCGCTCATCGTTTCTGCAAGTGGATCCATAGACGACATAAGCAGACCAACGGAGCGACAACCCCCGGCAAATCGACCACGCGGAAGCAACTGAAAGGATTGTCGGGAAGATTGCGGAGAAAGGGTCCTCCCGGGGCCGGCTGTGGACGCCCCCTAAGCCGTGCGCCGGACGGCGCGGCCCGCCAGGACGTCCGTGCGGCGGCCGTCCTCGATCACGAAATGCCCGTCGACCAGGACGTGCGGGATGCCGTGGGGGAGGGTGCGCGGGGCGTCGAAGGTGGAGCCCGCCGCCACCGTGTCCGGGTCGAAGAGGACCAGGTCGGCGCGGTAGCCCTCGCGGACCAGGCCCCGGTCGGGGAGGCGGAGCCGGGCGGCGGGGCGGGAGGTGAGGTGGGCGACCGCCTCCTCCAGCGACAGGACGCCCAGCTCGCGCGCGTACCGCCCCAGGTAGTGGGGGAAGGTGCCGTAGGCGCGCGGGTGCGGCTTGGTGCCCTGGAGGATGCCGTCCGAGCCGCCGGTGTGGACGCGGTGGCGCATGATGGCCCGTACGTTCTTCTCGTGGCCGACGTGCTGGAGGACCGTCGTGCCGAGCCGGTCGTCGAGCAGCAGGCGCCGCGCGGTGGCCCAGCCGTCCAGCCGGCGGCCGACGTGGGCGGCGAGGTCCGGGGCGCGGACGCCGGAGACCTCGACGGTGCCCCAGTCGACGGGGACGCCGTGGCAGCCGTCCGAGCCGGTCACCTCCAGGTGGTGGCGTATCCGCTCGGCGGCCGCGTCGTCCCGCAGACGGGCCAGGACCGCCTCCGGGCCGCCCTCGCCCGCCCAGCTCGGCAGCAGCGCGACCAGCGTCGTGCAGCCGGGCGTGTACGGGTAGGTGTCGAGCGAGACGTCGGCCCCGGCGTCCAGCGCCTCGTCCAGCAGCGCGAGCAGCTCGGGCGCCCTGCCCTCGTTCACCCCGAAGTTCAGGGTGGCGTGGGCCAAGTGCAGCGCGCAGCCCGCGTCGCGGGTGAGGGCGAGCATCTCCCGGTAGGCGTCCAAGGCGCCCGCGCCGTAACTGCGGTGGTGCGGGCAGTAGTAGCCGTCGTACGCGGCCACCACCCGGCACAGCACGGTCAGTTCGGCGTCCCGGGCGTACATGCCGGGCGTGTAGGTGAGGCCGGACGACATGCCCACCGCGCCCTGCTCCAGGCCCTGGGCCACCAGCCGCTTCATCCGGTCCAGTTCGGCGCCGGCCGGCGGCCGGTCCTCCCAGCCCATGACGTACGCGCGGACCGTGCCCTGCGGGACCAGGTAGGCGGCGTTGACCGCGATGCCCCGGCCGCCGAAATTGCGGTCCAGGCGGTCCAGGTACTCGCCGACGGTCCGCCAGTCGAAGTCGACGGTCGTGTCCCCGGGCGCGCCGCCGTTCCAGCCGGCGACGGCCCGGCGGACCTCGTCCAGGGTGCGGTCGTCGACCGGCGCGTACGACAGGCCGTCCTGGCCCAGCACTTCGAGGGTCACGCCCTGCGCGGCCTTGGCGCTGTGGTCCGGGTCCCGGAGCAGCGCGAGGTCGCTGTGGGCGTGCATGTCGATGAAGCCGGGGGAGAGGACCAGCCCGTGCGCGTCCAGGACGCGCCGGCCGGACGGCGCCGGTTCCCCCTCGCGGCGGATCGCGGTGATCCGGCCGCCGGTGACGCCGACGTCGGCGCGGTACGAGGGGCCACCGGTGCCGTCGACGACGCGGACGTCCCGTACGACGAGGTCCATGGCGGACGCCCCTAGAAGAAGGTGCGGACGAAGTCGACGACCGTGCCGTCCGCCTCGACCACCGGGATGAGCTGCCACTTGTCGAACGAGGTGCACGGGTGCGACAGGCCCATGCCGACCCAGTCGCCCACCTCCAGGCGCGCGCCCGCCGCCGTGTCCAGCCAGGCGTGCTGGTCCGACAGCCGGCTCACCGTGATGCCGTCCGCCGGGCGGAAGGACCCGTCCCGCGCGGAGCGGACGACCTGCGCCTCGGGCAGGTGGAGGTCGTACGCGGCGTCCCGCTTGCCCGCGTTGACGAATGCCTGCTCCGGCGTCGGGCGGGACACCACCTGGGACCACAGCCGGAAGGCGGGCTTCAGGGCGCCCTCCTCCGGAACCCGGTTGAAGGGGGTGAGATCGCGGTACTGGCCGTCGTCGTGGGACACGTACGCCCCCGATCGCAGCAGCTTCAGCACCGGGCGGGACAGCGGCGGCAGCTCCGCGAACACCTCCGCGACCGTGTCGAACCAGGCGCTGCCGCCCGCGCTGACGACGATCTCGTCCGGAGCGGCCGCGAACCTGCCCGCCTTGTCGAACGCGACGGCGATGGCGGTGAGCCGGAGCAGCCAGGCCCGGACGGCGCCGGGCGTCGCGTCGGGCACCTCGCCCTCGTAGCCCGCGACGCCCACCAGCCGCAGCGTGCTCGTGGCGGCGACCGCGTCCGCCACGGCATCGCAGTCCGCCTCCGTCCGCGCCCCGGTGCGCGCGCCGTCGCCCGCGCCCAGCTCCACCACGACGTCCACGGGGCGGGCGCAGCCCTCCAGCGCCCGGTCCATCAGCTCGACGCCGCGCACCGAGTCGACGTAACAGATGAAGCGGAAGTCCGGGTCCCGCTCCAGCTCGGTGGCGACCCAGCGCAGCGCCGCGGCGTCGACGAGCTCGTTGGCGAGGAAGATCCGACGGACGCCGAACGTCCGGTAGACCCGCGCCTGGTGCGGCACGGCCGCCGTGATGCCCCAGGCGCCGTGGGCGACCTGCCGGTCGAAGAGCTGCGGTGCCATGGAGGTCTTGCCGTGCGGGGCGAAGGCCAGGCCGTGCCGCTCGGCGTACGTCTCCAGCAGCGCCAGGTTGTGCTCCAGCGCCTCGGCGGACAGGGCGAGGACGGGGGTGGTGAAGCCGCCGGTGAAGAGGTCGCGGCGCTGGGCCGCCAGCTCGCCGACCGTCAGGCCCTCGGCGTCCACGGGGAGGCCCTTGAAGCGGTGATCGACGCGCTCGTCCCTGAGGTCCTCGGCCCTGAGGTGTGCGGCGGCCATGCGACCCCTCCCCATCTGTTGCATTCCCTGCAACCGTCATTGCGTATATTGCTCGTTGGTGTCTAACATCCGGCGCAACGCCGGGTCAACGGGTCCCGGGAGACCCGGTGAGGAGCCCCCAGCGTGACGGCAACCGACGTCGTCTGTCTCGGCGAGTCCATGGTCACCTTCCTGCCCTCCCGCCCCGGACGCCTCGCCGACGTGCCCTCCTTCACCCGCGCCATCGGGGGCGCGGAGTCCAACGTGGCCTGCGCGCTGGCCTCGGCGGGCCACCGGGTCAGGTGGGTCAGCCGGGTCGGGACCGACAGCTTCGGCGACCACCTGGTCGAGGCCGTCGCCGCCCACGGCGTCGACACCGGCTCCGTACGCCGCGACCCCCACCGCCCGACCGGTGTCTACTTCCGCACCGCCACCGACCGGGCCGGCGGCGCCCACGAGGTCGTCTACTACCGGTCCGGCTCCGCCGCCTCGGCGATGTCCCCGCGGACCGTCCCGCCCGAGGACCTCGCCGGCGCCCGCGTCCTGCACCTCACCGGCATCACCGCCGCGCTGTCCCCCGGGTGCCTGGCCCTCACGCGCGACCTCACCACCCGCCGCCCGGGCCGTCCCCTGGTGTCGTTCGACGTCAATCACCGCCCCGGGCTGTGGCGCGGCGCCGACCCCGCCGTCCTGCGGGACCTGGCGCGGGGCGCCGACCTCGTCTTCGTCGGCGAGGACGAGGCGGAGGCGGCGTGGGGCCTCCCCGGCGCCGCTGCGGTCCGGGAAGCGCTGCCGGAACCGGCGGTGCTGGTGGTCAAGCACGGCGCGCGGGGCGCGACGGCGTACACCGGCGGCACCGCGACCTTCGTGCCCGCCCCCCGGGTGGACGTCGTCGCGCCCGTCGGCGCGGGCGACGCCTTCGCCGCCGGGTTCCTCTCCGCCACCCTCCGGGGCCTGCCCGTCCGGCACCGCCTCCGGCACGGGCACCTCATGGCCGCGGCCGCGCTCACCGTCCCCGGCGACCTCGGCACCCCGCCCGCCCCGGCACACGCCGACCGCCTCGCCGACCTGGACGACACCGCCTGGGGGAGACTGCACCTCGGCCCCGGCTGGACGCGGACCGGGGAGGACCAGGAGGTACGTACGCCATGAGCCAGACCGTCGACCGCGCGCTCAGCATCCTGCCGTTGCTCGCGCGCGGCCCCGCCGACCTCGGGCAGGTCGCCGACGCGCTCGGCGTGCACAAGTCCACCGCCCTGCGGCTGCTGCGCACCCTGCACGAGCACGGCCTGGTCTACCGCCAGGAGGACCAGCGCTACCGCCTCGGCGCCCGGCTCTTCGCCCTCGCCCAGGAAGCCGTCGAGAACCTCGACGTCCGCGAGATCGCCCACCCGCACCTCGCCGCCCTCAACGAGGAGACCGGGCACACCGTCCACCTCGCCGTGTACGAGGAGGGCGAGGTGCTCTACATCGACAAGGTCGACAGCCGCTACCCCGTGCGCATGTACTCGCGCATCGGCAAGCCCGTCGCCATCACCGTCGCCGCCGTGGCGAAGCTGCTGCTGGCCGACCTGCCCGAGCCCGAGCGGCGCGCGCTGGCCGCCCGGCTCGACTACCCCATGTACACGCCCCGTTCGGTCCCGAACGCCGCCGCGTTCCTCAAGGAGCTCGCGACCGTGCGCGAACAGGGCTGGGCCACCGACCTCGGTGGCCACGAGGAGTCCATCAACTGCGTCGCGGCCCCGGTCCGCGGCGCGGACGGCCGGGTCGTCGCCGCCATGTCGGTGTCCGCGCCCAACGTCGTCGTCACGGCCGGGGAACTCCTCACCCTCCTCCCGCTGGTGCGGCGCACCGCCGACGCCATCAGCCGGGAGTACTCCGGCAGCACCCCACCCGAGGAAGCGCGACGATGACCGAGAAGACCGCGATCACCCCCGCCACCCACACGGCCCCGCCCGCCCGGTTCTCCCACGGCGTCCGCAAGGGCAACATCCTCCAGGTCGCCGGCCAGGTCGGCTTCCTCCCGGCCGCCGAGGGCCGTGCCCCGACCCCCGCCGGCCCCACCCTGCGCGAGCAGACCCTCCAGACCCTCGCCAACGTCGAGGCGGTCCTGGAGGCGGGCGGCGCGAGCTGGGACGACGTCATGATGCTGCGCGTCTATCTCACGGACACGGCGCACTTCGCCGAGATGAACGAGATCTACGACGCGTACTTCGCCTCCCTCACCGTGCCCCCCGCCGCCCGCACGACGGTGTACGTGGGCCTGCCCGCCGGTCTGCTCATCGAGATCGACGCCATGGCGGTCCTGGGCTGACCCCCCGGGCGGCGCCCCACGCGTACCGGCGCGGTACGGCCCCGGAGGGAGCCGCACCGCACCGTCCGCACGCCGATGCTTTCCGGACCCCTAGGCGCAGTACTGCTGTTCCTTGCCGATGGACCGGTACATGCAGTCGCCGTTCTCGATGAGCTGGAGCACCGCGTCGCGGTTGCGGGCGGTCTCGCGTTCGATCACCTCGTCGGGCGGGTAGAAGCCGCCGCCGGAGGAGGAGCGCGGGTACATCTCGAAGGTGTAGGCGAAGATCTTGTGCGCGCCCCACAGGTAGTCGTCGATGGACCCGTCGGTGATGTACAGGTCGCTGGACTGCTCGGGGGTGTAGCCGTTGCTGGCGGCCATCTTGCGGCCGACCGCGGCGAACGCGTCACGGTCGTCCTGGGTCAGCCCGGGGGCGGTGTCGCTGTAGGTGTAGCCGTACGGCCAGAGCACCAGCTCGCTGTACGTGTGGAAGTCGATGCCCGCCGTGATCTGCTGCTTGCCGCCGACGACCCGGGAGCGGACGAAGTCGGAGACGACCTTCACCTCGGGCGCGGACTCGGCGGCCGGGCCGCGGTAGGTCTCGGAGCCGGTGGAGCCGGAGGAGCCGCCGCAGCAGCCCCACTTGAAGTTCCAGTTGCGGTTCATGTCCGTGCCGACGTAGGACGAGCCGGAGTTGGGCTGGCGGTTCTTGCGCCAGCTCCGGTAGGAGCCGGAGGCGATGTCGTACTCGCCGCCGTCCGGGTTGAGGTCCGGCACGATCCAGATCTCGCGGTTGTTCACGGCGCTGGTGACGCGGGGGTCGGAGCCGTATCCGGCGCCGAACTCGCGCAGCAGGTACAGCGCCATCTCGACCGTGAGGTGCTCGCGGGCGTGCTGGTGGTGGGTGAAGAGGATCTCCGGCTCGTTCTCGTCCGTGGCCACGTTGTCGCTGATCTTGATGGCGACGATGTCGCGGCCCTGGTACGACTTGCCGATCACGCGGCGGCTCATGATGTTCGGGTACTGCTGGAGCCGCTGGGAGATCTCCGCGTTCATCTCGGCGTAGTTGTGGTACCGGGCGTCGGCCGAGGGGAAGTCCATGGCGCCGACGGCCTTGCCGCCGGTCCGGTCGGGCGGGGCGGGCAGCGCCTCCAGCCGGTGGCCGAGGGCCCGCAGGGCGCGCGCCTGGGCGGCGTTGGCGCTGACGACGACCTCGTGGTCGCCGGCCTCGTCGATCGAGACGCCGGTGGCGAGCAGGGCGGTGCGCTCGGCGGGGGTGGACGGGCCGTGGATCGCGTACTGCCGGACGACCTCCTCGGCGGTGGCGGCGGAGGCGGCGGGCAGCCGGGTGGGCGGTGCGGTCGCGGTGGCGGCGAACGGCGCCGCGACGGCGAGCGCCAGGAGGGCCGTGAGGGTGGCGGACCTTCTGCCGCGTATGCGCATGCGCATGGTCACTCCTGCGGTGGGGGGTACGGGGCGGGTCTCCCCGTGCGTCGCATCGTGGGCCCGTGGCATGACCGCGTCAAGACCACCTCCGGCCACCCTGCCACGGCCGCGCCCCCTTGCGCGATCACGTGCCCCGCGCTTTGGTGACGTGACGTCGGGTGAACGGAAGGCGGTCCACGCATGGCAGACACGGCGCGGCAGAGAGAGACCGAGGGGACGGAGCCTCCGCTCCGCACGGCGAGCTGGCGCCACATCGGCCCGGGCATCGTCGTGGCCGCGACGGGCGTCGGCGCCGGCGACCTCGTCGCCACGCTCATCGCGGGCAGCAAGTTCGGCTACACCCTCCTGTGGGCGGCCGTCGCCGGCTGCCTCGTCAAGATCTCGCTCGCCGAGGCCGCCGGCCGCTGGCACCTGGCCACCGGACGCACCCTCTTCGACGGCTGGCGCAGCCTCGGCACCTGGACGACCGTCTACTTCGCGGGCTACGTCGCCGTCTGGGGCTTCGTGTACGGCGCGGCCGCCATGTCCTCCAGCGCCCTGCCGCTCCAGGCGCTCTTCCCCGGCGTCATGGACCTGAAGTGGTGGGCGGTCCTGTGCGGGGTGGGCGGGCTGGTGTTCGTCTGGTTCAACCGGTACGCCGTGTTCGAGAAGGTCATGACCCTGCTGGTCGGCGTGATGTTCGTCGTCACCGTGTATTTGGCCGTCCGGGTGACCCCGCACCTGGGGGACGCGGTCGCCGGCCTCGCGCCCGTCCTGCCGGACGGCTCGCTGATCTACACCCTCGGCCTGATCGGCGGCGTCGGCGGCACGATCACGCTCGCCGCGTACGGCTACTGGGTCAACGCCAAGGGCTGGACCGACACCTCGTGGATGCGGGTGATGCGGCTGGACAACCGCGTCGCCTACGTCACCACCGGGATCTTCGTCGTCGCCATGCTCTTCGTCGGCGCCGAACTGCTGCACTCCGCCGGCGTGGCGCTCGCCAAGGGCGACAAGGGGCTGCTGGACCTCGGTGACGTCCTGGCGGACCAGTACGGGACCGTCACGTCGAAGCTGTTCCTGGTGGGCTTCTTCGCCACCTCCATCACCTCCCTCATCGGTGTCTGGCACGGCGTCAGCCTGATGTTCGCCGACTTCGTCGCCCACTTCCGCGCCCGGGGCACCACCACCGGCGAGGAGGTGGCCTCGGGCGCCCGGGAGAAGTCGCTGCCGTTCCGGGCGTACCTGCTGTGGCTGACGTTCCCGCCGATGAGCCTGCTGTTCCTGGACCAGCCGTTCGGCCTGGTCATCGTGTACGGCGTGATCGGCGCCTTCTTCATGCCGTTCCTCGCCCTGACGCTGGTGTGGCTCCTCAACTCCTCCCGCACGCCCCGCGCGTGGCGCAACGGGATGCTGAGCAACGGTGTCCTGGCGGCGGCCGGCGTGCTGTTCCTGGTGCTGTGCGTGCAGCAGGTGCGCGAGCTGCCCTGGTGACGCCCTGACGTGGGGCCGGCGGGGCCGGTTGGCCATACTGGGGGCATGACGACGCCCCCGGGTTTCGGCCCGCCGGTCCCGATACCGCCGCCGTACGGCCCCCCGCCCGTTCCGCCCGGCGGCCCCGCCCCGTACCCGGCGCAGGGTCCGTACGGCGCTCCGGCGCAGGCCCCTCACGGCGCTCCCGCCCCCGTTCCGTACCCGGGTCCGTACGGCGCCCCGGCGCAGGGTCCGTACGGCGCCCCGGCCCCCGCTCCCCACGGTCCGCCGCCGCCCGGCGACGGGCCGGAGTTCGTGGCGCACGACCGGCGCAACTCGGTGATCGTGGACCCGACCGGGGTGTCGCTGGAGATCAACGGCCACACCCTGGACTTCCCGTGGTCCGCCGTCGCCACCGTGCACCACGCGCCCTCCCCGCATGGCGGGGCGGTCCTCATGGTGGCCGTCGCCCACCCCGGCGGCATGCTCTACGAGTGCCGGGTCGACGCGCGCCGCAAGGCCCAGCTCCACCAGTGGCTGGCGGAACTGGGCCCCGTGCTGCACCACTACCTGGCGAACCGGCCGCCGCTCGGCTGAGTGCTACGGCAGGGCGTGGACGTGCGGTCCCACCGCGTTCGACCAGGCGTTGCCGGCCGTGGCGTCCCAGTTGGTCGACCAGGTCATGGCGCCTCGCAGCGCCGGGTAGGTCTTCGACGGCTTGAAGGTGCCGCAGCCGGTGCCGCGCGTCAGGCAGTCCAGCGCGTTCCGCACGACCTGCGGGTCGACGTAGCCGCTGCCGGCGCCGCGCGGTGAGGCGGGCACCCCGAGCCCGACCTGGGAGGCGTCCAGGCCGCCCTCCAGCTGGGTGCAGGCCAGGGCCGTGAGGAAGTCGACCGACCCCTGCGAGTAGACCTTGCCGTCGCAGCCGAGCATGGACCCGCTGTTGTAGTACTGCATGTTGACCACGGTGAGGATGTCCTTCACGGCGAGGGCCGTCTTGAAGTACTCCGTCCCGGTGCTCTGCATGTCGATGGTCTGCGGCGCCATGGTCAGCACCAGACCGGGCCCGGCCTTCGCCGAAAGCTGGCGCAGCGCCTTGGTCAGGTACGTGGAGTTGATGCCGTGCTCCAGGTCGATGTCGACCCCGCTGAAGCCGTACTCCTGCATCAGGGCGTAGGCGCTGCTCGCGAAGGCCGTAGCCGACGCGTCGCTGTTGATGGTGACGTTGCCCTTCTCACCGCCCACCGAGATGATCACGGACTTGCCGGCGGCCTTCTTCGCCGCGATGTCGGCCTTGAAGTCGGCGACCGAGGCGTAGCCGACGCCCGGGTCGAGGGTGAAGGTGATCTGGCCGGGCGTGGCGGTCGAGTCGGCGAACGACACGGCGATGATGTCGTACTGCGCCTGCACGTCCCGCAGCTTCTGCACGGCGGCGCCGTTGTCGAAGTTCTGCCAGTAGCCGGTCAGCGCGTGCTTCGGCACGGCCGGGACGGGGTTGGGCCCGGTGGTGGAGGTCCGGGCGGTGACCGCCGTGGACTTCGCCGACTCGCCGGCCGCGTTGCTCGCGCTGACCTGGAAGCCGTACGAGGTGTTCGCCGCCAGACCGGTCACGGTCGCCGACGTCCCGGTCACCGACTGGACCTTGGTGCCGTCCCGGTAGACGTGGTAGCCGGTGGCGCCGGAGACGGGGCTCCAGCTCAGCGCGACGGACGACGAGGTCACGGCGCCGGCGGTGAGCCCGGCGGGCGGGGCGGGCACCACCGGGTCGGGGTCGCCGCCGCCCCCGCCGTCGGGCCCGAAGACCGAGACGTCGTCGACGTGGTAGGCGGCCTGCCCGTACCAGCCGTGCGTGTAGACGGTCACGGACGTGGTGGCGGCGCCGGTGGTGAAGCGGGTGGTGAGCTGCTTCCAGCCGGCCGAGTCGGGCGTCCAGGTCGAGACGTCGGTCGTCCCGGTGCCGGTCGCGCCGAGGTACGCGTACCCGCCCTGCACCCAGGCGCTGAGCGTGTACGTGGAGTTGGGCCGGACCGCCACGGTCTGCGCGCACCGGGCGTTGTCCTGCCCGCCGGGCGTCGCCTTCAGCGCGGCGGTGCCGCCGTGCACGGGTGAGGAGACGGTAGCGCCGCTGCCGGCCGAACAGGTCCAGTCGGCGAGACCGGACTCGAAGCCGGCGTTCCTGGCGACGTTGACGTCGGCGGCGTACGCGGTGCCGGCCGCCGCTCCGGTCAGGGCCAGCCCGGCGCCCAGGGCCAGGGCCAGGCCTCCACCGAGCAGGCGGTCATGACGTCTGCGGGCGCGGTCGCGGTGCGAGGGGTCCACGTGCTGCCTCCGTGGGGGAGTGGGGAGTCGAGGGAGGTGCTGGGGAACGGTGGCCACCGCTGTTTTCCGTAAAACTGGTCCAGACCAATCGACTTGTCAAGGCCTGTGGAAAGAAACGGGAGTTAACCACTGACGCCTTCGTCCTGATTGGTCACCCGGGGGTCGGCCACGCTTCGCTACCGAGCGGTCGGAAAGCTGTTCTCTGCCCCCTGAGACGTGGCTAAAGTGCGGGCAGGAGTGAGCGTGGAGGAGCAGGCAGAGCAGGTGTCTGCGGCTCGCCGGAAGTCGCCGGCGGCCGGAGCCGAACGGGGAACAGCGTGCCGACCGCAATTGCCGTCACCAGCGCCGATCTGGTGTTGCCACCGACCGACCACCAGACCCCCACAGCGGCCCTGCTGCCGTCCCCCGACGCGCAGCCGCTGGACGCCGCCGTCGCCGACATGCAGGTCATGGTCGAGCAGCACGGCTACGTCATCGCCCTCTACCCCGCCTCCCTCCCCGCCCGCCACCGGCGCCGGCTGCACACCGTCCGCTCCGTCCTGGAGAGCGACCGCATCGCGCTGCTGGAGGTGGACCTCCCGCCGCTCGGCGTCGCCGTCCTCGTACGCCAGCTCCGCCAGCTCTCCGTCTGCGACTTCAGCGCCGGTGTCATCGCCTCGGCCGCCCGGCTGCTGTCCCACTACATCTACGCGGGCGCCCTGCTCAACTCCGTCGCCCGGCTCGACCGCGTCCCCGTCGGCCTCACGTCGCACGCCACGTCCTGGTTACCCGGATCCCAGTTCGGCGTCCTGGCCAATCCGGCGCCCCAGCTCGTCAAACCGGGCACCGGCGACCAGCTCGCCGGCCCCGCCTTCGCCACCCACCTGATGCTGGCCCGGGGCCAGCTCGCGTCCGACTGGGTCACCGAGTCCCTCGCCCCCGACTGGCACGTCCAGGGCGTCGCGGAATGCCCGCTGCCCGCCGAGTCGGCGGCCTGGTGGGGGACGGCGAAGCTCGTCGAATTCGCCGCCTTCCTCCCCGACGTCTCGGTCCTCTACCAGCTCGTCGCGTCCGTGCGGCGGGAGGTCTGCTCCTGGTGCGGAACGGACCTCATAGGGGACCGCTGCGGATTCTGCTCCGCCCCGCTCGTGCCGCCCGAGCACAGCCGGGGCACGGCATGAGCACCCCTCCGACCGCGCGCCCGGCCGCCCGGCCGTGTCCGGGAAGGGCTCCCGGTCCGCTCCCGGCCGCCGCCCCGCGCCCGCGCCCGGCCGCCCGGCCGCCTCCGGGAAGGGCCCCGCGCCCGCGTCCCCGCACGGTCCCACGCCTATGTCTTCCCACGAGGTCGCCCCGCCCATGAATTCCCGTCAGCGCCGCGGTGTCATCCTGCTGCTCCTCTCCATCCTGTGCGCCTTCGGCGCGTTCGCCGGTGTGGTCACGGTGATCAGCGACGTGAATTCCAAGGTCGGCCCGGAAGTCGACGCGTACGAACTGAAAGCCGACGTGGCGGCCTATTCGCCGCTCCAGCCGGGCCAGTTCCGGAGGATAAGGATGCCCGAGCGCTGGCTCTCCGGTAACGCCGTCACCGACCTCTCCCTCGTCAAGGACAGGATCGCCGTCACGGACCTCAAGAAGGGCTCGCTGCTCCAGGAGGACATGATCGCCAGACGGCCCGCGCTGGAGAGCGGCCAGCAGGAGATCGCCATCATGATCGACGCGGCCACCGGGGTGGCCGGGAAGATCACCGCCGGGTCCCTGGTGAACATCTTCGCCACCTTCGACGACGACAACCGGGAGAAGGGCGCCGTCGCCGAGTCCCGCGTCATCGTCGCCAACGCCCGCGTCCTCGACGTCGGCAAGCTCACCCCGCTCGACGGGAAGCGGGACGACAACCGGGGCGTCGGCATCCGCGAGGCGGTGCCGATCACCTTCGCGCTCAGCACCACCGACGCCCAGCGCGTGGCCTACGCCGAGTCGTTCGCCGAGCACGTACGGCTGGCGCTGCTGCCCAGGAACAGCCCCACCGTCCTCCGGCCCGGCGAGGGCAGCTACACGCTCGACGAAGACAAGAACAAGTGAGGGCCGGATGACCACACGCATCCTCCCGGCCGTCGGGGACGCCGACGCCGCCCGATCCATCACCACCCTCCTCGGCCAGCTCCCCGACTCCGAACCGGCTGCCCCGGTCGGCGACTCGACCTCGCTGATCGACACCCTCGCGCGCCTCGCCGCCGAGTCCCTGGACGAACTGCCCGAGGTCGTGCTGGTCCACGAAAGGATCGGGCCCGTCCCGGCGCTCGAACTCATCCGGGAAGTGGCCCTCCGCTTCCCGGCGGTGGGCGTCGTCCTCATCACCGCGGACACCGGTCCCGGCCTCTACTCCGCCGCCATGGACTCCGGCGCCCGCGGGCTGGTCGGCATGCCGCTGTCGTACGAGGAACTCGTCCAGCGCGTCCAGTCCGCGGCCGCCTGGTCCGTGGGGGTCCGGCGCCACCTCGGGCACGCCGGTGCCGGCGACGTGTTCACCGGACCGGGCGGCCGGGTCGTCACTGTGAGCGGCGCCAAGGGCGGGGTTGGCACCACCCTCACCGCGGTGCAGCTCGCCCTCGCCGCCCGGGCCTCCGGCCTGAGCGTCGCGCTGGCCGACCTGGACCTCCAGTCCGGGGACGTCGCCTCCTACCTGGACGTGCAGTTCCGGCGGTCCGTCGTGGACCTCGCGGCCATTCAGGACATATCTCCCCGGGTGCTCCAGGACGCCCTGTACGCCCACCAGTCCGGCATCGCCCTGCTGCTGGCGCCGGGGGAGGGGGAGCGGGGCGAGGACGTCACCGACCGGTCGGTGCGCCAGATCGTCAGCGCGCTGCGCAACCGCTACGAGGTGGTCGTCATCGACTGCGGCACCCAGCTCACCGGCGCCAACGCCGCCGCCATCGAGATGGCCGACACCACGCTGCTGCTCGTCACGCCCGACGTGGTGGCCGTGCGCGCCGCCAGGCGGACGGTACGGATGTGGGACCGGCTCCAGATCCGCAAGGCCGAGGAGACGGTGACGGTGGTCAACCGGCACATCCGCAACAGCGAGATCCAGCCGCCGCTCGTCGAGAAGATCACCGGCACCCGGGTGGCGAGGACCGCCGTACCCGCCAACTTCCGGGAACTCCAGTCGGTCGTCGACGCCGGCCGGATGCAGGACCTGGAGGCCAAGTCGTCCGTCAAGCGGGCGCTGTGGGCACTGGCCGGCGAACTGGGGATCGTCAAGGCACCGGAAGGGGAAGGCAGGCAGGGGAAGCTCCGCGGCGACCGGGGGTCGGTGGGCCTCCGGCGGTCACGCGGCAAGTAGCGGGTCGGATCAGGGGGCGGAGTGGGACATGGAACGCCGTTACGCAGGTGACCGAGGTCAGGTCGCGGTCGAGTTCACCGGCATGGTCCCGGTGGTGCTCGGCACGATCGTCCTGCTCTGGCAGGCCGCGCTCGTCGGGTACGCCTGGTCCCTGGCCGGCAACGCCGCGGACGAGGCGGCCCGGGCCGGGACCGTGGGCGGCGCCGGCGCGTGCGCGGCGGCGGCGCAGGACAGCGTGTCGGGGGCGTGGACGGTCGCGGCGGACTGCGGCGGCGCCGGGGACCTCTACACGGCCTCGGTGAGCGTGAACGTGCCCGTGCTGTTCCCGGGCTTCGACGTCCCCGTACCGGTGAAGGGCAGGGCGGCGGTGGCGAGGGAGGGCGACGGATGAGCGCGTACGCGGGCCCGGGGCGCCGCTCCAGGGACGCCGGCCAGTCCGCCGTCGAGTTCGTCGGCTGGGTCACCGTGCTGCTGATCGCCGCCCTGGCCGCCGTCCAGCTCGGCTTCGTCGCGTACGCCGTGCAGCAGGCGGGCACGGCGTCGAGGGCGGCCGCGCGGGTGGCGTCGCAGGACCCGGCGGCGGACGCGCCGGGCGCGGGACAGGACGCCACCAGCGCGTGGCTCGGCGCGGACGTCACCGTCGGCGGTGGCGGCGACCAGGTCACCGCCACCGCGACCGTCCCCATCCCCTCCGTCATCCCCCTCTTCACCCTCCCCAGCGCGCGGAGGTCCACGACCATGCCCGTCACCACGCCCGCCACCGACTGAGGAGAAGAGAACGACATGAGCTTGCGGGCGCGCATCACCACTCCCGAACCGGCCAACGGCAAGGGCGAGGACAACCACCTCGTCGGCGTCTACCGCGTCAAGCTCCTGGAGGAGATCGACCTCGCGGAGATGTCCGCCCTGGCGGCCGCCGAGCGCCGCGCCCGCCTGGAGCGGGTGCTCGGCCACATCATCAGCCGCGAGGGCCCCGTCCTGTCCTCCACCGAGCGCTCCCAGCTCATCCGGCGGGTCGTCGACGAGGCCCTCGGGCTGGGCATCCTGGAACCGCTCCTGGAGGACGCCTCCATCAGCGAGATCATGGTCAACGGCCCCGAGCAGGTCTTCGTCGAGCGGCGCGGCCGCCTGGAGAAGCTGCCGATGCGGTTCTCCTCCACCGAGCAGCTCATGCAGACCATCGAGCGGATCGTCTCCACCGTCAACCGCCGTGTCGACGAGTCCAACCCCATGGTCGATGCCCGCCTCCCGTCGGGCGAACGCGTCAACGTCGTCATCCCGCCGCTGTCCCTCTCCGGCCCCGTCCTCACCATCCGCCGCTTCCCCCGCGCCTTCACGCTCCAGGAGATGGTGGCCCTCGGATCGCTCGACGAGCACATGGTGATGCTGCTCGCCGGGCTGGTGCGCGCCAAGTTCAACGTGATCGTCTCCGGCGCCACCGGCACGGGCAAGACCACCCTCCTCAACGCGCTGTCCGGCCTCATCCCCGAGGGCGAGCGCATCGTCACCATCGAGGACTCCGCCGAACTCCAGCTCCAGCAGTCCCACGTCATCACCCTCGAAGCGCGGCCGCCCAACGTCGAGGGCAAGGGCCGGGTCACCATCCGCGACCTCGTCCGCAACTCGCTGCGCATGCGCCCCGACCGGATCATCGTCGGCGAGGTCCGCGGCGGCGAGACGCTCGACATGCTCCAGGCCATGTCCACCGGCCACGACGGCTCCCTCGCCACCGTCCACGCCAACAGCGCCGAGGACGCGCTGATGCGCCTCCAGACCCTCGGCTCCATGTCGGAGGTCGAGGTCCCGTTCGTCGCCATCAAGGACCAGATCAACAGCGCGGTCGACGTCATCGTCCAGCTCACCCGGCACGCGGACGGCGCCCGCAAGATCACCGAGATCGCCGTCGTCGACTCCCACGGCCGCGAGGAGTACCGGATCGCGACCGTCTGCCGCTTCGCCGCCCAGCCGATGGCCGCCGACGGAAGGGTGTACGGCCGGTTCGAGTACTTCCCGCTCCCGCGCCGGGTCGCCGAACGCCTCTACCTGAAGAGCGAGGCCATACCGGCCGCGTTCGGCGTGGCCCACACCGACGACCAGCTCGCCCTCCGCCGCGCCACGACCGGCTGACCGCGCCCCACCGGCCCCGGACCGCCCTGCCCGCCCCTGTCCACCCCGACCGCTCCCGCCGCCCCCGCCCGCCTCGACCACCCCCCTGCCGCCCCGTCCCCGCCCCCGACTGGACCGATGGACCCCATGGACAACCTTCCGCTCCTGACGCTCGGCGTCACGCTCCTCGCCTGCGTGCTGGGCGTCGTCGGCGTGCACGTCTACGCGTCCGGCAAGGCACAGCGCCAGGCCCTCGTCGCCCGGATGACCCAGACGGGACAGCTCGCCCTCCCCGGCCGGCGCCGCCGCTTCGTCCGCGTCGACCGGCGCCTGCGCACCACGCGACTGGGCCGTCGCCTCGACCGCGGGATCGCCGCCACCGGCCTGGACGTCACACCCGGCGAGTACGCCGTGTACGCGGTGGCCGCCCTGCTCGGGATCCACTTCACCATCGGCGCCGTCTTCGCCCCGTTCTTCGGCGTCCTCGGCGCGCTCGCCGGACTGTGGGGCGCCGCCGCGTTCCTCAACTGGCAGCGCCAGAAGCGCACCGAGGCGTTCATCAACCAGCTCCCCGAGCTCACCCGCGTCCTCGCCAACGCCACCCAGGCCGGCCTGGCGCTCCGTACCGCCATCGCCATGGCCGCCGAGGAGCTCGACGACCCGGCCGGCGAGGAGCTCCGCAAGGTCGCCGACCAGCTCGCCGTCGGCCACAGCCTCGACGACGCGCTCGGCGACCTCGCCGACCGCCTGCCCTCCCGCGAACTGGTCGTCCTCGTCTCCACCCTCGTCCTGTCCAACCGCGCCGGCGGCCAGGTCGTCACCTCGCTGCGCAACCTCACCAGCACCCTGGAGGAGCGCAAGGAGACCCGCCGCGAAGTCATCACCCTGCTCTCCCAGGTCAAGGTGACCGCCTTCGCCCTGCCCCTGCTGGGCCTCGGCTTCCTGCTGATGATCAACGGCATGGCCCCCGGCGCCCTCGACAGGATGACCGGATCCGCCGTCGGCCAGATCGGCTCCGTCCTCGCCTTCGGCCTGTACACCGCCGGCTTCGTCCTCATCCGCCGCCTCTCCCGCATCCGGGTCTGACCGCACACGAAAGGAGGAGACGTGGGCCTGTTGTACGCGGCCGTCATCGGCCTGTCCGTGTACGGCGTCTTCCACGGCGTCCGCATGTACCGGGCCGACGCCAAGCTCCCCGGCGACCTCGTCCTCGCCCTCGAGGTCGGCGCCACCCGCACCACCGCCGTCGGCTCCGGCATCGACCGGCTCGGCATGCGCTGGGCCCCCGCCGTGCTCGGCATGATGGGCCCCAAGCGCGTCGACGCGCTGCGCCGCCGCCTCGACATGGCCGGCAACCCCGGCGGCATGACCGTCGACCGGTACGCCGCGCGCCGCGCCGTCTACGGCACCCTCGGCGTCCTCGCCGCCCTCGCCATGCTGGCGCGCGGCCAGACCGTCGTCGCCGTGGTCATCCTGGTGTACGGGCTGACCTGGACCGACGTCCTGCTCCGGCTCGCCATCCGGCGCCGCAAGGACGACATCGAGCGCACCCTGCCGGACTTCCTCGACGTGCTCGCCGTCGTCGTCTCCGCCGGCCTCGGCTTCCGCCAGGCCCTGGAGCGCGTCGCCGAGAAGTACTCCGGGCCCTGGGCCGACGAACTGCGCATCACCCTGCGCCAGATGGACATGGGCGTCAGCCGCCGCGACGCCTTCGACCAACTGCGCAAGCGCAACGCCTCCGAGCAGGTCTCCATGTTCGTCACCGCCCTTCAGCAGGGCGAGGAGCTGGGCGCGCCGATCGTCGACACCCTCATCCAGATCGCCAACGACATGCGGCGCACGGACGCGCAGAACGCCCGCCGCACCGCCGCCAAGGCCGTACCCAAGACCACGCTCGTCGTGACGATGGTGATGCTGCCCGCCACCATGATCCTGATCGCCCTGAGCTTCTACTACGGATCCGGCGTCGACTTCGCGGACATCATCGGTGGCTAGGGGCGGGTGACAGGATGCGCGTGAACGAGCCGGAGCCGCCGTCCGGGCCGGAGCCGCCGTCCGGGCGGGAGCCGCTGTCCGGGCGGGAGCCGCTGTCCGGGCCGGAGCCGCCGTCCGGGCGGGTGCGGGAGCCTTCCCTCCCGCTCCAGATCAACGCCCTCCAGGCGCTGTGCCGCCAGGTGTTCGGCTTCCGCATGGCGATGATCGTCCTGGCGTCCCCGTTCGCCCTCGACGGCGCCGCGCCGGGCGTCGGCACCTGGCTCGTCGGCGCCGCCGTCCTCATCACCTTCATGGTCTCGTACGTCGTGCTGCGCGACTGGGAGCGGTTCGGCCGCGTCCTGCTGCGCCACCCCGTCGTCCTGGCGGGCGACACGCTGTTCGGCGCGCTGCTGCTGGCCACCGCGTCCCCCGAGTCGACCCTCGCGTACGTCACCATCTGCACGCCGCTGCTCGCCGGGCTGCTCTACGGCTGGCGCGGCGCCGCGTTCTTCGCCGTGCTCCAGTCGCTGCTGCTGCTCCTGTCGTACGGCGTGAACAGGGAGGTGGCGGTGGAACCCTCCTCCCTGCTGTTCCCCGGCCTGTGCGTGATCGTCGGGGCGGCCGGGTCGACGCTCCGGGGCCTCGTCCTCGACTTCGGCACCGCGAGCCAGGCACTCACCGAGGCGCGGGCCCGCCTCGCCGTCAACGGCGCCGTGGAGGCGGAACGGGCACGGCTGGCCCGGGAGATGCACGACTCGGTCGCCAAGACCCTGCACGGACTGGCCCTCGCGGCCGACGGACTGGCCGCCGGCGCCGGCCACCGGGACCCGGCCACCGTCCGGCTCCAGGCCGAACTCGTCGCCCGCTCGGCCCGCCGCGCCGCCGCCGAGTCCCGGGAACTGCTGGCCGACCTGCGGAGGGAGACGGGCCTCGACGGGGGCGTGGACCTCACCGCCGAGCTGGCCGCCCGCACCGCGGACTTCGCCCGCCGGCAGGGCGTCCGCGCCGCGTACCGCCCCCTGGACGGCCCGCCGGCGCCGCGCGTCCCGCACGCGGTGGCCCGCCAGCTCCTGGCCGTCGCCTCGGAGGCCATGGACAACGCCCACCGGCACGGGATGCCCACGGTCATCGAGGTGACGTCGGGCGTGACCGGCGACGTACTGGTCCTGAGCGTCCACGACGACGGCCGCGGCCTCCCCGCCGGCACGACGCTCGACGCCCTGAAGCGGGCCGGCCACTTCGGCCTCGTCGGCATGGTCGAGCGCGCCGCGTCGATAGGCGCCCGCATCCGCATCGGCCGGGGCGGGGCGGCCAAGGGCACGGAGGTCCGCCTGGAACTGCCGGTACGGGCACTGGAAAAGGAGGGCGCACCACCATGCATGAGCACCTGCGAGTGATCGTCGCCGACGACAACCCCGTCGTCCGGGCGGGCCTGGCCGTCCTGCTGTCCGGCCGCGAGGACATCGAGGTCGCCGCCCAGGCCGCGGACGGCCGCGAGGCCTACGAGGCCGCCGTCCGCCACCGCCCGGACGTCATCCTCCTCGACGTCCGCATGCCCGGCGTCGACGGCATCACGGCCCTGCCCCACCTGGTCCGGCTCGCCCCGGTCCTGATGACCACCTACAGCCGCGAGAGCGACATCGTCCACGAGGCCCTCCGCCTCGGCGCGTGCGGCTACCTCGTCCACGGCGAGTTCACCGCCGACCAGCTCGTCGACGCGGTCCGCGACGCCCGCCTGGGCCGGGCGCACTTCACCCACACGGCCTCGGGAGCCCTGCTGGCCACGGTCCGGGCGCAGTATGCTCCTGCAACGCCGATGCCCTCGGCGCCTCCGTTCGTACGTACGGGATTTGACGAAACGCCTTCGCAGCAGCAAGCGGGTGTGGCACATTCATTACTGAGCCAACGGGAGGTGGAGGTGATGGACCTGATCGCGTCGGGCATGACCAATCAGCAGATCGCCGCCACGTGCTTCATCAGCCAGAAGACGGTCAAGAACCACATCAACCGCATCTTCGCCAAGCTCAACGCCGACAACCGGGGCCAGGCCATCGCCATCTGGCACGGCCTGTCCCACTCCCAGGGGGGACCCACCCATGGCTGACCGCCCCCGTCCCCGCGTTTGGGCCCCCACTTGGGCCCCCAGGCCCATGCCCACCCCACTCCCCCCGCCGTACGTTCGCCCCAACGACCTGTACGAGCCCGGAGGAGACCCTCATGCCGAACCCCATGCTCAAGGCCACGACCAAGGCCAAGGTGTACGTGGGCACCTGGGCCAACACCACCGCCACCGCCCTCAAACGCCGCGGCGACCGGGGCCAGGGAGCGGTGGAGTACGTCGGGATCATCATCCTGGTGGGCGTGATCATCGCGGCGGTGGTGGGGTCGGGCGTGGGCGACACGATCGCCGCCGGACTGCTCGCGCGCGTCACGGCGATCGTCGGTGGTGGCTGACCCCGAGCAGCGGCAAGACGCGTGAGACAGGGCAGGCCTCGCCCCTCTACATCTTCGTAGTGGCGAGCCTGCTCTTTCTCGCGCTCGCGTTCTTCGCGGTCGGCCAGGCAGGGGCGGCCCGTAACGGTGCCCAGTCCGCGGCGGACGCGGCGGCACTCGCGGCGGCCCGTGAGCAACGAGACGCGTTCGAGCTCACCCTCGACGACCTGGGTGACCTGCTGGACGGCGAGCTGATCCCCACACTCGACGGGTGCGGTGCCAGCCACTCCTACGCCGGACAGAACGGGGCGAACGTCGAGGCCTGTGCGCCTCTGGCCGACGGCCGCTGGGGCGCAACGGTGAGCGTGCGGTCGCAAAAAGCGGTGGGCGACACGATCCTGCCGGGCACCGACGACCTGACCGCCGAAGCGACGGCCACGGCGATCGTCGTGCCCCGGTGCAGCTTCGACCCCTCCGAGGACGGCGATTCGCCATCCCCGGGGTCGCTGAACTGCGAGGGTGACGTCCTGGACCTGGACCCGACTGATCTCCCGGACATGTCCGACCTCTTCGAAGTCCGGCTCGCCGAGGACTGACCGCGAAGGAACGCAAAGGAATGGCACTCATGAGTAATCGGTACGGGACGGCGGCTCGCAGAGCCGCGGCCGGAGTGACCGTTGTCGTACTGGCTGGACTCCTGTCTGCCTGCGGCGGTGGTGGCGAGCAGAGCGGTGACGGGAAGAAACCGCCGGAGAACGTGGGCAGCGCCTCCTCGGCGCCTTCCGGCCAGGGGACGCCCAAGGGCGACGACGGGCCCACGGTGCCGGATACCAGTGCCACCTTGGCGACCATCAACGGCAGCAACGGTTTTCAGTTCGTCATTCACACCGCTGCCAGAGACCAGGGCGGCTTCATCACCGTGACCGGAAGTCTGAAGAACACGACGTCCAAGATGTTGATCGCACCACCTCAGTGGAGTGGGCAGGAGGTCAACGTGAAGCAGACGGGGCCCTCCCTCGCCGGCATCACGCTCTTGGACAAGACGGAGAAGAAGCGCTACTACGTGCTGCGCGACACGGAGGGGTACCCGCTGACGACCACCGGCGTCACCACGGTGAAGGCCGGTGAGTCCGTGTCGGTGTTCGCCCAGTTCCCCGCGCCTCCCGCGAGCACCACCCAGGTGGACATCCAGATCCCGCAGATGCCCGTCGCAACGATCGAGCTCTCCTGATGCGCACCACCACCCCCTGCACACGCAGGACCCCCGTACGCCGCCGGCCGGCCGCCGCCGTGGTGGCCGCTGTGGTGTTGTTCGCCGGAGCGCAGCTCACCGGGGCTTCCGGGGCGTGGGCCGACGACATTCCGAGTACGCCGCCGGGGACCGAGTCGACCCTGCCGCCGCCCGAGGTGGACGGGAACTCGCCGAACCTGAAGATGCGGGACGGGGCGACGCTCGCGGCGGCGAAGGTGCTGCCGCTGATCTCGATCGTCGAGTCCGAGGGCGGCGAGGAGCGGCGCGAGGAGACGAGCACGAACCTGAAGTTCGCGCTCCAGGCCGAGGTCCTGTTCGGCAAGGACAGCGCCAAGCTGACGCCCGAGGCCCACTCCCGTATCGCGGCCATCGCCGAGGAGATCAAGAAGCAGAACGCCACCAAGGTGCGGATCTTCGGGTTCACCGACAACCTCGGCTCCTCCGCCCACGGCGACGTGCTGTCCAAGCAGCGTGCGGACGCGGTGCACACGGTGCTGGCCCCGCTCCTCGCCTCCGGCGGGATCACGTACGAGATCCGGGGCTACGGCGAGCAGTACCCGATCGCGGACAACAGCAGCGAGGAGGGCCGCAAGAAGAACCGGCGCGTGGAGGTCTCCTTCCCACGCGGCTGAAGGGCGGGTGTGCCGACGTGCCGTCCGCCGGCCGGGGGCGGGAGATCACCTCCCCGGCCGGTGGCCGACGGCCGTCGGACGACCGGTAGGTCAGTTCTTGACCGGCCACTCCAGCGGCTCCTTGTAGAAGCCCTGGGTGAGTTCCACCGCGGCGGCCTTCTGGCCCTCCGGGATGAGGAACGCGGTGCAGATCTTCTCCGACTGGCCGGCCTTCAGCGTCTTGTCGTCGTCCGTCGGCGGGCAGTCGGGCCACGTGGCGTCACCCATCAGGACCAGCAGGGCCCGGGTGCGGACGCCCTTGTCGGTCCGGACGACCAGGTCGTCGTCCATGTCGCCGACCTGCATGGGCTTACCGCTCTTGTGCGTGAGCGTCGACCACACGTAGACGGGTATTCGCGGGCCGTCCTTCCCGTCGTCCTTCAGGCCGGAGTTGGCCATGTCGGCCTTGGTACCGGTCTGCGCCTTGGTCGGCGTGACCGTGTACTTGGCGCCCGAGGACGCCTTCATGTCGCTTTCCTTCTCCGGGCTCGCCTCACCCAGCCGGAAGGTCCGCTTGCCGTCCTCCGCCGGGCTGGACGCGGCCGAACCCGACCCCGAACCCGACCCCGAACCGGACCCCTTCTTCCCGCCGTTGCAGCCGGACAGGGCCAACGCCAGTGCCAGGGCGCCCACCGTCGCCGGCACGGCGCGAGTCCACGTACGCATGTCTTGCTCACTTCCCCGTTGCATGGTGCTTCCGTTCCGTCACCCCGACCGGTCATGTTGGGCCCTGGGGCCCAAGACCTGGGGCGGGGGATCACCCTAGCGTCGGTCCATGGCCGCGACCGGAGCAAGCTGTGAGGGAGTTGTGCCGCCCCGGCGGCCGATGCCACGGGCGCTGGTGCTCGTACTGGCCCTGGTTTGGGCCGTGTTCGCGGTCACGGTGCTCGGCGCCCTCGGGGTGCTCCTGCTGGCCGCGTCGCTGGACGGCGTGGACGGTGAGCTGATCGGCTGGGTGCTGTACGGGGCCCTGCCCGGTACGGCCGGGTTCCTGGCCGGCCGGCGGGTGCGGACGGGCGGGGTGTGGGTACGGCGCGGGCTGCTCGCCGTCCAGGGCTGGTTCATCGCCGGCGCCCTGGGCAACCTCGCGGACGGCGACGGCCGGGGCGTACCGCAACTGGTCGTCCCCGTCCTCGTCACCGTCCTGCTGTGCCGGGGCCCGTCGCGCTCCTGGTTCCTGCTGCCGGTCCGGGAGCGTGCGGCGCACCGGCCGTTCCGGTGGGCCCGGATGCTCACCTGGCGTACCGAGGGCGGGCAGACGACCACCGAGTACGTCGGGCTCGTGCTGATCGTCGCGGCGATCGTGGGGGCGCTGGTGGTCTCCGGGGTCGGGGCTCAGGTCGCCGGTGGCCTGCGGACGGCGGTGTGCGCGGTCGTCGGCGCCGGCTGCGAGGCGGGCGGCGGCGAGGGCTCGGGGACCGAGGGGTCCGGGACCGAGGGCTCCGGGACCGGGGAGTCCGGCGTCGAGGCCGGGAGCAGGCCCGGCCCGGGGGACGTGGACGCGGACGGGGCCGGCAGCGAGGGCGGGAACGACGGTGAGAGCTGCACCTCCGGGATCGGGGCCTTCCTCTCCTGCGGCGCGCACCAGGTCGGCGGTTTCGTCGAGGGCGTGGCCAAGGACGGTCTCTGGGGGGACGTCACCGGCACGTTCGACACGGTCCTCCACCCGGTCAAGGCCTGGGAGGGCATCAAGGAGTACGGCAGGGGACTCGGCGAGCAGTGGCTGAAGGACACCGGGGACGCGGCTGCCAAGTGGGCGGAGGGCGACCACCTGGGTGCCGTCCTCGACTGGGGCGGGGCGTCCCTGGGGACGGGAGTGACGGTCCTCGACGACGTGTTCCTCGGGGACGACGTCCGGAACATGTGGGGCCGCGGCGATCAAGGGCAGGCCGCCGGCACCGTGCTGTGGAACGTGGGGTCCCTGTTCATCCCCGGCTACGGCGAGGCCAAGCTCGTCGGGAAGCTCGGCAAACTGGGCAAGCTCGGCAAGCTGGGGGTCGTCGGGGACCTGGCCCGCAAGGCGTCCGAGGCGGCTGCCAAGGCCCGCAAGGCCGCCGCGGCCGGGGACGTCGACGCCGCGGAGGCGGCCGCCCGCGAGGCGCGCCGGCATGCCGACGAGGCCGCGGAGGAGGCGGGCCTCACGGGCTGCACGTTCAGCCGGGGTGGCCGCCCCCGTGTTCCGTACTCCGCCGGGACCCCCGGCAGCGACGTCCCCGGCACGACCGCCGGTACCACCGGCACGACCGCCGGCACCACCGGCACGACCGCCGGCATCCCCGGCATCGCCGACACCCCCGGCACCCCCGGCACGGGCACCGCACTCCTCGCCGCCGGCCCGCGCCGCGCCACCGTCCCCGTACGGCTGCTCGCCGAGCCGTGCGGCGAGGGCGACGACCCGGCGAGGACGGAGGCCGCCCGGCAGGCCGACCGCGACGCGGACGCGGCCGAACGGGCCGCGCAGGACGCCGGGAAGAAGAGGAACGGGCCCAAGGAGTGGCCGCCGCCCACGCCCGGCGACCGGAACGACCCGCGCAACTACGGCCCGCCGGAGTGGGCCGCCGGTCTCGACGACCCGGTGCTCGGGGACGCCGACCAGGGGAACGGCGCCTGGCGCAGCCGCGACCGCAACCCCGAACCGACCTGGGCCAACGAGGCGTGGCTGCGCTACCAGGAGCAGATCAGCGGCAGCGTGCGCGGCAAGGAGTACGTCGTACCGCACCCCGAGGCGGGCAGGCGCCCGGTCGAGTTCGACGGCTGGGACGCCGGCCGGCAGACGTTCCTGGAGGCGAAGCTCGGCTACACCGGCTACCTGGCACGGAAGGACGGGAAGCCGGTGGCGCGGCTCACGGAGTCCGGGAAGGCGAGGTTCCTGGAGGAGGCGCGGGGCCAGGTGGCCGCGGCCGGGGGCCGTACCGTCGAATGGCACTTCTCGGACCCGCTGGTCGCCCGGGCGGCCCGGCTGGCGTTCCTCGACGAGGACCTGCCGGTCAAGGTGGTCCACACACCGCAGCAGCGCCCCCTCTCGGGCCCGATGCGTCCCGGCGGGTGACGGCCCGTCCGCCGGGGCCGGTCCCTAGGATGCGGATCGGGAGACGGATACGGATAGGGATGCCGATGCGGAAGAGGGGGGCCACCACGGAGGAGGACGGATCATGAGGCGCGTCGTACGGGGCTTCTGGGGGCCCAGGCCCGAGTCGGAACAGGAGCTGGCGGTCCGCTGGAGCACGTTCCTCGCGCGGCTGCGCGAGACCGACCCGGCCGTCTTCGGCGGCTGGGAGCCGATCGGGGACGCGACCGGCCCCGACGCCCTCGCCGCACACCTCCGGGAACGCAACGCCGGTGACGACTGGTCGGACCGCAAGGGGTACGCCATGGCGCTGTCGACGCCCGCCGCGCAGCCGGTAGGGGTCACCGTCAGCGGCAGCGGGGGAGGGTCCTCCGGCCACCTCGCCATGAGCGTGGTGGTCACCGTCACCGCCCCGGACGACCACCCGCCCCTCCCGTACGCCGCCATCCTCCGCGCCCTCGCCGAGACGTGGGACGTCGACTGGGGCGAGGTGACGGAGACGGAACTCCAGCTCGCCCTGGAGGACGACGGGCGCGAGCCCGGCCAGGCGTGCGTCGGCTGGGCGGCCTACCTGTCCGCGGGGCGCGCCGCGCTCCTCGCACCACCCGGGGGCCTGCCGGGAACGGCGGAGCCGGCCGGGAACGGCGGCCTGCTGCTGGACCTGTCCGGAAGCGTCACGTCCGTCGACGACCTCGTCGCCGTCAACCGGGACGTGCGCGCCACCGGCGCCCTGGAGGCGCTGCCCCGGCCCATGGACAGGGCCAAGCTGTGAAGGCCACGGGTACCCCGTTCGACGTGACCGGGACCGCCGCCGCCGTCGGCGCGCTGCTCGACCTGCCCGTACCGGAGGACGGCCCCACCCGCTGGGAGCCGTCCCGGGCGGAGGGCTGGAGCGGCAGCCTGGGCGCGGGTTTCCGGCTGCGGCTCCTGTGGGAGAGCCGCGCCTACTTCGGTGTCCCCGGCCCGGAGTGGGACGCCGCCCAGGAGGAGGCGGAGGCGTACCTCGCCGCCCTGACGAGCGTCCTGGACGAGCGGTGGGGACCGCACCGGGTGGTGAGCATGGGCGCCTTCGTGCGCGGCGGGGCCGGCGACGGGCCGGTGCTCCCGCTCTTCGCGGAGCTGTGCGCCTTCGACCTGTACGGGGACCTCATGGTCTGGGGCCCGGTCGGGTCGCCGCACGGGCCGCGCTGGGTGGCGGTGAGCGTCGGGCAGTGCGACGAGGACGCCCCGCACCTGATGGTCGCGGCGGTCAGCGACGTCCCGGTCGAGGAACCGCCCGGCTGACGCCCCCGACGCCCACGGCCGGCCTCCGACGCCCGCCCCGACCCCCGCCCGCCGACCTCCGACACCCGAGCCCCGGCACCCGCCGCCGCCGGCGGCCGGCCGACCCCCTGGCCCGCCGGCCGACCTCCTCGCCGCCCGGCGGCATCCCGGCCGGGACCGGCCGGGATAATCGGGCGCATGTCCCGGCAACCGGATCGTCCCGCCTCCGCAGCGCCCGCCCTGTGGGGCTACGCCGCGGTGCGCGCGGTGGGGCTGGCGGTCCTCGCGGTCGCCGCCGCGGCGGCCGGCCAGGACGCCCTGCACCGGTTGAAGGGTCGCTGGGACTCCGTCTGGTACGTGCGGATCGCCGAGCACGGGTACGGCCACGAGGTCACGCTCCCGGACGGCAGCGTCCACTCCGACCTGGCCTTCTTCCCCCTGCTGCCCGCCCTGGAACGAGGCCTGTCGGAGGTCCTGCGGACCGACGCGGCGACGGCCGGACTGGTGGTCGCCTGGACGGCGTCGCTCGCCGCCGCGTGGGGGATCTACGCCGTGGGGGAGCGGGTCGCCGGACGGCGGGCCGGGGTGGTGCTGGCGGTGCTGTGGGGCGTGTACCCGACGGCGTTCGTCCAGTCGATGGCGTACACGGAGACGCTGTTCACCGCCTTCGCCGCCTGGTCGCTGTACGCGGTGCTGCGCGACCGGTGGGTCTGGGCGGGTGCGCTGTGCGCGTGCGCGGGGCTGACCCGGCCGTCGGCGGCCGCGCTCGTGGCGGCGCTCGGGATCACCGCGCTGGTGACCGTCGTACGGGAGCGGCGGCTGACGGCCCGGATGGCGGCGGGCGTGCTGCTCGCACCGCTGGGCTGGCTCGGGTACGTGGTCTTCGTCGCCGTCCGCGAGGGCAGCGCGACCGCGTACTTCGAGGTGCAGGCGGCGTGGGGCAACAGCATCGACGGCGGTGCGGCACTGGCCCGGTTCGTGTGGCGGAACCTGACGGGCCCGGTGCCGCTCGCCGGGGTGGGGCTGTGCGCGGCGCTCGCGCTGGTGGGCTGGGTGGTGTGGCTGTGCGTCAGGCAGCGGCAGCCGCTGCCGGTGCTGGTGTACACCCTCGGGGTCGTCGTCGTCTCGCTGGTCGGCGCCGCGTATTTCGGCTCCCGGCCGCGCCTGATGATGCCGGCGTTCCCGCTGCTGCTCCCGGCGGCGGTGGCCCTGGGGCGGCTGCGGGACCGGACGGTGGTGCTGGTCCTGGGCGTGCTGGCGGCGGCCTCGGCGGCGTACGGGGCGTTCACCCTGCTGGGGCCGGGCCCACCGTGACGGCCAGCCGGGTGCCGGTCCGGACGCCCCACCGTTCCATGGCCCCGGCCTCGGCCTCCAGGACGTGACGGGCACGGAGGCGGGGCAGCCCCAGACGGCCGGGCGGCATCGTGGCCACGTCGACGACCCGCAGGTCCCGGTCCAGGTACGCCACGTCGATCGCGAACCGCATCCGGAAGGTGTGGACGCTGTTGCAGGGGCTGAGGAGCAGCGCGCCCGCGATGCCGTCCCGGCCCAGCAGACCGCGCCTCCGGGTGCCGAAGGAGGCGGCTATCCCGACGGGGACGGGCGCCTGGGCGGGCCGGTCCAGGAAGGTCAGCAGCCCGTCGCCGTCGCGCCACTCGCGTAGGTTCGCCATGGGCGACGACCGTAGCGTGGGCCCGTGAGCGGCGGCAGTGGGTCCGTGGGCCCATGACCGGCGGCCGGGCGGGCCCTAGGGTCGGGCGCGTGTACGCCACGCTGATCGCCGTCGCCGCCCTGTGGGGCGCCGCCGCCGGCCTGCTCGTGCCGCGCGCCGCGTACCGCCTGTCCGTGGAGCCGGACGAACCGTGGCGGGACGCCTGTCCCGCCGGGCACCCGTTCACGGGCCCCGCGCGCGGCTGGCTCGGCCCGCCGCGCTGCGGGGTGTGCGCGGTGGCCGTCCCGGCGGGCACCACCCTGCCCGACGCCACCCTGCCCGACGCCACCCTGCCCGACGGCCCCCTGCCCCACAGCGCCCGGCCCCACTGCCCCCAGCCTGACGCCCCCCGGCCCGACGGCGCCCCGCCCGCGCCGCCGTCCCGGCCATCCCCTTCCCGGCCGTCCCCGCCCCCTTCCCGATCCCCTTCCCCGCTCCCCTCCCCTTCTCCTGTGCGGCTGTCCGCCTCCCCGAGGCCCGCCCCGGCCGTCACCGTCCCGGTCGTCACCGCCCTCGTCTGCGCCGCGCTCGCCGCCGCGACGGGCCCCCGCCCCGAACTGGCGGTGTGGCTGTCGGCCGCGCCGGTCGCGGTGCTTCTGGCCCTGGTCGACCGGGCGGTGCACCGGCTGCCGGACCGGCTGACCCTGCCGCTCGCCGCCGGAACGGCCGTGCTGCTGGGGGCCGCCGCGCTGCTGCCGTGGCACGCGGGGGCGTGGTTCTCCGCGCTGCTGGGCGGTCTCGCGATGGGCACCGGCTACCTGATGCTGTTCCTGGTGCACCCGAGCGGCATGGGCTTCGGCGACGTGAAGCTCGCCCTCGCGCTGGGCGTGGCCCTCGGCTGGTACGGCTGGGGCGTGCTGTTCGTGGGGGCCTTCGCCGGGTTCCTGTTCGGCGCGGTGTACGGGTTCGGGCTGGTGGCGCTGCGGCGGGCGACCCGCAAGAGCGCCATCCCGTTCGGGCCGTTCATGATCGGCGGGGCGCTGGTGGGCGTCCTGCTGGGCGCGTTCGCGGCGGTCCCGCCCGCCTGAGCGGCGGCCGCCGCCCGACGGTCCGCGCGGGAAAAAGGACGGGACTGCGGGCGGAGGAGCGGCGCAGTATGGGCCGCATGGATACCCAGCCGGTCAACCTCACCGAAGCCCTCGCCACCTTCGACGACGTCTACAGCCCCCGCATCGTGGCCCGTATGAACGACTACGACGTACGGATCGCGCACGCCGCCGGCGACCACGTGTGGCACGTCCACGCCGACACGGACGAGTTCTTCCTGGTCCTGGACGGCCGGTTCGACATCGCGCTGCGCGCGGCCGACGGCACCGAGCGGACGGTCGAACTGCGGCGGGGCGACACCTTCGTCGTCCCGAAGGGCACGGAGCACAAGCCGTCCTCGCCGGACGGGGCGTCCATTCTGATGTTCGAGCCCTCGGGAACGCTGTCGACGGGTGACCGCCATGAGGGGGAGATTCCGCACCACGTCGACAGCACCACGGGCCACGACCTGCGCTGAGCCGCCCACCCGCGTCCTAGCATGCGGGCACATGCGGACATTCCCTGACAATCGGCCCCCGTCCGGCCGCCAGGCCCAGCAGACGGCCGCCCTCGGGGCCACGGGCGCCCCACGGACCTCCGCGCCCCCCGGCACCACCACCGGCCCCCCGGGGGCCACGGCACCTCCCTCCACCCCCGCGGCCGACCCGGCCCCCTCCGACACCGACACGGACGCCGACGCCGCCCCCACCCGCCCCACGCCCACCTCCACCACCCACCCCCACCCCCACCTCCCCCGCCACCGCAGCCGGTTCCGCCGCCCCCGCCTCCCGGCCGGCGGGCTGCTCCCCTGGGGGTGGGCCGCGGCGCTCTGCGCCCTGTACGCGACCGTCGCCGTGCGCCGGCACCTCCTCCTCCGCACCACCGGCTACGACCTCGGCATCTTCGAGCAGGCGGTACGCGCCTACGCCGAACTCCGCGCCCCGCTCGTCCCGTTGCGCGGCGAGGACTTCAACCTCCTCGGGGACCACTTCCACCCCCTCCTGGCCGTCCTCGCCCCGCTCTACCGGATCTGGCCCTCCCCGCTCTGCCTGCTCGTCGCCCAGTCCGCGCTGCTCGCCCTCGCCGTCGTGCCGCTCGCCCGCTGGGCCCGGCGGGCGCTCGGCCGCCGCTCCGCCCACGCCGTCGCCGCCGCGTACGGGCTGAGCTGGGGCATCGCGTCGGCCGCCGCCTTCGACTTCCACGAGGTCTCCCTCGCCGTACCGCTGCTCGCCTGCTCGCTCGAAGCCCTGGCCCACCGGCGCTGGCGCCCGGCCGTCGCCTGGGCCGCCCCCCTCCTCCTGGTCAAGGAGGACCTCGGCCTCACCCTCGCCGCCGTCGGCGCGTACATCGCGCTGAAGGGGCCGCGCCGGCTCGGCCTCGTCACCGCGGCGGCCGGGCTCGTCGGTTCGGCGGCCGAGATCAAGCTGCTGATGCCCGCCTTCCACCCGGCCGGCGGGTACGCGCACGGCGGCAACCTCGCCGAGGGGTACGGCTCACTCCTCAGCACCCTCGCGCACGCCCCGCTCGACGCGCTGCGCCCCGACGTCAAGGCCATGACGCTGGTCCTGGTCTTCGCCCCGTCCGCGCTGCTCGCGCTGCGCTCGCCGCTCGCGCTGATCGCCGTTCCCACGCTGGCCTGGCGGATGATGTCGGACAACGGCTTCCACTGGGGTACGGCGTTCCACTACAGCGCCGTGCTGATGCCGGTCGTCCTCGCCGGGCTGATCGACGCGCTGACCGTCTGGCGCCGCGGCGGGCACCCGCTCGCCGCCCGCCACGTCCGCGCCTCGCTCGCCACCGTCCTCGCCGTCACGCTGGTGATGCTGCCGTCGTTCCCGCTCGCCCAACTGGCCCAGCGCGCCACCTGGCGGACGACCGGACACATCGAAGCCGCCCGCGCGCTGCTCGCGAGGATCCCGGACGGCGCCACCGTCGCGGCCTCCAACCGGCTGGTCCCGCAGCTCACCTCGCGCTGCACGGTCGTCGTCTTCCCGACCTTCCCGGTGGAGGGGAGGCTGTACGAGTACGACCGCAAGCGCCTCCCGCCGCCCACCGCCGAGTGGATCATCCACGACCGGCGGGCCCCCGAGGCCTGGCCGTACCCGACGGGCCACTGGCCCTACCCGCTCGAACAGCAGGAGGCCGAGCTGGCCGCCGCCCAGCAGCGGTACGGGTACCGCGAGGTCGCCGTGCGCGACGGCATCACCCTGCTGCGCCGCTGAACCCCGCCCCCCGCACTCCTCCGCCGGAGCGTTTCTTCAGGCGCCGCCCGGGGCGTCAACCCGACGCCCTTCCGGTGGGGTCCCCCCTGGGGAGGACACGGAACCGGGGCGCGGGGACGGGAAAACCGGCTGGATCCCGTGGTTCCGGCGGGGTCCCCCATTTTCGGAGCGTAGTCGCGGCCTGTCGTGGCGCGCGCCATCACTTACGAAGGGTTATGGTGGAAACCCCCCCTCGGGCCGGTCCGTATCCCCCCCACGGACCGGCCCGTTTTTTCGTCCGGCGTCAAGAGCGCCCTTCGGCCAGACCCGGCCGCCCCCCTCGCAGCCCGGCCTCCCGACGCCCCCGCCCTCGGGCCCGGCCGAGCCCCGGCCGCCACCGCCGTCAGCTCCGGGCCGCCCAGATGTTGGTGCCGGCGGTGTCGACCGCGTACGAGTCGATCTCCTTCAGCTCCTCGTCCGTCAGCGGTGCACCGGCCAGCGCGGCGATGTTCTCCTCCAGCTGCGCCACGCTGGACGCGCCGATCAGCGCCGACGTCATCCGCTCGTCCCGCAGCACCCACGTCAGCGCGAGCTGCGCGAGGGACTGGCCCCGGCGGCGGGCGATCTCGTGCAGGCCGCGCAGCCGGCGGACGACCTCCTCGGAGAGCAGGTTCGGGTCCAGGGACTTGCCCTGGGTGGCCCGCGAACCCTCCGGGATGCCCTTGAGGTACTTGTCGGTGAGCAGGCCCTGGGCGAGCGGCGCGAAGGAGATGCAGCCCATGCCGGCCGCCTCCAGGGTGTCCAGGAGCGCGTCGTCCTCGGTCCAGCGATTGATCATCGAATAGGACGGCTGGTGGATCAGGGCCGGGACACCCATCTCCTTCAGCAGCCGTGCCGCCTCGGCGGTCTGCGCGCTGCTGTACGAGGAGACGCCGACGTACAGCGCCTTGCCCTGCTGGACGGCGGAGGCGAGGGCGCCCATCGTCTCCTCCAGCGGGGTCTCCTTGTCGAAGCGGTGCGAGTAGAAGATGTCGACGTACTCGACGCCCATCCGCCTCAGCGAGGCGTCCAGCGAGGACAGCAGGTACTTGCGGGAGCCCCACTCGCCGTACGGCCCGGGGTGCATGAGGTAACCCGCCTTGGTGGAGAGCACGAGCTCGTCGCGGTGACGGGCGAAGTCCTCGGCGAAGATCTTGCCGAAATTGGTCTCGGCGGACCCGGGCGGCGGCCCGTAGTTGTTCGCCAGGTCGAAGTGCGTCACGCCCAGGTCGAAGGCGCGGCGGAGGATCGCGCGCTGCGAGGCGAGGGTGCGGTCGTCGCCGAAGTTGTGCCAGAGGCCGAGCGAGATGGCGGGCAGCTTGAGCCCGCTGCGGCCGGTGCGGCGGTACTCCATGGAGTCGTAGCGGCCGTCGGCGGGGCGGTATGCGGGGGTATCAGTCACGCCCTCCTCCTTATCACGTACTTGTGACAGACCGGGTTGGGCCGCCGTGACCCCCGCGCAGTAATGTGGCGGCCTCGGGGACAGCCGCGGTGCGCCGGGATCGAGCGGTGCCGCTTCCCCCTGTCTCCCTGGGCCGACGCCGTGGCGGGCCCGTACGCAATCGAGAGGTGAGATCGGTGAACTTGCGCGACCTGGTGTACAGGCTCTACGCACGCCGGGTGGAGGGCCGCCTCGACCACGCCCAGGTGCCCAAGCACATCGGTGTCATCCTCGACGGCAACCGTCGCTGGGCGAAGGCGTCCGGCGGCACCCCGGAGCAGGGTCACAAGGCCGGCGCGAGCAAGATCCAGGAATTGCTGGGCTGGTGCGACGAGACGGACGTCGAGGTCGTCACGCTCTGGATGCTGTCCACCGACAACCTCAACCGGCCGGAGGAGCAGCTCGTGCCGCTCCTCGGCATCATCGAGAACGCGGTGCGCGACCTCGCGGCCGACGGCCGCTGGCGCGTCCACCACGTCGGCACGCTGGACCTGCTGCCCGCCCGGACGCAGGCGGTGCTGAAGGAGGCCGAGGAGGCCACCCGCGACCGCACCGGAATACTCGTGAACGTCGCCGTGGGCTACGGCGGCCGGCAGGAGATCGCCGACGCGGTCCGCTCGCTGCTGCTGGAGCACGCGGAGAAGGGCACGAGCTTCGAGGAGCTCGCCGAGATCGTGGACGTCGAGCACATCTCGGAGCACCTTTACACGCGCGGCCAGCCGGACCCCGACCTGGTGATCCGCACCAGCGGCGAACAGCGCCTGTCGGGCTTCATGCTCTGGCAGAGCGCCCACTCGGAGTACTACTTCTGCGAGGTCCACTGGCCGGCCTTCCGCAAGGTCGACTTCCTCCGCGCGCTGCGCGACTACGCCGCCCGCCATCGCCGTTACGGCACCTGAGGGGCCGTTCCCCCGGGACACCGGACGCCCGGCGGAAGGGGCGTCCCCGGCGGGGCGCGGCCGCCCGGCGGCCCCCCGTCACCACCCGTTCACCGACCCGTCGTCATATGCCATGGCATGGCGCCGGTCGTTCGAGGGAATACCCACCCCAGTGTGAGCGGCACGCCAGCCCGCTCACCCGGGAGGCCCTTTGCACCAGGACGACCGTGCAGCTCGTGCACGGACGACGCGGAGGGCCGGAGCTCGGCCCGCGCATCGCGGCCAGAGCCCGGCCCCATCCCCCCGCGACGCCGTCGAAGTCGCACCCGACCTCACCTGAGGGGGTAGGTCCTTCCGTGGTGAACAGCACAAAGCGCCGCCTCAACGACAGGCGCACCTACGTTCTCGACACCAGCGTCCTGCTGGCCGATCCCGGTGCCATGGCCCGCTTCGAGGAGCACGAGGTCGTGCTCCCCATCGTGGTGGTCACGGAACTGGAGGCCAAGAGGCACCACCCGGAGCTCGGGTACTTCGCCCGGCAGGCGCTGCGCCTGCTGGACGACTTCCGGATCCGGTACGGCCGCCTCGACGCCCCGCTCCCGATCGGGGAGTTCGGCGGGACCCTGCGTGTGGAGCTCAACCACTCGGATCCCGCCGTCCTCCCGGCCGGCTACCGCCTCGGCGACAACGACTCACGGATCCTGGCCGTCGCGCGCAACCTCCAGGCCGAGGGGTACGACGTCACCGTCGTGTCCAAGGACCTGCCGCTGCGCATCAAGGCGTCGTCGGTCGGACTCCTCGCCGAGGAGTACCGGGCGGAGCTCGCCATCACCGACTCCGGCTGGACCGGTATGTCCGAACTGCCGCTCTCCGCCGAGCAGGTCGACCTGCTGTACACGGAGGAGAGACTGTACGTCCCCGAGGCGGCCGGCCTGCCGGTGCACACCGGACTGGTCCTCCAGTCCGAGCGCGGCAAGGCGCTCGGCCGGGTCACCGCCGAGGGGAACGTGCGCCTGGTCCGGGGCGACCGGGAGGCGTTCGGCATCCGGGGCCGCAGCGCGGAGCAGCGGATCGCGCTGGACCTGCTGCTGGACCCGGACGTCGGCATCGTGTCCATGGGCGGCCGGGCGGGCACCGGCAAGTCGGCGCTCGCGCTGTGCGCCGGGCTGGAGGCGGTCCTGGAGCGCCGTCAGCACCAGAAGGTGATGGTCTTCCGGCCGCTGTACGCGGTCGGCGGCCAGGAGCTCGGCTACCTGCCGGGCACCGAGGCCGAGAAGATGAGCCCCTGGGCGCAGGCGGTGTTCGACACGCTCTCGGCGGTGGCCGGGCGCGAGGTCATCGAGGAGGTGCTGAGCCGGGGCATGCTGGAGGTCCTGCCGCTCACGCACATCCGGGGCCGTTCGCTGCACGACGCGTTCGTCATCGTCGACGAGGCCCAGTCCCTGGAACGCAACGTCCTGCTGACCGTGTTGTCCCGTATCGGGGCGAATTCCCGGGTCGTGCTCACTCATGACGTGGCGCAGCGCGACAACCTCAGGGTCGGCCGGTACGACGGAGTCGTCGCCGTCGTCGAGAAACTGAAGGGGCATCCGCTCTTCGCCCACGTCACCCTGACCCGCTCCGAGCGCTCGCAGATCGCCGCGCTCGTGACCGAAATGCTGGAGGACGGGCAGGTTTAACCCCGCAAATCCGACATGGAATTGGCGCCGCCCGGCAAAGCGCGAGAGCTTAGCCGGGCGGCGCCACGCCGTGCGACGGAATCCGCAAAACTCCTGGGACCACTGGGGTGTGAGCTTTCACACGCGGTGAATAATTGCCTTGCGGTGTCGGCGTCGGGCAGAGTCTTGCTTCCGTCAGGCCCCGCATACGGCACACCTGTCACCGCGTGACACAACTCAACAGTCGTTCGCCGTATGCCGCCCGCAGCACCACGCGGCTCTCCCGCAAGGGAGTTGCCCACCGGGCCCGTGTCCCCCGTGACCCAGCAGTGGGGGGACCAGCGTCAGGGGCAAGATTTTCGCCCGCGAGGTCACCTAAGCGGGCGATGCTGGAAGGAAACCGTGTGAGCCGGATCTCGGTCCGGGGATTCGCGGTGGCTTCGGCCACTGCGGTCACCACAGTCGGCGCCGTCGTCGGCGTTGCCTCGGGCAACACCCAGCCCTCGAACGACAACTTCGAGGCGGCCGCCGCCAACACGACGCTCCTGGCCGACATCCCCGTCGGCGAGCAGGCCCAGGTACAGGTCTCGTCGCTGACGCAGCAGGCGGAGGCGCAGGCCGCCGCCGCCGACTCGGCCGCGCAGAAGTCCGCCGAGGAAGCCGCCCGCATCCAGGCCGCCAAGGACGCGGAGGCCAAGAAGGCCGCCGCCGACGCGGAGGCCGAGAAGGCGGAGAAGGCCGAGCAGGAGCGCAAGGAGCGCGAGGCCGAGGAGCGCGCCAGCCGCGACGAGGTCCGCAGCGCCACCACCTTCGCGACGCAGTCCTCGTACAGCGTCTCCGACGTGCAGGCGATGGCCCGCCAGATGATCCCCGGCGACCAGTTCCAGTGCTTCAGCAACATCGTGGACCACGAGTCGAGCTGGAACTACCGCGCCACGAACGCCTCGTCCGGCGCGTACGGCCTGGTCCAGGCCCTCCCCGGGTCCAAGATGTCGTCGGCGGGCGCCGACTGGCAGACCAACCCGGCCACCCAGATCAAGTGGGGCCTCAACTACATGAACGAGCGCTACGGCAGCCCCTGCGGCGCGTGGAGCTTCTGGCAGGCCAACCACTGGTACTAGAACGCCCGGCCGCACGGCTCAGCGTCCCGGAGCCCCTCACCGTCCGACGGTGAGGGGCTCCGTGCGTGTACCGTCAGGGCGGTAACTCCCGGGGGGAGTGGTGGGGGGAAGAGGAAAGATCATGTCGAAAGTGCCAGGGTGGCTCGGCAGACTGGGCGCCGGCCTGACCCGGATGGGACAGCGGTTGGAAGAGCGCCGAGCCGCGGGTGAGCCGGGGGACGAGCCCGGTGAGGAGACCCCGGCCGTACCGGACAGCGTTCCCGCGCCCCCCACGTACGCCCCCGCCGTCGCCGCGCGCCCCGACCCTGTCGCCGCCATCCCCTGGGGCATCCGTGTGGCGGCCGAGGCCGGCTGGCGGCTGCTGGTCCTGGCGGGCACCCTGTGGGTGCTGATGAAGGTCATCAGCGAGGTGCAGCTCGTCGTCCTCGCCTTCGTCGCCGCACTGCTCATCACCGCGCTGCTCCAGCCCACCGTGGCCCGGCTGCGCACCTGGGGCCTGCCGCGCGGACTCGCCACGGCCGTCACCGCCATCACCGGCTTCGTCATCATGGGCCTCGTCGGCTGGTTCGTCGTCTGGCAGGTGATGGACAACCTGGGCGACATCTCCGACCGCGTCCGGGACGGCATCGACGAGCTCAAGGCCTGGCTCCTGGACAGCCCGTTCCACGTCACCGAGCAGCAGATCAACGACATCGCGAAGAACCTCAGCGACACGATCGGGACCAACACCGAAGAGATCACCACCGCCGGTCTCCAGGGCGTGACCGTGATGGTGGAGATCCTCACCGGCATCCTGCTGACGATGTTCTCGACGCTCTTCCTGCTGTACGACGGCAGGAAGGTGTGGAGCTGGTGGCTGAAGCTGGTCCCGGCCCAGGCCCGCCCCGGTGTCGCGGGGGCCGGCCCGCGCGCCTGGCGCACCCTCACCGCCTATGTACGCGGCACGGTGATCGTCGCGCTGATCGACGCCATCTTCATCGGTCTCGGCATCTACTTCCTCGACGTGCCGCTGGCCGTGCCGCTGGGCGTCTTCATCTTCCTCTTCTCCTTCATCCCGCTGGTCGGCGCGGTCGTCTCCGGCGCGCTGGCGGTCATCGTCGCCCTCGTCACCCAGGGCGTGTTCACCGCGCTGATGGTGCTGCTGGTCGTCCTCGCCGTACAGCAGATCGAGGGCCACGTCCTCCAGCCGTTCATCCTGGGACGGGCGGTGCGGGTTCACCCGCTCGCGGTCGTCCTCACCGTCGCGGCCGGCGGTCTGGTCGCCGGGATCGGCGGCGCGGTGGTGGCGGTGCCGCTCGTCGCGGTCACCAACACGGTCGTGGGTTACCTGCGCGCGTACGCCCAGGAGCAGGCGCTGCGCGCCGCGCCCGGCCCGCACGGGGCGACGGTCCACGGCACGGCGCCGACGCCCGCGCCGGGGAACGGCCCCGGGGAGGGCGCGTGATATCCGAACCCGAGCTCGTGGGCGGCGACGGCGACGTCCCGATACCGCCGTCGTACGGACCCGTACCGCCGGCGGAGCCCGACGCGGCCGGCGACCCGGGGCGGCGGCCCGGCCACGGCCGGCGGGCGCGCCGCTCCTGGCTGTGGGCGCTCGGCGGCGCGGTGGCCGCCTCGGCCCTCTGGGCGGGCGGGCTGTACGCGTACCAGGCCAAGGGCCCCGACCTGCGCGGCTACCACACCCCCCGGCAACTGTGCGACGAGGCGCGGCTGACGGCGCTGAGCGGCGAGTACGGCGAGCGCGGCGAGACCACGCAGGGCATGCGCGAGGTCCACGAGGCGCTCGACCAGGTGCAGTGCTCGGTGTCGCTGGGCACCGACGAGTCGACGGTCGGCGTCGACCTCACCTACGCGCTGCACAAGAAGATGGACCCCGGACCGGAGTTCGAGGCCCTCGAAACCGCCCGGGCCTGGGACGACTGGGACTGGAAGCCCCTGCCCGGTCTGGGGGAGCGGGCGTTCTTCGCCCAGGACGACGCGGGCTTCGCGGGGCTGAAGGTGCTGGACGGGCAGGCCGTGCTCACGCTGTTCGTCAGTGCCCAGACGGATTACGACCCGGTGGCGGAGGAGGGCGCGCCGGCGCCGGTGCCCGCGCCCGCCACGACGGCCGGTCTGCGGAACCTCATGGTCGAGGACATGAAGGCGCTGATGACCGCGCTCAGGTCCTGACCCCCGTCCCCGCGCGCGGGGCGGGCCGGCCGGAGGCACGCGTACGCGGAAGGGGCCCGCCGACAGGGATGTCGGCGGGCCCCTTCCGCGTACGCGGGGGACGCGTGGGACTACTCGGCGAGCACGGCCTCGGCGTCGAGGGTCGCGCCGACCGCCTGGATCACCGAGGCGATCTTGAACGCCTCCTGGATCGTGTCGCGGTCCACACCGGCCTTGCGCAGCACCTGCTCGTGCGAGTCGAGGCACATGCCGCAGCCGTTGATCGCGGAGACGGCGAGCGACCACAGCTCGAAGTCGACCTTCTCCACGCCCGGGTTGCCGATGACGTTCATCCGCAGACCGGCGCGCATCGTCCCGTACTCCGGGTCGGAGAGCAGGTGACGGGTGCGGTAGAAGACGTTGTTCATCGCCATGATGGCGGCGGCCGACTTGGCGGCCTGGTACGCCTCGGGCTTCAGGTTCGCCTTGGCCTCCGGCTCCAGCTCGCGCAGGACCTTCGGCGAGCGCGAGGCGATCGCACAGGCCAGGACCGTGCCCCAGAGCTGCTGCTGCGGGAGCTCGCTGTTGCCGATGACCGAGCCGAGGTTCAGCTTCAGGTCCTTGGCGTAGTCCGGTATGGCGGACTTCAGTTCATCGAGAGCCATGTCGGTTCAGTTCCTCGTCACTCGCCGGACAGGAGCTTGACCGGGTCGAGGGTGTCCTCGCCCTTGGTCCAGTTGCAGGGGCACAGCTCGTCGGTCTGGAGGGCGTCCAGCACCCGCAGGACCTCCTTGGGGTTACGGCCGACGGAGCCGGCGGTCACCATGCAGAACTGGATCTCGTTGTTCGGGTCCACGATGAAGACGGCGCGCTGCGCGAAGCCGTCCTCGCCCTCGACACCGCAGTCCCGCATCAGCTCGTGCTTGGAGTCGGCCAGCATCGGGAAGGGCAGGTCACGCAGGTCGGCGTGGTCCTTGCGCCAGGCGTGGTGCACGAACTCGGAGTCGCCGGAGACGCCGAGGATCTGGGCGTCGCGGTCGGCGAACTCGTCGTTCAGCTTGCCGAAGGCGGCGATCTCGGTGGGGCAGACGAAGGTGAAGTCCTTCGGCCAGAAGAACACCACGCGCCACTTGCCCTCGTGGGACTTGTGGTCGATCTGCGCGAACTCCTTGCCGCTCTCGAGCGACACGCAGGCGGTCAGGTCGTACGTGGGGAACTGGTCACCGACAGTGAGCACACGCGCTCCTTGCAACTGGGAAGTCCCTTTTGAGGTCTTCCGTGGGGGTTGGACGGAGCCCCAGCATGGCACGGCGTGCATTGATCAGTGAAATAGCTAGACTGGGTCGTGTTGATCGAAGGTGGTTATCAGTGGTGTCCGTATATAAGGGTAAGCAGCCCAGTCTGGCCCAGCTCAGGGCGTTCGTGGCCGTGGCGGAGCACCTGCACTTCCGGGACGCGGCCGCCGCGATCGGTATGAGTCAGCCCGCCCTTTCGGGCGCGGTTTCGGCACTCGAAGAGGCACTCGGTGTCCAGTTGCTGGAGCGTACGACACGGAAGGTGCTCCTTTCCCCCGCGGGGGAACGCCTCGCGGTCCGCGCCCGTGCCGTGCTGGACGCCGTCGCGGAGCTGATGGAGGAGGCGGAGGCGGCGCACGCGCCGTTCACCGGGGTGCTGCGGCTGGGGGTGATCCCCACGGTGGCGCCCTACCTGCTGCCGACCGTGCTGCGGCTGGTCCACGAGCGGTATCCGGAGCTGGACCTCCAGGTCCACGAGGAGCAGACCTCCTCCCTGCTGGAGGGGCTGGCGGCCGGTCGGCTGGACCTGCTGCTGCTGGCCGTGCCGCTGGGCGTGCCGGGCGTCACCGAACTGCCGCTGTTCGACGAGGACTTCGTGCTGGTCACGCCCGAGGACCATTGGCTGGGCGGGCGCACCGACATCCCGCGCGACGCGCTGCGCGAGCTGCGGCTGCTGCTGCTGGACGAGGGGCACTGCCTGCGCGACCAGGCGCTGGACATCTGCCGCGAGGCGGGCCGGGAGGACGGTGCCGCGGTCACCACCACCGCGGCCGGCCTGTCCACGCTGGTCCAGCTCGTCGCGGGCGGCCTCGGCGTGACCCTGCTGCCGCGCACCGCCGTCACGGTGGAGACCGGGCGCAACGACCGCCTGGTGACGGGCTGGTTCGCCGACCCGGCCCCCTCCCGGCGCATCGCGCTGGCCATGCGCACGGGCGCGGCCCGCCAGGCCGAGTTCGAGGAGCTGGCGGGCGCCCTCCGCGGGGCGATGCGGACCCTCCCGGTCCGCGTCCTCGGCCCGGCGGCCTGACGCCCCGGGAGCGGGCCGGGCGGCACCCGGGGAGCGCCGCGCGTCACTCCGTACGCAGGCCGTCCGGGCGCATCAGGCGCCACAGGGGCGGCAGGCTCAGCAGGGTCACCGCCAGGACCAGGCCCGCGCCCACGCCCACCACGGGCAGGAACACCCACGGGTCGGCCACGCCCTTGCCGATCATCCGCAGCAGCAGCGTCCCGAGGCCGAACCCGCCCGCCACCGCCAGGGCCATGCCGAGCGCGATCGGCACGGCGGTCTGCCACAGGACCGACCAGGCGAGCGTCGAGCGCGGCGTACCGAACGCGACCAGCGTGGACAGCAGCCGCCGCCGTTCGCGCAGCCGCTCCACCGTCGACACCAGCAGGGACACGGCGACCAGAGCCATGGTGAGCGTCGCGGCGGCGAACACGCCCCGGCGGACACTGGTGAACCGCTGGTCCCGCTCCATGTCCTGGACCGTGTCCACCCGCATCAGCGGGCTGATCCGCGCGGCGGCGTTCCGGGCGTGCTCGGCGGCGTCCGGCACGGCCGGGTCCAGCCGGACCCAGGCGGTCAGGACGGGGTCGTCGAGCACCGAGGCGTCGATCGCCGAGGGCGTCGCGTAGACGCCGAACGACGTCCACCCCATCGGGTCCCGTCGCCCCTCGACCGTGCGCGCGCCCGGAGGGATGCGCCACAGCAGCGGCGGCGCCTGCCCGTCCCGCAGGTCGACGCGGGCGCCGGGCCGGGCCGTCTCCGCCAGGTAGGCGTCGTCGGGGCCGTCGCCGCCGTGGGCGCGCGCGATGAAGACGTCACCGTCCGCGCAGGAGGGCAGCCGGCCCAGTTCGCGCAGCGAGGGGCAGTCGCCGACCGTGAGGGAGGTGCTCGGGACGAAGCCCTCGCCGGCGCGCCGCGGACCCGCCCGCCACACCGAGGAGGACAGCGTGGCCGCGACACCGGTGACGCCCCGGGCCGCCGACAGTTCGCGGACGAGCGCGCGGGGCGCGCCCGGGTCGGTGGTGGCGGCCCGCAGGCTGAGCTGGGCGCGCGCCGCGTCCATGTTCGTGGGCCGCATGAAGTCGCTCTGCACGGCCCCGAACAGCATCTGGAGCGCGATCGCCCCGGCCGCCGCGACCACGATCCCGCTGACCGCCCGCGCCGCCGTACCACTGCTGAGCTGGAGCCGGCGCACGGCGAGCTGCCACGACGGCGGGCCGCCCCGCAGCCGCCGGACCACGGTCTCGACCAGCCATGGCAGCAGCGTCGTGACCCCCGTCAGCGCCAGCAGGGCCCCCGCCGCGATCGGCGCCGCGTCCAGGGTGGTCTCCGCGAAGGTGACCGGACCGGCCGCCACGAGCAGCGCGAGCCCGGCGGCGACCAGCAGCAGCCGCCACCACACCCGGCGCGGCCGGGACACCGTCCCCCGGGCCACCCCCAGCGGCTCGATCACCACCCCGCGCAGGGCCACCAGCGTCACCAGCACGGCGCACACCGGAACCACCAGCGCCACCAGCACGGCCAGGGCCGGCACGGGCGTGACGTCGGCCGGGAAGGCGTTGACGTCCCACACCGTCACCCGGCCGGCGACGTGCCGGGCGGCGGCGAACAGCCCGGCGCCGGCCAGCAGCCCCAGCAGCGCGCCGGCCAGCGCCTCACCGGCGGCGATCCGGCGGGTCATGGCGATGTCCGCGCCGACCAGCCGCAGCGCGGCCAGCCGGCGGTCGCGCCGCTCGCCGCCGAAGCGGGCCGCGGTGGCGACGAAGGCCAGGACGGGCAGCAGCAGCACCACGCACGCCACCACGATCAGCAGCAGCAGGAAGGCGCTGGAGGGCCGCTCCGCCCCGACGTTGTGGCCGAAGGCGGCCGCCCGGCCGTCGGCGGACCCCTCGGTGAGGGCCGCGCCGTGGGCGTAGTAGACCAGCTCCGCCGGGCCGACCAGCCCCGCGTCACCGATCCGGCCGGTGATCCCGTACGGCAGGCGTTCCCTCAGCAGCGCGCCCTCGGGGGAGGCGAGCAGGCGGCCGAGCGCGGGGGAGACGACCATCGCGCCGGGCCCCGGGAGGGCGCGCACCCCCGGCGGGGCCGGGGGGTGCTTTCCGTCGGGCCGCAGCAGCACCCCGCGGACGGGCCGGTCGTGGAAGAGCGTGGAGGTGGCCGCGTACAGGAAGGAGCGGTCGGAGCGGGGCGCCCCGGACTCGCCGGCGGTGAGGTCGCGGCCCTGGTGGCGGAGGTCCCGCCCCTCCAGGACGTTCGGCACGGACGCCGCGACCAGCAGCAGGGCCACACCGGCGCCCACGCCGAGGGCGGTCAGCAGGGTGCGCGCCCAGCCGGGTCGGCCGCCGGTGACGGCGAACCGGGCGCCCAGGAGCAGGTCGCGTATCACCGGGCGCCCGTCAGGTCGCGCACCCGGCCGTCCCGCAGCACGACCTCGCGGTCCGAGTAGGCCGCCACCCGCGTCTCGTGGGTGACCAGCACCACCGCGGCGCCGGTGTCCCGGGCCGCGTCGCCGAGCAGCCCCATCACGCGCTCGCCGTTGAGCGAGTCCAGGGCGCCGGTCGGCTCGTCGGCGAACACCACGCGCGGCGCGGTGACGAGCGCGCGGGCCACCGCGACGCGCTGTGCCTGGCCGCCGGAGACCTCACCGGGACGCTTCCCGGCGACGTCGGAGGCCTCCAGCCGCTCCAGCCATTCCAGGGCCGTGCGCTCGGCGGGCTTGCGGCGCCCGCCGGCCAGCCGCAGCGGCAGGGCGACGTTCTCGGCGCAGGTCAGCTCCGGGACGAGCTGCCCGAACTGGAACACGAAGCCGAAGTCGCCGCGCCGCAGCGCGCTGCGCCGGGAGTCGGACAGGGTGGTCAGCTCACGGCCGTCGTACGTGATGGTCCCGGTGTCGGGCCGGACGATGCCGGCCAGGCAGTGCAGCAGGGTCGACTTCCCCGACCCGGAGGGGCCCATGACGGCGACGATCTCGCCGGGGCGCACCGCCAGATCGACGCCGACGAGCGCCGGAGTGGGCCCGTATGCCTTGCCGACCCCCGTGGCCTCCAGCAGCGGGGTCACCGCGCCGTCCCCCCGACCGCCTCGGCGAGCTGCCCGAGCCGGGCGGCGGTCAGCTCCAGCCAGCGGAGGTCGGCCTCCAGGTGGAACAGGGCGTGGTCGCAGATGAGCTGGTCGGCGAGGTCGCCGTCCTTCTTGCGCCGGGTCAGGTCGCGCATCAGCCGGAGGTGCTCGGCGCGCTGCGTGTCGAGCAGCTCGGCGGCGCTGCGGCCGGTGAGCAGGGCGAGCACGACCTTGGTGTAGAGCGTCGACTGGAGGTACGGCTCGGGCTTCTCCGGCTGCGCCAGCCAGCGCGCGACATCGGTGACGCCCGCCTCGGTGATCGCGTACCGCTTGCGCTCGGGCCCCTCGCCGGGCTCGATCCCCTCCACCTCGACGAGCCCGTTCCGCAGCAGCCGGGACATGGTCGAGTAGACCTGCCCGTAGTGCAGCGGGCGGTCGTGGCCGAACTTCTCGTCGAAGGCGCGCTTGAGGTCGTAGCCGTGGCGCGGTCCGGACTCCAGGAGCCCCAGGAGGGTGTGACCGATGGACATGCGCCGACTATACAGCGGACGTATACACGCGATGTATAGCGCAGGTGTACGGCACGGGCCGCCCCCCGCCCCCGGCTGGGTCAGGCCGGGGGCGGGGACGGGGGTGTGGGCGGGGGCGCCTTCGGGGGCCGGCCGCGGCGGGGCAGGGGCCCGGGCGCGGCCGGCAGGCGGCCCGCCTCGGCGAGGGCCTTGCGCAGCAGGAACTCGATCTGGGAGTTGGCGCTGCGCAGCTCGTCCGACGCCCAGCGCGCCAGCGCCTCGTACACGCCCGGGTCGAGGCGCAGCAGCACCTGCTTGCGCTGGCGGCCTTCCGGCGGCGGCGTCACTGGTACAGCGTGCCCGTGTTCAGCACCGGCTGGGCCGCCCGGTCGCCGCACAGCACGACCATGAGGTTGGACACCATGGCGGCCTTGCGCTCCGGGTCCAGCTCCACGATGTCCCGCTCCTCCAGCCGGTCCAGCGCCGCCTCGACCATGCCGACCGCCCCGTCCACGATCTGCCGGCGCGCCGCCACCACGGCACCGGCCTGCTGGCGCTGGAGCATCGCGGACGCGATCTCCGGCGCGTACGCGAGGTGCGTGAACCGCGACTCGATGATGCGGACCCCGGCCGCCTCCACGCGCGCGTGCAGTTCGGCGGCCAGCTTCTCGGTGATCTCCTCGGCGTTGCCGCGCAGCGACAGCCCGTCCTCGTCGTGCGCGTCGTAGGGGTACTCGATCGCGATGTGCCGCACCGCCGCCTCCGTCTGGGTGGAGACGAACACGGGGAAGCTGTCGACCTCGAACATCGCCTGCGCGGTGTCCTCGACCTTCCAGACGACCACCGCGGCCAGCTCGATCGGGTTGCCGTAGGCGTCGTTGACCTTCAGGACGGCCGTCTCGTGGTTGCGCACCCGGGTGGAGACCTTCGCCCGCGACGTGAACGGGTTGACCCACCGCAGGCCGTCCTCCCGGATCGTCCCCCGGTACCGCCCGAAGAGCTGCACCACCCGCGCCTCGCCGGGCGCCACCATGTTCAGCCCGCCCATGGCGAGCGCCGAGCCGGCCGCCACCAGCACGCCGAGCACGATCAGGGCGACCTTCACCGCTGCCGGGCCGGCCGTCGCGCCGCCCGCCACCAGACCGACACCGGCCGCCAGGCCGGCCAGGCCCAGCAGCAGGGCGAGACCGCCGCCGATGCTGCGGGCCGCGAACTCGCGGACGCGTGGCTCCGGCATCTCGGGCAGGTCCTCGGCCAGGCCGCTGCGATCGGTCATCGTCATGTTCGTCCCCGTTCGTCGTCCATTCGGTCTAGCAAAGTGATATCACTTTAACCGCCGTGGCAACCCTTCGCGCCCCTGAGGAGTCGGTTCCCTTGTGACGGGTGCTCATTGTCACGTCCGGAAAAGACCGGATCCGTTGAGCTTTGTCAGTACCCGTGGTGTTAGTTTGCTGAGCTGATTTCCGTACACAGCAGAGCGGAGCGACGGAGCGATGGGTCGAGCGGGTGCGCGACAGGCGCGGGAACGCGGGGCGCGCGGGGCGAAGACCGAAGGCGGCGGCATACGCCGCTTCTTCACCTGGAGGAGGCTGCTGGGCACCTTCTTCACGCTCTGCCTGCTCACCATGGGCGCGTTCTACGTGATCTACCTGCTGGTCCCGGTGCCGTCGGCCAACGCCCAGGCGACGATGCAGAGCAACGTCTACCGGTACAGCAACGGCAAGATCCTCGCCCGCACCGGCGAGATCAACCGCGAGATCGTCGGCCTGGAGAAGATCCCGGACCCGGTGGAGAAGGCGTTCGTCGCGGCCGAGAACAAGAGCTTCTACCAGGACTCCGGCGTCGACTTCATGGGCACCGCCCGCGGTGTGCTCAACACCGTGACCGGCAAGGGCAAGCAGGGCGGCTCGACCATCACCCAGCAGTACGTCAAGAACTACTACCTGGACCAGGACCAGACGGTCACCCGCAAGCTCAAGGAGCTGGTGATCTCCCTCAAGGTCGACCAGAACATGAAGAAGCCGGAGATCCTCGCCGGCTACATGAACACCAGCTACTACGGCCGCGGCGCGTACGGCATCCAGGCCGCCGCCCAGGCCTACTACGGCGTCGACGCCGAGAAGCTGACCGTCTCCCAGGGCGCCTACCTCGCGGCGCTCCTCCAGGCCCCCAACCAGTACGACTGGGCCATCGCGAGCTCCACCGGCCGCAAGCTGGCCAAGGAGCGCTGGAACTACGTCCTCGACAACATGGTCGAGGAGGGCTGGCTGAGCCGCTCCGAGCGCACCGTCCAGAAGTTCCAGGTGCCGCAGGCGCCGAAGGCCGCCCCCGGCATGGAGGGCCAGACCGGCTACATCGTGGCCGCCGCCAAGCAGGAGATGATGAACCAGGGCCTCAGCGAGGAGGCCATCGACGCCGGCGGCTGGGACATCACCCTCAACATCGACGAGAAGCGGCAGAAGAAGCTCGTCAAGGCGGTCGACGAGCAGCTCGAGGACCACCTCGACCGCAAGGAGAACAAGGTCGACGCGACGGTCCAGGCCGGCGCCACCTCGGTCGACCCCAAGACGGGCAGCGTCGTCGCGCTGTACGGCGGCGTCGGCGCCACCGAGCACTGGATGTCCAACGCCACCCGCCGCGACTTCCAGCCCGCCTCCACCTTCAAGCCCCTGGTCTTCGCCTCCGCCCTGGAGAACGGCGCCGAGACCCAGGACGGCGCCGAGATCGGCCTCAACACGACCTACGACGGCACCAGCCGCCGCCCGGTCGAGGGCAGCGAGACGCCCTTCGCCCCGCAGAACGAGGACGACCGCAGCTACGGCCCGGTCACCGTCCAGGAGGCGATGAACAAGTCCATCAACTCCGTCTTCGCCCAGATGATCGTGGACGCCGAGCCCGCCGAGGTGAAGAAGACCGCGCTGTCGCTCGGCATGAAGGACGGCGACGGCTTCGTCGAGCAGCCCGCGATGTCCCTCGGCACCATGGGCGCCTCGACCTGGGACATGGCGGGGGTGTACGCCACCCTCGACAACCACGGCAAGAAGGTCACCCCGACCATCGTGAAGTCCGCCGAGCACAAGGACCGGACCTTCGAGCGCCGGATCGCGCCGGTGGGCGACCGGGTGATCAGCCGGCAGACCGCCGACACCGTCACCTCCGCCCTCACCGGCGTGGTGCGCAACGGTTCCGGCCACGAGGCGAACACCTCCGCGTACCAGGCGGCCGGCAAGACGGGCACCTCGGAGAACAACAAGTCGGCCTGGTTCGCCGGCTACACACCCGAACTGACCACCGTCGTGGCCCTCTTCGGCGAGGACGCCGACAAGGGCAGGCAGGTCACCCTGACCGGCACCGCCAACTCCGGACGCGCCAACGGCGGTGGCTTCCCCGCCCGCATCTGGGCCGACTACACGCTGGGCGCCCTGGACGGCGGCTCGGACGCCCGCTTCGACCTGGACGTCGCCGAGTCGGCGCCCTCCCTGCCGGACCCGACGGCCACGCCCACGGAGGAGCCGACCGAGACGGAGTCGCCCACCGAGGAGCCGGACGAGACCGAGTCGCCCACCGAGGACCCGGCCCCGACGCGCACGCCCTCCACCCCCACCCGCACGCCGACGGTGCCCACCCCCACGCAGACCCCCACGGGCGAGCCGACCGACGGTGGCGAGCTGGGCGGCGCCACGGGCGGTGACGACGGCGGCGGCGACCCGACCGGTGACCCGGCCGACGGCGGCACCGAGGGCGACCTCAAGCCGCCCAAGCCGTGACGCGCGGCTGACGGAGTACGACGAAGGCGGCCGGGTCCCTCGCGGAGGGAGCCCGGCCGCCTTCGTACCGTACGGGGGCCGCTCAGATCCTGGTCGGCAGCTCGAACCAGACCACCTTGCCGGTCGACAGCCGGGTCGCACCCCACCGCCGGGCCAGCCGGTTCACCAGGAACAGGCCGCGACCGCCCTCGTCGGTGTCCCGCGCCCGCCGCTGGCGCGGGAGCTGCGGGGAGTCGTCCCCGACCTCGCAGCGCAGCACGTCCGTCCGCAGCAGCCGCAGCGTCACCGGCCGCTCCGCGTACCGCACCGCGTTGGTGACCACCTCGCTCACCAGCAGCTCCACGCTGTCCGACAGCTCCTCCAGGTCCCAGCGGGCCAGCGCGCGCCGGGCCAGGCGCCGCGCCCGGCCGGGGGCCTGCTCCTCCGGCTCCAGGAACCAGTAGGCGACGTCGCTCGGCGCGATCCCGTCGAAGCGGGCGGCGAGCAGCGCGATGTCGTCGTCCCGGTCGCCGGGCCCGAGCATGTCGAGCACGTCGTCGCAGAGCGCCTCCAGCGGCGGGGAGTGGTCCGGGCCGGTCAACTGGGCGGTGGCGGCCAGCCGTTCGCGGAGCTGCTCTATGCCCGTCCACACGTCGCGCAGCCGTGACTCCACGAGCCCGTCGGTGTAGAGGAGCAGGGTCGCCCCGGCGGGGGCGTCCAGCTCGACCGCCTCGAAGTCCACGCCGCCCACGCCGATGGGCGCGCCCGGCGGGACGCGCAGCACCTCCGCCCGGCCGCCGAGGTGGAGCAGTATCGGCGGCGGGTGGCCCGCGTTGGCGATGGTGATGCGGTGCGCGACCGGGTCGTACACCGCGTACAGGCAGGTCGCCATGCGGTTCTCGCCGAGCCGCTGGGCCTGCTCGTCGAGGTGGTGCAGCACCTCCTGCGGCGGCAGGTCGAGCCCGGCGAGGGTCTGCGCGGTGGTGCGTAGCTGGCCCATGATCGCGGCGGACGTCATGGAGTGGCCCATGACGTCACCCACGACCAGGGCGACCCGGCTGCCGGGCAGCGGGATGGCGTCGTACCAGTCGCCGCCGACCCGGGCGGTCTCGGCCGCCGGGAGGTAGCGGGAGGCCAGCTTCACCCCGGTCGGCTGCGGCAGGTTCTCCGGCAGCATGGTCCGCTGGAGCTCGTCGGCGATGTACGCCTCGCGCCCGTACAGCACCGCCTTGTCGATGCCGAGCGCCGTGTGCGTCGCCAGCTGGGCGGCGACCAGCAGGTCGTTCTGCTCGAACGGCGGCCGGTCCGGGCGGCGCAGGAAGACGGCGGCGCCGATCACCCGCCGCCGGCCGCGCAGCGGCGCCAGGATCGCCCGGTGCCCGGACGGTACGCAGCGCCCGTCGCCGAGCAGTTCGGGCAGGGCGGCCCGGGCGGCCGCCGAGTCGCCGAAGACCGGGCGTACGCCACGGAGCACCTCGGCGAGCGCGCCGCCGGCCTGGACCTCGCACAGCTCGGCCGCCGGGCCGAGGTCGAGGTCGGTGTCCTGGTCGGCCGCGGAGAGGCCGAAGTCGGAGTCGTCCTCCGTTAAACGCAGCCGGTCGGTACGGCGGAGCCGGAGGACGAACGGGTCGACCGGCCGCTCGTCGCCGACCGGGAGCGGGTCGCGCAGGTAGACGAGGATGGCGTCGGAGAACGTCGGCACGGTGGCCCGGCACAGGCCCAGCACGATCTCGTCCAGGTCGATGCCGCGGGCGATCCGGCGCGTGGCCGCGCCCACGAAGCGCAGCCGGTCGCCCTCGCGCCGGGTGGCCGCCACCGGCTCCGGGCCGGTGCCCGGCACCGTCCCGCCCTGGGCGGGCAGCCCGGCGGGCGGGCCCGCGGGTCCGGCGGGCGCGCCGCCCTGGCCGGCCGCCGGTACGCGTCCGTCCGGTCCGGCGCCCGGGCCCGCCCCGGATCCCGCGCCCGGCGCCGCACCGGGACCCGCGCCCGGCGCCGCACCGGGACCCACGGCCTGGGCGGCGGCCCCCGCGGTGTGCCCGGGGGTGCCGGTGCCGTGCCCGGGGGCGCCCGCCGCGTGCCGGGCCATGCCGGTGCCGGGCGCGCCGTGGCCCGGGGCCCCTCCGGTGTGCCCGGACGGTCCGCGTCCCGGTCCGCCGTGGCCGGCCGGTGCGGGCCCGGCGGGTGCGGCGGCTATCGGGGACGACGGGACCGGGGCGGTACCCGCGCGGGGCGCGGACACGGGCGGCGCGGCGGGGGACGGAGGCGTCTCCTGCCGCGGCCGGGTGCGTTCCTGCGGCCGGGCAGCCAGCGGCTGTCGGCCTTCGTGGGAGGTGGGATGCTCCGTCACGCGTGGGGTTCCGTCCGTCCGGGCCGGTAGTGCGATGAGATCGCTCTGTCAGGCGCTATACCCGCTCTGAGGGCGGCGTCGACAAGGGGGGACGTATCCGGGCACGGATCAGGCACGGCTCCACCCCCTCACTGGATGACTTACGGTCAGTTCCTGTTCTCTGCTCAGTCGTTACTGCTCCGCGAATGTGCGGAGGACGATCCTACGTTTGCACCCCAGGGGCGCATCAAGGGTCTCACGGAGCCGTGTGCGCCGGGGTGCGATCCCAGTCGGCGGGCAATTCCGGAACCGTCCAGTCCGGGTTCGGGCGCCAATCCTCCCAGCCGTCCGCGAACGGCGTGCCCCAGGCGCGGATCACCTCGACCGCCGCCCGCCCGGCCGCCCGCACCCGCCGGGCCTGCGCCGGGCCCATCAGGCCGCTCCGCTGCGCCTGGGCGAACTCGTCCTCGTCGCGCCACAGCCAACTACGATCGGGGTACACCGAGATGTCCAGGTAGTGGTCCTCGGAGTCCACGCCGTCCGCCCATCGGGTGCGTGGTTCCTCCAGGTTGACGTACCAGCTCCGGAAGTGCCATCCGTGGTCCCAGAACAGCCACACCGACCACGGCTCGTCCGGCCGGGCCAGCTTCAGCACCCCGGCGCCCTCCCAGCGGGTGCGCGCCGTGGTGCGCGGCGCGGTGTACCGGGTGGCGAGCGGCTCCTCGTGGACGGGGCTGCCGTCGGCGAGCACCGGCTTGACGCACTCGGTGCCCGGTGCCATCCACACGGCGAGCAGGTCGTCGGTGTCCTGGACGACGGTCACGGGCCGGCAGATGTGGATGTGCCCGTCCCCGTTGTCGCGGTAGCGCCACAGGATCCGCGCACCCGGTGCCCAGCGCGCGTCGCCGGAGCGCGCCCCTCTCCCTGTCGTCGTCTCGGCTGTCATGCGCAGATCCTAGAGGGGCGCCGCCGGCCCCGCCGCGATCCGGATCACGGCCGGGGGGCCCGGCGGCCGGTCGGCCCGGCCGGCCGGGGCGCGGCCGGGGCGCGGCCGGGGCGCGGTCAGGGCCGGGTCATCCGCAGGACGTCGAGCGCCTCGTCGAGCTGCTGGAGCGTCAGGTCGCCGCGCTCCACGTATCCCGACGCGATGACGACCTCGCGGATCGTCCGGCGTTCGGCGAGGGCCTTCTTGGCGACCTTCGCCGCCTCCTCGTATCCGATGTACTTGTTGAGCGGGGTCACCACCGACGGGGACGACTCGGCGTACTCGCGCGCCCGCTCGGCGTTGGCGGTGACGCCGTCGACGGTACGGTCCGCCAGCAGGCGCGCGGCGTTGGCCAGCAGCCGGATCGACTCCAGCAGGTTCTTGGCGATGACCGGCAGCATGACGTTCAGCTCGAAGTTCCCGGCCGCGCCGGCCGCCGCGACCGTGGCGTCGTTGCCCGTCACCTGGGCGGCCACCATCAGGACCGCCTCCGGGATCACCGGATTGACCTTCCCGGGCATGATCGACGAGCCGGGCTGGAGGTCGGGCAGGTTGATCTCCGCGAGACCGGTGCGGGGCCCGGACGCCATCCACCGCAGGTCGTTGCAGATCTTGGTGAGCGAGACCGCGATCGTACGGAGCTGTCCCGACGTCTCCACGAGCCCGTCGCGCGCGCCCTGCGCCTCGAAGTGGTCGCGGGCCTCGGTCAGCGGCAGCCCGGTCGCGGCGGCGACCTCGGCGATGACGGCGGCGGAGAAACCGGGCGGCGTGTTGATGCCGGTGCCGACCGCCGTACCGCCCAGCGGCAGCTCGGCCAGGCGGGGCAGCGAGGCGCGCAGCCGCTCGACCCCGTACCGGACCTGGGCGGCGTAACCGCCGAACTCCTGTCCGAGGGTGACCGGGGTCGCGTCCATCAGGTGCGTACGCCCGGACTTGACGACGTCGGCGAACTCGGCCGATTTCCGCTCCAGCGCGCCCGCCAGGTGCTCCAGCGCCGGGATCAGGTCCCTGGTCACGGCGGCGGTGGCGGCGATGTGGATGGAGGAGGGGAAGACGTCGTTGGACGACTGGGACGCGTTGACGTGGTCGTTGGGGTGGACGGCGTCCGGCCGGCCGAGGCGCTCACCGGCGAGGGTGGCCAGCACCTCGTTGGTGTTCATGTTGGACGACGTGCCCGAACCGGTCTGGAAGACGTCCACGGGGAAGTGCTCGTCCCAGCGGCCCTCGGCCACCTCGGCGGCGGCCGCGACGATGGCCCCGGCGACCTTCTCGTCCAGGACGCCCAGCTCCGCGTTCACCTTCGCGGCGGCGGCCTTGATGCGGGCCAGCGCCTCGATGTGCGCGCGCTCCAGGCGCTGCCCGGAAACGGGGAAGTTCTCCACCGCCCGCTGCGTCTGGGCACGCCACTTGGCGTGCGCGGGGACGCGGATCTCACCCATGGAGTCGTGTTCGATCCGGTGGTCCTGCTGGTCGTCACTCATCACGTCAACCTCCTGTGAAAGTTGAGCACTTGTCTGGTTCTGCGTATTCCCAAGCTCCGTACCGGCCAGTAAAAACCGTGGGTAACCCCACTTCCAGGAGGCGCAATGACGCGCACCGGTACCAGAGCCGGGTTCGGACTCCGATGCACGGTCGCGGCCGCGGCCGCGTTCGCCGCCGCTCTCGGCGGGACGACCGCGGCGACCGCGGCGGACGCGGTGCCGGCGGCGGACGCGGCGACCGCTCCCCGTACCACCGCATCCGTACCACTGTCGCCCGAGCTGGAGGCGATCCGCGCCGCCGAGGCCACCAAGCTGTACGGCAGTCCCGCCGAACGGCCGCTCGCCGACCGGAAGACCGGACTGGTCTCGCTCGGCGACAGCGAGATATCCGGCGAGGGCGTCGGCACCTACGAGCCCCCGACCAACGGCCCCGACAACTGGTGCCACCGCTCGCCCGGCGCGGCCATCCACCGCACCGGAATCCCCGCCGACGTCACCTACAACGTCTCCTGCTCCGGCGCCGCCACGCCCAACATCCGCATCGGCGGCGGCAAGCAGTACGCCGACGAACTCGTCCAGAGCGACAATCTCGCCATCAAGGCCAGGAACACCCGCGTCAAGATGGTGCTCCTGGTGGCCGGCGCCAACGACGACCTCCAGTTCGGTCCCGTGATGACCGACTGCGTCACCCGCTACCTCACCCTCCAGGGCCCGTGCGAGCCCAAGTACGCCCCCGGGTGGCAGGCCCGCGTCGACGCCCTCGTCCCCAAGGTCGAGCAGACGATCCGGGACCTGCGCACCGTGATGCGCGACGCCGGGTACGCCGACGGCGACTACAAGCTCGTCGTCATGGGCTACCCCAGCCCCATCGGCCCCGACTTCCGCGACAACCCCGGCTTCCCCGGCAAGCTCGCCTGCGGCGGCCTCGGGTACGACTCCGACACCGTCTGGGGCCGCGACACCGCCGTACCCGCCTTCGAGCGCGGCATGCGGCGCGCCGCCGCGAACACCGGGGCGTTCTTCCTGGACAACTCACGGCTCTTCCACGGGCACGAGGTGTGCATGGAGGACACCTGGGCCCGCGGCCTCTACATCGACCTGTCCAAGCCCGGGCTGCCGGACGAGAACTCCGTGCGGCAGTCCTTCCACCCCAACGCGGCCGGTCACGCCGCCTTCGCCTCCTGCCTGACCCAGTTCTACGCGGCGGGCGTCCGTGAGGCCGGCTGCGCCGACCCCGCGTCGACCGGCAAGCCCGTCCTGGTGCCGGGGGCGTGGGACGACGGGTTCGTCCCGCTGCGGGGCGAGGCCACCGGCACCTGCGTCGACGTCACCGGGGCGGTCACCCGCAACGGCACGGCGGTCGGCGGCTGGGACTGCCACGGGGGCCGCAACCAGGACTGGTGGTACGACCCGGCGCGCGGGTCCGTCCACACGGCGCTGACCCACGACCGGTGCCTGGACGTCCCCGGCGCCGTGTACCAGGCGGGCAGGGCGCTGGTCCTGTGGAACTGCTCGGGCGCGGCCAATCAGCGCTTCGTCCGCGAGGGCGCGACCCTGCGCCCGGCGGCGGCGCCGTCCCTGTGTCTCACCCTCGCCGCGCCCCGGGACCCGCTGCGGCTCCAGGCGTGCGACGGGACGGCGAAGCAGCGGTTCGTCTAGCCCGGACACGCGGACGGGCCCGGCCACCGTGCTGGTGGCCGGGCCCGTACCCGTACCCGTACGCACGCGCACGCGTGCCCGGACCCGACCGGACCCGGGGACCGCGCTACGCGAGGCCGGGACCGCGCACCGGGATGGTCGTGAACGTCGGGGCGGGCGCCGGGTCCTGGAAGAAGTCGTTGCCCTTGTCGTCGACCACGATGAACGCCGGGAAGTCCTCGACCTCGATCTTCCAGACCGCCTCCATGCCGAGCTCCTCGTACTCGACGACCTCGACCTTCTTGATGCAGTCCTGGGCGAGGCGGGCCGCCGGGCCGCCGATCGAGCCCAGGTAGAAGCCGCCGTGCGTGCCGCACGCGTCGGTGACCTTCTGGGAGCGGTTGCCCTTGGCCAGCATGACCTTGGAGCCGCCCGCCGCCTGGAACTGCTCCACGTAGGAGTCCATGCGGCCGGCCGTCGTCGGGCCGAAGGAACCGGAGGCGTAGCCCTCCGGGGTCTTGGCGGGACCGGCGTAGTACACCGGGTGGTCCTTCAGGTACTGCGGCATCTCCTCGCCCGCGTCCAGCCGCTCCTTGATCTTGGCGTGCGCGATGTCGCGCGCCACGACCAGCGGACCGGTCAGCGACAGCCGGGTCTTGACCGGGTACTTGGTCAGCTCGGCGAGGATGTCGTCCATCGGCTGGTTGAGGTCGATCTCGACGACGTCCCCGGACTCGTCCAGGTGCTCGTCGGTGGTGTCCGGCAGGAAGCGCGCCGGGTCGGTCTCCAGCTGCTCCAGGAAGACGCCCTCCGCGGTGATCTTCGCGACGGCCTGGCGGTCGGCCGAGCAGGAGACGGCGATGGCGACCGGGCAGGACGCGCCGTGCCGGGGCAGGCGGACCACGCGGACGTCGTGGCAGAAGTACTTGCCGCCGAACTGCGCGCCGATGCCGATCTTCTGCGTCAGCTCGAAGACCTTCTCCTCCAGCTCCTTGTCACGGAAGCCGTGGCCGAGGACCGAGCCCTCCTCCGGCAGCTCGTCCAGGTAGTGCGCGGAGGCGTACTTCGCGGTCTTCAGCGCGAACTCGGCGGAGGTGCCGCCGACGACGATCGCCAGGTGGTACGGCGGGCAGGCGGCCGTACCGAGGGAGCGGATCTTCTCCTCCAGGAACGTCATCATGGACGCCTCGTTGAGGACCGCCTTGGTCTCCTGGTACAGGAACGACTTGTTGGCCGAGCCGCCGCCCTTCGCCATGAACAGGAACTTGTACGCGCCGCCGTCGGTCGCGTACAGCTCGATCTGCGCGGGGAGGTTGGAGCCGGTGTTCTTCTCCTCCCACATGGTGAGCGGAGCCATCTGCGAGTAGCGCAGGTTGAGGTTCTTGTACGCGTCGTAGACGCCGCGCGACAGCGCCTTCTCGTCCTCGCCCGCGGTCAGGACGTTCTGCCCGCGCTTGCCCATGACGATCGCCGTACCGGTGTCCTGGCACATGGGCAGGACGCCGGCGGCCGCGATGTTGGCGTTCTTGAGCAGGTCGAGCGCGACGAACTTGTCGTTGCTCGACGCCTCCGGGTCGTCGATGATCTTGCGGAGCTGCGCGAGGTGCGCCGGGCGGAGGTAGTGCTGGATGTCGTGGATCGCCTCCTCGGCGAGCTTGCGCAGCGCCTCGGGCTCGACCTTGAGGAACGTACGGCCGTCGGCCTCGAAGGTGGAGACACCCTCGGCGGTCACCAGCCGGTAGGGCGTGGTGTCCTCTCCCAGCGGGAGCAGATCGGAGTACTGAAACTCTGGCATTGCGGCCATTCCTCACTCGGCAGACGGCGACGCGGCCTCCGTTGGCAGCGCGCCCACAAGCGTAGAACGCCCCGGGGCGCCCGGACCTGTGAGGTAAGGCTCAGTTCCGGGCGCGGACCCCTAGTCGCGATGTATCGCGTTTCGCTAGGCTGGGTCCGTGGACCTCGAGAAGCAGCCCCAGAAGCCGGCCGCGCCCGCCGCACCGGCCACCCCGGCCGAGCCCGCCGAGCCCGCACTCCGCGCCTCGGACGCCGACCGGGACCGGATCGCGGACATCCTGCGGGAGGCCCTGGCCGAGGGCCGGCTCGACGCGGAGGAGCACGCCGAGCGCGTCGACGCCGTGTACCGCGCCAAGACGGTCGGGGAGCTCCAGCCCCTGGTCCGGGACCTGCCGGCCGCCCGCCCCGCGCCGGAGGCGCCGGCCCGGGAGGCGTACGCGTACGACGGCGACGGCCCGGCGGTGCCGGCCGACAGGCTGGTCGCCGTCCTCTCCAGCACCACGCGCCGGGGGCGCTGGCGCGTCGGGCGGCGGACCACCGCGTTCGCCCTCTTCGGCAGCGTCGAGATCGACCTCAGCGAGGCGGTCTTCACCCAGCGCCTGACCACGATCGACGCCGTCTCCGTCTTCGGCAGCGTCGAGGTCCGTGTCCCCGAGAACGTCACGCTGCGGGGTGGCGGCACCGGAGTCCTCGGCAACTTCGAGGTGGCCGGGCTGGAGGCCGGCGACCCCGAGGCGCCGGTCGTCGTGATCAACGGGTACGCGGTCCTGGGCAACGTGGAGGCGCGGCCCCGGCGCGGTGCGTTCCTCGCCGACCTGCACCACAAACTCCGTAAGCACATGGGGGGTTGAGCCGCGCGGCCGGTTCGCGGCGGTGGGAATCCCGCCACTCGGAACGGAGCGCCACGCAGTGCATAGGCGCGCGCACAGCGGGTAGGGCTTGCTGCATCGTCTCTCGCTCGCGAAGCCGTCGTCAGGAGTAGACCGTGCTGCAACTGCCGCCCCAGCCCCTCCAGGTCGCCGCCGCCTCCTCCTCCCAGCGTCTTCCGGCGCGGGAGGACCAGGCCGGTCCGTGGCACTCGGAGGCGGTGTGCCGCCGGGACGAAGCAGGCCTGTTCTTCGCCCCTTCCAAGGAGCCGACGGCCGCCCGGCTGGCGCGTGAGGAGGCCGCGAAGCGGGTCTGCGCCCGCTGCCCGGTCATGGTCGAGTGCAGGGAGCACGCGCTGCTCCAGCCCGAGCCGTACGGCGTCTGGGGCGGCCTGACGGCGGCCGAGCGGCGCGTGGTGCTGGCCCGCCGCCGGCGCCGCGAGGTGGAGCTGAAGAAGGCCGCCTCGACCGGCCCCCGTATCGCCGCCGCCGGCTGACGCCGCGGTCCGGGCCCGGCACCGGGAGGCCCGGCACCCGCCGCCGGGCGTCCCGCCGTGGCGGCGGCGCGAACGGAGAGGGGCGCTTCCCCCGCACAGGGGAGCGCCCCGTTTTTCCGTTGCCCGCGCGGACCGCCCGGACTGCTTCGCGCCGCGCGGACTACTTCGCGCGGTCGAAGTCGATCTGGCTGTACGCGCGCAGCTTGGACAGCCGGTGCGTCGAGTCGATCTGCCGGATCGTGCCCGACTTCGAGCGCATGACCAGCGACGACGTGGTCGCCGTCTCCGCGCGGTAGCGCACGCCGCGCAGCAGCTCGCCGTCCGTGATGCCGGTCGCGACGAAGAACACGTTGTCCCCGCTGACCAGGTCGTTGGTGGACAGCACACGGTCCAGGTCGTGACCCGCGTCGAGGGCGCGCTGCCGCTCCTCGTCGTCCTTGGGCCACAGCTTGCCCTGGATCACACCGCCCAGGCACTTGATCGCACAGGCGCTGATGATGCCCTCGGGCGTACCGCCGATGCCCATCAGCAGGTCCACGCCCGTTCCCTCGCGCACCGCCATGATCGAACCGGCCACGTCGCCGTCCGAGATGAACTTGATGCGCGCGCCGGTCTCGCGGATCTCCTTGACGATGCCCTCGTGGCGCGGGCGGTCCAGGATGACGACCGTGACGTCCTCGGGGGAGGAGTGCTTCGCCTTGGCGACCCGGCGGATGTTCACGGACACCGGGGCGTTGATGTCGACGTAGTCGGCGGCCTCCGGGCCGGTGACGAGCTTGTCCATGTAGAAGACCGCGGACGGGTCGAACATGGTGCCGCGGTCGGCGGCCGCCAGCACGGCGATCGCGTTCGGCATGCCCTTCGCGGTGAGCGTGGTGCCGTCGATCGGGTCCACGGCGATGTCGCACTCGGCGCCGGTCCCGTCGCCGACGCGCTCGCCGTTGAACAGCATCGGGGCTTCGTCCTTCTCGCCCTCACCGATCACGACGACACCGTTCATCGACACGGTGGAGACCAGGGTCCGCATGGCCCGTACCGCCGCGCCGTCGGCGCCGTTCTTGTCGCCCCGGCCCACCCAGCGGCCGGCGGCCATGGCGGCGGCCTCGGTCACCCGGACCAGCTCGAGGGCCAGGTTGCGGTCCGGAGCCTCGGGCGAGACCTCGAGCTCGGACGGCAGATGATTGTCGGTCATCGGAACGCACCTTTCTGTACGGCGACGGCCGCAAGGGAGAAGAGGGTGCTGCGACTCTATCGGTAGGTCGACATATTGAGCAGAGGGGCCCACGTATGAGCAGGCCACCCTGATGCGACCATAGGGGGCGTGGCAGGTATGCGTGGCAAGCAGACAGTGCGCGGGATGTTCCAGTCGATGGCGGTCATCCTCGCCGCCGGGGGCGTGATGTACCTCTTCATCCCCCACGACGACAAGGCGGACCCGATCAAGCCGGTCGACTACCGGATCGAGCTGGTGACGGCCCAGCGCGCGGCGCCGTACCCGGTGCTGGCGCCCGAGGGGCTGGGCGGGGACTGGACGCCGACCTCGGTGGCGTACGACCGCGAGGACGGCGACGCCTGGCACCTCGGCTTCCTGACGCCCGACCGGCAGTACGTGGCGGTCGAGCAGTCGACGGCCGGTGCGGAGAAGTACATCGCCGAGGTGACCCACGAGGCGCGCGACACGGGCCGGACGCAGACGGTGGCGGGCCGGGTCTGGCAGCGCTGGGAGGGCCCGAAGTACGACGCGCTGGTGCTGCGCGACAAGGGCGTCACGACCGTGGTGACCGGCACGGCGGCCCCGGAGCAGCTCGCCCGGGTGGCGACGGCGCTCCGGCCGGCGGAGAAGGCCCCGGCGGAGAAGGCGTAGGGGGCGTACGGCGACGGCCCCGGGCACCAGGGGGGATGGTGCGCGGGGCCGTCGGTCCGTGGGCCGCCGTCCGCGATGACACGGCGGTGGTGCGGCCGGAGGCGATGCCTCCGGGGGCCTGATCTCAGACGGTGGTGATGACCTCGTCGTACGCCAGTCGCGGACTGCGCGGGAACGAGGCGCCCTCGCCCGGCTTGCCGATGTTGACGATCATCAGCGGGGTGTGGTCGTCGTCCAGGAACTCCTTCTGCACGCCCGCGAAGTCGAAGCCCGTCATCGGGCCGGCGGCGAGACCGGCGGCGCGCACGCCGACGATGAAGTACGCGGCCTGGAGCGCGGCGTTCAGACCGGCGGCCTGCTCACGGGCCGGGCGCTCCGAGAAGAACACGTCCTTCGCCTGCGGGAAGTGCGGGAACAGGTTCGGGAGCTCCTCGTGGAACTCGTTGTCCGCGGCGAGGATCGCGACGAGGGGGGCCGACGCGGTCTTGGGCTGGTTGCCCTCCGCCATGAGCGGGACCAGGCGCTCGCGGGCCTCGGCGGAGCGGACGAGGACGATGCGCAGCGGCGACTGGTTGAAGGCCGTGGGCCCGAACTTGACCAGGTCGTAGATCGCCTGGACCTGCTCCTCGGTGACCGGCTCGTCGGTGAAGGTGTTCGCGGTACGGGCCTCGCGGAAGAGGAGGTCCTGGGCGGCGGGGTCGAGAACGAGGGACATGCGGCGTGCCTTTCGGAGGAGCAAAGGATCAAGCGATGCGCACCACCGTACGCCCGAGATAGGTTAAGTTTCAACTAAACGGGTCGGCGGAGGGGCATGACGTCTCTCACACGCCGCTTCCGGAGGCTCACTCCTCCTGCTCGGCCGCCCGCTCCCCGTCCTCCTCCCCGGCCAGCGCCGCGTCGAGCCGGGCCCGCGCCCCCTCCAGCCAGCGGCGGCACACCTTGGCCAGCTCCTCGCCCCGCTCCCACAGGGCGAGCGACTCCTCCAGCGTCGTGCCGCCCGCCTCCAGCCGGCGCACGACCTCGATCAACTCGTCGCGCGCCTGCTCGTACCCGATCGCCGTTTCCGTCGTGTTGGCTGCCATGCGCACCAGCCTAAGGGCGGGGTACGACACCCTCGGCGGCCACGCGCACCGGGAAGTCGCCCCCCGCCACCCGGGCCCGCAGCTCCTCGTCCGCCGCGACCTCCTCCGGGGCCCTGACCACCGAGCCGTCCGCCCGCTGGAGCACGGCGTACCCCCGCCGGAGCGTCGCCGCCGGCGAAAGCCCCACCACGCGCGCGTGCGTGTGCGCCAGTTCGGAGTCCGCCCGGTCCAGCAGGTGCCCGAACACCCGGCGGCCGCGCGCCAGCAGCGCGTCGACCTCCGCCCCGCGCTCCTCGACCATCCGCCGCGGGTGCTCCATCACCGGCCGGGCCAGCGCATGCGCCAGGCCCCGCTCCTCGCGGTCGATCAGCCCCCGGACCGTGCGCAGCGCCCGGTCGCGCAGCGCCTGCACCCGGTCCAGCTCCTCGCCCACGTCCGGGACCACCTTCTTGGCCGCGTCGGTGGGGGTGGACGCCCGCAGGTCCGCCACCAGGTCCAGCAGCGGGGAGTCCGGTTCGTGCCCGATAGCCGACACCACCGGCGTACGGCACTCGCCGACCGCCCGGACGAGCTGCTCGTCCGAGAACGGCAGCAGGTCCTCCACGCTGCCGCCCCCGCGCGCGACGATGATCACGTCCACGTCCGGCAGCGCGTCCAGCTCCTTGACCGCCCGCACGACCTGCGGCACGGCGTGGACGCCCTGCACCGCCACGTTCCGCACCTCGAAGCGGACCGCGGGCCAGCGCCGCCGCGCGTTCTCCAGCACGTCCCGCTCGGCGGCCGAGGCGCGGCCGCACACCAGGCCGACGAGCTGCGGCAGGAACGGCAGTGGCTTCTTGCGGTCGAGCGCGAACAGCCCCTCGGCGCCCAGCGACCGCTTCAGCATCTCCAGCCGGGCCAGCAGCTCCCCGATCCCGACCGGCTTCATCTCGGCCGCCCGCAGCGACAACTGCCCGCGCGGGGCGTACCACTCCGGCTTGGCGTGCACCACGACCCGGGCGCCCTCGGACACCACGTCCGCGACCGCGTCGAACACCTGCCGGTAGCAGGTGACGCTCACGGAGATGTCGTACGACGGGTCGCGCAGCGTCATGAACACGACCCCCGCCCCGGGGCGCCGCGACAACTGGGTGATCTGCCCCTCCACCCAGACGGCACCCAGCCGGTCGATCCATCCACCGATGAGCCGCGAGACCTCACCGACGGGCAGGGGAGCTTCGGCAGACGTATGCAGAGCCATGCCGCCGAGCGTACGCGCCGCCTACGACAGCCCCCCGGCCCCGCGTCGCCCGCCTCGGCCCGCGCGGATCGTCACGCGTCCGCTCCGGCCGGGTGAGCCCCGCCGCCACGCCCCGGCCCGTCCGGGCGTGGCCCCACAGGGTGAACCCCACCGCCGTCCCGCCCCGTCCCGCCGCCCGGCGGATCTCCCGCCCTCCGTACCCGCCCTTACGATGGGGGACATGACTGCTACGCCTGCCAGCCCGTCGTCCGACAAGCGCGTCCTCCTCGCCGCTCCGCGTGGTTACTGCGCCGGCGTGGACCGTGCCGTGATCGCCGTGGAGAAGGCTCTGGAGCAGTACGGCTCGCCGATCTACGTCCGCCACGAGATCGTGCACAACAAGTACGTCGTGCAGACCCTGGAGAAGAAGGGCGCCATCTTCGTCGACGAGACGGCGGAGGTCCCCGAGGGGTCCATCGTGATGTTCTCCGCGCACGGCGTGGCGCCGACCGTCCACCAAGAGGCCGCCGAGCGCAAGCTCGCGACCATCGACGCGACCTGCCCCCTGGTGACCAAGGTCCACAAGGAGGCGGTCCGGTTCGCGAACGAGGACTTCGACATCCTCCTGATCGGCCACGAGGGCCACGAGGAGGTCATCGGCACCTCCGGCGAGGCCCCCGACCACATCACCCTGGTCGACGGCCCGGACGACGTCGAGAACGTCACCGTGCGGGACGAGTCCAAGGTCGTCTGGCTCTCCCAGACCACCCTCTCGGTCGACGAGACCATGGAGACGGTCGACAAGCTGAAGGAGAAGTTCCCGCAGCTCATCTCCCCGCCCAGCGACGACATCTGCTACGCCACGCAGAACCGCCAGACGGCCGTGAAGCAGATGGGTGCCGAGGCGGACCTCGTCATCGTCGTCGGCTCCAAGAACTCGTCCAACTCCGTCCGGCTGGTCGAGGTCGCCCTCGGTGCCGGTGCCAGGGACGCCCACCTGGTCGACTTCGCGGACGAGATCGACGAGGCCTGGCTGGACGGCGTGTCCACGGTCGGCGTCACCTCCGGCGCCTCCGTGCCCGAGGTGCTGGTCGAGGGTGTCCTGGAGTGGCTGGCGGCGCGCGGCTTCGAGGACGTGGAGATCGTGAAGGCCGCCGAGGAGTCGATCACCTTCTCGCTGCCGAAGGAGCTGCGCCGCGACCTGCGGGCCGAGGCCGCCGCCCTCAGCGAGGAGCGCTGACCGAAACCCGGTGACCGACGGCCGCTCCCCGTAACGTTGGGTCCATGAACGTCTTCGGAGTGGACATCGGCGGGTCGGGGATCAAGGGCGCTCCTGTGGACCTGGAGCGTGGAGATCTGGCCGAGCCCCGCCACAAGGTACTGACACCGCACCCCGCGACGCCGGACGACGTCGCGGGGTGCGTTGCCGAGGTAGTCGCCCATTTCAACTGGTCGGGACCCATCGGCGTCACCTTCCCCGGTGTCGTCACGGACTCCACCATCCGCACGGCGGCGAATGTCGACAAGAGCTGGGTGGGCGTGGACGCGGCCGCGCTGCTGGGCGACCGGCTGAGCGGGATGCCGATCACGGTCCTCAACGACGCCGACGCGGCCGGGATCGCCGAGATGACCTTCGGCGCGGGACGCGGCCGCAAGGGCACGGTGATCACCCTGACCTTCGGTACGGGCATCGGCAGCGCGCTGTTCGTCGACGGCCGGCTCGTGCCCAACACCGAGCTGGGCCATCTGGAGCTCGACGGTCACGAGGCGGAGAAGCGGGCGTCGACGAAGGTCAAGGACGACAAGGACCTGAGCTGGGAGGACTGGGCCCACCGGGTGCAGAAGTACCTGGCGCACGTCGAGATGCTGTTCTCGCCGGAGCTCCTCATCGTCGGCGGCGGCGTCAGTCGCAAGGCGGAGAAGTTCCTGCCGCTGATCAAGGACGTGCGTGCCGAGATCGTCCCGGCGGAGCTCCAGAACAACGCCGGCATCGTGGGCGCGGCGATGGCCGCCGCGGCCCGCTGAGGGACCGGCCGGCCGTCAGCGCTGGCCGGCCCGGGCGGCGGCGGCGGTCCGCTGCCGCCGCCCCATCTGCCGTACCTTCCGTACGGAGGTGATGACGCCCGCCACCAGGGTGCCGCCGTACAGCCAGCCCGCGTGCACGGCGAGCGCGGTCACCACGGCCATGGTCCGGCCGCCGAAGCCGCCGGGGCCTCCGGCGATCGGGACGACACCGGCGGCGAAGGCGATCGGGACGCTGATCGGCGCGGTCACCAGGTCGGCGTCCCGCACCCACAGCGCGGTCAGGGCGCTGACGGGCAGGAAGAGCATCCCGTACACCAGCGGGGAGCCACCGAAGAGCAGCCGGTCCAGACAGCCGAGCAGGAACATCGTCGCGGCCGCGAACAGCCCGGCGCCCAGCCCGGTCAGGCGCGGCGAGGGCAGCCGGCGCAGCGCGAGCACCACGGGTGGCACGGCCCGCCGTCCCGGCCGCCCGGTACCGCCGGGCCTGCCGGCGCCGGGCCCGCCGGCACCGCCGGGCCGGCCACCGCCCGGGCCGCCGGCCGCGCGCCCCGGCCGGTCACCGGCACCGGGCCCCGCCGCGGGGCCCGCCCGGCCGCCCGGCCTCGCGGGCGGCCGTGTGGGACGCGTCCCGGCGGGGCGGGTGCCCGCGCCGTCGATGAGCCCGCCCGGGGGCAGGGGGCCGGGCGCCGGCGGGGCCGCCGACGCCGCGGGGGCCGCCGGGCCCGCCGGCCCGCCCGGGGACTGCGCCCGCCGGGGGCGCTGAGGGGGACTGTTCCTGTGCTGCTCCACCTGACCAACGTAGGTCGCGGGGGCCCGGGAATCAGGCATGGGACACGCCCTTCGGGTGACCTTGGCCAAGAGTTCGCCCTACGGCCGCCGTCGCTCCCCGCTCCGCCACGCCCGTAAACTGGGGGGTCGGCCCACCATCCTCACTTCTAGGGAAGTCGCCAACGTGTCGCTCACGATCGGAATCGTCGGCCTGCCGAATGTCGGCAAGTCGACCCTGTTCAACGCCCTGACCAAGAACGACGTGCTGGCGGCCAACTACCCGTTCGCCACCATCGAGCCGAACGTCGGCGTCGTCGGCGTCCCCGACGCCCGGCTCACCAAGCTGGCCGAGATCTTCTCCTCGCAGCGCGTGCTTCCGGCCACGGTCGACTTCGTCGACATCGCCGGCATCGTGCGCGGCGCGAGCGAGGGCGAGGGCCTGGGCAACAAGTTCCTGGCGAACATCCGCGAGTCGGACGCGATCTGCCAGGTCATCCGCGCCTTCAAGGACGAGAACGTCGTCCACGTCGACGGCAAGGTCTCGCCGAAGGACGACATCGAGACGATCAACACCGAGCTGATCCTCGCCGACCTCCAGACCATCGAGAAGGTCCTCCCGCGCCTCCAGAAGGAGTCCCGGATCAAGAAGGACGTCGCGCCGAAGGTCGCGGCGGTCGAGGCGGCCAAGGAGATCCTGGAGCGGGGCGACACCCTCTTCTCCCAGGGCATCCTCCAGGGCTCCGAGAAGGCCGAGCTCCTGCACGACCTGCACCTGCTCACCACCAAGCCGTTCCTCTACGTCTTCAACGTCGACGAGGACGAGCTGACGGACGAGACCTTCAAGAACGAGCAGCGTGCCCTCGTCGCCCCGGCCGAGGCGATCTTCCTCAACGCCAAGCTGGAGGCGGACCTCGCCGAGCTGGACGAGGAGGACGCCATGGAGCTCCTCCAGTCCGTCGGCGCCGAGGAGCCCGGCCTCGCCACCCTCGCCCGCGTCGGCTTCGACACCCTGGGCCTCCAGACCTACCTGACGGCCGGCCCCAAGGAGTCCCGCGCCTGGACCATCAAGAAGGGCGCGACCGCCCCCGAGGCGGCCGGTGTCATCCACACCGACTTCCAGAAGGGCTTCATCAAGGCCGAGGTCATCTCCTTCGCCGACCTCGTCGAAACCGGCTCGGTCGCCGAAGCCCGCGCGGCCGGCAAGGCCCGCATGGAGGGCAAGGAATACGTCATGCAGGACGGCGACGTGGTGGAGTTCCGCTTCAACGTGTAGCCAGCTATATGCCGCAACGCAGATGATCTAGCAAACATGCAGGTCAAAGGGGTTCGACTCTTCGGAGTCGGACCCCTGACTGCCTTTCTTCAGGGCTGCATCGTGGCCGTTTGCATGGTGCTTGCAGGTGTGCCGCGTCGGGCTGAAGTGGATCGTGCCCAGCGACGTCCCCTGGCTGGTCACCCTGCTTGAGGGGTGTCGGTAGTGGTACGTTATTTGGTACCACTTCAGGGAAGAGGTCAGGTCATGTCCATCACCGCGAGCGAAGCCCGCAAGGAACTCTTTCCGCTGATCAAGAAGGTCAACGAGAACCACGAGGCCATCGAGATCGTCTCGAAGCACGGCAACGCCGTGCTTGTCTCGGCCGAGGACTACGCGGCCCTGCGTGAGGGCTCGTACCTGCTGCGCTCTCCGGCGAACGCCCGCCGGCTGCTCAAGGCCTACGAGAACGCCCTGGCAAACATCGACGTGTCGGAGCGCGAGCTGATCGATCCGGACTCGGCGGGCGCGGGTGCGGGTGCCGCGTGAGGCTTGTCTTTGAGGATCAGGGCTGGGAGGACTACACATCCTGGCTCAAGAACGACCGCAAGACGCTCACCCGGATCAACAAGCTCATCGAGGACGTCGGACGTGACCCGTTCTCGGGGATCGGCAAGCCCGAACCCTTGAAGTACCACCTGCCTGGCGCGTGGTCGCGGCGGATCGACGACGAGCACCGCCTCGTCTACCTGGTGACGGAGAAGGAGATCATCATCCTTGCGGCTCGGTACCACTACTGACCGCCCGTGCTGGGATGGTGCTGGCGGAAACCCCTCCCGAACGACGTTTCCGCGGGTCATAGCTCTGCACTCGACGTTCCGCTTCAACGTGTGAGCGCAGACATGCAGGTAAGAAGGGGTCGGACTCTGTCGAGTCCGACCCCTTCTTCCTCACGCTCAGCCGCGATCAGGTCTGGGTGAAGTGGTGCAAAGCGGGGGCCCGGTGGGGGGCGTGAACCGTGCGCCGGAACGCGGGCGGTTCGTGGGCCGCGCGTATCCTCGGAAGGTTGGCGGGGCGCGGACGGCGGAGGTGAGAGGTGGAGTTCCGGCTGCTCGGTTCCGTCGCGGTCGTGACGGAGGGCGGGGACGTGGCCCCCGGGCCCGCCAAGCGGTCCGGCCTGCTGGCCATGCTGCTGCTGCGGCCCAACGCCGCCGTGAGCGTGGGGCAGCTGACCGAGGCCCTCTGGGAGGACGAGCCGCCCACCCACTCCAAGACGGTCCTCCAGGGGCACGTCTCCCGGCTGCGCGCGCTGCTCACCCGGCACGACGCCGAGGCGTACGGGATCGAACTCACCACCCAGGGGGCGGCCTACGCGCTGCGGATGCCGGAAACCCTGGTGGACGCCCACCGTTTCGAGGAGCTCGTCGCCCTCGCCCGCTCGCAGCGCCGGCCCGCCGACACCGTGCGGATGCTCCGCGAGGCCCTGTCCTACTGGCAGGGGCCCGCGCTCACCGGCGCCGTGCGGAGCAGGCCCCTGGAGGCGGCGGCCGGCGCCCTGGAGGAGCGGCGGCTGGCCTCGGTGGAGGCGCTCGCGGAGGCGTACGGGCGGCTCGGCGAGCACGACCGGGCCGCCGCCGTCCTCCGTACCGAGGCCGTCGCGCACCCGTTGCGCGAGTCGCTGGCCGCCGCGCTGATGCTGGCCCTCGGCCGCTCGGGGCGCCAGTCCGATGCCATCAACTGGTACCACCGCACCCGGCGGCTGCTCGCCGAGGAGCTCGGTGTGGACCCCGGCGAGACGCTCGGCGAGGCGTACGCGACGCTGCTGCGCGCCACCCCTCCGCCGCCCGCCCGGCCCCGTCCCGCGGCCGGCCCTCCCGCGGCCGCACCCGTCACCGCACCCGCCGGCATCGCGGTCCCGGAGCTGCTGCCCCGCCCGCCGCGCGGGTTCACCGGGCGGGCGGCCGACCTGGCGGCGCTCACCGAGGCGGCCGACGGCGGGGACGCCCCGGTCTGCCTGGTCACCGGGCCCGCCGGGGTCGGCAAGACGGCGTTCGCCCTGCACTGGGCGTACGGGCACCGCGCCCGCTTCCCCGACGGCCGGCTGTTCGCCGACCTCCGCGGCTTCAGCGACACTCCGGCCCCTGACACCGGCTCCGTCCTGCGCGAGTTCCTCCTCGCCCTCGGCACCCCGCCCGAACGCGTCCCCGAGACCCCCGCCGCCCGGGGCGCGCTGTTCCGCTCGCTCACCGCGGAGCGCCGGATCCTCGTCGTCCTCGACAACGCCCGCTCCTCCGAGCAGGTCAGGCCCCTGCTGCCCGGCGGTGACCACTGCGCCACCCTCGTCACCAGCCGGGACCGGCTCGGTGGCCTCATCGCGTCCGACGCCGCCCGGCCCGTACCGCTCGGGCACCTCCCGCCGGCCGACGCGGCGGCGCTGCTCGCCACCGTGCTGGGCGCCGGGCGGGTCGCCGCGGAGCCCGACGCCGCCCTGACGCTGGCCGGGCTGTGCGACGGGCTGCCGCTCGCGCTGCGGGTCACGGCGGCCCGGCTGGCGGAGCGGCCGCGGTGGACGCTCGACGCGATGGCGGGCGAACTCGCCGACGAGCACGGCCGGCTGGCCCTGCTGAACGTCGAGGACACCGGCGTCGCCGCGGCGCTGCGCCTCACCGTGCAGCAACTGCCCGAGCCCGCGGCCCGGACGTTCCGCGCGCTGGGGCTCCACACCGGGTCCGACCTCGACCGGTTCACGGCCGCGGCGCTCGCCGGGACGTCCCCCGCGCAGGCCTCCGCCGACCTGGACCGGCTGGCCGCGGCCCATCTGCTCACCGAATCCGTCCCCGGCCGCTGGACACCGCACGACCTGGTACGGCTCTACGCCCGCCGGCTCGCCGCGGGGGCGGACCCCGAGGGGCTGCGCCGCCTCCTCGACCACTACCTCTACACGGGCCTGGCGGCCGACGCCGCCGCCGAGCCGGGTTCCCAGCCCTGCTACGCCCTGCCCGCCGACGTCCGCCGGCCGGCCGCCACCAGGGAGTTCGAGGACCGGGCGGCCGCGCTGGCCTGGTACGAGGCGGAGCGCCCGGCGCTGGAGGGGGCGGTCGCGGCCGCCGCCGCCCTGGGCCTGTACGACCGGGCCTGGCGGCTCGCCCTGGTGCAGTGGCCGCTGATGCTGTGGCGGATCAGGGACGGCTGGACGCCGCTGCTGCTGGCGGGGCTCGACGCGGCCGAGCGGGAGGGCGACCCCGACGCGCAGTCGCGGACCCGGGCGTTGCTCGGCTGGGTGCTGCACGAGGAGGGCCGGGACGAGGAGGCCCTGGTCCACCTGGAGAAGGCGCCCGCGCTGGCCGCGCTGGCCGGGGACACGATCAGTGAGGCCATCGCGTACGTCAACCTGGGCGCCGTCCTGGACTCCACGGGTGCGTCCCGCCGGGCCGGGGCGCTGATGGCCCGTGCGGTCTCCCTCGCCGCCGCCACCGGGCACCCGCCCACCCAGGTGCTGGCCCTCCAGCACCTGGCCAGGCACTGTCTGACGACGGGCGCCCACGAGGAGGCGCTCGCGCACACCCGGCGGGCGCTGGAGCTGATCTCGCCGGACGCGTTGGTCGGCCGCGCCGAACTGCGGATCGTCCACGGTGAGGCGCTCGCCGGTCTCGGCCGCCGGGAGGAGGCCGCCGAGCAGTTGCGACGGGCGGGCGAGGCGGCCGACGCGGCGGGGTACACCGAGGGCGTGGAGCGGGCCGGCGAGCTGTTGGCGCGGCTGCCGGTGGGGCGTTAGCGGCACGTAAGCGGGACGGCAGCGCGGGACCGGAGGCTGTGTACGGCACCGAACGCGTGCGCCGACCGACCGCAACGGGGGAGAACCACCATGCGTCACCACCGCAGGAACCGCACGAACCGCACGAACCGTATGAGCCGCACGAATGCCGTCCTGGCCGCGACGGCCGCCGTCGCCCTCTCGCTGGGGCTGACCGCCTGCGGGGGCGGCGGTGACACGGGCGCCCAGGACGCCGGGGCCGCGGCCAGCACCACCGGCGCGGCGCGACCGGGCACCGGAACCGGCACCAGTAGCACCGGCTCGGGCTCCGGAACGGCCACCTCCGCCACGGCCACCGGCGGCGGTACGGGCACGGCGGGCGGGGGCACCGGCGGCCGGGCCGCCTCCACGGGCAAGGGCGCCGCTGCCGGCACCGCCGCGAAGCCCTCCGGGCAGGCCCCCGTCTGCACCTACCAGGACGTGGCCGTCACCATGCGGAAGGCGGACGAGACGCCCACCGAGCACATCGTCCTCACCGCCACCAACACGTCCGGGCGGACCTGCCGCCTCCTGGGGTACCCGCTGATCGCCTTCGGCGAGATCCAGACCGCCCGGAACGTCTCCGCCGTGGCCAAGAGCAAGCCCGCGGCCCCGGTCGTCCTGGAGCCCGGCGCCCCGGCGTACGCGAACGTACGGGTCGCGCTGGGCGGCGTCGACGAGGAGACGAAGGTCGTCACCGGCTTCACCGTGAACCTGTTCGCCGCCGACGGCCCGGCCGAGGGCAGTGACACCGTCGCCGTCCCCGCCGGGGGACTCGCGGTCGACGAGGCCGCCGCCAAGACCGGCTACTGGACGCCCGAGCTGCGCAACGGCGCGGACGACTTCTGAGCCCGGACGCCGCGTCCGCCGGGGGAGCGGCCGCGCCCGGCGCACCCCCGTCGGCCGTGGCCGTCACACCGAGAGCGTCACCTCGTGGATCTCGTCGGGGGAGTGGCCGGTGCGCTCGTGGATGCGCTTCACCGCGTCCGCGGAGGGGCCGGTGGACAGGCAGTACACCGTGCCCGACTCCGGATCGGCCCAGGCGTGCTCGAAGTGCACCCCTTCGTCCTTCTCGATGGCGAGATCCGCCCGGTGCGCCTCGTCGAGCTGCTCGGACGTGATGCCCTTCATTCCCCGGTGGACGTCCATGTACGTGGCCATGGCTCCCGCACCTCCGATAGGTGGTCGGTTTCGGCCCCTCTTCCATGCTGCACCCGCCACCGCCGGGCGGCGCGCGGGCCGGGCCGCTGCCGGGGCCGGGTGGTGCTCAGGCGGGGGCGAGCCCCGACTTGGCGCCCGCGCCGCACAGCGGCACCACCACGTCGCCGTCGCGCGGCTCGGCGGTGATGGCCGCCCAGCAGGCCACGCCCGTCGACTCGACGAACAGCCCGCGCGCGGCCAGGTCGAGCTGGGCGGCCCGGATCTGTTCCTCCGTCACCGTGCGGAACGTGCCGCCCGATTCGCGGACCGCGCGGAGGACTTGGCGGGCGCGCGGCGGGTCCGGGATGGCGATGCCCTCGGCGATGGTGGGCCGCGCCGGGGCGGGCGCGGCCGGCCGGTCGGCACCGGTCCGGAACGCCTCCGCGAGCGGTGCCACCGCCTCCGCCTGAACGGCCACCAGGGCGGGGCGTGAGCGGATCAGGCCGTGCCGATGCAGCTCGGCGACGGCCAGGGCGGCGCCCAGCAGGAGGGTGCCGTTGCCGACGGGGACGACGAGCGTGCCGGGCAGCCGGCCGCCGAGGTCCTCCCAGATCTCGTACACGTAGGTCTTGGTGCCGTGCAGGAAGTACGGGTTGAAGACGTGCGAGGCGTAGAAGGTGCCCGGTTCGCCGGCGGCCTCCCTGGCCGCCCGGGCGGCCGCCTCGCGGTCGCCGGGGACGACGGTGAGCCGGGCCCCGTGGGCGCGGATCTGCTCCAGCTTCTTGGCGGAGGTGCCCTCGGGGACGTACACCGCGCAGTCCAGTCCCGCGCGGGCGCAGTACGCCGCCACGGCGGTGCCCGCGTTGCCGCTGCTGTCGGCGATCACCCGGCGCGGGGCGAGGCGGCGGGCGAGTTCGGCGAGCATGACGGCGCCCCGGTCCTTGAACGACAAGGTGGGCATCAGGAAGTCCAGCTTGGCCGACACCGTGTCCGTGAGGCGGACCAGAGGGGTGCGGCCCTCTCCGAGGGTGCAGTACGGGTCGGACAGCGGCAGGGCCTCCTCGTACCGCCACATCGAACCGGCCCGGCCGGCGAGCGCGGCCCGGGGCACCGGTCCGGCCGTGAAATCCAGGTCCCAGGGGCCCCGGCACCCGGGGCAGCACCAGGTCAGCGCGGATACGGGTGATCGCGTACCGCACACCGGACATACGTAGCCCGCCGACAGGCTCATGAGAGCCAGCATGTCACGCGTATGGCGGCCGTGTTACCGGAGCGTCAGGACCCTTGTGGGATTCCTATGGATCGGTCAACCTTTCGCTCGGCAGACGGATTCGGGCAACGCCGCGTACACGGCGGCGCTGTTTGTCATGCCCCTGCCGAAAACCCCCACAGCAACGCACCACCAATGAGGAGGACCCCTCACATGTCAGTGATGCGTACCCCGCGGCGAAGACTGGCCGCAGCCGGCGCCACCGTCGTCGCCGCCCTCGCGCTCGGCACCCTCTCCACTCTCCCGGCCACCGCGGCCGCGGCCGCCCCGGAGGGCGTGATCGAGAACGCCGGTGCCCCCGGCGCCATCGCGGGCAGCTACATCGTCACCCTCGACGAATCGGCCGCCGACGCCGAGTCCACGGCGGGCAAGGCCGTCGCCGCCCGCTACGGGGCCAAGATCGAGAGGACGTACACCTCCGCCCTCAACGGCTACGCCGTCCAGCTCACCGAGGACCGGGCGAAGAAGCTCGCCGCCGACCCGGCCGTGGACTCCGTCGTCCAGAACCGCGTCTTCACGGTCACCGGCACCCAGCCGTCCCCGCCGTCCTGGGGCCTGGACCGGATCGACCAGCGCGCCCTGCCGCTCAACCAGAGCTACACCTACCCCGAGCCGGCGGGCGAGGGCGTCACCGCGTACATCATCGACACCGGCGTACGCATCACGCACGGCGACTTCGGCGGGCGGGCCTCCTACGGCTACGACGCCATCGACAACGACAACACGGCGCAGGACGGCCACGGTCACGGCACGCACGTCGCCGGCACCGTCGCCGGGTCCTCCTACGGCGTGGCCAAGAAGGCCCGGATCGTCGGCGTGCGCGTGCTCAACAACTCCGGCTCCGGGACCACCGCGCAGGTCGTCGCCGGCATCGACTGGGTGACCCGCAACGCCGTCAAGCCGGCGGTCGCCAACATGAGCCTGGGCGGTGGCGTGGACTCCGCCCTCGACACCGCCGTCCGCAACTCCATAGCCTCCGGCGTCACGTACGCCATCGCCGCCGGCAACGACGGCCGTGACGCGTCCAACTCCTCGCCGGCCCGCGTCGCCGAGGCCATCACGGTCGGCTCGACGACCAACACGGACGCCCGCTCCAGCTTCTCCAACTACGGCAGCCTGGTGGACCTGTTCGCACCCGGCTCCTCCATCACCTCGTCCTGGAACACCAGCGACACCGCCACCAACACCATCTCCGGTACGTCGATGGCGACCCCGCACGTCGCGGGCGCCGCGGCGCTCTACCTGGCGAACAACCGGACGGCCACCCCGTCGCAGGTCGCCACCGCGCTCACCTCCGCCGCCACCACCGGCGTCGTGGGCAACCCGGGCACCGGCTCCCCGAACCGCCTGCTGTACGTGGGCGACGGCGGCACCACGCCGCCCGGGAAGCGCTTCGAGAACACCGCCGACTACGCGATCAACGACAACGCGACCGCCGAATCGCCGATCACCGTCAGCGGCGTCACCGGCAATGCCCCGTCCGCCCTTCAGGTGCCCGTGAACATCGTTCACACGTACATCGGTGACCTCCAGGTGCAGCTCATCGCGCCCGACGGCACCGCGTACACGCTCAAGGGGTACGGCACCGGCGGCAGCGCCGACAACATCAACACCACGTACACGGTCAACGCCTCCTCCGAGGTCGCGGACGGCACGTGGAAGCTGCGCGTGAGCGACAACGCGAACTACGACACCGGGAGGATCGACTCCTGGGCCCTCCAGTTCTGAGGGAGGGAGCGAGCGCGGACGAGCGAGCGCGCGTGAGCGAGCGCGCGTGAGCGTGTGACGAGGAGCGGTCATCCCCGCGGTGACCGCTCCTCCCGTTCCGGCCCGTACCCCGTTCCGCCTCCGTACGGCGTTCCGCCTCCGTACGGCGTTCCGCCTCCGTACGGCGTTCCGCCTCCTGTCGCGCACCGCGTACGATGCGCCAGCCGCGCGCGCATTCGATTCGTCCCGCCCCCCGACAGGAGCACCGAGAACCGTGGAACCGTCCTCCCAGGGGCCCCAGGGCCCGCCCCAGGGATCCCCCCAGGGGCCTCCGCAGGGGTGGCCCCCGCCCCAGGCGCTGTACCCCCAGGCGCCCGCCCCGTTCTACGGCGTGCCCGGCGCGCAGCCGCCCCGGGCGAGCGTCAACGGGCTCGCCATCGCCTCCCTGGTCACCGGGATCGTGTGCCTGGTGCCCCCGCTCGGCATGGTCCTGGGCGGGTTCGCGCTGGGACGGATCCGCGGGCGGGGCGAGCGGGGCACCGGGCTGGCCGTCACCGGCATGGCCCTCTCGCTGGTCAGCACCCTCCTGGTGGTGGTCGGACTCACCACCGGGGCGTTCCGTGACGTCTACGACGGCGTGCGGGACGCCGCCGACGAGGTGTCGCGCTCGCGATCCGCCTTCGACCTCCACAAGGGGCAGTGCTTCGACAGCCCGGGCGGTGCCGTCGAGGCGGAGGCCGTCGACGTCACGATCGTCGACTGCGCCGAGCCGCACGACGGGGAGATAACCGGCGGCTTCAAGATCACGGAGTTCCGTGCCTGGCCGGGCGACAAGCCCATCGAGCCGATCGCCGAGAAGCGCTGCGACCGGCTCAACACGGCGTACGCCCTCGACACCTGGGCCGTTCCCGACCACGCGTGGATGTACTACTACCAGCCGAGCAAGGAGAGCTGGGCGATCGGCGACCGCACCGTGACGTGCGCCTTCGCGGCCGAGAAGGGCAAGCTCACCGGCTCGGTCCGCGGCGACGAGAAGACCCTCGACGCGCACCAGCTCGCCTACCTGAAGCCGGTGAACCGGATCGACGCGGCCCTCATGGAGGAGCCGGACGCCGATGTCGAGGAGGACCGGGAGGCCAACGTGGCCTGGGCCCGCAAGGTCTCGTCGACGCTCACGGCGACGGTCGCGGAGCTGCGGGCCCACCCGTGGCCGGCCGCTGCGCGCCGCCCGGTGGCGGACCTGGCCGAGGAGCTGGAGACCGTCCGTGAGCACTGGACGAGGATGGCGGACGCCAAGGACCCGGACACCTTCTGGGAGCACTACGAGCCGGCCTACGACGGGCTCCCCGCCGACCTGGGCGCCACGGCGCGCGGCGCCCTGAAGCTGGACGTCACGCCCCCGGCCGACGCCACGGGAGCCGAGGGCACGGCCTGACGGACCCCCGCAGGGCCCGGCTCGCCTCTCGGGCCCGGGGCGGCGGACCGGGCGGCGATACCCACGGTGAGCTGGGGCTCAAACGGCGGTCATCACTTCGAGTGAAACCTTGGCCCATGCTTGCGGCGGGCAACCGTCGGTTGCCACGCTGTTGCTGTCTGTCAACCTGATGGGAGTGGCCAGTGACCTTCGGTGAGCAGCCCGCCTATCTGCGCGTTGCGAGCGATCTCCGGGAGAAGATCGTCAACGGCTCGCTCCCGCCCCACACCCGGCTGCCCTCCCAGGCCCGTATCCGTCAGGAGTACGGGGTCTCGGACACCGTGGCCCTGGAGGCCCGCAAGGTCCTGATGGCCGAGGGGCTCGTCGAAGGCCGCTCGGGCTCCGGGACGTACGTCCGTGAGCGCCCCGTGCCGCGCCGGATCGCCCGCTCCGGGTACGGCCTGACGGCCGGGGCCAATCCGTTCCGGCAGGAGCAGGCGGCCGAGGGGGCGCGCGGCACCTGGGAGTCCGGCAGCGAGCAGGAGCCGGCGAGCCGTGAGGTCGCCGGGCGCCTGGGCATCGAGCCGGGGGAGCGGGTGATGCGCACGCGGTACGTCTTCCGGGACGGCGGCGAGCCGATGATGCTCTCCACCTCCTGGGAGCCGCTCACCCTCACCGGGCGGACGCCCGTGATGCTGCCCGAGGAGGGCCCGCTGGGCGGCTGCGGGGTCGTGGAGCGGATGGCCGCCATCGACGTCGTGGTGGACAACGTGGTGGAGGAGGTCGGCGCCCGCCCGGGCCTCGCGGAGGAGCTCCTGACGCTCGGCGGTGTGCCCGGCCATGTGGTGATGGTGGTGGAGCGGACGTACTACGCCTCGGGGAGGGCCGTCGAGACCGCCGACGTCGTGGTGCCGGCCGACCGCTACCGGATCGCGTACCACCTGCCGGTGCGCTGAGCGGCGGCGGTTGACGGGTTTTCAGATCGGCGCGGTTCTGTGCAAGGGGGCGCACCCGGCCGGGTGCGCCCCCTTGGCGCACCGGTTCGCTGGCCGGATGCGTACCTCTTCGTGAAAACACGTATCCGCTCAGTAAAGGTCAGGCGTAAGCTCGTGCATATGCGCATTGCGGTTTCGTGGAGAAGCTTAGAAGTGGGCAGGCCGGCGGAGGGTGAGGCGTGATGAGCGAGAGTGGCGCGGTCCTTCCCTGGCTGGTGATCCGGCAGGACGACAACGGCAACCAGTACCGGGTGGGCAGGTACGCGACCCGGGACGAGGCGCAGAAGATCGCCGACAGTCTCGATACGCCCGGACCCGACAAGCTCTACTGGGTGGAGCGCGTCGGTCAGCCCGCGGGCTGACCGACGGCGAGGGTGCCGGCCGGCGCGCGTTACGCTCCGGCGCATGACAGATCGTGTGGTGGTGGCCGGAGCCGTCCTCGACCATGGACGGCTGCTGGCCGCGCGCCGGAGCGCCCCTCCGGAGCTGGCCGGCCGCTGGGAGCTGCCCGGCGGCAAGCTGGAGCCGGGCGAGACGGGACCGGAGGCCCTCGTGCGCGAGCTCCGCGAGGAGCTGGGCGTGGAGACGGAGCCGGGTGAGCGGATCCCCGGCGAATGGCCGCTGGCGCCCGGTTACGTCCTGCGGGTGTGGACGGCCCGGCTGGTCTCCGGTGAGCCGCTCCCGCTGGAGGACCACGACGAGCTGCGCTGGCTGTTCCGCCACGAACTGGACACCGTCGACTGGCTGGATCAGGACCGTCCCGCCGTGGCGGAGGTGGCCTGTCTGCTGCCCCCCGCTCAGCCCGCCCCCGCCGACCCGGCCACCGACCCGGCCTCCGGTCGCGCCGCCGGCTGAGCGCGCCCGCCACGTACGCCGGAAGCGCCTCGGCGCGCTCGGGAGGCGGGATCTCGAAAAGGGGTGCGCGGTCGCGGTGTACGCCGTTCGTGCCACGATGCGCCCACTCCCGCGATAGCCCGCCCCAAATATCGGGTATGTGCTGATTAACCCACCGAAATTGGACGTGGGGTCAGCCGCTGGGTCTGGGAAGTGGTCGGCGTGATCGACACCGAGGGCGAGTGCGCCGAGTGGACCTTTCCGGCTGAACTCGACGCCGTACGCGCGGCCCGCCACGCGGTCCGCGACACCCTGCGCGCCTGGCGGCTGGACGCGATGGTCGGCGATGTGACGGTGCTGCTCGTGAGCGAGCTGGTGACCAATTCCCTTCGGTACGCCTTCGGTCCCATCGGGGTCCGGCTGGTCCTGGTGCACCCCGGTGACGAGCCCTTCCCCCTGTACCCCGCGCTCCTCGTCGAGGTCTCCGACCCGCTCCCCGACCCGCCCCTGGAGCGCCCCGCCGGCCCGGACGACGAAGGCGGCCGGGGGCTGCAACTGGTCGCGTGCTCCGCCCGCCGCTGGGGGACCCGAAAGGGCAGGTCGGGCAAGACCGTGTGGTTCGAGCTGGCCCTGCCTGGTTAGAAGAGTGAAGGGACAACGATCACCTTCGGGCTCGGCTCAAAACGAACGAGACCACCCTGTGATCGTGAACGGCGTGCCGACGGGGGCCGTAGTGCTGAATACTGCGGGAATGGCCGGTCCGGTGCGGTGAGCTGGAGGGGACGGTCGCGTGAGCGAGATATCCGAGACGGCGAACAGCGTCGTGTGGCAGAGCAGTCCGCCTGGCTCGATCTACGACTACATACGGGTCGCCTCCTTCTCGATCGGCCCCGACGGGCTGGTCGACCAGTGGAGCCTTCGCGCCGCCGACCTGTTCGGCATTCCCGCCGAGGAGGTCAGGGGCAAGGACCCGGTCGAGGCGTTCATGCCCGCCGAGCTGCGGCCGCGCGGCCACCGCAAGGTCTCCGAGATCCTGGACGGCAAGGAGTGGACGGGACTCGTCCCGTTCCGGCTGCCGGGTGAGCGCAGGCCGCGCGGCATCGCCGAGGTCTATGTGATGCCCAGTGAGACCGAGCGCGGGGAGAGGGCGGCGCTCTGCATCGTCGTCGACGTCCGGGCCCTGCGGCGCATGGAGACCGATCTCGCCGCCGCGCAGGCGATTTTCGGTCAATCACCTTTCGGTTTCCTGTTGTTCGACACCGACCTGACGGTCAAGCGTGCCAACCAGCGCTTCGCGACCGTCTTCGGCGGCTCTGCCGACGACCACCGCGGGCGCACCGTCCACGACTACCTCTCCCGCCCCGAGGCCGAGCGGATGACCGCCGCGCTGCGCCGGGTGCTGGAGACCGGCGAGTCCGTCACGGACCTCCAGCTCACCGGCGCGGTGCCCGGCAGCACCGACCGCAGGCACTGGTCGATCAACCTCTACCGGGTGCACAGCGGCTCCGGCCGGCCCGTGGGCGTCGCCGGACTCGGCACGGACGTCACCCGCCGCCAGATCGCCGCCCGCGAGGCCGCCAACGCCCGCCGCAACCTCGCCCTGCTCAACGAGGCGAGCGCCCGCATCGGCAACTCCCTCGACCTGGAGACCACCGCCCGCGAGCTCCTCGACGTCGCCGTCCCCGGCTTCTGCGACCTCGCCTCCGTCGACCTGTACCAGGGACTGCTCAGCGGGGACGAGGCGCCGCCCGGACGGGCCGACGGGTCCAGCGCCGAACTGCGCCGGGTCGCCTTCGCCAGCGCCGTCTCGGACGCCCCCCTCGTCAACCCCGGCTCCGCGTCCGGCTGCTGCGAGACGGCGTCCACGGACGTCGGCGCCATCCACCGCTACCCCTTCAACTCGCCGTGCGCCGGCGCCCTGCGCACCGGACGGCTGCGCGCCGTGCCCGGCGCCGACGGCAGCCTCGTCCAGTCCACCCTCGTCGTGCCGATGGTCGCCCACGACACCGTGGTCGGCCTGGTGCAGTTCTCCCGCACCAAGGGCAGTGAGCCCTTCGGCGAGCGGGACCGGGCGCTCGCCGTCGAGCTCGCCGCCCGCGCGGCGGTCTGCATCGACAACGCCCGCCTCTACCGGCGGGAGCACGAGCGGGCCCTGATCCTCCAGCGCAGCCTGCTCCCGCCCGGCGACCCCGAGGCCGCCGGTCTGGACATCGCCTGCCGCTACCTGCCCGGCAACACCGCCACCGAGGTGGGCGGCGACTGGTTCGACGTCATCCAGCTACCCGGCCACCGCACGGCCCTGGTCGTCGGCGACGTCATGGGGCGCGGGCTGCGGGCCGCCGTCGCCATGGGGGAACTGCGCACCGCCGTACGCACCCTGGCCCAGCTCGACCTGGAACCGGCCGAGGTCCTCTCCCACCTCGACGAGATCGCCCGCGGCCTCGGCACGCCCACGGGCGGCGGACAGGCCTCCCGGGTCGCCGCGGCGCGCGGCCCGGAGCTGTCCGAGGTCTACCTGGCGACGTGCGTCTACGCCGTGTACGACTCGGTCACCCGCCGGTGCACCTTCGCCAACGCCGGCCACCTGCCGCCGGTGCTGGTCGAACCCGGTGAGGAGGCCCTGCTCCTCGACGTACCGCCGGGGATGCCGCTCGGCGTGGGCGGCGAGCCCTTCGAGGAGGTGGAGGTCGAACTCCCCGAGGGCGCGCTGCTCGCCTTGTACACGGACGGGCTCGTCGAGTCCCGCCACCACCCGCTCGACGAGGGCATGCAGGCCTTCCGCAGCGCGCTGACCGATCCGGCACGGCCGCTGGAGGACGTCTGCGACCACGTCCTGAACACCCTCGACACCCGGCACGGCGAGGACGACATCGCGCTGCTGATGGCCCGTATCCAGGGGCTGCCCGCCGAGGCGGTCGGCGACTGGCGGATGCCCCGCGAGCCGCGCTCGGTGGGGCGCGCCAGGGAGCTGGCCCGAGCACAGCTCACCGCCTGGGACCTGGAGCCGCTCGTCGACACGGTCGAACTCCTCGTCAGCGAGCTCGTCACCAACGCGCTGCGGTACGGCGAGGGCGAGATACGGCTCCGGCTGCTGCGGGACCGCTCCCTCGTCTGCGAGGTGTGGGACGCGGGCCTGGTCCAGCCCCGGCGGCGGCGGGCGCGGGACACCGACGAGGGCGGCCGCGGCCTCCAGCTCGTCGGGCTGCTCAGCGCCGGGTGGGGCTCCCGCCGTACACCGCGCGGCAAGACGGTCTGGTTCGAACTGCCGCTGCCGGACGGTGACGCCATGAAGGAACCGACCGTCGACCAGCTCCTGAGCATGTTCTGACGCCCGCTCGCGCGCGGCGCGGCGGGTCCGCGCCGCGCGCGGCCGTCATGTCCCGGAGGAGGGGCCGGGGCGGAACCGGTCGCCCCCGCCCAGCCGGCCGCGCGTCCTCCGGCCACCGAAGCGACCGGGCCCGCCGCCGTACCGCGCGTCCGCCCGGCCACCGCCGCCATCGGCCCCGGGCGGGTCGTCGCCGCCCGCGCCGCCGGTGCCGCCCGGTTCGCCGCGCAGCAGGATCCCGCCGAGCACCGCCCCGCCCAGCCCGTCGGGGGGTGCATCGCCGTCGGGGGGGCCGCCGCCCAGGGGAGCGAACCGCCGTACGTCCTGCTCGGCCAGGCTCAGGGCCTGCCGGGCCAGCGCGTCCGCCTGCCGGGCCTCGGCCGCCGCCTCCCGCGCGTCCTCCGCGCCACCCGCCGCGAGGTCCCCCGTCGCGAGGTACCCCTCCGCGAGCTCCCGCGCCCGCTCCATCCGCCGGTGCGCCTCCGCGAGCCGGGTACGGGCCAGGGCGCCCACGGCTCCCCGGTGCGCCGCGAGGTGGTCCGCGGCCGCTTCCACCGCCGAGCCGGCCGTGAGCAGCGCCGCGTCGAGCAGTGCGCCCGCCCGCCGCGCGCCCCGGTCCTCCCGCGCGGCCGCCAGGGCCTCGTCCAGCGCGGCGCCCGCCTCCCCGACCCGGCGCAGCGCGTCGATGGGGTCGTACCGTCCGTCCGCCACCGCCGCCCGTACGTCGGTGACGACCGACTCGGCGCGGGCGGCCCGGCCCCGCAGCCCGGCCGGGGGCGCCCCCGCCGCCCCCTCCAGCAGCCCGCCCGCCTCGGCCAGGTCCGCCTCGGTGCCGGCGAGCACGGTCGGCAGCCGCCCCGCCGCCTCCGCCAGTTCCCTCGCGCGCCGGTCCACCGCGTCGACGAGCAGCGCCGCCTGGTGGAGGGCCCCCTCGGCGGCCCGTACACCGACCGCCGCGGCGGCGGCATCGCCCCCGTCCACCGCCTCCGCGGCCCGCTCCAGGCCGGCCGACGCGAACAGCAGCCGCTCCCTGGCCCGCCGGGCGCCCTCCGCCACCGGCACGGCGGCCGACTCCGCGTACCGCTCGCGCATCGCGACGAGTCCCGCCTCCGCCAGGTCGGCCCGGCCGCGCACCGCGCGGAACTCCTCCCGGGCCGCGGCGAGGACTTCCCCCGCCGTCCGCTCCAGGGCGCGCAGCCGGTCGAACGCCTCCGCCTCCGCGTCCAGCCGCCGGCCGGCCTCCTCGCACCGCGCGACGATCTCCTCCAGCGTGCGGCGGCGGGTCGCCTCGTCCTCCGGGCGTTCCTCGTCGAGCCGCTGGCGCAGCCGGAAGGCCTCGGCCAGCTCGCCCTTCGCGTACGCCACCGCCTCGGTGAACGGCCGCGCCGGTTCCCGCCCGAGCCGCGCGAGGGCGAACCCCAGCTCCTCCTCGCTCGTGCGCACCGCCTCGTCCGTGTCGGCGAGGAGCCGTCCGGCGCGGGCGTCCGGCTCGTCCGGGGAGGGCCGCGCCGGGGCCGGTTCCCACCGGTCGTGTCCGCCGTGCGGGGTGGTGCGGGTGGCGGTGCGCCGACGGCGCTTGGCGTACGTGTACGCCGCCACGGCGGCGACCGCGACGAGCACCGCCACGGGCAGGACCAGATCGGCGCCGGAGGACCCCTGCCCGCGCGGGGTGCCGGGCAGGGCAGCCGGCGACCACGCCGCCACCAGTGCACAGAGGGGTACGGCGAGGAAGGCCAGAGTGGCGCTCCGCATCACATGCGTGAGGCTATGTCGGGCTTTGTCCGCACGCGACCCGGCGCCGATCGTCACTGTCAGTGGCGACCCTTAGGGTGGAGATCGTTCGGCACCGCTGACGGGGGGTTCGTTGTGAACATGCGTGCGCTGAGGGCGAAGTGGCGAGGTCCGGGGCTCCGGTGGCCCAGGCGGATCGCACTGGCGCTGCTCCTGCTGGTCGTCCTGCCCCCGCTGACCGCCGGGGCGGCGCTGCGGATGAACTACGCGGGGGAGGTGCGGGAGGGGACGAAGACCCGGGGCAAGGACGCCGTCTGGCTGGGGCACGCCTGGGTGGACGGCCGGAAGAAGGACGCCGATCTCGCCGCGTTCGCCGCGCGGATCAAGGGGACCGGCATCCGGGACCTGTACGTCCACGCCGGGCCGCTGGAGCACGACGGGAGCCTGCCCGCCGGGCGGTACCCGCGGGCGAGGTGGCTGATCGACTCCGTGCACCGCACGATGCCGGGGATACGGGTCCACGCCTGGCTCGGTGACGTGCTGGCCACCGAGGGGCCGGAGGGGCTGCGGCTGGAGCGGGCCGCGTCCCGCGCCGCCGTCGTGCGCTCGGCGCGGCAGGTCCTGGACGCGGGCTTCGACGGCGTCCACTTCGACCTGGAGCCGCTGCTGTCCGGCGACCGGCACTACCTGAGCCTGCTGGACGACCTGGGCGAGCTGACGAGGGCCCGCGAGGCGCCCCTGTCGGTCGCCGCCCACCAGATCGACCCGCTCCCGGCGGCGCACGCGGTGAACGGCGCGCTGAGCGGCAGCGAGAAGTGGTGGTCGCAGGAGTTCTTCGGCCAGGTGGCCCGCCGGGTCGACCAGATAGCCGTGATGTCGTACGACACCTGGATGCCGCTGGAGGGGATGTACGGCGGCTACGTCGCCCAGCAGACCTCACTCGCCCTGGAGGTCACCCCCGAGGACACCGACCTGCTCATGGGCCTGCCGTTCTTCCACGAGGACGACCTGGGCCATCACGACGCGGCCGAGACCGTCGCCGCCGCGGTCCGTGGCACCCGGCTGGGGCTGGGGCGCACGGACCACGACCGCGAGCGGTTCGGCGTCGCCCTGTACGTCGACTTCGCCGCCACGGAGGAGGACTGGGCGGCGTACCGGGCGGGATGGCACTGAGGCGCCGGGACGAGGTCAGCCCTTCCGGCGGCCGATCTTGTCGCCGAGCCACACCAGGGGGTCGTACTTCCGGTCCACGGCCCGCTCCTTCAGCGGGATCAGCGCATTGTCCGTGATCTTGATCTGTTCGGGGCAGACCTCGGTGCAGCACTTGGTGATGTTGCAGTAGCCGAGCCCGTGCTCCTCCTGTGCCGTGCGCTTGCGGTCCAGCCCCGCTTCCGCGGCCGCGTCCAGGGGGTGCATGTCCAGTTCGGCGATGCGCATCAGGAAGCGCGGACCGGCGAAGGCGGGCTTGTTCTCCTCGTGGTCCCGGACCACGTGGCAGGTGTCCTGGCACAGGAAGCACTCGATGCACTTGCGGAACTCCTGGGGGCGCTCCACATCGATCTGCCGCATCCGGTAGTCGCCCGGTGCCACGCCCGGCGGCGGGACGAAGGACGGCACCTCACGGGCCTTCTCGTAGTTGAAGGACACGTCCGTCACCAGGTCGCGGACGACCGGGAAGGCCCGCATCGGCGTCACCGTGACGACCTCGTCCCGGGAGAACACCGACATCCGCGTCATGCACATCAGCCGGGGCCGGCCATTGATCTCGGCACTGCACGAACCGCACTTGCCGGCCTTGCAGTTCCAGCGCACCGCCAGGTCCGGCACCTGGGTCGCCTGGAGCCGGTGGATGATGTCGAGGACGACCTCCCCGTCGTTCACCTCGACGGTGAAGTCCTCCAGTCCGCCGCCCTCCGTGTCGCCCCGCCACACCCGGAAGCTCGCGTCATAGCTGGTCACTCGGGCAGCTCCTCTTCGGCGAGGTACTTGACCAGCTCCTCCTTGTCGAACAGGGCGAGCAGGTCGGGACGGATGGGTTCGGTCGTCGTGCGGTCGAGGGCGATCTGGCCCTCGGCGGACTCCGGGTCGGCGATCCGGCACAGCAGGTTCACCCGCCGCCACGAGCGCTCCATGGCCGGGCAGTCCTCCCGGGTGTGCCCGCCCCGGCTCTCCGTGCGCTCCAGCGCCGCGCGGGCCACGCACTCGCTGACCAGGAGCATGTTCCGCAGGTCCAGCGCCAGGTGCCAGCCGGGGTTGAACTGCCGGTGCCCCTCGACGCCCGCGCCCCGGGCCCGCAGCCGCAGCTCGGCCAGCGTCCGCAGCGCCCGCTTCATCTCCTCGTCGCGGCGGATGATGCCGACGAGGTCGTTCATCGTCTGCTGGAGCTCCTGGTGCAGGGCGTACGGGTTCTCCGGCCGCGGGCCCGGCCCGTCGGCGGCCTCGCCGCTGAACGGGCGCAGTGCCTCCGCGGCCGCCGCCTGCACCTGATCGTCGGCCGCCCGCGGACGGGCGGCCAGGCCGCTCGCGTACCGGGCCGCGTACAGCCCGGCCCGCCGGCCGAAGACCAGCAGGTCGGACAGCGAGTTCCCGCCGAGCCGGTTGGAGCCGTGCATCCCGCCCGCGACCTCACCGGCCGCGAACAGCCCCGGCACCCCGACCGCCGCGGCCGTGTCCGACTCCACCGCCACGCCGCCCATCACGTAGTGGCAGGTCGGCCCGACCTCCATCGCCTCGGCCGTGATGTCGACGTCCGCGAGTTCCTTGAACTGGTGGTACATCGACGGCAGCCGGCGCCGGATGGTCTCGGCCGGCATCCGGGTGGACACGTCCAGGAACACCCCGCCGTGCGGCGATCCCCGGCCCGCCTTCACCTCGGAGTTGATCGCGCGGGCCACCTCGTCGCGCGGCAGCAGCTCGGGCGGCCGCCGGTTGTTGTCCGGGTCCTCGTACCAGCGGTCGCCCTCCTCCTCCGACTGCGCGTACTTCTCCTTGAACACGTCGGGGACGTAGTCGAACATGAACCGCTCGCCCTCGGAGTTGCGCAGCACCCCTCCGTCGCCGCGCACCGACTCCGTGACCAGGATGCCCTTCACCGACGGCGGCCAGACCATGCCGGTCGGGTGGAACTGCACGAACTCCATGTTCACCAGCGGCGCGCCCGCCAGCAGGGCCAGCGCGTGACCGTCGCCGGTGTACTCCCACGAGTTGGACGTCACCTTGAACGACTTGCCGATGCCACCGGTCGCCAGGACGACCGCCGGTGCCTCCAGCACGAAGAAGCGGCCGGACTCGCGCTCGTAGCAGAAGGTCCCGCACACCTGGTCGCCGTCCTTGAGGACACGGGTGACCGTGCACTCCTGGAACACCTTCAGCCGGGCCTCGTGGTCGCCGAAGGCCCGGAAGTCCTCCTGCTGGAGGGAGACGATCTTCTGCTGGAGCGTCCGGATCAGCTCCAGGCCGGTCCGGTCGCCGACGTGCGCGAGGCGCGGGTACTCGTGGCCGCCGAAGTTGCGCTGCGAGATGCGGCCGTCCTTCGTACGGTCGAAGAGGGCGCCCCAGGTCTCCAGCTCCCACACCCGGTCCGGCGCCTCGCGCGCGTGGAGCTCGGCCATCCGCCACTGGTTGAGGAACTTCCCGCCGCGCATGGTGTCGCGGAAGTGGACCTGCCAGTTGTCACCGGCGTTGACGTTGCCCATGGACGCGGCGATGCCGCCCTCGGCCATCACCGTGTGGGCCTTGCCGAACAGGGACTTGCAGATCACCGCCGTACGGGCACCCTGCTCGCGCGCCTCGATCGCCGCCCGCAGCCCCGCACCGCCGGCCCCGACCACGACGACGTCCCATTGCTGCCGTTCCGCTGCGCTCATCGGAAAGGCACCCCCTTTCTAGAAGAAGCGCGGATCCTCGAAGGCGCCCGTGGCGAGCAGGTACACGTAGAAGTCGGCGAGCGCGACGCTGAGCAGCGAGGCCCAGGCGAGCTGCATGTGACGCGCGTTCAGCCTGCCCACCCAGCTCCACAGCCGGTAGCGGACCGGATGCCGGGAGAAGTGCTTCAGGCGCCCGCCGACGATGTGCCGGCAGGAGTGGCAGGAGAGCGTGTACGCCCAGATCAGCGTGATGTTGACGAGGAACACCACTGTCCCCAGGCCCATGTGCCCCCAGGCGTAGGACGCGTCCCGGAAGGCGAGCACGGTGTCGTACGTCAGGATTCCGGCGACCGGCAGGGCGGCGTAGAAGAAGTACCGGTGGATGTTCTGGAGCACCAGCGGGAAGCGGGTCTCGCCCGTGTACGCGCGGTGCGGCTCGGCCACCGCGCAGGCCGGTGGCGACGCCCAGAAGCCCCGGTAGTAGGCCTTGCGGTAGTAGTAGCAGGTCAGCCGGAAGCCGAGCGGGAAGATCAGGATGAGCAGGGCGGGGGAGAGGCCCCACCAGCTTCCGAAGACCTCCCAGTTGGGGCCGCCCTTCATGGGTGCGCAGTTCTCGGCGAGGCAGGGCGAGTAGAACGGCGAGACGTAGGGCGCCGCGTAGTAGTCGCTGTTCGCGAAGGCGCGCCAGGTCGAGTAGACGATGAACGCGAGCAGTCCGGCCGCGGTGGCGGCGGGTGCGAGCCACCAGCGGTCGGTACGGAGGTGGGCGGCCGCGATGCGGGCGCGGGCCGGGCCGCGCACGCCGCCGCGCCCCGGTTCCGCCGGATCGGTGTGTGGTTGTCGGGTGCCTGTGGCCAACGGGGTCTCCTGGGGCCCGCGCCGGTGGTGGCGCGTGCCGGTCGGTGAGAGTGGTTGCCGGTTCGGCTGCGGACCGCGCCCGGCGTACCGCGGCCGGGCGGGTGCCTGTGCGGGGCGGAGGGGCCCGGCGGCCCGGGCCCGGGCGCGGCGCGGCCTTCCGCCCGGCACCCTGACGCGGCACCGGACGCCCGGCACCCTGACGCGGTACGGGGCGGCGCGCACCGGCGCACGGGTCGCCGGCGGCCGCGCCGGTCATGGTCCACCGCCCGGCGGGCGGGGGCCGTGGCACCGCCGCGACGCCCTGCCCGTCGGTGCCACGCCCGTCAGGGGGCGCGGCGGTCCCGCGCGCCCAGGCCCTCGTCGTCCGAGTCGGTCCACAGGGTGTTGTCGTACGGCGTGTCCGGGATGGTCACCAGGCCGTCGGGCCGGCCGACCGCCATGGGGACGGGCTTCCCCTCCCGCTGCTGCGTGAGGTTCCGTTCCAGTTGGATGACCGAGCGGGCCAGCTCCTCAAGGCGGCGCTTGACCTCTGTCAGATCGTCTTCGAGTGACATGAATTGCCCTCACTTCCGCAATAGCGGGTGGCAAACACGCGCCTGAGAGTGTCGCGCGTCACATCCCCCATTGTGAAGCCATGTGCACCGATTCCACTCCCCCGGGGCTTGGGCCGCACGGGTGGAGTTCGAGCGCCGGGCCGCCGTGTCGCCGCCGCGGAGCCCTCCCGGTCGCTTTCAGTGTATGGGCAATAGGTGTGATCATCTCTAAATTCCACAAAACAGGACGAAGAGGTACAAGACATGTCCCACGTCGGCGCCCCTCGGGGGAGGACATGCTCCCGGGGACCCCGTTCCCGCACGCTGCGGTCCGCCGTCCTCCTCACCACCGGCGTACTCGCCGTCTCCGTGCTGGGCGGCTGCAGCTCCCCCGAGGAGGAGAGCGACGCCAAGGCCGTACCCCAGGACATCGCCCACGCCGCCCGCGCCAAGGTCGCCGACGGCGGCACCCTGCGCTGGGCGGTCGACGCGATGCCCACCACCCTCAACGCCTTCCAGGCGGACGCCGACGCCACCACCACCCGCATCACCCAGGCCGTCCTGCCCACCCTCTTCACCCTCGACGAGCGCGGCCGCCCCCAGCGCAACGCCGACTACCTGGAATCCGCCGAGATCGTCGAGCGCGAGCCCAAGCAGGTGGTCCTCTACAAGCTCAACCAGCAGGCGGTGTGGAGCGACGGCCGCGAGATCGGCGCTCCCGACTTCGTCGCCCAGTGGCGGGCGCTCAGCGGCAAGGACTCCGCCTACTGGACCGCCCGCAACGCGGGCTACGAGCGCATCGAGAAGATCGAGCGCGGCGCCGGCGACCTGGAGGTCCGGGTCACCTTCAACAAGCCGTACACCGACTGGCGCGCCCTGTTCTCGCCGCTCTACCCCAAAGAGGTGATGGCGACCCCGGCCGCCTTCAACGACGAGGCCCGCACCCGGCTGGCGTCGACCGCCGGCCCCTTCCAGCTCAAGGGCGTCGACTCCCGCGCCGGCACGGCCACGCTCGTCCGCAACCCCCGCTGGTGGGGGGAGCCGGCCAAGCTGGACGCGATCGTGCTGCGCGCCGTCCCGCGCACCGGCCGCGCCACCGCCCTCGCCGCCGGGACCGTCGACCTCGCCGAGATCGACCCCGCCACGGCGGACCGCATCACCCGCGCGGCACAGCAGAAGGACGGCGCGGCCCACGGCAAGGCCGGCACGCCCGCCGGGGGCGCCGGTGCCGCCAAGGCCCCGCTCCCCGCGGCGGCCGGCCCCAAGGACCAGCAGGACCGGCAGGACCAGCAGTCCCTGGCGGCCCGGGCCGCCGAGGGGCGGGTCCTGCGCGGCTGGGTGGTGCGCAAGTCCCTGGAGCCGGCGTACACGCAGCTCGCGCTGAACGGCGAGAGCGGGCCGCTGTCCGACGAGCGGGTGCGCCGCGCGGTGGCCCGCGCCCTGGACCGCCGGGAGCTGGCCGAGGCGGTCCTCAAGCCGCTGGGGCTGCCCGCCCAGCCGGTCGGCAGCCATCTCGCGCTCGCCGGGCAGCAGGCGTACGCCGACAGCAGCGGCGCCCTGGGCGGCCAGGACACCGAGGAGGCCCAGGAACTGCTGGCCGACGCGGGCTGGACGCGTGGCGGCGCCCGTAAGCCCGCCGCCCCGAAGGCGGGCGCGAAGGCCGGCGCCGGGGCGTCCCCCGCCGCCCACGGCCCGGTCGCGGGCGGGAAGAACGGCGGGAAGGCCGACGTACCGTCCGACGAGGGCCTGTACATCGTCGGCGACGACAAGCCGGCCATCGGCGGCGACGACAAGCCGGCCATCGGCGGCGACGACAAGCCGGCCATCGGCGGCGACGACAAGCCGGCCATCGGCGGCAACGACGGCCCCGAGGGCACGTACGTCCTGGCCCCCGCCCCCGCCGCGGCGGCCCAGGGCATCGCCCTCCACCGCCAGGCCGAGGGCCAGGCGCACCGGCGGACCGCCGTCCTGGAGGACACCGACACCGACACCGGCGCGGCCGCCCGGTCCGAGGCGCAGGGCGGCGGCGTCCCCGGCGCCTACGCGCCCGTCGGCACCGCCGCCCCCGCCCCGGCGGGCCCCGCGGGCCGCGCGGCCGCCGGCCCGCTCGGCAAGGACGGCCAGCCGCTGACGCTCCGCTTCGTCCTTCCGTCGGGCCCCGACTCGCAGACGCTGCGGACCGTCGGTGAGAAGATCACCCGCATGCTGGACCGCGTCGGCATCGGCACCGAGATCGTCAAGGTGCCCGACGACAGCTATTTCAAGGACCACATCGCGTCCGGGGCCTACGACCTGGCCCTCTTCTCCTGGCCCGCCACCGCCTTCCCCGCCACCGACGGGCGGCCCATCTTCGCCAAACCGCAGCCCGCCGCCGACGGCTCGCTGCTGGTGGAGCAGAATTACACCCGGGTCGGTACGGACCACATCGACCAGCTCTTCGACCAGGCGGCCGCCGAGCTGGACGAGAAGGCCGCCCGCGACCTGGTGAAGCAGGCCGACGCCCGGATCTGGGCGGCCGCCGGCTCCATCCCGCTCTTCCAGCGGCCGCAGCTCGTGGCGGCCCGCCCGACGGTGGTGAACGCGGGAGCCTTCGGCTTCGCGACCCCCCACTACGAGGACATCGGCTTCCGGCGGAAGTGAGCCGCCGGGGGCGAGCCGCCCGGGCAGGTAAGGCCAACCTCAGAATCCGCTCAAGTCACTTGCCCGCCGGTCCCACCGGCGGGCAAGCTCCGTTCCGGACCATGACCCGGGCTCCACCACGCAGCACCCACCCGCGCGCACCGCGGCACCCGCACGCGGGCGCGCACCAGGACCCGTACCCGCCCCCGTACGCGGATCCCGCATCACCCCGCCACACACCCGTTCGATCTTCTCCGGATGGGCCGGGAAGCCTTGTGCGCCTCGGCCCCGTACCATGGACACAGCCGTGGCGCGTCCGCCCGGCGGGCGTACGAGGAACAAAGAGACGCCGCACCCACGATCCTGAGAGAAGCGCCAGCCACTCATGCCCACGCGCCACGACATCCGTAACGTAGCCATCGTCGCCCACGTCGACCACGGCAAGACGACCATCGTCGACGCCATGCTCAAGCAGGCCGGCGCCTTCGCCGCCCACCAGCTCGACTCGGTCGACGACCGCATGATGGACTCGAACGACCTGGAGCGTGAGAAGGGCATCACGATCCTCGCCAAGAACACGGCGGTGAAGTACCACCCCAAGGACGGCGGGGCGCCCATCACCATCAACATCATCGACACCCCCGGCCACGCCGACTTCGGTGGTGAGGTCGAGCGCGGCCTGTCGATGGTCGACGGCGTGGTGCTCCTCGTGGACGCCTCCGAGGGTCCGCTGCCGCAGACGCGCTTCGTGCTCCGCAAGGCGCTCCAGCGCCGGATGCCCGTCATCCTCTGCATCAACAAGACGGACCGCCCGGACTCCCGGATCGACGAGGTCGTCAACGAGACCTACGACCTGTTCCTGGACCTGGACGCGGACGAGGAGCAGATCGAGTTCCCGATCGTCTACGCCTGCGGCCGTGACGGCATCGCGTCGCTGACCAAGCCGGAGGACGGCACCGTCCCGGCGGACTCCGCCAACCTGGAGCCGTTCTTCTCCACCATCCTGGAGCACATCCCGGCGCCGACGTTCGACGAGGAGGCCCCGCTCCAGGCGCACGTCACCAACCTGGACGCCGACAACTTCCTCGGCCGTATCGCGCTGCTCCGCGTCGAGCAGGGCGAGCTGCGCAAGGGCCAGACGGTCGCGTGGATCAAGCGCGACGGCACCGTCTCCAACGTGCGCATCAGCGAGCTGATGATGACCGAGGCGCTCACCCGCAAGCCGGCCGAGGTAGCCGGCCCCGGTGACATCTGCGCCGTCGCCGGCATCCCGGACATCATGATCGGCGAGACGCTGGCCGACCCGGAGAACCCGGTCGCGCTGCCGCTGATCACGGTCGACGAGCCCGCGATCTCGATGGTCATCGGTACGAACACCTCGCCGCTGGTCGGGCGGGGCGCCACCGGCAAGGGCGCGGACAACAAGGCGGCCGTGAAGGACCGCAAGGTCACCGCCCGCCAGGTGAAGGACCGCCTGGACCGCGAGCTGGTCGGTAACGTCTCGCTGCGCGTCCTCGACACCGAGCGCCCGGACGCCTGGGAGGTGCAGGGCCGCGGTGAGCTGGCGCTGGCCATCCTGGTCGAGCAGATGCGCCGCGAGGGCTTCGAGCTGACCATCGGCAAGCCGCAGGTGGTCACCAAGGAGATCGACGGCAAGGTCCACGAGCCGGTCGAGCGGATGACCATCGACGTGCCCGAGGAGCACATGGGCGCCGTCACGCAGCTCATGGGCGTCCGCAAGGGCCGCATGGACAACATGTCCAACCACGGCTCCGGCTGGGTGCGCATGGAGTTCGTGGTGCCGTCCCGCGGCCTCATCGGCTTCCGTACGGAGTTCCTGACGCAGACGCGCGGCACGGGCATCGCCCACTCCATCCACGAGGGCCACGAGCCGTGGTTCGGCACGCTGACGACCCGTAACAACGGTTCGCTCGTCGCCGACCGCTCCGGCGCCGTCACCGCCTTCGCGATGACCAACCTCCAGGAGCGCGGCGTCCTCTTCGTGGAGCCCGGCACCGAGGTGTACGAGGGCATGATCGTCGGCGAGAACTCGCGCTCCGACGACATGGACGTCAACATCACCAAGGAGAAGAAGCTCACGAACATGCGGTCGTCCTCGGCCGACTCGTTCGAGGCGATCGTCCCGCCGCGCAAGCTCTCCCTGGAGCAGTCCCTGGAGTTCTGCCGCGACGACGAGTGCGTCGAGGTGACCCCCGAGGCCGTACGCATCCGCAAGGTGAACCTGGACCAGCGCGAGCGCGCCCGCGCCGCCTCGCGCGCCAAGAACGGCTGACACGGCCCCAGGGCCCGCCCGCCGGGCCCGCCGGCCGCCGACTCCCCGTCCGGGAAGGGTTCATCCCTTCCCCGGCGGGGAGTTTTTCCTGCGCCCGCGCCGGGCAGGGAAGGGTCGCCGGCCGGCCGCTCGTCAACGCTTTTTCACCGCCGAAGCGTCCGGATATCGACCGTCGCTCTCCGGAACATGTGTTAACGGTCCGTTTCGCGGGTGTCTGTCTGTGCTCGCTTTGTCCGGATTTCGGTCTTCGGCCCCTTGGTGATGTTGCCAAAACGAGACCCTTTAAGTGTGGTTTACGGCCCGGACGTACTTAATAGTTGGCTCCATTGAGCTCGGGTCAATGGGTCACGCGCTGTGGGGAGCGCCGACTCACGAGCACACTCGGGGCACTTGGGTCATCGCCGTCAGGGGTGTCGGCGTGCAACCTCGAAGTGCCCTTCTCGTAGTGACAAGTGGACTCATGAGGAGGAACCCATGCGCGGTGCCAAGAGCGCCAAGTGGGTCGCGGGCGCGATAGTCGTCGCCCTGGCAGCAACGGCTTGTGGCGGTGGCGGTAGCGAAGGCAAGAGCGGGGGCGCCCGCCAGGTCGTGATGGAGCTCGGCGAGCCCCAGAACGGTCTGATCCCTTCGAACACGTACGAGTCCGAGGGCTCCGAGGTCATGAACGCGCTGTTCACCGGCCTCGTCAAGTACGACGAGAAGAACGAGACCCAGCTCGACATGGCCGCGTCGATCGAGACCAAGGACAGCAAGGTCTGGACGATCAAGCTGAAGGACGGCTACACCTTCCACAACGGTGAGGCCGTCACCGCGCAGTCCTTCGCGGACGCCTGGAACTACGGCGCCAACCAGGACAACACGCAGGAGACGAACCCGCTCTACAACAAGATCGACGGGTACGCCGACCTGAACCCGGGCGCGGGCAAGAAGCCCGCGACGGACAAGATGAAGGGCCTGAAGGTCGTCGACGAGAAGACCCTCGAGGTCACGCTCACGGCCCCGTTCAGCGCCTTCAAGACCATGCTGGGCTTCAACGCGTTCTTCCCGCTGCCGAAGGCCTTCTTCAAGGACCCGAAGGGCTTCGAGACCGCGCCCATCGGCAACGGCATGTTCAAGATGGACGGCAAGTTCGTCCGTAACCAGCAGATCAAGACCGTCAAGTACGACAAGCACCCCGACGCGTCGCAGATCAAGGTCTCGGGCGTCACGTTCAAGATCTACAACAACCAGGACACGGCCTACCGTGACCTGCTCGGCGGCCGCGTCGACATCATGGACACCGTTCCGCTGTCCGCGATGACCACCGCCGCGAAGGACCTCGGCGACCGCTACATCCAGGGCACCGACTCGGGCGTCGGCTACATCGGCTTCCCGATCAAGTACAACAAGGTCTACGCGAAGCCGGAGATCCGCAAGGCGATCTCCCAGGCGATCGACCGCAAGGCGATCACCGAGAAGATCTTCGTCAACACCCGTACGCCGGCGGACGACTTCATCAACCCGCTGGTCCCGGGCTACCGCAGCGGTGCCTGTGGCGCCCCCTGCACCTTCGACCCGGCCGCGGCCAAGAAGGCCTTCGACGCCGCGGGCGGCCTGCCGGGCAACAAGATGGAGCTCGGCTACAACGCCGACGGCGGCCACAAGGACTGGATCGAGGCCGTCGCCGCGCAGCTCGAGAAGAACCTCGGCGTCGACGTCACCGTCAAGCCGTTCGAGCAGTTCCAGACCATCCTGAACGACCTCGGTGAGAAGAAGTACGGCGGCGCGTTCCGTCTGGCCTGGTCCATGGACTACCCGCACGCGGAGAACTACCTGCGTCCGGTCTTCTCCCAGGACGCCATCGAGAACGGCTCCAACTACTCGGGCTACGTCAACCCGCAGGTCGAGAAGCTCCTCGACCAGGGCGACACGGCGACCACCGAGGACGCCGCCATCAAGGCGTACCAGCAGGCTGACGACCTCATCCTGAAGGACATGCCTTACATCCCGGTGTACTTCTACAAGCTGAACGCCGGCGTCAGCAAGAACGTCAAGCCGGGCGTGCGGATCGACAACATGACCCAGATCGACTGGACCACGGTCAACCCCGCCTGACGGTTCGGAGGATCTCCTCCCGGGAGATCCTGACAGCAGTGGGGGTGACGGGGTTCTGCCCCGTCACCCCCCTTCTGCCGTCCGTTGTCGATTACCCCTCACCCGGGGCGGGGCCCATTGGTGTGCCCCTCCCGGTATCCGTACAACTGGAGACCTGATGGGTCGTTATGTGATCAGGCGTCTTCTGCAGGCGATACCCGTACTGCTCGGCGCGACAATTCTTCTCTACTGCCTCGTCTTCCTGCTGCCCGGTGACCCGATCCAGGCACTGGCCGGAGAGAAGCGGGCGGACCCGGCCATCGCAGCGATCCTGCGAGAGCAGTACCACCTCAATGACCCGCTCTACATGCGGTACTGGTACTACATCTCCGGAGTGCTCACCGGGGACTTCGGCACCGACTTCACCGGCCGCGCGGTGTCCGAGATCATGGGCGAGACCTTCCCGGTCACGCTCCGGCTGGCGGCGATCGCCTTCGTCGTCGAGTCCATCGTCGGTATCGTCGCGGGTGTGTTCGCGGCGCTCGGCCGTGGCAAGTTCCTCGACAACGTCGTGCTCCTGTCGACCCTTCTCCTGGTCTCCATCCCGGTGTTCGTGCTCGGCAACGTCCTCCAGCTCGTGCTCGGCGTCCAGTGGGCGATCGCGCCGATCTCGTACGACGCCGAGGACATCACCACCCTGATCCTCCCCGGCACCGTGCTGGCCTCGGTCTCGCTCGCGTACATCGCGCGGCTGACCCGGACCAGCATGATCGAGACGATGCGCGCCGACTACGTGCGCACCGCGACCGCCAAGGGTCTGAGCCGGTCCCGCGTCATCGTGCGCCACGGTCTGCGCAACGCGATGATCCCGATCATCACCTTCCTCGGTGTCGACCTCGGCTCCCTCATGGGCGGCGCGATCATCACCGAGCGCATCTTCAACATCCCCGGCATCGGCGGCACCCTCTACCAGGCCGTGTACCTGCGCCAGGGGACGACCGTCGTCAGCATCGTGACGGTGCTCGTCCTCGTCTACATCGCCGCGAACCTGATCGTGGACCTGCTCTACGCCGTGCTCGACCCGAGGATCCGCTATGCCTGAGAACACCTCCACCACCGTCGAGGAGAGCGAGGCCGTCAAGACGGCCGCGCCCGGCAGCCCCGTCCGCACCAAGCAGGACAAGCCCGAGCGGGTCGCCAGCATGTGGAGCGACGCCCGGCGCGACCTGATGCGCAACTGGGTGTTCCTGGTCTCCGCGGTGCTGATCCTGTTCCTGCTGGTCATGGCGGCCCTGCCGCAGCTGTTCACCAGCGGCGACCCGTACGCCAAGGGCTTCTGCGACCTGTCCAACTCGGTCACCCCGCCCAGCGGCGCGCACTGGTTCGGCTTCGACGTCCAGGGCTGCGACATCTACACCCGCACGATCTACGGCACCCGCAACTCGATCATCGTGGGTGTCCTGACGTCGGTGCTGACGACGCTCGCCGGCGGCGTGCTCGGCATGATCGCCGGTCTGCGCGGCGGCTGGCTGGACGCCGTGGTGTCCCGCTTCACCGAGATCTGGTTCGCCATCCCGACCCTGCTCGGCGGTCTGCTGGTGCTGGCGATGCTGGGCACCGGCAACGTCGTCACCGTCTCGCTGATCATGGCCGTGCTCGGCTGGCCGCAGCTCTTCCGCATCATGCGCGGTTCGGTGATCACCAACAAGCAGAACGACTACGTGATGGCGGCCCGCGCCCTGGGTGCCGGCGGCTGGCGCATCGCGATGCGCCACATCCTGCCGAACGCGCTCGCGCCGGTCATCGTCGTCACGACGATCAACCTCGGCGTCTACATCTCGGCCGAGGCGGCGTTCTCCTACCTCGGCATCGGTGTCCAGTCCCCGAACATCTCCTGGGGCCTGATGATCAGTGACGGCCAGGACCGCTTCCTGAGCAGCCCGCACATGGTGCTCTTCCCGTCGCTGTTCCTGAGCATCACGGTCCTCGCGTTCATCATGCTCGGCGAAGCTGTTCGCGACGCCCTCGACCCCAAGCTGCGCTAGGAGGGCGTACGTTGACCACCATCGACAACAAGACGAGCGCGCCGGGCGCCACGAGCGCCCCGCTCCTCGAAGTGCGCGACCTGCACGTCGAGTTCCACACCCGCGACGGTGTCGCCAAGGCCATCAACGGCGTGAGCTACAGCGTCGACGCCGGTGAGACCCTCGCCGTCCTCGGCGAGTCCGGCTCCGGCAAGTCGGTCACCGCCCAGGCGATCATGGGCATCCTCGACATGCCGCCCGGCCGGATCCCCAAGGGCGAGATCCTGTTCCACGGCCAGGACATGCTGAAGATGTCCGCCGAGGAGCGCCGCAAGATCCGCGGCCGCCGGATCGCGATGATCTTCCAGGACGCGCTCTCCGCGCTGAACCCGGTGCTGACCGTCGGCTACCAGCTCGGCGAGATGTACCGCGTGCACCTGGGCATGTCCCGCAAGGACGCCAAGGCCAAGGCCATCGAGCTGATGGACCGGGTGAAGATCCCGGCCGCCGCGGCGCGGGTGAACGACTACCCGCACCAGTTCTCCGGCGGTATGCGCCAGCGCATCATGATCGCCATGGCGATGGCCCTGGAGCCGGACCTGATCATCGCGGACGAGCCGACCACCGCGCTCGACGTGACCGTCCAGGCCCAGGTCATGGACCTGCTCGCGGAGCTCCAGCGCGAGGAGAACATGGGCATGATCCTGATCACCCACGACCTGGGTGTGGTCGCCGACGTCGCCGACAAGATCGCGGTGATGTACGCCGGCCGGATCGTCGAGAACGCGCCCGTCCACGAGCTGTACAAGCGCCCCGCGCACCCGTACACCCGTGGCCTGCTCGACTCCATCCCGCGCCTGGACCAGAAGGGCCAGGAGCTGTACGCGATCAAGGGCCTGCCGCCCAACCTGATGAAGATCCCGCCGGGCTGCGCCTTCAACCCGCGCTGCCCCAAGGCGGACGACATCTGCCGTACGGAGATCCCGGCCCTGGTGCCGGTGACGGAGCAGGACGGTGGCGAGCTGCCGGGCCGCGGCAGCGCGTGCCACTTCTGGAAGGAGACGATCCATGGCTGAGCTCAGCAAGCCCGCCACGTCGGCACAGGACGCGGCCGTGGACGCGACCCCGAACGTCACCGAGGTGGAGACGGTCGAGGCGGCCACCGAGACCGCCGCCGTCGCGGCCATCGAGGCCCCGGTGGAGCGCGGTGAGCCGATCCTCCAGGTGCGCGGTCTGGTGAAGCACTTCCCGCTGACCCAGGGCATCCTGTTCAAGAAGCAGGTCGGCGCGGTCAAGGCCGTGGACGGGGTCTCCTTCGACCTCTACCAGGGCGAGACGCTCGGCATCGTCGGCGAGTCCGGCTGTGGCAAGTCCACGGTCGCCAAGCTGCTGATGATGCTGGAGACGGCGACCGCGGGCGAGATCTTCTACAAGGGCCAGGACATCACCAAGCTGTCCGGCCGGGCGCTGAAGGCGGTCCGCCGGAACATCCAGATGGTGTTCCAGGACCCGTACACCTCGCTGAACCCGCGGATGACGGTGGGCGACATCATCGGCGAGCCCTTCGAGATCCATCCCGAGGTGGCCCCGAAGGGCGACCGGCGCCGCAAGGTGCAGGAGCTGCTGGACGTCGTCGGTCTGAACCCCGAGTACATCAACCGCTACCCGCACCAGTTCTCCGGCGGTCAGCGCCAGCGCATCGGCATCGCCCGCGGCCTGGCCCTCAACCCGGAGATCATCATCTGCGACGAGCCGGTCTCGGCGCTGGACGTCTCGGTGCAGGCGCAGGTCGTCAACCTGATGGAGAAGCTCCAGGACGAGTTCAACCTCTCCTACCTCTTCATCGCGCACGACCTGTCGATCGTCCGGCACATCTCCGACCGCGTCGGCGTGATGTACCTGGGCAAGATGGCGGAGATCGGTACGGACGTCCAGATCTACGACCACCCGACGCACCCCTACACCCAGGCGCTGCTGTCGGCCGTCCCCGTCCCGGACCCGGACGCCCGCGACGGCCGCGAGCGGATCATCCTCACCGGTGACGTCCCGTCTCCGGCCAACCCGCCGTCCGGCTGCCGCTTCCGCACCCGGTGCTGGAAGGCCGAGGACAAGTGCGCCACCGAGGTGCCGCTGCTGGCGATCCCCGAGCGCTTCCAGGGCTCGGACAGCCCGGCCGCGCACGAGTCGGCGTGCCACTTCGCCGAGGAGAAGGACGTCGTCCACGCGGCCTAGGCAGTGTCCGTAGTCGCGTACGGCTCACCGCGCACGAGGGTGCCCCGGCCGGATCCCGGCCGGGGCACCCGTGCGTCCGCGGCCGGGTCCGGTTCCGGGCGCGCACCCGCGTCCCGCATGCGGGTGGTGCCGCGCCCGTACGGGCGGACAAAGAGTGCGATACCCGTGCGTATGCGGTGGTATGTGGGCCTAGGCGAGTCCGAGGACCACGGGAGGCACCCATGCGCCGAGCCACCAGGCACGCCCAGTGGGCCGCGTGCGCGACCGCCGTCGCCCTCGCGGCGACCGCCTGCGGGGGCGGCGCCGACAGCGGCGGCGGAGCCGACGGGATCCTCAGCTCCTCCTGGGGTGACCCCCAGAACCCCATCGAGCCGGCCAACACCAATGAGGTCCAGGGCGGCAAGGTCCTCGACATGCTCTTCCGCGGCCTGAAGAAGTACGACCCGAAGACCGGCGAGGCCAAGGACATGGTCGCCGAGAAGATCGAGACCACCGACTCCCGGAACTTCACCATCACGCTGAAGCCCGGCTGGAAGTTCAGCAACGGCGAGCCGGTCACCGCCCGCTCCTTCACCGACGCCTGGAACTACGGCGCCCACGTCGAGAACAAGCAGGCCAACTCGCCGTTCTTCAGCGACATCGTCGGCTACGAGGACGTCCACCCCGCCTCCGGCACCGCCAAGGCCACGACCATGCGCGGACTGGTCGTCAAGAACGACCGCACCTTCACCGTCGCGCTCAAGGACACGTTCTCGAGCTGGCCCGAGACCCTCGGCTACCAGGCCTTCGTCCCGCTGCCCAAGGTGTTCTTCACCGACCACGACGCCTGGCTCGCCAAGCCCATCGGCAACGGCCCCTACACCGTCGAGTCCTACGCCCGCGGCAGCGGCATGAAACTGCGCCGCTGGGACGGCTACACCGGCGAGGACAAGGCGCAGAACGGCGGTGTCGACCTGACCGTCTACACCGACAACAACACCGCCTACACCGACCTGATCGCCGGCAACCTCGACCTCGTCGACGACGTACCCGCCCAGCAGCTCAAGAACGTCAAGAACGACCTCGGCGACCGCTACATCAACCAGCCCGCCCTCATCATCCAGACCCTCGTCTTCCCGCTCTACCGGCCCGAGTGGAACAAGGCCGGCATGGAGAAGGTCCGCCGCGGCCTGTCCAGGGCGATCAACCGCGAGGAGATCACCAAGCAGATCTTCCAGGGCACCCGCACCCCCGCCAAGGACTGGACCTCACCCGCCCTCGGCGCCGACGGCGGCTACAAGGAGCTCTGCGGCGACGCCTGCGACTACGACCCCGCCGCGGCCAAACGGCTCATCGAGGAGGGCGGCGGGCTGCCCGGCGGCAAGGTGACGCTCACCTCCAACGTCGACACCGGCTCCCACCGCGCCTGGATGGACGCCGTCTGCAACAGCGTCAACAACGCGCTCGGCCGGGGCGCCGTCTGCACCGTCAACCCCATCGGCACCTTCGCCGACTTCCGCAACCAGCAGACCACCTTCAAGCTCAGCGGCCCCTTCCGCTCCGGCTGGCAGGCCGACTACCCGCTGATCCAGAACTTCCTCGAACCGCTCTACTACACCGGCGGCTCCTCCAACTACGGCAAGTTCAGCAACAAGCAGTTCGACGCCCTCGTCGACAAGGCCAACCGCGAGGCCGACCGGGCGACCGCCGTCAAGGACTTCCAGGCCGCCGAGCAGATCCTCGCCGAACAGATGCCGGCCATCCCCCTCTGGTACCAGAACGGCAGCGCCGGCTACTCCGAGCGGCTCTCCGACGTCGCCCTCAACCAGTTCAGCGTCCCCGTCTACGACCAGATCAAGGTCGGCTGACACCCGCCACCTCCCCCACCGGAGCCCCCATGGGACGCTACGTGATCCGGCGGCTGCTCCAGATGATCCCGGTGTTCATCGGCAGCACGTTCCTCATCTTCTTCATGGTGTACGCGCTCGGCGACCCGGTCGCGGCCCTGTTCGGCGACAAGGCACCCGACCCCGCCACCGCCGCCCGCATCCGTGAGGACCTCCACCTCGACGAGCCGCTGTGGAAGCAGTACCTGCTCTACATGGGCGCGATCTTCCAGGGCGACTTCGGCACCGCGTTCAACGGCCAGCCGGTCACCGAACTGATGGCCTCCGCCTTCCCCGTCACCCTCCGCCTCACCGTGGTCGCCATCGTCATCGAGATCGTCGTCGGCATCACCCTCGGCGTCGTCAGCGGCCTCAAACGCGGCCGCCCCCTCGACACCGGCCTGCTCGTCCTCACCCTCGTCGTCATCTCCATCCCCACCTTCGTCTCCGGCTACCTCCTCCAGTTCCTCTTCGGCGTCAGATGGGGCTGGGTGCGCCCCTCCGTCTCCTCCGACGCCCGCATCGACGAACTGATCCTCCCCGGCGTCGTCCTCGCCCTCGTCTCCCTCGCCTACGTCACCCGCCTCAGCCGCACCTCCATCGCCGAGAACGTCCGCGCCGACTACGTCCGCACCGCCGTCGCCAAAGGCCTGCCGCGCCGCCGGGTCATCACCCGCCACCTGCTGCGCAACTCCCTCATCCCGGTCGTCACCTTCATCGGCGCCGACATCGGCGCGCTGATGGGCGGAGCGATCGTCACCGAGCGGATCTTCAACATCCACGGCGTCGGCTACCAGCTCTACCAGGGCATCCTCCGCAACAACGCGCCCACCGTCGTCGGCTTCGTGACCATCCTCGTGATCGTCTTCCTGGTGGCGAACCTGCTCGTCGACCTGCTCTACGCGGTCCTGGACCCGAGGATCCGTTATGCCTGAGCCCGACCCGTACGAGAACCCGAGGGAGGCCATCGCCCCCACCGGCGCGGGCGGCGGCATGGACCTCGCCATGAGCGAGGCCGAGACGCTCCGCCCCACGACCGGCAGACCCCGCAGCCTGTGGTCCGACGCCTGGCACCAACTGCGCCGCAACCCCGTCTTCCTGGTGTCCGCGCTGCTGATCGTCTTCCTCGTCCTCATCGCCATCTGGCCGCAGATCCTCACCAGCGCCGACCCGCTCCAGTGCGACCTGTCCAAGTCGCAGCAGGGATCCTCCCCCGGCCACCCCTTCGGGTACGACACCCAGGGCTGCGACGTGTACACCCGCACCGTGTACGGGGCCCGGGCCTCCATCACCGTCGGCGTCTGCGCCACCCTCGGCGCCGCCCTGCTCGGCAGCCTGCTGGGCGGGCTCGCCGGGTTCTTCGGCGGCTGGTGGGACGCGCTGCTCTCCCGGGTCGCCGACGTCTTCTTCGGCATCCCCGTCGTCCTCGGCGGCCTGGTCTTCCTGTCCGTCGTCACCAGCTCCACCGTCTGGCCGGTCGTCGGCTTCATCGTGCTGCTCGGCTGGCCCCAGCTCGCCCGTATCGCCCGCGGCTCCGTCATCACCGCCAAGGAGAACGACTACGTCCAGGCCGCCCGCGCCCTCGGCGCCGGCAGCGGCCGGATGCTGCTGCGCCACGTGGCGCCCAACGCGGTCGCGCCCGTCATCGTCGTCGCCACCATCGCCCTCGGCACCTACATCGCCCTGGAGGCCACCCTGTCGTTCCTCGGCGTCGGACTGCGGCCGCCCACCGTCTCCTGGGGCATCGACATCTCCAACGCCGCCCCCCAGATCCGCAACGCCCCCCACATGCTGCTGTGGCCCGCCGGCGCCCTCAGCATCACCGTCCTGGCGTTCATCATGCTCGGCGACGCGGTGCGCGACGCCCTCGACCCGAAGCTGCGGTAGGCCCACCATGCTGCTCGAAGTACGCGACCTGTACGTGGAGTTCCGCACCCGGGACGGGATCGCCAGGGCCGTCAACGGCGTCACGTACTCCGTGGACGCCGGCGAGACCCTCGCCGTGCTCGGCGAGTCCGGCTCCGGCAAGTCCGTCACCGCCCAGGCCGTCATGGGCATCCTCGACACCCCGCCCGGGCGGATCACCGGCGGCGAGGTCCTCTTCCAGGGGCAGGACCTGCTGACGCTCAAGGAGGACGCCCGGCGCGCCGTACGCGGCGCCCGGATGGCGATGATCTTCCAGGACGCGCTGTCGTCCCTCAACCCCGTCCTCACCGTCGGCGACCAGCTCGGCGAGATGTTCGTCGTCCACCGCGGCATGTCCAGGAAGGACGCCCGGGCCAAGGCCGTTGAGCTGATGGACCGCGTCCGCATCCCCGGCGCCGCGCAACGCGTCAGCCAGTACCCCCACCAGTTCTCCGGCGGCATGCGCCAGCGCATCATGATCGCCATGGCGATGGCGCTGGAACCGGCGCTCATCATCGCCGACGAACCCACCACCGCCCTCGACGTCACCGTCCAGGCCCAGGTCATGGAACTCCTCGCCGGACTCCAGCGGGAAATCGGCATGGGCCTCATCCTCATCACCCACGACCTCGGCGTCGTCGCCGACGTCGCCGACCGGATCGCCGTGATGTACGCCGGGCGGATCGTCGAGACCGCGCCCGTCCACGACATCTACAAAAGCGCCGCTCATCCCTACACCGAGGGCCTGCTGCGGTCCATCCCGCGCCTCGACCGCAAGGGCAAGGAGCTGTACGCCATCAAGGGCCTCCCGCCGAACCTCACGGCCATCCCGCCCGGCTGCCCCTTCCACCCCCGCTGCCCCCGCGCCCGCGACGTGTGCCGCGTCGACGTCCCCCCGCTGTACCGGGTAGCCGAGGACCGGCGCAGCGCCTGCCACTTCTGGGAGGAGACGGTCCATGCCTCCTCTTCTTGAGGTGCGCGAGCTCGTCAAGCACTACCCGCTGACCCGGGGCGTCCTCTTCCGCAAGCACATCGGCGCCGTCAAGGCGGTCGACGGCGTCTCCTTCGCCCTCCAGCCCGGCGAGACCCTCGGCATCGTCGGCGAGTCCGGCTGCGGCAAGTCCACGGTCGCCAAGATGCTCGTCAGCCTGGAACGCCCCACCGCCGGACAGATCCTCTACAAGGGCGAGGACATCACCAGGCTGTCCGGCCGGGCGCTGAAGGCGGTCCGCCGGAACATCCAGATGGTGTTCCAGGACCCGTACACCTCGCTCAACCCGCGGATGACGGTGGGCGACATCATCGGCGAGCCGTACGAGATCCACCCCGAGGCGGCCCCCAAGGGCGACCGGCGCCGCAAGGTGCAGGAGCTGCTGGACGTCGTCGGCCTGAACCCCGAGTACATCAACCGCTACCCGCACCAGTTCTCCGGCGGCCAGCGCCAGCGCATCGGCATCGCCCGCGGCCTCGCCCTCCGGCCCGAGGTCATCGTGGCCGACGAACCGGTCTCGGCCCTCGACGTCTCCGTCCAGGCCCAGGTCGTCAACCTGATGGAACGGCTCCAGGACGCCTTCGGCCTGTCGTACGTGTTCATCGCGCACGACCTGTCCATCGTCCGGCACATCTCCGACCGCGTCGGCGTGATGTACCTCGGGCGGATCGTCGAGACCGGCACCGACACCGAGATCTACGACCACCCCACCCACCCCTACACCCAGGCGCTGCTGTCGGCCGTGCCCGTACCCGACCCGACGACCCGGGGACGGCGCGAGCGGATCCTGCTCACCGGCGACGTGCCCTCGCCCACCGACATCCCCTCCGGCTGCCGCTTCCGCACCCGCTGCTGGAAGGCGCGCGAACGCTGCGCCACCGAGGTGCCGCTGCTCGCGGTCCCGGCCGTCTTCCGCGACAGCGACACCCCGGCGCGGCACGACTCGGCGTGCCACTTCGCCGAGGAGAAGCACGTCGTGCCCGGCGGGACCGGGGGGCCGGCGGGCTGACCGTCCGTCAACCTCGTTAACACCCGGGCAACCCGCCCGACCCCGCTCCGATATACGGACACGGCACGCTGGCCACCGTACGGCCGTGCGGGTGCCGTGGACCGGCCGGGGCGCACCACGCCGCCCCGGCCGGTGTGGGCGTCCCCCCTTCCGGGCTCGGTTCGCCTCCGGGGCGCTGGAGCCGGGCTCACGACCCCGACCGTGCTCGACCCGTTCGTTCCTCACGGGCCTCCGCGCGCTCGGGACCGTTCCCCCGGCGGCGCCCCTTCGGCTCACTCGCCGGCGCGCCGCCCCGCGTTAGGCGAGCCCCAGCGACCGCTTCAGGAAGTCCACCTGGAGCAGCAGCAGGTTCTCCGCCACCTGCTCCTGCGGCGTCATGTGCGTCACGCCCGTCAGCGGCAGCACCTCGTGCGGCCGGCCCGCCGCCAGCAGCGCCGACGACAGTCGCAGCGTGTGCGCCGCCACCACGTTGTCGTCCGCCAGCCCGTGGATCAGCATCAGCGGGCGGTGCGGGTTCTCCGGCGCCGACAGGCCGTCGTCCGTGATCAGCGAGTTCGCCTCGTACACCTCCGGCGCCTCCTCGGGCAGGCCCAGATACCGCTCCATGTAGTGCGTGTCGTACAGCCGCAGGTCGGACATCGGCGCGCCCGCCACCGCCGCGTGGAACACGTCCGGCCGCCGCAGCACCGCCATCGCGGCCAGGTAGCCGCCGAACGACCAGCCCCGCATCGCCACCCGGCCCAGGTCCAGCGGGAACCGGTCCGCCAGCCCGTGCAGCGCCTCGATCTGGTCGTCCAGCGCCAGCGTCAGCCGGTTCTTGACCGCCTTCTCCCAGCCCGGCGACCGGCCCGGAGCGCCCCGCCCGTCCGCCACGACCACCGCGAAACCCTGCTCGGCGAACCACTGCGACGTCAGGTGCGGATTGTGCGCCGCCACCACCCGCTGCCCGTGCGGCCCCCCGTACGGGTCCAGCAGCACCGGCAGCGGCCCGTCGCCCTCCCGGTGGTCCCGGGGCAGCAGCACGGCGCACGGGACGCGGTGCGGGCCCGCCTCGGTGAGCGTCAACCGCGGCGACAGCACCGGCCGCTCCGCGTACGACTCCACCCGCGCCACCGGCTTGCCCTCCCGCAGCACCCGCACCGTCGTCCCCGGCTCACCGGGCCGCGCCGACGCCAGCACCGTCACCGCGCCGGACCGGACCGCCGCGTGCACACCGGGCCCGTCGGAGACGCGCTCCACGCCCAGTTCGTTGACCCGGTACACATGGATCTCGCCAATTTCCGCGTCGACGGCCTCCTCGCCCGCCGACGCCGACACCAGCACGTCGTTCTCGCCGACGTCCAGCACCGCCCGCAGGTGGAGCTGCGCCCCCGTCAGCGTCCGGTCGCCGACGGCCAGCACCCGCGCCCCGCCCTCGTCGGCGATCCGCACCAGCCGCCCGTCCGGCGCCCACGCCGGCACCCCGCCGAGCAGTTCCAGCCAGTCCGGGTCCTCGTCGACGTGCACCGTCCGGGTCGACCCGGACGCGGTGTCCACCGCCAGGTAGAGCTGGGTGCGCTGGTCGCGGGCCTGCACCAGCAGCAGCGGAGCCCCACCGGAGGACCAGTGGACCCGCGCCAGGTACGGGAAGCGCGTACGGTCCCACTCCACCTCCGTACGCGTACCGTCCAGGCCGAGCAGACACAGCGACACCTCCGCGTCCGCCGTCCCCGCCGCCGGGTATGCCACCTTCACCGGCTCCCGGTCCGGATGCGCCGGGTCCGCGATCCACCAGCGCCGCACCGGGCGGTCGTCGGCCCGCGCGACCAGCAGCCGGTCCGACTCCGGCGACCACCAGAAACCGCGCGAGCGGCCCATCTCCTCGGCCGCGATGAACTCCGCGAGCCCGTACGTCACGTGCCCGTCCTCCGGCTCGGCCAGCGCCCGGTCACCGCCCTCGCCCCCGGTGCCCGTCACCCGGAGGGCGCCCCCGCTCACATACGCCACGTGCCGCCCGTCCGGCGACGGCCGCGGGTCGATCACCGGGCCCGGTACGCGCAGCTCACGCGCCGTCCCGGCCCTCAGCTCCGCCACGAACAGCCGCCCCGAGAGCGCGAACGCGGCCAACTCGACGGCCCCGTCCACCGCGTACCCCACGATGCCGCCCGCGCCCTCCCGGCTGCGCTCGCGGCGTGCCCGCTCCTCGGGCGACAACTCCTCCTCCGCGCCGCCCAGCAGCGCCCCGGGATCGGCGGCCACACGCTCCCGCATGCCGTCGTCCAGGTCGAGCACCCACAGCCGGTTCGCTCTGTCGGTGCCGGCGGGGGAGCGGAGGAACACGACCCGGGAGCCGTCCGGCGAGACGGTGAACGCCCGGGGAACACCAAGGGTGTAGCGCTGAGTCCGCGCGTACTGGCGAGGGAATGAGAGCTGTTGCCTGGAGGTCATACGACCGAAACTAGCGGTCGTGCGCCCCCATGTGCTGCCGTGCACCGATCGATGCGTGGGAACGGATAGTTATGATCCGTAGCGCCGGGTGGGTATGTACCCTCCGGCACGTGCTCCCTGCCCGGTCCGGAACGAACACGTATGGAGGTGAACCGCCGTGGCACTCTCGATTTCGGCGGTGGTGCTGCTGGCGATCGTCGTCTTCCTGCTGATCCGGAAGTCCGGCCTGAAGGCCGGCCACGCGGTCGTCTGCATGCTCCTCGGCTTCTACCTGGCGAGTTCCTCCATCGCCCCGACCATCAGCGAGCTGACGACCAACGTGGCGGGCATGATCGGCGGCATCAAGTTCTAGTCGCCGGGTTCCGGGCACCACCCCCTAGGGTGTCGGTATGACGGAACTCCCCGCCCGTCGTCTGCTCCTGGTGCACGCGCACCCCGACGACGAGTCGATCAACAACGGCGCCACCATGGCCAAGTACGCGGCCGAGGGCGCCCAGGTCACCCTGGTGACCTGCACACGCGGCGAGGAGGGCGAGGTCATCCCGCCCGCCCTCGCCCATCTGGCACCCGACCGGGAGGACCGGCTCGGCCCCCATCGCGTCGGCGAACTGGCCGCCGCGATGAAGGAGCTGGGCGTCACCGACCACCGCTTCCTGGGCGGGCCCGGCCGGTACCGCGACTCCGGGATGATGGGCACCGAGCAGAACCACCGCGACGGCGCCTTCTGGAGCGCGGACGTGGACGAGGCCGCCGCCCACCTGGTAGCCGTCGTCCGCTCGGTCCGCCCCCAGGTGCTGGTCACCTACGACCCGGACGGCGGCTACGGCCACCCGGACCACATCCAGGCGCACCGCGTCGCCATGCGCGCCGCAGAACTGGCGGCCGAACCGGACTTCCGGCGCGACCTGGGCGCACCCCACCGGATCGCCAAGACCTACTGGAACCGGGTGCCGCGCACGGTCGCCGAGGAAGGCTTCGCCAGGCTCCGGGCCGCGGGCGCCTTCCCCCGGACCGCGTCCGTCGCCGACGTGCCCGGCGTGGTCGACGACGAGCTCGTCACGGCCGCGATCGACGGCACCGCGCACGCCGGCCGCAAGGCCGCCGCGATGCGCGCCCATGTCACCCAGATCACCGTGGAGGGGGAGTTCTTCGCCCTGTCCAACGACCTGGGCCAGCCTCTCTTCACCACGGAGTACTACCAGTTGGTACGGGGGGAAGCGGGCGCCCCGGCCGGCCGGCGCGAGGACGACCTGTTCGCCGGGGTGACGTCATGAGGGCCGCGCGGATCGCCTCCTACGCGGGCCTGGCCGTGCTCGGGGCCGTGGTCGGCCTCGCCGGGGCGCTGGTCCAATCGGCCTGGTTCCCCGGTGGGTTGCTGCTGGCGCTGGCGGCGTGCGCGGGGCTGTTCCGCGGCGGGATGCGGGCGACGGGCACTCAGGCGGGTGTGCTGGCCCCGGGGGCCGGCTGGCTGATCGCCGTGGTGCTGCTGAGCCTCGGACGGCCCGAAGGGGACCAGCTTTTCTGGGGCGGCCTGGCCGAGCTGGTGTACGTCCTGGGCGGCATGGTCATCGCTGTGATGTGCGCCACGATCACACGGCTTCCGCATCGGGACGGCCGATCCGGGTCACTTGGCATGTGACGTGCCCTGACTTGGGGCGGAATGCCCGGCCGGGTTGCCCTGGTCGTGGGATACCCGGCGGCGGCGGCCAGTATGGTGGTGCGCGCCGCCGAGCGCCCGCACGTGTAAGAGCGGGCGGCGGAGCCAACCGGGAGAACCTGCTTTGAGTCGTGAAACTGACAGTTCGTCCTCCGGCGCCCAGGGGCGCGGCGGAGCCGCGTACCCCTCGGGTACACCGCCGTACGGATCGCGCCAGTATCCGTCGCTGCACCCGACGCAGGACGCACCGGAGGAGGGTGCCGGAGCCGCCGCCGCGGAGCCGGACGAGCCCAGGACCGAGACCACGCTGACCACCCGCATCCGGATCAACATCCCGGGTTCGCGGCCCATCCCGCCGGTCGTCATGCGCAAGCCGGTGAGCGAGACGGACGGGGCGGGCACCGCCCCGGCGCCCCGCTCCGCGCCGGCGGAGCGGCCGCCGGCGGCCGAGGCCCCGGAGCCGGCGGAGGAGCCGCCCGCGGAGGAGAAGCCGGCCAGCGACTGGTTCGCCCCCCGCAAGCCCCCGGCCCCCGCGCCCGCCCCCGCCCAGCCGCAGGCCTCCGCGCCGGGGCAGGCCTCCGCGCGGCCTTCCGCGCCCGAGCGGCCCCAGGGGCCCGGCCGCGTCCCCGGCCAGGGGCCCGCGCCCACCGGTGCGCCCGCGCCCGGCGGCCCGGCCGCCCCCGGCGGGGTGCCGCGCCCGGCCGACGCCCCGCGCGCCGAGGCGCCGCGCCCGCACAGCTCGCTGGCCGACCTGGCGGGCGACACCGCGCCCCCCGGCCCGGGCGGCCCGGCGCGCCCGGACGGCCCCACGACGGGCCCCGTGACCGGCGCCATGGCCGCCGTGCCGTGGATGTCCGACGACACCGCCGTACTGACCCCGCAGCAGCCCGCGCCCGAGCCGGACCCCGGCGCCGGGTACGACACCGGGTACGAGCCCGGCTACGAACCCGCGTACGGCCAGGACCCCCAGGTGCCCCGGCAGGGTGCCGCGCGTCCGCCCGCCGGTCCGCCGGCCGGGGGGCACGTGTCGGGCGACACCCTCACCAGCGGCATCCCCGTGGTCCCGCCGGAGCACCGCTCCTCGTCGCCGTTCCCGGTCACCGGCCCCGCGCAGGTCGCGGCCGACCGGGTCCCCCCGGCGTACGAGGACTTCGAGCCGGAGGCGGCGCCCGCACCCGTGCCGCCCGCCCCGGCCCCCGCCGCCTCCCCGGCCCGCCCGCAGCAGAAGAAGGGCCGCTCCAAGGCGGTCCTCCTGGGCGCCGCGGTGATCGGCCTGGCCGGTGTCGCCTACGGTGCCGGGCTGCTGCTGAACCACTCCGAGGTCCCGAAGGGCACCACGGTCCTCGGCGTCGACATCGGCGGCGGGACCAAGGAGCAGGCGGTGCAGAAGCTGGACACCGCCTTCGGCGACTGGGCGTCCGCCCCTATGCAGCTCAGCGTGGGCGGCAAGAAGGAGGAGCTGGCCCCCGACAAGGCCGGGCTGTCCCTGGACGCCCAGGAGACCGTGCGGGCCGCCGCGGGCGCCGACTACAACCCGGTCTCCGTGATCGGCTCCCTCTTCGGCGGCGAGCGCGTCGCCCAGCCGGTGATCCTGGTCGACGAGGAGAAGCTGGGCGTGGCCCTGACCGACCTCGCGGGCACCTCCGGCTCGGCCACCGAGGGCACGATCCGGTTCGAACCGGGCAAGGCCGTCGCCGTACCGGGCAAGGCGGGCAAGACCCTGGACGTCCAGCGGTCGATGATCTCGGTACGGGACGCCTACCGCGCCCAGGTCGAGACCGGCAGGACGAACCCGGTCGAACTGCCCGTCGTCACCAAGGAGCCGACCGTCACCCAGGCGGAACTGAACCGGGCGATGAAGGAGTTCGCCGAGCCCGCGATGTCCGGGCTGGTGACCATCCAGGCCGGCGGCAAGCAGATCCAGTTCGGCCCCGAGAGGTCCCTGCCGAAGATCCTCTCCATGAAGCCGGTCAACGGCCGGCTGGTCGAGGTCTACGACAAGCAGGCGATCAACACGCTCCTGGACGGCGTCTTCGAGGGCGTCATGATCACCAAGGGCGACGGCAAGGAGCACGAGGTCTCCGCCGACGACGTGGCCCACGCGATGCAGAAGGCCCTGCTCGGCAAGACCCCCGCCGAGCGCACCGGGACGATCGAACTCGACCCCCAGGGCTGAGCCCGCCCCGGCCCCCGTGCCCCGGCCCCCGTCCCACCCGGGCGGGGGCCTTCCGGGTGCCTCCGGTCCCCGGCGGCCTGCCCGGGCACCGGACCGGTTACCGGTGCGGACCTGACCGCTCGGCCCCGCCTCCGTAGGGATCGTGGGGGAGCACGTCGACCGGGACCGACCCCCGCCGCCGGCCGCGATCAGTTCAGCCGGGCACGGGCCGCACGGGCACGGTGGCGGACCGTCTCCGCCACGGTCGGCTCGACGGCGGCCACCACCTCCGCGTACGCGTCCATCTCCGCCGCGCCCGTCAGGAAGTCACCGCGCTGCACCAGCAACTGGGCCCGTTCGTACCGCAGCCGTGCGGGGTGCGCGGGCAGCAGCAGGGACAGCTCCACCGCCCACAGGGCCACGTCCGAACGCTCCGGGCGTACGGACGCCCAGGCGCGGATGTTGTTGAGGATCCGCTGCACGATCTGCAACGGGTCCGCGGGCGTCAGCATCGACGGGACCAGCCGCTCCCCGGTCGCCCCCGCCACCAGCAGCTCCGCGTCCGCCCCGGTCAGGGCCCGGCCACCGGCGAACGGGTCCGCCAGCACCCGCTCCTCCGGGTCGCCGAACCCGACGACGAAGTGCCCGGGCAGCGCCACCCCGTACACCGGCGCGCCCGCCCGCCGGGCCACCTCGGTCCACACGACCGACAGCAGGATCGGCAGCCCCCGGCGCCGCCGCAGCACCTCGTGCAGCAGCGACGACTCCAGACGCTGGTAGTCGCCGGGCGTGCCGTGGAAGCCGCACCGGTCGCCCAGCAGGGCGGCGAGCGCGGCCACCCAGGAGCGGGGCCCGCGCAGCCCGTACGGCAGCAGCCCTGCCAGCCGGTCCAGCTCGATCTCTGCGGCGTCCATCCCGGCCTGCCCCAGGGCGGGATCCGCCTCCGCGCCCACCAGCAGGCACAGCGCCGCGAGGTCCGGACGCTCCTCGCGGGCCTCCTCGGCGAACCGGCGGCGCCACTCCGTGGTGTGCATACGCCTCACGTACCCGCTTCGGGGGACCGGAAGTGGTGGTACAGGTGGTGGACGGTGAAACCCATCCCCCCGTACAGGGCGAGGGCGCCCTCGTTGTCCGACTCCACCTGGAGCCAGGCGGCCGACGCGCCCTCGTCCAGCGCCCGGCGGGCGAGCGCGGCCATCACCGCCGTGCCGAGCCCCCGCCTGCGGTACGCCGGGTCCACCTCGACCGCCATGAAACCGGCCCACCGCCCGTCGACCACGCACCGCCCGATGGCGGCGGGCACGTCACCGTCGCCCGGCACGGTGGCGAACCACACCGACGGCCCGCTGCCCAGGACGCGCAGCACGTGCGGGCCCGGCTCGCCCGAGCGGTTGTAGCGGCGCAGCCACGCCCCGTCGACGGACCGGGACAGCCGTACGTCACCGGCGTCCAGGTCCCCGACCGGCGCCAGCGCCCCGGTCCGCAGCTCCGCCGAGACCTCCCGGCGCCAGCCCCGCTCCTCCAGCGCCGCGCACAGCCGCTCCTGGGTGTCCGCCGCGCCGGTCGCCGCCTGCACGTACGCGGGCAGGCCCCGCTCCTCGTACCAGGCACGCGCGCGTGCCAGGGCCTCGTCCAGCGGCATCCCGGGATCACCGAGCGGCAGCACGGAGTTGGCCCGGCGGGTGAACCCCGCCGCGGCCCGCAGCGTCCAGTCGCCGAGCGGCTCGCTCTCCACCGGCTGCCACGCCCGCGCGGCCGCCCGGGTCAGCTCCTCGAAACCGGCCGCGGGGCCCCGCCGGCGGGCCGGCGCGGCGGGCACGACCTTCCCCGCGACCAGCGCCGATTCCGCGATGCGGACGGTCTCACCCGTCCGTCGTGTGATCACCAGCACACCCCCGGTCCATGATGTGAGAACACCGACCGTGTCGGTGAACCTCTCCGGCCGCGCTCCGGTGTCGCTCAACCGGCGGACGGAGACTCGTTTACCCACGTCAGAAGGGGTGATCCGGACCTCCAGCCGTCCGCCCGCAGTGAATTCCACAGCTCAGTCCGCCCCTCCTGTTCGGTTCCGTCGTGAGAACGGAGATACTAGGTGCGGGCATCGACGACGCCGCGCTCCCGCGCAAACAGCCCTACCGAGGAGGAACGACCAGCGTGACCTACGTCATCGCGCAGCCTTGTGTCGACGTCAAGGACAAGGCGTGCATCGAGGAGTGCCCCGTCGACTGCATCTACGAGGGCCAGCGGTCCTTGTACATCCACCCGGACGAATGCGTCGACTGCGGTGCTTGTGAGCCGGTCTGCCCGGTCGAGGCCATCTTCTACGAGGACGACACCCCGGAGGAGTGGAAGGACTACTACAAGGCGAACGTCGAGTTCTTCGACGATCTCGGTTCGCCCGGTGGTGCCTCGAAGCTGGGCCTGATCGAGCGCGACCACCCCTTCATCGCCGCTCTGCCGCCGCAGAACGGCTGATCGCGCGCCCTCGGTCCCGTACGGCTCCGCCGCTGTACGGGACCGACGCGTATCGCCCCTGAAGCAGAAGAAAGCGAGCACCGTGTCCTCCCCCGTCTCCTCCCGCCTCCCCGTCTTCCCGTGGGACAAGCTCGAGCCGTACAAGAAGACGGCCGCGGCCCACCCGGACGGCATCGTGGACCTGTCCGTCGGGACGCCGGTGGACCCCGTCCCCGAGGTGGTGCGGCGGGCTCTGGTGGCCGCGGCGGACTCGCCGGGCTACCCGACGGTGTGGGGCACCCCCGAGCTGCGCGACGCGCTCACCGGCTGGTGCGAGCGGCGCCTGGGCGCGCGCGGCTTCGCGCACACCAACGTCCTGCCGGTCGTCGGCTCCAAGGAACTGGTCGCGTGGCTGCCGACCCAGCTCGGCCTGGGCGCCGGTGACACGGTGGCCTACCCGCGCCTCGCCTACCCGACGTACGAGGTCGGCGCCCGGCTGTGCGGCGCGACGCCGGTCGTCTACGACGACCCGACGGAGCTGGACCCGGCCGGGCTGAAGCTGCTCTGGCTGAACTCGCCGTCCAACCCGACCGGCAAGGTCGTCCCCAAGGACGAGCTGGTCCGGATCGTGGCCTGGGCCCGCGAGCACGGCGTCCTGGTCTTCAGCGACGAGTGCTACCTGGAGCTCGGCTGGGAGGCCGACCCCGTCTCGGTCCTGCACCCGGACGTGTGCGGTGGTTCGTACGAGGGGATCGTCGCCGTCCACTCGCTGTCCAAGCGCTCGAACCTGGCCGGCTACCGGGCCGCGTTCATCGCGGGCGACGCGGCCGTCCTCGGCGAGCTGCTCCGGATCCGCAAGCACGGCGGCATGATGACGCCCGCCCCGGTCCAGGCGGCCACGGTCGCGGCGCTCGGCGACGACGCGCACGTGGCCGACCAGCGCGCCCGGTACGCGGCGCGGCGTACGGCGCTGCGCACGGCCCTGGAGACGCACGGCTTCCGGATCGAGCACAGCGAGGCCAGCCTGTACCTGTGGGCGACCCGGGACGAGCCCTGCTGGGACACCGTGGCCGACCTGGCGTCCCTCGGCATCCTGGTCGCGCCGGGCGACTTCTACGGCGAGGCGGGGGAGCGGTTCGTCCGGGTGGCGTTCACGGCCACCGACGAGCGGGTCGAGGCCGCGGTCAAGCGGCTGGTCTGAGACACACCGAAGGGCCCGGGGAGCGTGCGTCGCTCCCCGGGCCCTTCGGCGTGCGTACGGTTACGCGCCCAGCGCCGGCAGGCCGGCCGGCATGCCGCCGACGAGCCCGCCGGCGGCCTCCTGGGCGGCGGGGGCGGCGGTGCCGCCCGTCTTGGTGACGGCCTGGCCCGCGGCGGGTACGGCCTGCTCGACCGTCCGGCCGCCCGCCTCCCCGACCGTGCCGGTCGTGTTCCGGGAGGCGCCGCTGACGGTCTCGGACGCCGAGGCCGTGTCGAGGCTGCTCACGCCGCCCAGCTCGGGTGCTTGGGGAAGGTCCACGGCGCTCGCGGAGCCGGCCGCACCGACCACGGGAGCTGCGCCCGCTGCGAGCAGCAGCGCGGCACGGGCGATCCGGCGGGTCAGGGGGAGGGACATGATGCTCCTTCGACGGAAGAGGTCGTTGTCTGTGGTGCCTGTCCGACGATCGGACGCTGTGACAACCGCTCGGGGGCCGGGGGAGGTTGCGGTGACCCGAGGTAAAGAGTGGGTAATGCGTCGCATTATCGGCCCGCCGTAAACCCGGGCAAAGGGGCCCACTGAGGAACCGTCACTTCGCAGCTCGGAACGGGTGCGCGGGCCCGGTACCGAACACGGCCGGCATCCCGTGTGCACGCTCCTCGCCCGGGTGAACGCCCGTACGCGCGCACGGCCCGCCCGGAACCCCGACCCGGCCCGCGCGGGGGCGGACCCGGGGCGCCGCGCCTAGGAGCGCTCGGCGACCCGGATGTGGACCTCGTCCGCGCGCGGGGCGGGGCCCTCGGCGGGGCGCCAGCCGTCCTCGGAGTCCGCCGCGCTCCAGACCCGGCCCGCGTACGTCACCTCGGCGATCCGCAGGGCGTCCGCCCGGGCCACCGCCCACTGCGCCAGCTCCCAGCCGCCGCGCGAGCCCCCGGGAGCCGCGCCGGCGCCCTCGGGGCCGGCCGGGCCGGCGGCGACGGTCCGCACCGGTACGACGATGTTCCGCGCGGTGCCGCCGGCCGGCGCGTCCCCGCCGAACGCCCGCTTCAGCTCCGCCCGCACCTTCGCCGGGTCGCCGGCCCGTGCCGGCCCCTTGCCGGCCGTGCACGTCAGGGACGCCGGCGACCGCCCGGTGAGCGCGGCGGCCAGCAGCGCGGCGTCCGGCTCGTGCTTGGCGTACGCCTGCGGGAACCCGCTGCGCTGCACGCGCTGCGCGGCGACGGTCAGCGGCAGCCGCGAGTAGCCCGGGACGTCGGCCAGGTGGTCGTAGAACTTCCCGGCCGAGAACACCGGGTCCAGGATCTGCCGCTCGGTGCCCCACCCCTGCGAGGGGCGCTGCTGGAACAGCCCCAGGGAGTCGCGGTCGCCGTACCGGATGTTCCGCAGCGCGGACTCCTGGAGGGCGGTCGCGAGCGCGATGGTGACCGCCCGCTCGGGCATTCCCCGGGTGGTGCCCACGGCGGAGATCGTCGCGGCGTTGGAGGCCTGCTCGGGGGTGAACCGGTACGTGTTGTTCCCGCTGCCCACGACGCAGTGCGGGGCGTCCTTGCCGCCCGTCACGTACTGCACCACCACGTACGCGATCACCGCCAGCAGCACGGCGAGCGCGACGGCGGTTCTCAGTCGGCGGGGGCGGATGGACTCGGACACGAAGCACACCGTACTGGAGGCCGCGTTAGGCTCGGCACCATGTCCGAAACGATGCCCGCCACCCTGCTGGACCTCACCCAGGACGGCCCCGCGCTCACCGCCGCGCTGGTCGACTTCCCCTCGGTGAGCGGCACCGAGAAGCCGCTCGCCGACGCGATCGAGCAGGCGCTGCGCACGCTGCCGCACCTGACCGTCGACCGGTACGGCAACAACGTCGTCGCCCGGACGCACCTGGGCCGGGCCGAGCGGGTGGTGCTGGCCGGACACATCGACACCGTGCCGATCGCCGGCAACGTCCCCTCCCGTCTCGACGGGAACGGGATCCTGTGGGGCTGCGGCACCTCGGACATGAAGTCCGGCGTGGCCGTCCAGCTCCGCATCGCCGCGACCGTCCCGGCGCCCAACCGCGACCTGACCTTCGTGTTCTACGACAACGAGGAGGTCGCCGCCCACCTCAACGGCCTCGGGCACGTGGCCGAGGCGCACCCCGAGTGGCTGGAGGGCGACTTCGCCGTCCTGCTGGAGCCGTCCGACGGCCAGGTCGAGGGCGGCTGCCAGGGCACCCTGCGGGTCCACCTCCGCACCACCGGCGAGCGGGCGCACTCCGCGCGGAGCTGGATGGGGTCCAACGCCATCCACGCCGCCGCGCCCATCCTGGCGAAGCTGGCCGCGTACGAACCGCGCCGCCCGGTGATCGACGGGCTGGAGTACCACGAGGGCCTCAACGCCGTGGGCATCGAGGGCGGGGTCGCCACCAACGTGATCCCCGACGCGTGCACCGTCACCGTCAATTACCGCTACGCGCCGGACCGCTCCATGGCGGAGGCCGAGGCCCATGTGCGCGAGGTGTTCGCGGACTGCGGGGTCGAGGAGTTCGTGGTGGACGACCACACCGGCGGCGCCCTGCCCGGGCTGTCGCACCCGGCCGCCGCGGCCTTCATGGCGGCGGTCGGCGGCACGGCGCAGCCCAAGTTCGGCTGGACCGACGTGTCCCGGTTCAGCGCGCTGGGCGTGCCCGCGGTCAACTACGGCCCGGGCGACGCGCTCTTCGCGCACAAGCGGGACGAGCACGTCGCCGTGGACCGGATCACCCACTGTGAACGGCGACTGTACGACTGGCTCACTGCCTGACCTCCGTAATTTCGCCTTTTGTCACGTCCTCCGTCCTACCCTGAGCGGGAAACGATGTTCAGCGGAGGGAGCGGATCATGGGCAACCCCGAGGCCGAGGCCGAAGGACTGCGAGCGCTGGCCGAGCAGCGGCTGGGGCCGGTACTGCGCCGCCGGGAGCAGGTCCAGCCCGGCACCACCGATCAGCGGCTGCTGGACACCGCGGGCGACTCCGAGTGGGTCCACACCGACCCGTGGCGCGTCATGCGCATCCAGTCGGAGTTCGTGGAGGGCTTCGGCGCGCTGGCCGAACTGCCCAGCGCGATCAGCGTCTTCGGCTCGGCCCGCACCCCGGAGGGCACGCCGGAGTACGAGGCGGGCGTGCGGCTCGGCCGGGCGCTGGTCGAGGCCGGCTTCGCGGTGATCACGGGCGGCGGCCCGGGCGCGATGGAGGCGGCGAACAAGGGCGCCCGGGAGGCCAAGGGCGTCTCGGTGGGCCTGGGCATCGAGCTGCCCTTCGAGCAGGGCCTGAACCCGCACGTCGACATCGGCGTCAACTTCCGGTACTTCTTCGTCCGGAAGACGATGTTCGTGAAGTACGCCCAGGGGTTCGTGGTCCTGCCGGGCGGGCTCGGCACCCTGGACGAGCTGTTCGAGGCCCTGACGCTGGTCCAGACGCGGAAGGTGACCCGCTTCCCGATCGTGCTGTTCGGCACCGCCTACTGGTCGGGCCTGGTCGACTGGCTGCGCGACACGGTCATCGCCCAGGGCAAGGCCTCGGAGCGGGACCTGCTGCTCTTCCACGTCACGGACGACGTGGAGGAGGCGGTCGCCCTGGTCACCAAGGAGACCGGGCCCGGCCACCCCTGACGGGGCGCTCCGGGTGTTACGCCAGCCCCCGGCGGGCGACCGCCGGGGCGCGGTGGCCCGCGATGGACGCGACCATGTCCAGCACCTGCCGGGTCTCGGCGACCTCGTGGACGCGGTAGACCCGGGCGCCCAGCCAGGCCGAGACGGCCGTCGTCGCGAGCGTCCCCAGCAGCCGCTCCTTGACCGGCCTGTCGAGGGTCTCGCCGACGAAGTCCTTGTTGGACAGCGACACCAGCACCGGCCAGCCGGTGTCGGTCAGCTCGCCCAGCCGCCGGGTCGCCTCCAGGCTGTGCCGGGTGTTCTTCCCGAAGTCGTGACCGGGGTCGATCATGATCCCGTCGCGGCGTACGCCCAGGGCGGCGGCGCGCTCGGCCAGGCCCACCGTCACCCGCAGGATGTCCGCCACCACGTCGTCGTACGCGACCCGGTGCGGCCGGGTGCGCGGCTCCGCGCCGCCCGCGTGCGTGCACACCAGCCCCGCCCCGTACCGCGCGGCGACCTCCGCGAGCTTGGGGTCCACCCCGCCCCACGCGTCGTTCAGCAGGTCGGCCCCCGCCTCGCAGACCGCCTCCCCGACGTCGTGCCGCCAGGTGTCGACGCTGATCACCACGTCGGGGAACCGCCGGCGGACCTCGGCGACGAAACCGACCGTGCGGCGCGCCTCCTCCTCGGCGGTGACCTCTTCGCCGGGACCGGCCTTCACCCCGCCGATGTCGATGATGGCGGCGCCCTCCGCCACCGCCCGCTCGACGCGGGCGAGCGCCGGCTCGTCGTGGAACGTGGCGCCCCGGTCGTAGAAGGAGTCGGGCGTCCGGTTCACGATCGCCATGATCACCGGCTCGTGCGGCCCGAATTCCCGCCGTCCCAAGCGCAGCATCCCGTTCGTCCTCCTCGCGTTCGTCGCCTGCGACCTTAACCGTCGGTGGGGCATGGCACGATCGGCACCGTCGGGTTTTCGCTCCGGGTGGAGAGGCACGGTCGTGTTCTGGTTCTTGGCTGTAGCGATGGTCGTGGTCGTTGCCGCGGTCACCCTCGCCGTGATCGGCGGCGGGGAGAGCGACGTGCTCCCGGAGGCGGCGCCCGAGCACACGGTGGACCGGCTGCCGCTGACCCGCCCCGTCGGCCGCGTCGACGTCGACGCGCTGCGGCTGCCGCTGGCGCCGCGCGGCTACCGCATGGCGGAGGTCGACGACGTCCTCGGCAGGCTCGGCGCGGAGCTCGCCGAGCGGGACGCGCGGATCGCCGACCTGGAGGCCGCGCTCGCGGGCGCCCGCGCGGACGCGGCCGGCCGGCCGGAACCGTTCGACCTGCCCGGCGAGGCCCCGGGCGGGGAGGCGGGACACCAGCCGGGCGGGGAGCGGGACCGGTGACCGGGGAGGCACTGCCGGGCCAGGACGGGAAGCTGCGCTGCCCGTGGGGCCTGTCGACCGAGGACTACGTGCGGTACCACGACGAGGAGTGGGGACGCCCGGTCCACGGTGACGACGCCCTGTTCGAACGGCTCTGCCTGGAGGCGTTCCAGTCCGGCCTGTCCTGGCTCACCATCCTGCGCCGCCGGGAGGGCTTCCGGCGGGCGTTCGCCGGCTTCCGGATCGCCTCGGTCGCGGAGTTCACCGACACGGACAGGGGCCGGCTGCTGGCCGACACCGGCATCATCCGCAACCGCGCCAAGATCGACGCCTGCCTCGGCAACGCGCGCGTGCTGGCCGGCTGGGCGCCCGGCGAGCTGGACGCCCTGATCTGGTCGTACGCCCCGGACGCCGCCGACCGTCCGGCACCCCGCACCACGGCCGACGTGCCGGCGGTCACCGACGAGTCGACGGCGCTGTCCAAGGCGCTCAAGAAGGAGGGCGTCCGGTTCGTCGGCCCCACCACGGCCTACGCCCTGATGCAGGCCTGCGGCCTGGTCGACGACCACCTCGCCGACTGCGTCGCCCGCACCGACGCCCCGGCCTGACCGCCCCGGCCGCCCGGGCCCTCCCGGCCGCCCGGCTCCGGCCACCCCGGCCTCCGGCCACCCCGGCCCCCGACCGCTCGGCCCCCGGCCGCCCGGCCGGGACCGGCGTCCGCCCCGGCCCGCCCGCCCGGCGGGATCAGCGGCCGAGGTAGGTGGGCTTCTCCTTGGCGAGGAAGGCCTGCACCGCGATCCCGTGGTCCGCCGACGCGCCCGCCTTCGTCTGGAGCTCGTCCTCCTTCTCCAGCGCCTCGTCGAGCGTGTGGGCGGCGCCGTACGCCAGGGACTCCTTGAGCGCCGCGTACGCCAGGGTCGGGCCCGCCGCGAGGGTGCGAGCCACGGACGCGGCCTCCGCCGCCAGGTCCGCGGCCGGGACCAGCCGGGTCGCGATGCCCAGCTCGTACGCCTCCCGCGCGCTGATCGAGCGCGGGAAGAACAGCAGGTCCGCCGCCCGGCCCGGGCCCACCACCCGGGGCAGGGTCCAGGAGACGCCGGAGTCGGCGGTCAGCGCCACCCCGGCGAACGAGGTGTTGAAGGACGCCGTGTCGGCTACCACCCGGTAGTCCGCCGCCAGGGCGAAGCCGAAGCCCGCGCCGGCCGCCACGCCGTTGACCCCGGCGACCACCGGCTTCGGCATGCCGGCGATGGCGCGGACGATCGGGTTGTAGTGCTCCCGCACGGTGCTCATCGTGTGCTCGGTGCCGATCAGCGCGACGTGTTCCTTGAGGTCCTGGCCCACGCAGAAGGCCCGGCCCGTCGCGGTGAGCAGGACCGCCCGCACGGCGGTGTCCCCGGCCGCGGCCGTGAGCGAGTCCCGGAGGGCGACTTTCGCCTCGGTGTTCATCGCGTTCATGGCGTCGGGCCGGTTGATGGTGATCGTGGCGAGCCCGTCGCTCACCTCGTACAGCACGGTGTCGGCCATGGCAGGGTCCCCTTTGCGGCTACGGCGGTGATGTCCCGCCCAGCATGGCGGAGATCATCCCGCCCGGACATGTGACCTGCGTCAAAGAAGACCGGGCCCCGCCGACGTGTGCGGCGGCGAAGTATCGCAGGCGGATCGCCGAATTGGACGGTTTTGCGAGAGCGCGTTGCGCAAGCGATGCCGACCGATGTTGGTCATCGGGTCCTGCCATGCGGGATAATGACCTGGAAGCAATGTGTTCGATGCCGGTGATGCGTGCCCATGCCAGAGGGCCGTCGGCGACGATGAGCTGGTTTCAGGAAGGGGAACGAGCATGGCGGCCATGAAGCCGCGGACGGGCGACGGCCCGCTCGAGGTGACCAAGGAGGGGCGGGGCATCGTCATGCGCGTTCCGCTCGAAGGCGGCGGTCGGCTTGTCGTCGAGCTGACTCCGGACGAGGCCGACGCGCTCGGCGACGCACTCAAGAAGGTCGTCGGCTAGCGGAACGCCCCCTGTGTTTTCGGGAAGCCCCGGTGCGGTGCGCGGTGACGCGGCCGGGCCGGGGCTTCCGTCCTGCGCGGCCGTACCCGGGCCCGCGCACCCGTACGCGGCTCAGCCGCGCCGCACCGCGCACAGCAGCCCGTCGCCCACCGGCAGCAGCGCCGGCAGCAGCTCCTGGCTCTCCCGGACCGCTCGCAGCAGCTCCCGCACCCTGAGCACCTCGGCCGGCTGGGCCGCCGAATCCACCGTCCGGCCGTCCGCGAAGACGCCCTCGAAGCAGACCAGGCCACCCGGTCGCAGCAGACGCAACGATTCGTCGAGGTAGTCCAGGCACTCGGTGCGGTCGCCGTCGCAGAAGACGAGGTCGTACCCGCCGTCCGCGAGCCGGGGAAGGACGTCCAGGGCGCGCCCGGGAATGAAACGGGCCCGGTTCCCGGCGAAGCCGGCCGCCCGGAACGCCTGCTTGGCGAACTGCTGGCGCTCCGGCTCGGTGTCCACCGTGGTCAGCACGCCGTCCGGGCGCATCCCCTCCAGCAGGTAGATGCCGGACACCCCCGTCCCGGTGCCGATCTCCGCCACCGCCTTGGCGTCCGCCGTGGCCGCCAGCAGACGCAGCGCGGCGCCGGTGCCTGGCGACACCGAGGGCAGCCCCGCGTCCCGGGCCCGGTCGCGGGCCCAGCGCAGCGCTTCGTCCTCGGCGACAAAGGCGTCGGCGAACGCCCAGCTCGTCTGCCGGTTGGCGGTAATGACCCTCTCCTGTCCCCGTAGTTGGCGCAACGGTGACTGTAGCCGTTCGGGGCCGGGAACCCGCAGATGGGACCACGCGTTGTGGAGGGGTGGGGGGAGCACATGGATCAAGAGCCGAAGACGGTCCCAAATTCACGTAAAGATTCTTATCCGGAGCTAACGGGCGAGGTGGCTATGGTAGGGGCTCCACTGGACACCACCAGAGCCGATAGGGGAGGTGCGGCTGCGCCTGTGGATCGGGGAGGAGTGCTGCGGCGCCTTCTCAGGTCGGCGGGTGAGCCGAAATCCGTGACCGACACCGCTGACCGTTCCGTGCCCGCACCCTTCGCACCCACCACAGCGACCTTCGCATCGGATGCGGAACCGCAGGCGTGGACTCCGCCCTCGTGGGAGGAGATCGTCAGCACGCACAGTGGCCGGGTCTACCGCCTCGCGTACCGCCTGACCGGCAATCAGCACGACGCCGAGGACCTCACCCAGGAAGTGTTCGTCCGGGTGTTCCGCTCGCTGTCCACGTACACACCGGGCACCTTCGAGGGCTGGCTGCACCGCATCACCACCAACCTCTTCCTGGACATGGTGCGCCGCAAGCAGCGCATCCGGTTCGACGCCCTCGGCGACGACGCGGCGGAGCGGCTGCCCAGCCGGGAACCCTCCCCCCAGCAGGTCTTCCACGACACGCACTTCGACGCCGACGTCCAGCAGGCCCTCGACACCCTCGCTCCCGAGTTCCGCGCGGCCGTGGTGCTGTGCGACATCGAAGGGCTGTCGTACGAGGAGATCGCCGCGACCCTGGGGGTCAAGCTCGGCACCGTCCGCAGCAGGATCCACCGCGGGCGCTCGCACCTGCGCAAGGCCCTCAAGCACCGGTCGCCCGAGGCCCGGGCCGAGCAGCAGCGCGCCTTCGTGGCCGTGGGCGGGGAGGGCGGACCCGCGTGAGTGGCACCGGTCCGACCCCCGCGGAACAGCACCTGGGGGACCGCCTCGCCGCGCTCGTCGACGGCGAGCTCGGTCATGACGCCCGCGAGCGGGTCCTCGCCCATCTGGCGACCTGTCCCAAATGCAAGGCCGAGGCCGACGCGCAGCGCCGGCTGAAGACCGTGTTCGCCCAGGCCGCCCCGCCGCCCCCCTCCGAGGGGCTGCTCGCACGCCTCCAGGGGTTGCCCGGGGGTGCTCCGGGCGACGACGACCGGGGCGGACCCTTCGGCGGTGACGGACCCTACGGAGTGAGACCCGGCGCCTTCGGGTACGCCCAGGGGGCCGACTCCGGGTTCCGGATCCACGAAGTGGGCCGTCAGGAGCAGGAGCGCTCCCCGTGGCGCGGCCGGAGGTTCGCGTTCGCGGCCGCCAGCGCCGTGTCGTTCGCGGCCATCGCCCTGGGCGGTGCGCTGCCGACCGTCGCCACGGTGGACGCGCGCGGCGACGGCACGGGCAACAACGTCACGCCGCTGCGGTCGCCCGGACAGACCCAGAGCACCGGGTCCGGGGCCGGCGAGAACAGCCGCCGCCGGGGCGGTGGGTACGGCCCGGTGCGGACGGCCGACCGGCCGGTCACGCCGCTGTCCGCCGTACCGCTGCACGCGGTGCAGCGCCCGGGAGCGCACCCCTTTCTCTCGGCCTCCCCGCTCGGCGTGGTGAACGCGGCCGGCAGCGCGCCGCCCGCCCCGCTGATACGCCCCACCGGGGCGGTGTCGCGGCTCGCGACGGCCACCGGGACCACCCCGGCCGCCACCCCGTCACCGAGCTCGCTCTCCCTGCCCGCGGGCCACTGACCGGCGCCCCCTGCGCGGCGGCGGTCCGACCTGGTTGAATCCTGCGCAGGGGCGTCCCGAGGGGGCGCGTACGGGTACGCAGCGGGGAGAACATGGACGACGACAAGCCCACGGGGCCGAAGCCGAAGTGGTGGAGTCGCCCGACGCGGCAGCAGACCGTGACGGCCGGGCCGGAGACCGCCCCGGCCCCGGAGCAGGACACCCCGGAGCAGGCCGTCCCGGCCCCGGACGCCCCGGAGCAGGCCGTCCCGGCGCGCGAGGCGGCCGTCCCGGAGCCGCGCCCGTCCGACGCCACCGTGGCCGCCGCCGAACAGCAGCCCGCCGCCCCCGCCGCCGAACAGCAGCCTGCCGCCCCCGCGCGCCCGCAGCCGCTGCACCAGCCGGACGAATACCGCACCCCGCCCTACGGCGAGCCGGGCCCCTGGGCGCCCGCACCGCCCGTCCAGCGGCCGGTGGCGACCCCCGCGCACGGGACCACCGTCCCGCCCGCCTACGGGACGCCCCAGCCGGGCACACCGCACCAGCAGCCGCACCCACCGCAGCCCCGGCCCGCCGCCGCGCCCCCGCTCCCACAGCCGCAGGCCCACCCCGTGCCGCAGCCGACGCAGTGGTTGCAGTACGACCCGTGGAGCACTCCCGCCGGGCCCCAGGCCCCGCTCCTCCACCCCGGCGGCGCCGCGCCGCACGCCCCGCGCAAGGGCCGGCGCCGCGGCCCGGTCGTGCTGGCCGCGCTGCTCTTCGCGGGCCTCACCGGCGTCCTCGGCGGCGGTGTCGGCGCCTACCTGGAGCGGCACGGCGGCCTCACCACCGTCGAGCTCCCGCAGGCGGGCCCCGAGAACAGCGGCCGCGCCCCGGACAGCGTCGCCGGCATCGCGGCCCGCGCCCTGCCGGGCGTGGTCACCCTCCACGTCAGCGGCAGCGGCGAGCAGGGCACCGGCACCGGCTTCGTCCTCGACGAGCAGGGCCACATCCTGACCAACCACCACGTGGTCGACCCGGCCGGCACGTCCGGCGACATCACCGTCACCTTCAGCGGCGGCGAGACGGCCGCCGCCGAGCTGGTCGGCAAGGACAGCGGCTACGACCTGGCCGTCGTCCGGGTGAAGGGCGTCGCCAACCTCCGGCCGCTGCCGCTGGGCAACTCCGACAACGTCCGCGTCGGCGACCCGGTCGTCGCGATCGGCGCCCCCTTCGACCTCCAGAACACCGTGACCTCCGGCATCATCAGCGCCAAGGAGCGGCCGATCACCGCGGGCGGCGAGAAGGGCGACGGCAGCGACATCAGCTACGTCGACGCCCTCCAGACCGACGCCCCGATAAACCCCGGCAACTCGGGCGGCCCGCTGCTCGACTCCCAGGCCCGGGTGATCGGCATCAACAGCGCCATCCGCGCCGCCGACAGCGGCTCCGGGGCCGAGGGCGGCCAGTCCGGGTCGATAGGCCTCGGCTTCGCCATCCCCGTGAACCAGGGCAAGCGCGTCGCCGAGGAGCTGATCAACACCGGCAAGGCCGACCATCCGGTCATCGGGGTCAGCCTGGACATGAAGTACACCGGTGACGGCGCCAGGGTCGGGGACAAGGGCCAGGACGGCAGCGCCTCCGTTACGCCCGGCGGCCCGGCGGCCGAGGCGGGCGTCCGGCCCGGTGACGTCATCACCAAGGTGGACGGCCAGCGGATCCACAGCGGCGAGGAGCTCATCGTCAAGATCCGCGCCCACCGCCCCGGGGACCGGCTCCGGCTGACCCTGGAGCGGGGCGGCCGGGAGCAGACCAAGACGCTGACCCTGGGGTCCTCCGCGGGTGGCTGAACGTGCACCGGCAGGTCACCGCGGCGTCGCCGGCAGGTACCGCCCCGACAGCGCGGCCAGGTACCGTGTTACGGGCCCCGGGTCCTGCCGAGCGGACCGACGGGAACCGGCGGGCCGGCGGAACCGGCGGACCAGGACCTGACCGGACCAGGACCGGACCGGACCGGACCCAGTGAAGGAGCAGCAAGGTGTTCAATGACATAGGCGCACTCGAGCTGGTGGCGCTCGTGGTCCTTGCCGTGCTCGTGTTCGGCCCCGACAAGCTGCCGAAGGTCATCCAGGACGTCTCCGGCTTCATCCGCAAGATCCGTGACTTCTCCGAGAGCGCGAAGCAGGACATCCGCAGCGAACTGGGTCCGGAGTTCAAGGACTTCGACTTCGAGGACCTGAACCCCAAGACGTTCATCCGCAAGCAGCTCACGGAGAACGAGGACCTCAAGGAGATCCGCACCAGCTTCGATCTCAAGAAGGAGATCGACGACGTCGCCGACGCCGTCAACGGCCGCGAGCGGGACTCGTCCGTCCCCGCCGGGGTCAACGGCACGGACATGCTGAAGAAGGGCGACGGGCCCGGCCGCGGCGAGCGTCCGCCGTTCGACGCCGACGCCACCTAGATCCCCACGCACCGCACTTCCGGAAAGAGCCCCCGCAGGGTGGCTATCCTCTCCATCTGTCCGGTAGCGAGAACGCCCGTCGGGGCGTGCCGTCCCGGACTCCATGGATCGAGGAGGCGGCCGGGCAGATGGAGACGACGAGTCGAGTGGGGGCGCAGGGTGCCGCACCCGGCGCCACGTCGGCGCCCGAGGGGGCGGGGTCGCCCGAGGGGGCGCCCGCGGCCCGGCGTACGGCCGACGGCTATCAGCGGGCGTCCTTCCCCTGGTACGCACTGGACGAGGCGTACACCGGGCCGCGCTGGCTGATGCAGGTGGGCACGTCCGCCGACGGCACGGTGCAGCACGGCTCGATCGGCCACGGCGACGAGCCGTCGATACGGCCGGACCGGCTCGACCCGGCCGGCGCCGAGAAGGAGCGGTTCGCGGTCGTGGTGACGATCGCGGCGAGCCCCGTGCGCCGCAGCGGCGACGGTACGGGCGTGCTGGACGCCACCAGCGTGTCGTCCGCCGCCTGGCTGGCCGGCTCCGGGCTCCTCGCGTCCACCTGGCCGCCCCAGCTCGACCACACGCGGCGGGACGACTGGCTGGACCAGCAGACGGAGGCCGCCTTCGAGCTCGCCGACGACCTGGACGGCCCGGAGTGGTCGACGCTCTCCCTGCCCGTCGACGGCGTCCCCACGCCGTTCCACTACCGCGAGTCGGAGTTCGGCTGGGTGCTGGCCGGCACGACGGACCGGGGCGTCCATCTGGGCGCGTACGGCCGGGGGATGAGCGCCTACGGCCTGGGCTTCGCCGTGGTGCAGGACGTCGCCGCGTACGTCTAGCCGCCGGGTACGGGCGCACGGCCCCGTACGCCAGGAGTGCGCGAGAGGGGCACCGCTCGACGAGCGGTGCCCCTCTTCCGTCTTCCGTACCCGTGCGCCGGGGTCAGAACTTGTTGCGCGGGGTGATCCCCAGCGACATGCCCGACAGGCCGCGCTGACGGCCGCCGAGCTTGCCCGCGATGGAGCGCAGCGCGGCGCCCGCCGGCGAGTCGGGGTCGGACAGGACGACCGGCCTGCCCTCGTCGCCGCCCTCGCGCAGCCGTACGTCGATCGGGATGGAGCCCAGGACCGGCACCGTGGCGCCGGTGGTCCGGGTCAGGCCGTCGGCGACCTTCTGGCCGCCGCCCGTGCCGAAGACGTCGACCATCTCGTCGCAGTGCGGGCAGGGCAGGCCCGACATGTTCTCGACGACGCCGACGATCTTCTGGTGGGTCTGCACGGCGATGGAACCGGCACGCTCGGCGACCTCGGCCGCCGCCTGCTGCGGCGTGGTGACGACCAGGATCTCCGCGTTCGGCACGAGCTGTGCCACCGAGATGGCGATGTCGCCGGTGCCCGGCGGCAGGTCCATCAGCAGGACGTCCAGGTCGCCCCAGTACACATCGGCGAGGAACTGCTGGAGCGCCCGGTGCAGCATCGGGCCGCGCCAGACGACCGGCGTGTTGCCGGGAGTGAACATGCCGATGGAGATGACCTTCACGCCGTTCGCCGACGGCGGCATGATCATGTTCTCGACCTGGGTCGGACGGCCGTCGGCGCCCAGCATGCGGGGCACGCTGTGGCCGTAGATGTCGGCGTCCACGACACCGACCTTCAGACCGTCGGCGGCCATCGCCGCCGCCAGGTTCACGGTCACGGACGACTTGCCGACGCCGCCCTTGCCGGAGGCCACGGCGTAGACCCGGGTCAGCGAGCCGGGCTTGGCGAACGGCACCTCGCGCTCGGCGGTGGTGCCGCGCAGCGCGGCGGCCAGTTCCTTGCGCTGCTCGTCGCTCATCACGTCGAGCGTCACGTCGACGCCGGTGACGCCCTCCACGCGGGAGACCGCCTCGGTCACGCGGGTGATGATCGTCTCGCGCATGGGGCAGCCGGAGACCGTGAGGTAGACGGTGACGGCGACCGTCCCGTCCGCACCGATCTCCACCGACTTGACCATGCCGAGCTCAGTGATCGGTCGGTTGATCTCGGGGTCGTTCACCGTCGCCAGTGCTTCGCGCACCGCGTCTTCCGTAACCATATGGAGATGGTACGGCGCCGCCCCCGGCCCCCGGAAAGCCCTGTCAGCGGTCGGCTTCGTCACTCCGGTGGGATCCGCCGGGCGGGAATAGATCCCGGCGCTCGTCCAGCTCCCGGACGAGGTCCGCCAGCTCGGAGCGGATCCAGTCGCGGGTGGCGACCTCGCCGAGGCCCATCCGCAGGGCGGCGATCTCCCGGGTGAGGTACTCGGTGTCGGCGATGGACCGCTCGTTCTGCTTGCGGTCCTGCTCCAGGTTGACCCGGTCGCGGTCGGCCTGCCGGTTCTGGGCCAGCAGGATGAGGGGGGCCGCGTAGGAGGCCTGGAGGGACAGGGCGAGGGTCAGGAAGATGAAGGGGTACTCGTCCCAGCGCAGCTCGTCGGGCGCCGAGATGTTCCACACCACCCAGACGACGACGATCACCGTCATCCAGACCAGGAACCGGCCCGTGCCGATGAAGCGGGCGACCCGCTCCGAGAGCCGGCCGAACGCCTCCGGGTCGTAGGCGGGCAGCAGCTTGGGCCGCCGGATGCGCGGCTGGTCGAGCCGGATGCGGGGCGTGGACGGCTCGCCGGGGCGCTCATGCGCCATGCGGGGCCTCGCTCTCGCCGTCCGGTTCGAACTCCGTCTCGCGCCAGTCGTCGGGCAGCAGGTGGTCGAGCACGTCGTCGACGGTGACCGCGCCGAGCAGGGAACCGCTCTCGTCCACGACCGGGGCGGCGACCAGGTTGTAGGCGGCGAGGTAGCTGGTCACCGAGGGCAGCGGGGTGTCGGGGGACAGCGGCGCCAGGTCGGTGTCCGCGATGGCCGAGACGAGGGTGAAGGGCGGGTCCCGCAGCAGCCGCTGGAAGTGCACCGTCCCCAGGTACTTGCCGGTCGGTGTCTCGTCGGGCGCCCGGCACACGTACACCTGAGCGGCGAGGGCGGGGGAGAGGTCCTGCTGGCGCACCCGCGCCAGCGCGTCGGCGACCGTCGCGTCGGGGCGCAGCACGATGGGCTCGGTGGTCATCAGCCCGCCCGCCGTGCGCTCCTCGTACGACATCAGCCGGCGTACGTCGGCGGCGTCGTCCGGCCGCATCAGGGTCAGCAGGCGCTCCTTGTCCTCCTCGGGCAGCTCGGACAACAGGTCGGCGGCGTCGTCCGGGTCCATGGCCTCCAGGACGTCGGCGGCCCGCTCCTCCTTCAGCTTGCCGAGGATCTCGATCTGGTCGTCCTCGGGCAGCTCCTCCAGGACGTCGGCCAGCCGGTCGTCGTCGAGGGCGGCGGCGACCTCGGCCCGGCGCTTGGGGGTCAGGTGGTGCAGGACGTTGGCGAGGTCGGCCGGGCGCATCCGCTCGAAGGTGGCGACCAGGCTCTCGGCGCCCTGCCCGTGCTCCTCCAGCGAGAAGCCGGTCACCGCCGACCACTCGACGGTGAGCGTCTCGCCCTTGCGGCGCAGCGCCCCGCCGCCGCCCCGGCGGACCGCGACCTTGTCGATCTCCCAGTCGCGGCGGGCCGGGAGCTGCTGGATGGCCACGTCCAGGACGGTCACCTCGGAGCCGTCCTCGACGAGCCGGACGCGCCGGTCGAGCAGCTCGCCGAGGACCAGCCGCTCGGTGGGGCGCTGCTCGAAGCGGCGGACGTTGAGCACACCGGTGGTGATGACCTGGCCCGACTCGACCCCGGTGACCCGGGTCATCGGCAGGAAGATCCGGCGGCGGCCGATCACCTCCACCACCAGGCCCAGCAGGCGGGGCGGGCGGCGGCCGACGCGCAGCATCGCGACCAGGTCGCGGACGCGGCCCACCTGGTCGCCGTTGGGGTCGAAGACGGGGACGCCGGCGAGATGGGAGACGAAGATGCGGGACGCGCCTGCCGCCATGCCGCACACCTCCTCGCCTGCCGGGAAAACGTCCTTTGTGCCGGTTCAGGCTAGCCCGTCCCGGTGCGGGTCGCCCAGGCAGGGCGTCCGTACGGCTCTCTGCCGACCGCCGTGGGCGGCACGGGTACGCTGCGGTCTGCCAACCCCCCACGGTTTGATGAGAGGCAGTGCGCTGGTGACCCTTCCCGCCCCGGCTTCGCGCGCCCGCCGGGCCGCCCTCCCCGTCGCCCTGTGTGCCGGGCTGACCGCGGTGCTCACCGCCTGCGGAGAGGAACCCGATCCGGACGCGGGCACGAACGGGGTGGGCAGACTGTCCGCCACCGCGATCGAGTCCAAGGCGCGGGCGGCGGCCAACGGGGCGACGGCGGTGCGGCTGTCGGGGTCACTGGTCAGCAAGGGCGGCACCTACGAGCTGAACATGCGGCTGAACCGGTCGGGGGCGGCGGGGTCGGTCGTGACCAGGACGTCGACCTTCGAGCTGCTGCGGGTCGGCGACGCCCTGTACCTGAAGGCCGACGCGGACTTCTGGGCGAGCGCGACGGGCGAGGACGGCGAGGAGGACGGCGCCGGCGGGTCCGGGGAGTCCGGGGAGTCCGGGGAGTCCGGGGAGTCCGGAGAGGCGGGCGGCTCCGGGGACCCCGGGGACGAGGCGGCGGACAAGCTCGACGACAAGTACGTGAAGGTGCCGCAGGACGACCCCTCGTACAAGCAGCTCCGGGGCTTCACGGAGATGAACGTCCTGCTGGGCGGGCTGCTGGAGCTGCACGGCGACGTGGTGAAGGGCGACCGTTCCAAGATCGGCGGGATCCGCACCATCAAGGTCGCGGGAGGCCCCAAGGGCGAGGGCGGAACCCTGGACGTGTCCCTGGAGGGCACGCCGTACCCGCTCCAGTTCGCCCGGGGCGGCGGCGCGGGAGTGGTCGTGCTGTCGGACTGGAACAAGCCGTTCCCGCTGGCCGCCCCCTCCAAGGACGAGACCCTCGACTACGGCCGCCAGCTCCCGCGCACCAGCGACTGACCGCCGCCGCGGGCACGCGCCCGGGCGCCCTGGTGGCCTCCGGCGCGCCGGCGCCCCGTGCGCTTCCCCCCGGGGGTGTCAGCGCTTCTTGCGCTTGAAGAGCAGCCGGGGCAGCGCGGCCGGTACCGGCCGGCGGGTGGTGGCGGTGGTGGGCAGCGGGCGGGCGGCCAGGGAACCGTCCGGGTGGGCGGTCGTGGCCCCGGTCGGCGCCAGTCGCAGGACCCGGCATTCGCGGGCCCAGCGGTCGGTCATGGTCTCCGCGTCCGGGGCGTTCAGCCGCTTGCCCTTGAGCTCGGCGACGGCGGCCTCCCACACCTCGGTCCCGGCGGCCAGCTCGGTCACGCCGGCGGTCCAGGCGACCACCCGGCCGCCCTTGTCCTTGCTGCGGACCGTCACCTCGGCCTCGGAGCCGTCGGTCAGCCCCGGCAGCGGCTGCTCGCCCGGGCCGTCGCCGACGACGTACGCCGCTCCGTCGAGCCATACGTGCCACAGCGCGCGGGCGGGGCCCCCGCCGCGTACCCAGATGAGGCCGGACTTCTTGGTGGCCTCCTCGACGAGGGCCTGCTGGAGCGACGCATTTGTCATGGGCCGCAGCTTAACCAGTCGGGCTACAGCCAGCCGTTGCGCTTCAGGGTGCGGTGGATGGCGAAGCAGACGCCGATGATGCCGGTCAGCACCATCGGGTAGCCGTACTTCCAGTGGAGCTCCGGCATGTGGTCGAAGTTCATGCCGTACACCCCGCACACGGCGGTGGGCACGGCGACGATCGCCGCCCAGGAGGTGATCTTGCGCATGTCCTCGTTCTGCGCGACGGTCGCCTGTGCCAGGTTGGCCTGGAGGATGGAGTTCAGCAGCTCGTCGAAGCCGATGACCTGCTCCTGGACGCGCGCCAGGTGGTCGGCGACGTCCCGGAAGTACTTCTGGATGTCGGGGTCGACCAGCCGCATGGGCCGTTCGCTCAGGAGCTGCATCGGCCGCAGCAGCGGCGACACCGCCCGCTTGAACTCGAGCACCTCTCGCTTGAGCTGGTAGATCCGCCCGGTGTCGGTGCCGCGCGTGGAGGTCTTGGTCGGCGGCGAGAAGACGTCGATCTCGATCTGGTCGATGTCGATCTGCACGGCGTCCGCGACCGCGATGTAGCCGTCCACCACGTGGTCGGCGATCGCGTGCAGTACCGCCGAGGGGCCCTTCTCCAGCAGCTCGGGCTCGCCCTCCATCCGGTGCCGGAGGTTGCGCAGCGAGCCCTGGCCGCCGTGCCGGACGGTGATCACGAAGTCCCGGCCGGTGAAGCACATCACCTCGCCGGTCTCGACGACCTCGCTGGTGGCCGTGAGTTCGGCGTGGTCCACGTAGTGGATGGTCTTGAAGACGGTGAACAGCGTGTCGTCGTACCGCTCCAGCTTGGGCCGCTGGTGGGCGTGGACCGCGTCCTCGACGGCCAGCGGGTGCAGTCCGAACTCGGCGGCGATACCGGCGAATTCGGCCTCGGTCGGCTCGTGCAGGCCGATCCAGGCGAAGCCGCCGCCCTCGCGCACCTGCCGCATGGCCTCGCGCGGGGTGAGGCAGGCGTCGGTGGTGTCGTCCTTCAGCCGGCGGCCGTCGCGGTAGACGGCGCAGTCGACGACGGCGGTGGACGTGGAGGGGTCACGGGTCGCGTCGTAGGAGTTGTACGTGTTGTAGGAGGCACTGCTCTTGCGCAGGGACGGGCGGACCGCTGCGCGCAGGTCACGGATCATCGACATGGCTGGCTCCTTCACGGAGAGGCCGTCGCGGGGCGTGGCACAGCCCGGAATGGGGACGTGTCGTTCCTTACGTCCGCAAAGCGGGCGGCACCTCGGGATCGCGGTGGCGGCGTTCGCTACAGACAGGCAAAACGGTGTGCTCTTCCGTCGTGCGAAAAGCCATGACCCCGGTGTCGCGCTCCCTGGGAACGAGCGCGAGGAGGCGGATGGGATGCCTCTCAGGTCACAGAGAAAAGCCGCGGGCGGAAGAGCGGGTGGTACTGCACGGTCGACTTCGATCCACCGCAGCCCCACCTCCTCCGGCCGGTCCCCCGTGGGGGATGACGTGTTGTCGGGACCGGAGAGTGCCTCTCCCGGCCACCGCCGGAGGAGCTCCGGCGTGCTGTCCCGAACAGCAGACGGCCAAGACTATCAGCCGACTGAGGGTCAATCCCTTACTTTGCCCGTTCCATACGCGCTCTATGCTCGCCACATGGGAGAAGTTCTTGCTCTGGTCGAGGCCCGTTTGCGCACCGCCCTCGGAGAACCGGACGCGCGCGCCGCGGTGACCTTCCTGGGCACCGACCGCATCGAGGTCCTCCGTTTCCCGGACGCCGCCCTCGGCCTGGTGAGGTACGCCACCCTCGGTATGGCGGACCGGCCGATGACCGACCCGGCCGCCGTCCTGGCCGACCCGGTCGAAGGGCCGCGCGCCGAGCTGCTGCTGACGGTACGGGCGGGGCTCGCCGACACCGACAAGGTGCTGCGCCCGCTGGCGGTCCTCGCGGCCACGCCGCAGGTGGAGGGCGTCGTCGTGGCCCCGGGCGCGTCCCTGGACACCGGCGAACCCCTGTGGCCGGGCGCGCCGTTCACCTCCGTGCTGGTGGCGGAGTCCGGCGGGCTGGTGGAGGACCTGGAGCTGGACGCGCCGATGGATCCGGTGCGCTTCCTGCCGCTGCTGCCGATGACGCCCAACGAGGCGGCGTGGAAGCGGGTGCATGGGGCGCAGGCCCTCCAGGAGCGGTGGCTGGCGGCCGGCACGGACCTGCGCGATCCGCTGCGCGGGCCCGTGCCCCTCGGCTGAGCCGGCCCGGCCGGCTCACTGGGTGCTCCATGCACACAGTGAGCGGGACGAGCTAATAAATGTGATCTACATCCATATTGGTGGGTGTCGGCGGCACACCGGACGGGTGATCGTCCTTGACGGGGCGACGGGCGGGGAGGACCGTTGAACCCTATGAGGGGCGAACCCAGTTGCCCGAAGTGCGGTGGTCGGGTCCGGGCGCCCGGTCTCTTTTCCGACGCCTGGCAGTGCGACCTGCACGGCGCCGTGCACCCGCTGCAGCCCGTGATCCCGCCCAGCGTCGAAGCGCTCGGCGTGGTGACGCACCGGTCGCTGGTGCCCGTGTGGATGCCCTGGCCGCTCCCGGTGGGCTGGCTGTTCACCGGCGTCGCGTACGCGGGGGACGACCGCAGCGGCGGCCGCGCCACCGTCGTCGCCTGCTCCGGCCCCGGGCCGCTCGGCGGCGTGGGCGAGCTGCTGCTGGTCGCCGAGGAACTGGGCGTCGGACTCGGGGCGCGGTACGCCGGGCTCGACGGCCCCGACCCGGGCCCCCATATGTGCACCGGCACCCGCCCGCAGGCCAAGGTGCTCGCCGCCGGCCGCCCCACCCCGCTCTGGCACGTCAGCGACGCCCCCGAGGACCGGGCCGTGTTCGCCGGTGAGGCGCGGGGTCTGTGGCTCTGGGCGATCGTCTGGCCCGAGAAGTCCGGCCTGCTGATGTACGACGAGCTGGTGCTGACCGACCTCCGCGAGGCCGGGTCCGAGGTGGAACTGCTCCCGTGCGGAGCGCTCAGCCCCAGGCTGCTGGACTGACGGGGCCGGGGGGTGCGGCCGGGGCCGTTATCCTTGGGTGTCCCCTGTCCGTCCCGAGCCCCGGAGTCCGCGTCGTGCGCATCGACCTGCACACCCACTCCACGGCTTCCGACGGTACGGACACCCCCGCCGAGCTCGTGGCCAACGCCGCCGCGGCGGGACTCGACGTCGTCGCGCTGACCGACCACGACACCACCCGCGGCCACGCCGAGGCGGTCGCCGCCCTCCCCGAGGGCCTCACCCTGGTCACCGGCGCCGAGCTGTCCTGCCGGATCGACGGCATCGGCATGCACATGCTGGCCTACCTCTTCGACCCGGACGAGCCCGAGCTGCTCGCCGAGCGGGAACTGGTCCGGGACGACCGCGTCCCGCGCGCCCGGGCCATGGTCGGCAAGCTCCAGGAGCTGGGCGTCCCCGTCCGCTGGGAGCGGGTCGCCGCCATCGCCGGCGACGGCTCCGTGGGCCGGCCGCACATCGCCGAGGCTCTCGTCGAACTCGGCGTCGTCCCCACCGTCTCCGACGCCTTCACGCCCCAGTGGCTCGCCGACGGCGGCCGGGCGTACGTCGACAAGCACGAGCTCGACCCGTTCACCGCGATCCGTCTGGTCAAGGCGGCCGGCGGCGTCACGGTCTTCGCCCACCCCGGTGCCACCAAGCGGGGCCGCACGGTGCCCGAGTCCGTCATCGCCGAACTCGCCGCGTACGGCCTCGACGGCATCGAGACCGACCACATGGACCACGACGGGCCGACCCGCGCCCGGCTGCGCGGACTCGCCGCCGACCTCGGGCTGCTCACCACCGGTTCCAGCGACTACCACGGCACCCGCAAGACCTGCGGGCTCGGCGACCACACCACCGACCCCGAGATCTACGGCGAGATCACGCGCCGCGCGACCGGCGCGTTCCCCGTCCCGGGCACCGGGGGACCCTCCCGGGCCTAGCCGTCCCGCACCCCGTGCTGCTGCCGCCGCCCCGTGGGCCGCGGCTCCCTCGGGCGCGGCTCGCCGGGGCGGACGCCGCCCCGCCCCGCCCCTCCTCACTTCCGTACGACCCTCTCTCGCAAGGCCTCACCGTGTTCGACGTCGCCGTCTTCGGCTCCCTGTTCCTCACCCTCTTCGTCATCATGGATCCCCCCGGGATCACCCCGATCTTTCTCGCCCTGACCTCGGGGCGCGCCACCAAGGTGCAGCGCCGGATGGCCTGGCAGGCCGTCGCCGTCGCCTTCGGCGTCATCACCGTCTTCGGCATCCTGGGCCAGCAGATCCTGGACTACCTGCACGTCTCCGTGCCCGCGCTGATGATCGCCGGCGGGCTGCTCCTGCTGCTGATCGCGCTCGACCTGCTGACCGGCAAGACCGACGAGCCCAAGCAGACCAAGGACGTCAACGTCGCCCTCGTTCCGCTCGGCATGCCGCTGCTGGCGGGACCCGGTGCCATCGTGTCCGTGATCCTCGCCGTCCAGCACGCGGACGGCGTGCGCGGCCAGGTCTCGGTGTGGGCGGCCATCGCCGCCATGCACGTGGTCCTCTGGCTGACCATGCGCTACTCGCTGCTGATCATCCGGGTCATCAAGGACGGCGGGGTCGTGCTGGTGACCCGGCTCGCCGGGATGATGCTGTCGGCCATCGCGGTGCAGCAGATCATCAACGGCGTCACCCAGGTCATCCAGGGCTCCTGACCCGGCCGCCCGCCACCGGCCACCCGCCCCCGCACAGCACTGCGCCCCCGTACGGATTCCGGCTCACATCGAGCGCCGGAGTCCGCGCGGGGGCGCGGTGGCATGTACGGGTTACGAGGCCGGGGCACCGGTCGGGCGGATCCAGATGCGCTGGCCGATCGAGGCGGCATGCTGCACGATCCGGTTGACGGAGGCGGCGTCCACGACGGTGGTGTCCACGGGCGTGCCGTCGACGTCGTCGAGTCGCAGGATTTCGAAGCGCATGGGGCTTCTCCCTTCGTCCGAGTTGATCCTCCTGGTGGAGAACTGTGTTTCGTTACCCGTTCCAACGGCTTGTAGGGGGCAAACATTCCCTACGCTAAAGAAAATTTTCGCACGTCTAAGTAATCGCGGGTGGATGGTGGCGACCGGGCTCCCGGACCCCGACAATGGGCACCGTATGAACCAGCACCCTGACACCCCCACCCTCAGCGAGCTCGGCACCCGCCTGGAGCGCACCAACGAGCTCCTCCAGCGGATGCTGGCCGAGGTCGCCAAGACTCCCTCGACACACGCCATCTTCGTCGACGCCGGTTACGTCCATGCTTCGGCCGGGTTGCTGGTGGCGGGCACCGAGGACCGGCGCTCCTTCGACCTCGACGCGGAAGGGCTCATCGAGGCCCTCATCGACAAGGCCCGCTCCGTCTTCGCCGACAGCCGGCTGCTGCGCGTCTACTGGTACGACGGCGCACGCCGCCGTATCCACACCCCCGAACAGCAGGCGATCGCCGAACTCCCGGACGTCAAGGTGCGGCTCGGCAACCTCAACGCCCACAACCAGCAGAAGGGCGTCGACTCCCTCATCCGCTCCGACCTGGAGTCCCTGGCCCGTCACCGCGCGATCAGCGACGCCGCCCTGATCGGCGGGGACGAGGACCTGGTCTCGGCGGTCGAGGCGGCCCAGGGGTACGGGGCCCGCGTCCACCTCTGGGGCATCGAGGCGGCGGAGGGCCGCAACCAGGCCGAACCCCTCCTGTGGGAGGTCGACAGCACCCGCACCCTGGACCTCGACTTCTGCCGCCCCTACGTCAGCCGCCGGCCCGTCACGACCTACGAGAGCGAGGGCGAGCCGCCGCCGTCACGGGACGAGGTGCGGTTCGTGGGCGCCCGGATCGCCGAGGCGTGGCTGGGGGAGCGCGGCCGGGCGGCCATGGCCGAGCTGCTGCCCGGGCACCCGTACCTGCCCGGGCCGGTGGACCAGGACCTCCTCATGGAGGCGGAACGCGTCCTGAGCCGGTCGCTGCGCGGGCACGCGGTGCTGCGGCGCTCGCTGCGCGACGGCTTCTGGCAGCACCTTCAGTCCCGGTTCTGATCAGGCCCGGTTCCGACCACCGGCGTGGTCGTCCCAGAACCGGGCGACCGTCGCCGCCGTCTCCCGCGGCCGGTCCGTGTTCGGTGAGTGCTCGGTCCCCTCGACGCGGGTACGCCGGGCGGCCAGCCGGCCCGCCATCGCGTCCAGCAGCGCCACCGGCCAGGTGTCGTCCCGGATGCCCGAGACCACGTGCACGGGCAGCGGCGGCTCCAGGGCGGCCAGCTCGTCGACACGGTCCGGCTCCACCGACAGCCGGCGCCCGGTGGCCAGCAACTGCGCCGGATTGTGCAGCAGCCAGCGCCGCCGCAGGTCCTCGCGATTGCCGCCCGCCTCGTCGGCGTCCTCCGGCGGGTCGAGCGCCCGCATCGCCTCCCACACCTGGCCCATGGTCATCACCGCCAGCGCGTCGCTCAGCAGCTTGATCTTCTCCTGCTGGGCCGGAGCGACCTGGGCGGGCCCGGACGACATCAGCGTCAGCGTGGTGAACGGCGCCGGGTCCAGCAGCACCGCCGCCCGGGCGATCTGCCCGCCCAGGGAATGGCCGAGGAGATGGACCCGGCCCACCCCGAGGGCGTCCGCCTGGGCAAGCACGTCACGGGCCAACTCCTCCTGCTCGTACGCCTGTTGGTCAGCCGGCCCGGGGGTCTCGTACTGCCCGCGACCGTCCACGGAGACGGTGCGGTAGCCGGCCTCGGCGAGCGGTTCGAGCATGGCGATGAAGTCCTCCTTCGACCCGGTGTACCCGGGCAGCAGGAGGGCCGTCCCTTTCGGCTCCGTACCGTCGGCGGGCGCCGCGTCCAGGACGGCGAAGTCACCACGAGCGGTGCGGAGGGCGTAGGAGCGGGCACAAGGGGGTGGGGTGAACGTGGGAGGGCGGCTCATGGGACGAGGCTAGCGGGGCCCGGGGTCCGGGCGCGGGTACGGCGACGGCCCCGCACCCGGAAAGGGAGCGGGGCCGTCGGCCGTGTGCGCGGGGTCCGTCAGCCCTCGGGCTGGGCGGAGGCCGCGGCCTTGACCGTCCGGCGCCGGCGCGGCTTGGCCTCGGTGACCGTCTCGGTG